>NZ_DLHQ01000016.1 GCF_002483305.1 Brevundimonas sp. UBA7664
CGCCGCGTCGGCCCGGCCCTGGCCGAGGCCGACGCGGCGGACGCCCTGCTGCACGCCTCCCGCGCCGTCCATCCGTCCATGGCCCTGCGGGACCGGGTCATCGCCTCGGCCGCCGGGGCCGGGTTGAAGGCCCGGCGCGAAGGCCGCCGGTGGCTCGACCGGCTGACGATCACCCTGGGCGCGGGCTGGGCCGCCGCGGCCTGCGCCGGCGTCGTGGCCGGGGTCATGATGACCTCGCACCTGACCGCCGACGCCCAGGCCGAGGCCGTCCTCTACCAGGCCTCCCTGCTCGGCGTCGACGACATGGAGGTGCTCGGATGAGCCCGAAGACGCTGAAGATCGCCCTCGCCGTCTCGGTGGCGCTGAATCTGTTTGCGGCCGCCGCCGTGACCACCCTGTTCGTCACCCGCGCCCAGGTCGAGCACCGGGTCGAGGCCCAGCACCGTCCGGCCCGGTCCGGTTCGCCGATGCGGCTGATCGAGCAGCTCGATCCCGCCGTCCGCGAGCGGGTGCGCGGCGCCTTGCGGGCCTCGGCCCTGGCGGCCCATCCGGATTTCGAGGAAGCGCGGCTGAAACGGCGTCAGGCCGTGGAGATGGCCCGCGCCGGAACCTTCGACGCGGACCGGACCCGCGCCTTGCTCGAACAGTCCCGCACCGCCGAATTGCGCGGCCGGGCGCGGCTCGAAGCCGACGCGGTCGCCCTGCTGGCGACGCTGGAGCCGGAAGACCGGCAGGGGATGTCCGACATCCTGACCCGCCGCGGCCGCAGCGGCGGCCGGGGCGGCGGCTCCCGCAATCCGCATGCGGACTCCGGCAAGGCGACGCCCCCGGCCTGACGTCCTCAGGCGGCGCGGGCCTGCGCCGGCGCCTGCGTCTGGGCGGGCTGGCCCGGTCGCCGGATCGGCAGGTCGAAACTCACCGTCGTGCCGCGTCCGGGCTCGCTCTCGATGCTCAGCGCCCCGCCGTGCAATTCGATCAGCGACTTGGTCAGGGCCAGCCCCAGGCCCGTTCCCTGCGTCGTCTTGGAATGCTGGCCCTCGACCTGTTCGAACGGTCGCGCCAGCCGGGTCAGGTCCTCCGCGGCGATGCCGATCCCCGTATCGGTCACCGCCACCCGCAGCCGATCGTCGTCCTCGCGCGACAGGGCCACGACGATGTGGCCGCCCTCGGGGGTGAATTTCACGGCGTTGGAGATCAGGTTCAGCACCACCTGTTTCAGCCCGCGATAGTCGGCGTCGATCTCCGGCAGCTCCGGCGCATCGACCAGCAGGTTCAGCCCGGCCTCCTGGATCTTGCCGCGCATCAGGCGGGCGGCGTCGTCCACCACCTCCTTCACCGACACGGTCTCATAATGCAGCGTCAGCTTGCCGGCCTCGATCTTGGCCATGTCGAGCACGTCGTTGATCAGCGACAGCAGGTGCTGGCCCGACTTCAGGATGTCGGCCGCATAGCCCTTGTATTTCGGATCGCCCAGCGGCCCGAACATCTCTCCCGCCATGATTTCCGAAAAGCCGTTGATGGCGTTCAGCGGCGTGCGCAGCTCGTGGCTCATATTGGCCAGGAATTCGGACTTGGCCTGGTTGGCCGCCTCCGCCCGGGTCATCGCCACCTCGTATTTGCGCGCCAGCTGCGACAGCTTCTCCTCGCGGTCCTCCAGCTCGGTGATGGTGACGTGCAGCCGTTCGGTGGCGCGCTGACGTTCCGCCTCCTTCTGCTTGATGGCGGTGATGTCGGCCGCGGTGACCACCGAGCCGCCGTCCGAGGTGAATCGCTCGATCAGCTGCAGCCAGCGTCCGTCGTGCAGTTCGACCTCACGCGCCCCGGCGCGGCCTCCGGCCGCCGGCTGGTCCGACTTGATGGCGAGGGCGGCGATCTGGTTCAGATCCTGTTTGAACGCCCCCTTGCGCAGCACCCCGGGCTCGAAGGCGAAGGCGTCCTGAAACGCCTGGTTCGAAAGGATTAGCCGGCCCGCCTTGTCGAACAGGACAAAGGCGTCGGACACGCTCTCGATGCCGTCGCGCAGCCGGCTCTCGGCGGCCTGGGCCTGGGCCTTGGCGCGCCGGGCCTCGGTGGTGTCCAGGGCCACGCCCAGAACGCTGGTGAAGCCGTGGTCGCCGCGGTCGCCGCGCGCCTGGCCGCGGGCGTCGATCCAGCGCGCCCGTCCCTGGGCGTCCGGGACCGGAAAGCTGACGTCGAAGGTCCCGAACGTCTGGGCTTGGCGCAGCGCGTGCAGGACGGTTTCGTGATAGCGCGGATGAATGCGAGCCAGCAGTTCGTCGGACGGGATCGGGCCGCTCCGGTCCAGCCCCATCAGTTCGGCCATATAGTCGGAGATGCTGATCAGGTCGGTTTCGGTGTCCCACTCCCAGACCCCGCAGCGCGCGGCCTCGACCGCGCCGCGGAAGCGCCGTTCTGACGCCGCCCACTCACGACTGATGCCCTGCTGACGCCGCTGCATGTGCAGGACCAGCGCGAGCGTGAACAGACCGATGGCGATCGGCGGTCCCAGGACCCAGAGTTCGCTCCAGCCGATCCCCGTGAGCAAGCCCGCCGCCGTCGCCTCCTGACGGTCGATCGTGCGCGCGATCAGCAGGACATGGGCGGTGATCGCCAGCGCGAGCGCCAGGGTGGCGATGCGGATCCAGGGGGGCGGACCCCTGTGCCGATCGGCTGCACGCCGACCCTCGCTGGTTATGCGGCGCTCTTCACCCCGCAAGGCGCTCTCCCAAGGATTCGACGGCGATAACGGAATCTAGGCTGCGTCGCGGATTCCTGTCGAGGCTTGGTTGGAAACCATCAACCTTTTGTCACGGCCACTGTGCTCAGGCCGCCTGTGATTCCCGCGTCGGCGCCGCCACGCCGTCGGACGGCGGGGCCAGGACGTCGGTGACCGCCTTCAGCGCGGCCCGGGCCTCGCGGGCCAGCGACTGCATTTCCGGCGGCGCGTCGTCGGGCGCCTCCTCGACCGCGGCGGCCAGCCGCTCCGCCAGCGCCATCAGCCGCGGCGCGGCGGCGATCAGCCGGGCCTGGAATTCGATCTGGTCGGGGTCGCGGTCGTATTCGGCGCCGGGCACGCGCCAGCCGCCCCAGTCGGCCTTGTCGGTCACCACCACGGGATAGGTGCCGGGGAAGGGATGGTGCGGACAGTCATCCGCCGTCTGCCACTTGTTCCGGGCCCGCATCAGCCGCCAGGTCTCGCCCGCGTTCGCCGTCGGGTCATCGGTCGGCAGCAGCAGCTCATGGCCGAGAAATTCGCGGCCCAGTCCGACGTCATAGGTGACGCGCACGGGCTCCTCGAATCCCTTGGCCCAGACCGGCTGGACCTTCTCGATCTGGGCCCATGCGCCGACGCATTCGACCCAGACCTTCTGACCCTTCTGGAATTGCGCGCGCGCCATCGGCGTCTCCCGTATTCGACGGCAACCCTCTCACGGCGGGGTGAACGCCCGGTTTGGCGAAAGGGTGAAGCGGGCCTTAACGCCCGGCCGGGATCAGGTGCGCGAGATCTCTTCCAGCGCCTCGCCGGCGTATTTTTCCTTCACCCGCGTGGACAGGTCGCCCAGCGACACGACCCCGACCAGCCGGTCGTCCTTGTCCAGCACCGGCAGGCGACGGATCTGTTTGGTCCCCATGGCGTCCAGCACGGTCTTCAGGTCGTCATCGGCCCGGGCGGTGTGCGGATCGCGCGAGATATACTCCACCACCGGCGAGGTGCAGGCGGCGCCGCCGGCCACGGCGCGCACGGCGATGTCGCGATCGGTGATCGTGCCGATCAGGGTGTCGCCGTCGGCCACCGGCATGAAGCCGAAATCGCCGGCCGCCATGCGCGCGGCGACTTCCTGGAGGCTGTCGCCGGGCCGGGCGACCTGGACGTCCTTGCTCATTACGTCGCGAACTTTCATCGGGAGTCTCCTTGGGTGGGGCTGTCGTCAAAACCCCCGTCGCCCCCGCCGGTTCCGGTTCAGGAAGCTGACTGCCAGACAACGGGGCTCTCAGGGTCGTGTCAGGGCCCGTGTGGTCATCTGCGCTCACGGTCCGCTCGGGGCCGGAACGATGAGGACTACGACAATGAAACCCGCCATGATCCGGAAGGCCCTGCTTTCCACGCTGGCGGCGACGGCGGTCATGACGGCCACGCCGGCGCTGGCCCAGAACGCAGGCCTTTCCATCAGCTTCGGCTCGCCGGGCTACAGCCAGGGCTACGGCTACGGCTACGGCCACGACCGCGGCTACGGCAACGATCTGCGCGCCAAGGCCCAGAGGCTGGAACAGCGGATCGATCGACTGGAATACAACGGCCGCATCAGCCGGCGCGAGGCCCGCAGCCTGGCCTGGCAAATGGACGAGTACCGCCGTCTGGAATGGCGCTATGCCCGTGATGGTCTGAACCGGCGCGAGTACGCGGACCTGAGCTACCGCCTGGACCGGATCCAGGCCATGATCCGCCAGGACCGCCGCGACCGCTGGTAGGTCCGGCGTGACGGAACAGAGGGCCGCCCCGGCGACGGGGCGGCCCTTTCGCTTTGGCTGCGGTCCCGCTAAGCCGCGCGGGCCAGCCGGAGCCCGTCCATGACCGCCCTCGACACCGCCGCCGCAGAATCCCGTGACATCCTGACCCGCCTCGGCGTGCCCGCCTCCGTCTGGAGTTCCGACGGGTTCGAAGCGCGCTCGCCGATCGACGGCTCGGTCGCCGGACGGGTCGCCGAAACGCCCGACCTCGACGCCGTCGCTGATCGCGCGGTCGCCGCCTTCCACCCGTGGAAACGCCTCCCCGCCCCGCGTCGCGGCGAACTGGTCCGCCTGCTCGGCGAGGAGCTGCGCGCTTCCAGGGACGACCTCGCCCGCCTGGTCACCCTCGAAGCCGGCAAGATCGTCTCCGAAGGCCTCGGCGAGGTGCAGGAGATGATCGACATCTGCGACTTCGCCGTCGGCCTGTCGCGCCAGATCTACGGCCTGACCATCGCCAGCGAACGGCCCGGCCACCACATGCGCGAGACGTACCAGCCGCTGGGGCCGGTGCTGGTCATTTCGGCCTTCAACTTCCCGGTGGCTGTCTGGGCCTGGAACGCCTGCCTCGCTCTCGTCTGCGGCGACCCGGTGATCTGGAAGCCGTCGGAAAAGACGCCGCTGACGGCGCTCGCCACCCACGCCATCCTCGACCGTGCCCTCGCCCGGTTCGGCGACGCCCCCGCGGGCCTGTCCCAGCTGGTCATCGGCGGGCGCGAGGCCGGCGAGGCCCTCGCCGCCGACCCCCGCATCCCGCTGGTCTCCGCAACCGGCTCGACCCGCATGGGCCGGGCCGTGGCCCAGACCGTCGCCGCCCGCCTCGGCCGCAGCCTGCTGGAGCTCGGCGGCAACAACGCCATGGTCGTCACGCCGAGCGCCGACCTCGACATGGCCGTCCGCGCCATCGCCTTCTCGGCCGTCGGCACCGCCGGCCAGCGCTGCACCACCCTGCGCCGCCTGCTGGTCCACGAGAGCATCGCCGACGGCCTCATTGCGCGTCTCAAGGCCGCGTATGAGACCCTGCCGGTCGGCGACCCGCGCGGAGACGGCATCCTGATCGGCCCGCTGATCGACGAGGCTTCGGCGCACGGCTTCGACACGGCGCTGGCGCAGGCCGTTGAACAGGGCGGCCGGATCGTTGTCGGCGGCGACCGGGTCGACCGTGACGGCGTCTACGTCCGCCCCGCCATCGTCCGCATGCCCTCCCAGACAGCAGTGGTCGAGCACGAGACCTTCGCTCCCATCCTCTATGTCCTGACCTGGTCCGACTTCGACGAAGCAGTCGCGATGCAGAACGCCGTGCCCCAGGGCCTGAGCTCCTGCGTCTTCACCGACAGCGTCCGCGAGGCCGAGGCCTTCCTGTCGGCCTGGGGCTCCGACTGCGGCATCGCCAACGTCAACATCGGCCCCTCGGGCGCCGAGATCGGCGGGGCCTTCGGCGGCGAAAAGGACACCGGCGGCGGGCGCGAGAGCGGCTCCGATGCCTGGAAGGCCTATATGCGCCGCCAGACCCAGACGGTGAATTTCAGCCGCGAACTGCCGTTGGCCCAGGGGGTGAAGTTCGACGTGTGACCCCTCTCCCATCGGGAGAGGGCTTGAGCGCACGGCGGCGGAGCCGTCGTCCTTGCGCGAAAGGGTGAGGGTCGTCTGTCTCCGTCGGCGTAGCCGTGTCGCTGTCCGGAGCGGCGGCTCACGCCGACTGAACCATCCGACCCACATCCGGCGCTACGCGCCACCTTCTCCCAATGGGAGAAGGGTCAGATCACGTCGGCCAACGCCTCCGCCAGATCGCCCTTCCCGACCACCTCGACATCCCCCAGCCCCAGCCACCCGGCCATCCGCCGCAGCTCCGCCGCCAGGCGCGCCGGCGTCTCCGGCGTCGCATCCGGCTCGCGCCAGGCCGCCTGCACGAGCAGCCGCCCGGCCTTGCGGTCCGACTTCAGATCGACCCGCGCCGTGATCGCCTCGTCCTCGAGGAACGGCAGCACATAGTAGCCGTGGGCCCGCTTGTGGGCGGGCGTGTAGATCTCCAGCCGCACCTTGACCCCGAACAACCGCTCGGTCCGGTCGCGGGTCCAGATCAGGTTGTCGAACGGCGACAGCAACGCCGCGCCCGCGACCTTGCGCGGCGACTTCGCCCCGGCCGCCAGATACGCCGCATGCCGCCAGCCCTTCACCGCGACGGGCGTCAGCTCCCCCGCCTCGACCAGTTCCGCGATCCGGTCGCGCGCATCGGCCAGCGGCAGGCGGAAATAGTCCCGCAGGTCCGCCGCCGTCGCCACGCCCATGGCCCGCGCCGATATGCGCACCAGCTCCCGCTGCGCATCCGCCTCGGTCGGCGTCGGCAGGTCGACGATGCGGGCGGGCAGGGCGCGTTCGGTCAGGTCATAGACCCGCTCGAAACCGTTCCGCGTCTTTGTCGTGATCAGCCCGGCCCAGAACAGCCACTCCAGCGCCCGCTTGCCGTCCGACCACGACCACCAGCCCGGCGCCCCGCGCGGGCCTGACGCGAAATCGCCGCCCGTGACCGGCCCGCGCCGTTCGATCTCGGCCAGGACCCCCTCGATATAGTCGGCCTTCTCGCGCCCGAACCGCGACAGGCCGGTCCACATGGCGCCGTCCTTCGCCCGATCCATCCGCCAGCGCAGCAGCGGCTGCAGCTCCAGCGGCAGCATCGACGCCTCATGCCCCCAGTATTCGAACAGTCCCCGCCGCGCCCCCCAGGCCTCGGCCTCCAGCGCCTCGCGCGGATAGTCCCCCAGCCGCGAAAAGCCCGGCAGATAATGGGTGCGGGTGACGACGTTGACGCTGTCGATCTGGATCACGCCCAGCTTCCGGGCGACGTCGCGGACGTGGCTCCGGCCCGGCGCGGCGGGCTGCGCGCGCCCGAACCCCTGGGCGGCCAGGGCGATGCGGCGGGCGGTCCTGGCGGAGAGGGTGTCGGTCACGAGGCGACCATGCCCCGTTCCCTCTCCCATTGGGAGAGGGCTTGAGCGGACGGCGGCGAAGCCGTCGTCCTTGCGCGAAAGGGTGTGGGTCGACCGCCCCGGGGCGGCTTCGCCGCTTCAACCAGCCGACCCACATCCGGCCCTTCGGGCCACCTTCTCCCAATGGGAGAAGGGATCAGGCCCCTACGGCGCCGTCCTTGCCGGCAGTCCTTGCGCCGCCCGGATCATCTGCACGAACTCCGCCCGCTCCCCGTACGGATCATCCCCCCGCGCGCCCTGCGCCTGTTCCAGCACCGCGTCCCAGTCGAAGCCGTCGCCCAGCCAGGGGTCGCCGCGCAGCCGCTGGCCGAAGGCGGCCACGGCGATGGCCCAGCGCGTGCTCTCCGGCGGCTGCGCCCTCGCGGCGCTCAGGTTGGGCGCGTTCGCCAGCACCCGCTGCATCAGCTGTGAGTCGCGCTCGCCCGGCAGCTTGAACCGGACCTGCACGAAGCCGACCTCGCCGTCCGGATCGCCGCCGCCGACGCCGAGGCTGTTGCGGTTCTCGGGGTAGCGCCGCTCGCCCATCTGGCTGGGTCCGCCCACGGGGGTGATCTCGTACAGGGCTGTCACCGAGGCGCCCGAACCGACCTCGCCGGCGTCGACGCGGTCGTTGTTGAACTCGGCCTCGTTCAACAGCCGGGTCTCATAGCCGATCAGCCGGTACTCGCTGACCCGCGCCGGGTTGAACTCGACCTGGATCTTGACGTCGTCGGCGATGGGGAAGGCGCCCCGGTCGAAGGCCGGCCCGAACAGCCGCCGCGCCTCGTTCAGGTCGTCGACATAGGCCGCCGTGCCGTTGCCGGCCTGGGCGATCGTCTGCATCCGCGCGTCCTGGTAGTTGCCGCGCCCGAAGCCATAGACCGACAGATAGATGCCGGTTTCGCGCTTGGCCTCGACATAGTCTTCCAGCCGCATGTTGTCGGTGACGCCGACGTTGAAGTCGCCGTCGGTGAACATCAGGATGCGGTTGACCCGGTCGCGTGCGAAGTTCGCCTGGGCCTGGTCATAGGCGTTGGTCATGCCGGTCGCGCCGGCCGTGCCGCCCGAGGCGTAGAGGCTGGCCACGGCGCAGCGCAGCTTCAGCTTCTGGTCGCCCGGCGTCGGGGCCAGACGGGTGCCCGCCCCCTCGGCGTAGAAGGTCACCGCCGCCGTGTCCTGCGGCCGCAGCCGGTCGATGATCAGGTTCATCGCCTTCTGCGCCAGGACCAGCTTGTCGGGACTGCCCATCGAACCCGAGACGTCGACCAGGAAGGTCAGGTTCAGCGGCCGCCGCTCGCTCTCGGGCAGCTCATAGCCCTGCAGGGCGACGTGGACGATCTGGCGCCCCGGCCCCCACGGCGAGGCCGTGACCGCCGTGGTGATGGCGAACGGCTGCGTCGCCGAGGTCGGCCGCTCATAGCCGTAATCAAAGTAGTTGATCAGCTCCTCGACCCGCACCGCGTCGGCCGGCGGGGCGCGGCCTTCGTCGATGAAACGCCGGACGTTGGAATAGCTGGCCGTGTCGACGTCGATCGAGAAGGTCGAGACCGGTTCATCGGCGACGCGACGCACCGGGTTGGGCGTGGCGTCGGGATAGCGTTCGGTGTCGGCCGGCCGTGGCGGGGTGATGACGCCCGGCGGCGGCGGGGTTGGCGCACGCGACCCGGAAACCCCGACTTCGTTCATCGTGATGTAGCCGGCGGGCGGAGGCGGAGGAGCAGAAGGCGGCGGCGGCGGAGGAGGAGGTGGTGGCGGTGGTGGCGGGGCCATAGGCGGCGGCGCCATCGCCAGGGCCCGGCCCGTCGCGACGCTGCCCACAGTGTCGGCGTTGCGCTCTTCCGGCAGCGTAAAGCCGAACACCCGGCAGGCGGCGGCCGAGACTACCCCGTCCGAAGGCTTGTCGGGATCGATCGCCCGGCCCTCCTGGGCCATCACCGGCAGGGGCGCCATCGGCGCAGCCAAGGCCAGGCTGACCAGCCCGACGAGGGTTTGTTTCAACGGACGCTTCGACATCGCGCATCTCCCCTTGGTTGTGTGATCACCATGAGGCATCCCCGCCTCGGGCGAAACTGTGGCGCGCGGTTCTGACGAAGCCTGACGGTGGATACGGCTCGCGGGGTGGCGCATCGCCGCATCTCCCCCCACTATCCTGCGACGCCGCAGGGGACGCGAGATGCACGAGACGACCAGTATGGGCCTGGGCCACGCGGTGGCGCTGCTGGCGGCCATGGTCGTCGCCGCCACCCTGTTCCGCCGCTTCGGACTCGGCGCCGTGCTCGGCTATCTGGCCGCCGGCCTGCTGATCGGACCGTCCGCGCTGGGCGTGGTGCGCGACCCCCAGTCCGTGCTGCACGTCGCCGAGTTCGGCGTCGTCATGTTCCTGTTCATCATCGGCCTGGAGATGCGACCCGCCCGCCTCTGGAGCCTGCGCAAGGAGATCTTCGGCCTCGGCGCCGTGCAGGTGCTGGCCTGCGCCCTGTTGCTGACCGGCCTCGCCCTGCTCGCCGGTCTCGCCTGGTACGCCGCCCTGATCGCCGGTTTCGGCTTCGCCCTGTCGTCCACGGCCATCGTCATGCAGCTGCTGCAGGAGCGCAACGAGAACGCCGAGCCGGGCGGCCAGCGGGTGGTCTCCATCCTGCTGTTCGAGGACCTCGCCATCGTGCCGCTGCTGGCGCTGGTGGCGGTGCTGGCCGGCGCCTACGGGTCGTCGGTCGAGACCGGCTATCCGATCTGGATGACCATCGGTCTGGCCATCGCGGCCGTGGCCCTGGTCTATGTCGCCGGTCGCTGGATCGTGAACCCCTTCTTCCGCCTGCTGGCCCGCTACGGGGGCCGCGAGGTGATGACCATGGGCGCCCTGCTGGTCGTCCTGGGTGCGGCCTGGGCCATGAACCTCGGCGGGCTGTCGATGGCCATGGGCGCCTTCCTCGCCGGCGTCCTGCTGTCGGAATCGACCTTCCGCCACCAGCTCGAGGCCGACGTCGAACCCTTCCGCGGTCTGCTGCTGGGCCTGTTCTTCCTCAGTGTCGGCATGTCGCTCGACCTGCGCGTGGTCATCGCCGACTGGGCCTGGGTGCTGGGCGGGCTGGCCGCCTTCATGTCGGCCAAGATGATCGCCGTCTACGCCGTCGCCCGTATCCGCCAGAAGCACGGCGAGGGCCTGCTGCGCGCGGCCCTGATGGGCGAGGGCGGCGAGTTCGCCTTCGTCCTCTATTCCACCGCCTTCGCCGCCGGCCTGTTCGACGCCCGCACCGCCGCCATCCTCTCGGCCGTCGTCATCCTGTCCATGGCCCTGACCCCGCTCAGGGTCATGCTGGCCGACCGGCTGCGTCCGAACGAGGCCCTCTCGCCGGACGATGCCGAAGGCGTGGACCGCGCCGACAACCTGCGCGAACGGGTGCTGATCATCGGCTTTGGCCGCTTCGCCCAGGTCGTGTCCCAGCCGCTGCTGGCCCGCGATGTCGACGTCTCCATCATCGACATGGATGTCGAGATGATCCAGGCCGCCGGCAATTTCGGGTTCAAGGTCTTCTATGGCGACGGCTCGCGGCTCGACGTCCTGCGCGCCTCCGGAGCGGAGAAGGCCGAGACCGTCCTGGTCTGCGTCGACAAGCCCGAGGTCGCCGACCGCATCGTCGAACTGGTCAAGGCGGAGTTTCCCCTGACCAAGCTGTTCGTCCGCGCCTTCGACCGCGGTCATTCCATTCGTCTGGTCGAGGCCGGGGTGGAATACCAGCTGCGCGAGACCTTCGAGAGCGCCCTGGTCTTCGGCCACCAGGTGCTGATCGACCTCGGCTTCTCCGATGAGGAGGCGCGCGAGACCATCGAGGACGTCCGCCGTCGCGACGAGGAGCGCTTCACCCTGCAGCTCTCCGGCGGGCTCCAGGCCGGGCGCTCCCTGATGCGCGGCAACATCGCCACGCCCCAGCCCGCCCCCTATGTCAAACCCCGCCGCGAGGGCCGGGCCCTCAACGAGGAGGCCGCCGAGGTGCTGGAGGACGAGGACGAGCGCGAAAAGGCCGGGGCCTGACAGTCGCCTCCGCCCCCGCTTTGGTGTAGAGCCCGCGCCCGATGAACCGCCGCCTCTCGATCGCGCCCATGATGGACTGGACCGACCGGCACTGCCGGGCGTTCCACCGCGCCCTGACGACCGAGGCCCTGCTCTACACCGAGATGGTCACCGCCCCGGCGGTGCTGCACGGCGACCAGCAGCGGCTGCTGGGCTTCGACGCCGTCGAACATCCGGTCGCCCTGCAACTGGGCGGCTCGGACCCGGCCCAGCTGGCCGAGGCCGCGCGGATCGGCGCGGCCTTCGGCTATGACGAGATCAATCTGAACGTCGGCTGCCCCTCTGACCGGGTCCAGTCGGGCCGCTTCGGCGCCTGTCTGATGCGCGAGCCGCAGCTGGTCGCCGACTGCATGGCCGCGATCAAGGACGCAGTCTCCGTCCCCGCCACCGTCAAATGCCGCATCGGCGTCGACGACCAGGACCCGCAGGTCTCGCTGTTCGCCACCGTCGACGCCTGCGCCGCCGTCGGCATCGAGATCTTCGTCGTCCACGCCCGCATGGCCTGGCTGAAGGGGCTGTCGCCCAAGGAAAACCGGGACGTGCCGCCGCTCGACTATGCGCTGGTCCGTCGGCTCAAGCGCGAGCGGCCCCATCTGTCGATCTCGATCAACGGCGGCATCGCCTCGCTGGACGAGGCCGAGGCGCACCTCGATGACAGCGATGGCGTCCAGCTGGACGGCGTCATGCTGGGCCGCGCCGCCTATCATGAGCCGGCCATCCTCGGTCAGGCCGACCGCCGCCTCTATGGGGCCGCGACGCCGGACGTCGACGCCTTCGCCGCCATCGACCGCTACCGCCCCTATCTGGCGGCGCGGCTGGAGGAGGGCGTGCTTCTGCCGGCCATGACGCGGCACATGCTGGGCCTGATGCACGGCCGCCCGGGCGCGCGCGCCTTCCGCCGCATCCTCACGGTCGAGTCCATCGCGGCCGGGGCGGGGCTTGAGGTCGTCGACCGCGCCGTGGACGCCGTGCGCGAGGCCGAGGCGCGGCTGGAGCTCCGGGGCGAGGCGGCCTGAACCCCCGGCGCCGGGCCTGTGATTCAGCGGACACACACCTCCGACAACCCACAGCCGGCTCGCCCGGCAGGGGAACGCCACGGCGCCGCTTCGCATTGGGTGGGCCAGGAGACCCCGCCATGCGCAAGACCCGACCCGCCAAGCCCGATCTCCACCTCGTCTCCGCCGAGGCCGAGATCTACGACCTGATGCGCCCGCCCGTGACCACGGCGGACCGGGTCAAACGGTTGCAGATGGAAGCGCGCGCCCTCGCCGTCGAACAGGTCGAGGCGCTGGAAAAGCTGCTGCTTGAGGCCGCCGCCATGGCGCAGGAAATCGCCGACGGGGGCGACGCCTATCCGGTCGGGGCCCGCGAACTGGCCGGACGTCTGGCGTCCGATCTTCCCGCCAAGGCGCAGACCCTCAAGGCCGTGGTCAGCCGGACGCTCTAGACCGTCCGCGGCTCGTTCCGGTCGCGGATGCGCCGCGCCAGCCGGAACACCACGATCGCGA
Organism: Brevundimonas sp. UBA7664; assembly: GCF_002483305.1. Taxonomy (GTDB): domain Bacteria; phylum Pseudomonadota; class Alphaproteobacteria; order Caulobacterales; family Caulobacteraceae; genus Brevundimonas. The sequence goes on from NZ_DLHQ01000016.1 coordinate 13,050, forward strand.
GCAGGATCATGACGATCGGGATCAGGATCGGCGCCAGGAAGGCGACGATCACGGTCAGGAAGGCCAGCACGTCCTCGACCAGCGAGACCAGCGGATTGCCCAGCCCGCCAGTGGTCGCCGTCGATCCGACCCTGACCCCCGTCTGCGCCGCATTGAAGGCTAGCGCCGCCGGCGCGCCGACGATCAGGCCGGCGAGGGCCGCCGTCGACGGGTCGACGTTCCAGAACACGCTGCCCGCCGCCACCGCCCCCGCGATCGGCCGGGTCACATAGCCGATGGCGTTCAGCCCGTGATCGATGGCCGGCACCTTGTCGCCCGCGAACTCCGCCACCGTCGCCGTCGCCAGCGCCGCGATGGCCGGCCAGGACACCAGCCAGTCCATCTGGTCGATCAGGCGCACGCCGAACATCTCGAACTTCGCCGACAGCGCCAGCATCAGCAGGGGCAGGAAGGTGCGCAGGCCCGTGGCGGAGGCCAGCCCCAGCCCCAGCAGCGCCGGCAGCACCCAGGTCTGCATCGGCCCCGCGGCGGCGCTGAGGGAGGACAGGTCGAGGTCGGGCATGGGGTGGCTCCGGGTCGTCGAACACTACAATGCGCGCGAGGGCCTCTCCGCTCCATCGGGAATTGCGCGGGCGGCTCAGCTCCTGAGGTCGTCGAACTCGGGATGCCGTTTCAGCCAGGCGACGGCATAGCTGCACCGCGGCGCCAGTTTCAGCCCCTCGGCCCGCGCGTGTTCGGCCAGGGCCTGCATGAACCGTCCCGCCGCGCCTGTGCCGCGCAGCGCCGGATCGGCCTCGACATGCAGGATCGCGCGCGTCGATCCCTGCACCGCATAGTCGGCGAAGACGGTGCGGATCTGGCCCTCCGGATCGGCGAACCCCTGTTCGAACCGTTGATCGGCGCGGACGTCGCGGAAATCGGTCATGAGCGGCCTCGACTGTGTCTGGGAGCGGACATCCAGCCAACACGGACACGGCAGGGGCGTTCCCCGAAAACCCGTGAACCTCGGCTTCCGTCAGAAACCGTCGCGCCGGCGCCTCAGGGGGCGCGGTCGCCGAGCAGGTTGATCAGGCCGATGATGCTCTTGATCGTGAACCAGACCGTGAGGAACAGCAGCGCCAGCAGCAGGATGATCCCGAGCGGCACGAGGAAGACGCCCGCCGCCGGCACGGTGAAGACTCCGATCACACAGACGGCGACGCCGATCCACAGCAGGATGGTCCACCAGAACACCGACCAGAACAGGCCGATCTGGGCGTCGATATGGGCCCGCGTCAGGCCGTCCGAGCCGCCGCGCCCGGCATAGGCGACGATCAGGCCGACGATGACCAGCAGGTTCGCGCTGGGCAGGGACAGGATGTACAGGCCCCAGGCGATCAGCGCTGCCGGCTTGCTCTCGGACTCATGGCCGGTCGCGAACCGCGGCTCCTCGCCCTTGGCCGGGGTCTGTTCAGTCATGGCGTCACTCCGTCAGATCCACCAGCCGCGCGGATCGGCGATCGCCCGGCCGGACTTCAGGGCCCAGACGCCCGAAGCGCCGCGGACCACCAACCAGATGGCGAGGGCGAACAGGATCGGCACGCCGAGCGCAAAGGGCGCGGCCAGCAGGATCACCCCGGCCACCGCCGCCACCGCCGCGGCCCACAGGGTGCGCTGCTGATAGACGAAATGCGACGACGACAGCTCATCGTCGGGACCCGCCCGTCCGGTGACGGCGAACAGACCGATCGCCGCCGACACGCCCATGGTCGGCACGGCGAACAGGATCAGGGCATAGACGGCGTACAGCCCCATGCCGCCGCCCGGCAGGGGTGCGGATTCCTGACGCCGGCGGCCGCGCGTCGAAAACGCCCGCGAGGGCTGGAAAATGGATTCGGCCGCGGTCGGGACGGGTTCCGACTCAGGCTCGGGCAGCGGCGGTTCGTCCTCGATCGTATCGAACAGTTCCGGTTCCGGTTCCGGCTCGGGCTCAGGCTCCGGCACGCGGGCGCGGCCCTGCAGCGACGCCGGCGAGGCGAAGCCGATCAGGTCGTCGTCGTGGTCGTCCCCAAGGTCGTCCAATGGGTCTTTCCTGGGGGGGAGATCGCCGGGTTCGGCCATCGGATATCCTTCAGTCCGGTCCAAGTAATGACCGCGCCTTGCCGTCGGCGCAACCGCGCAGGGGCGCCGGTCAGCGCGCCAGCACCACCTCGCAGCCCGCGGCGGCGGCCCCGTCCAGCGCGCCGGGCTTTTCGATCCGCACCGTGCAGCGCCGCACCCGTCCGTCATCCAGGCAGGCCGAGGCCAGCCGTTCGGCGAAGGTCTCGACCAGTCCGACATGGCCCTCGGCCACGATAGCGTGCGCCGCCTGGGCGACGGTCTCGTAGTTGATGGTGTCGGCCAGCCGCTCGACCGCCGCGGGCGTCAGCTCCAGCGTCACATCGATGACCAGCGGCTGCAGCCGCCCCAGTTCATGGTCGTGCACGCCGATGCCCGCCTCGACCCGCAGGCCGCGCACGAACACGGTCAGGCCCTCGCGTCGGGGCGCCTCGGCGGCGGGAAAGGGCAGGGGAGAGACGGTCAAGGGTTACTCCAGGATGTCCGGGGTCTGCCAGGCCAGGTGCTGGCCCCCGTCGACGGCGATCATCTGGCCGGTCACCTGCCCGGCGTCCACCAGCCATCGCACGGCGTCGGCGACGGCCTCTGGACTGCCCGCGCGTTGCAGCGGCGTGGCGCGGGCCTCGGCCTCGAACTCCCCCGCCGCCTGATGCACCGACGGCAGGGTCGGTCCCGGCCCGACGCCATTGACGCGGATGCGCGGCGCCAGCGCCTGGGCCATGGTCCGGGTCGCGACCCACAGGGCCGATTTGGACAGGCCGTAGGAGAAGAAGCGCGGATCGGGCTTCAGCACCCGCTGGTCGAGAATATTGACGATAGCCGAGCCGTCGGGCGCCTGGGCCGCGAACACCTGGGCCAGCAACACGGGCGCCCGCAGATTGACGTCCATATGCGCCGACCAGCTCTCGCCGGTGAGGCTCTCCAGCCGGTCGTCGGCGAACACCGAGGCGTTGTTGACCAGCACCGTCAGCGGGCCGAGCGCCTCGGCTGCACGACCGATCAGGGCGTGGGTGGCGACCACGTCGGCGAGATCGGCCGACAGGCAGACAGCGCGCCGGCCCATGGCCTTGATCTCGTCCGCGACGCGCGCGGCATCGTCCGCCGAATCGCGATGATGGATGGCCACGTCGAAGCCGGCGGCGGCCAGTTCAAGGCAGATCGCCCGGCCGATGCGCTTCGCCCCGCCGGTGACGAGGGCGGCGCCGCGCCCCCCTTCACGCCCAGGGGCGGAGACGTCAGTCAACCCGGCCGAACTCGACGAAATTGATCAGGGCGAGAACGGCGACGAAGCCGAGGATGATGTAGAGGGCCAGCATGGAAACGCTCCTTTAGCGCGCCCGCAATAAAGGCCTGCGCGCGGGTGTTCAAGAACGCATGACGGCCTATCGTCATCCCATGACGACGTGGCGCACCCTGATCGAGCCCTTCACCCGCCCCCTGTTCTTCGCATGGTCGCGGATCAGCCGCGGCATGACCCTCGGCGTGCGCGGCGTGGCGATCGACGCCGACGGCCGGGTCCTGCTGGTCAAACACACCTATCTGCACGGCTGGTGGCTGCCCGGCGGCGGGGTCGAGCGCGGCCAGTCCTGCGAGGACGCCCTGATCCGGGAGATGCGCGAGGAGGCTGGAGTCATCATTGAGGACCGTCCGGCCCTGGTCAGCATCCACGCCAACGAGCGCTTCTTCCGCGGCGACCATGTGCTGGTCTATCGCATCGACCGCTTCGCCCTGACTGACCGCACCAGCCACGGCGAGATCGCGGACATCGGCTGGTTCGACGTCGGCGCCCTGCCGGAAGATACACATCGGGCGACGCGGGACCGGCTGACGGAAATCTTCTGCGGTGCGGACCCCGCGACAAGCTGGTAGCCAGAGTCCATGAACCCCTCGCTCCTCGCCATGATCGCCGTCGTCTTCGGCGGCGCCGCCACCGCCCTGCAGGCGCCGACCAATGCGAAGATGATGACCGCCGTCGGCTCGCCGGTGAACGCCGCCTTCGTCTCCTTCGCCGTCGGCACGGCGGCGCTCGGCATTCTCGCCGTCATCCTCCAGACCCGGCCCGACATGGCCGCCTCGCGGGCCCTGCCCTGGTACGCCTGGGTCGGCGGCTTGTACGGCGCCATCTTCGTGGTCGCCGCGGCCTGGGGCGTGCCGCGGCTCGGCGTCGCGACGACCATCATCCTCATGGTGGCCGGCCAGTTGCTGCTCAGCATCGCCCTCGATCATTTCGGAGCCATGGGCATGCCGAAACAGCCGATCAGCTGGGGCCGGGTCGCCGGCGTGCTGATGGTGCTGGGCGGCGTCCTTATGGTCCGCCGCTTCTAGGCCTATATCGGTCCCGATGACCGAGGCCCCGATTCCCGAGACCGCGAACGATCCCGGCGCCCTCAAGGCCGCCGACCTGATCCGCGACGAGGCCCGCCGCGCGCCCGACAAGCCGGGCGTCTACCGCATGTATGGCGAGGACGGGACCTGCCTCTATGTCGGCAAGGCGAAGTCGATCAAGAAGCGCATCCTTCAGTATGCGCAGGGCCGGTTCCACACCCAGCGCATCGGGCTGATGGTCTCCCTGACCCGCTCGATGGAGCTGGTCATCACCGCCTCCGAGACCGAGGCCCTGCTGCTCGAATCCAGCTTCATCAAACAGCTGAAGCCCCGCTTCAACGTGGTGCTGCGCGACGACAAGTCGTTCGCCGAACTGATGATCCGCAAGGACCACCGCGCGCCGCAGGTCCGCAAGCACCGCGGGGCCCACACCACGCCCGGCGACTATTTCGGCCCCTTCGCCTCGACCTGGGCGGTGAACCGGACGCTGAACACCCTGCAGAAGGCGTTCCTGCTGCGGTCGTGTTCCGACAGCGTCTACGAGACCCGCACCCGGCCCTGCATGCTGCACCAGATCAAGCGCTGCTCGGCCCCCTGCACCGGCCTGATCTCGCTCGAGGACTACGCCGGCCTGGTCGACGAGGCCTCGGCCTTTCTGAAGGGCAAGTCGCGCGCCGTCATCGCCCGCCTGTCCGACGAGATGAGCGCCGCCGCCGAGGCCATGGACTATGAACAGGCCGCCCGCGTCCGTGACCGCATCCGCGCCCTGTCGGCCATCTCGATGGAGAATTCCGTCAGCGCCGACGGCGTCGCCGAGGCCGACGTCTTCGCCCTGTTCTCCGAAGGCGGCCAGGCCTGCGTCCAGGTCTTCTTCTATCGCGGCGGCCAGAACTGGGGCGGCCGGGCCTATTTCCCGCGCGTCGACAAGACCGATACCGACCCTGAAATCCTCGCCGCCTTCCTCGGCCAGTTCTACGAGGACCGGCCGGTGCCGCGCCTCATCCTGTCCAACGAGCGCCCGCACGAGCTGGAACTTCTGGAAGAGGCCTTCTCCCTGAAGGCGGAACGAAAGGTCGAGATCGCCCGCCCGATGCGCGGCGACAAGCTCAGCCTCGTCGATCACGCCCTGACCAACGCCCGCGAGGCGCTGGGCCGCAAGATGGCCGAGGGCTCGGCCCAGGGCAAAATCCTCGACGAGGTCTGCGAGGCCTTCGGTCTGGACAGCCGGCCCGAGCGGATCGAGATCTACGACAACGCCCACATCCAGGGCACCAACGCCGTCGGCGGCATGGTCGTGGCCGGGCCCGAGGGCTTCCAGAAGTCGCAGTACCGCAAGTTCAACATCAAGGGCGAGGACCTGACCCCCGGCGACGACTACGGCATGATGCGCGAGGTCATGCGCCGCCGCTTCGGCCGTCTGGTGAAGGACGAGGATGCGGGCGAGGAGGTGGTCCGCCCCGACCTGCTGCTGATCGACGGCGGCGCCGGCCAGCTGGCCGAGGTGCTGGCCGTGCTGGCCGACCTGGGCCTGGACGAGATCCTCGCCGTCGGCGTGGCCAAGGGCCCGGACCGCGACGCCGGCAAGGAGCATTTCTTCATGCCGGGCAAGCCGCCCTTCATGCTGCCGATGAAATCGCCGGCGCTCTATTACATCCAGCGTCTGCGCGACGAGGCCCACCGTTTCGCCAACGGGGCCCACCGCACCCGCCGTTCGATGGACATCAAGAAGAACCCGCTCGACGAGATCGAGGGCGTCGGCCCGGGCCGCAAGAAGGCCCTGCTGCACGCCTTCGGCTCCGCCAAGGGCGTCGGCCGCGCCTCGGTGGTCGATCTGGTCAAGGTCGACGGGATCAACCAGCCGCTGGCGGAGCGGATTTACGGCTTCTTCCACCCGGAGGGGCGGGGTTAGGGTAGGGCCTCCGGGAAGGAGGCGGCATGACCGACTTTGCACAGGGCGTCGTCCACCTCGCCGGCGCCGACCTTCAATCCGCCATTCAGTCCGACCCGGACGCCCTTGCCCTGTGGCAGGGCCTGACGCCGCTCGGGCGCAACGAGTTCATCTGCTGGGTCGAGGACGCCAAACAACCCGCGACCCGACAGCGCCGCATCCAGCGGACGATCGAGGAAATGCAGGAAGGCAAGAAGCGCCCCTGCTGCTGGTCCGGCTGTATCCACCGCACCGACAAGGCGCCCGGCCGCTGGCAACAGGCGGTGCTGATCGACGGGAAGCGGCCAAGGTCCTAGACGGCCGGCCGGGCCCACGAACCCTGCGCCTGCGGGACTTCGCCGGCTCAGGTCACCGCTTGCGGGCCACGATGAAGGGACGGCGGTCGTTGCCCCTGGTCGCGTGGTTCTCGGTGGCGAGGATGTCGAAGCCGGCGTCGCTCACCCTCCGGCAAAACTCGGCCTGCCGGAAGACGCTGACATGCGGAGCCTTGCCGACCGCGCGCATCACCGGCAGCAGGGCGCGGCTGATCAGCGGGTTCATGTCTCCCAGACAGGGCGTCTTGGATATGAACAGGCCGCCCGGGGCCAGCAGGATATGGATGCGCCGCAGCGTGCCCGGAAGGTGGCGGACCATGTGGAGATAGTTGAAACCCAACACGGCATTGTACCGCCCGACATCGAACGTCCGGGCTTCGGCGGTTGCGATCTGGAAGGTTAGCGCGGACATGTCATGGGCGGCATGCTTCTCCCTGGCGATCGCGATCATGCCGGCGGAAAGGTCCGTCGCCAGATAGCTCCGCACATCGCCGGCCAGTCGCAGCGCCGTGCTTCCGGTCCCGCAGCCCAGTTCCAGCACCCGGTCGTCCGGTTTCAGCAGGGCGCGGGTCCGCTCCAGGGTGCGCTCATAGCCGCCCGGGTCGGCAATGGCGTCCTTGGCGTATTTCCGGGAAACCCTGTCCCAGAACCGGGCGTCGCTGGCGGTACTCATGGTGATGCGCTCCTGTGCAACGCCCACTACCATATGCGCCGATCGGGTAAATTGCCGAAATCCGTGGCCATGATATACGGAAATAAATGAAGCGACACCGCTGGGCCCGGGCCATCACAATCCGACGGTCTGCGCGCCTGCAAGGCCGCAACCAAGGCGCTCGGGACAGCTGAAAGGCAGGGGCCGGGCGGCAAGCCGACGCGTGAGAACCCGCACCGGCCGTTTTCTCAATTCACAACGAGACGAGGCCATTTCCATGCATAGCGGATAATCAGTAAAAGAATGGCGACTTCTACAAGAGCGCCGAACACCATATGTATCCACGCCTCACCGGCCAAGTTAAACAGCGTGTATGGGATATAAATTATCGCCACAACTATGTTTATCCAGCGATTCAGATTGGCTGACATAGCGACGGAAAGGAAAATCATCAAAGCCGGAATCGTCACCGAGACGAGGCTCGCCAAGAGAAATGCCTGACTGACGTCAAAAACAAATACCTTGCCTGCCAGCATATCTTCCAATGAGTTTGGCATATAGAGGTGCAAATAATCTACATAAATGTAGAGAAACATAAAGCTCGACCAAAGCGCCGCAAGTTTCAGATTCACGCTGACCGGAAATTCCTTCAGTGCATTCTGTTTTGCTTGTTTATTGATCATGTCTTACGCGCTTTCTATTCATAAATATTGCCATGCGTGTTCGGCGCGTTCTGAACAACGTGCGGATAGTTGAATCCTGGCGCCGTACTGAATCGCCCTGCTCCGAACATTGAATTCTTCAAGGGCGCGATCTGGAAGGCGAACGTCGGGGTGCGATCGGCCGAAGGCTTCTTCTTTGCAATGCGATCTATCATATGCGTAAAATAGGTAAATCGGCGAAATTCGTTGCCATGATATACGTAGAACAATGAAGACAATGGACTGGAACCTTATTCGCGGGTTTCACGCGACCGCTCTCGCCGGATCCCTTTCGGCGGCGGCTCGCCAGCTCGGCCTGACCCAGCCCACATTGTCGCGGCAGGTTCTGGCGCTTGAGGCCGATCTGGGCGTGACCCTGTTCGAACGGCGGGGCCGCAAGCTGGTCCTGACCCAGACCGGGATGGAGCTGCTCGATCACATCCGGATCATGGGGGACGCGGCGGACACGCTCGTTCTCGCCGCCAGTGGACGCGCGCAGGAGATTGGCGGGCGGGTCTGTATCTCCGCCACCGACACCTTTGCGGCCTATATTCTTCCGGAGATCGTCGCGCGCATCAGATCGGAAGCGCCGCAGATCACGATCGCGATCGTCGCCTCCAACGAGATCAGCGATCTGCATCGCGGGGAGGCGGACATCGCCATTCGCCATGTCCGGCCTGACCGCCCCGGTCTGGTCGGCCGCCATATTTGCGATAGCGCCGCGAGCTTCTTTGCGTCCGAGGACTGGGTGGCCCGCAACGGCCTGCCCAAGGGGCCTGCCGATCTGGCCGGGGCGGGCCTGATGGGCTTCGATGACCCCCGCTTCGCCAGCTTTCTCCGTGAGATCGGCATCCCGATCGCCACCCGGGATTTCCGGATCGTGTCGGAGTCCGCGGCGGTGATCTGGGAAATGGTCAAACGCGGGATGGGTGTGGCCGTGATGATGCGCGAAGTGGCGGCGCGGACCCCCGGCGTGGTGAATCTCCTGCCGGATATGGCGCCGATTCCGGTGCCGATCTGGCTGGTCACCCATCAGGCGCTGGAATCCAGCCCTCGCGTCCGCCTGGTCCAGACCATCGTGGCCGAGGAACTGGCCGGGATGTAGGCGCGCGCCGGTTGGCGCAGGATGCCGCCCTGACAACAAGTCTGTTGGGGCGATATTCCCGCGCCTCGCTCGGGTCTTGCGGCCTTACGTCCCTCTCCCCCAAGCGTCTCCGATTGCCTATACCGTCCCCATGACCGACGAATCCCGCGACGCCCTGCTCTCCGGCTATCGCCGCTTCCGTGAGGACCATTGGCCCGCCGCCAAGGCCGAATACGAGGCGCTGGCCTCGAAAGGGCAGAAGCCGCACACCCTCGTGGTGGCCTGTTCCGACAGCCGCGCCGATCCTGCCCTGATCTTCGACACGGCGCCGGGGCAGCTGTTCGTGGTCCGCAACGTCGCCAACCTTGTCCCGCCCTATGAGCCCGACGGCCAGCTGCACGGCGTCTCCGCGGCGCTGGAGTTCGGGGTCAAGGTGCTGGGCGTCTCGCGTATCATGGTGATGGGCCATGCCCACTGCGGCGGGGTCAACGCCATGCGCTACGGCGCCCCGGACAACTGTCAGGACTTCGTCGCCCCCTGGGTGGCCCAGGGCGCGCCGGTCGTGCGCCGCGTCTGCGAGGCCTGCGCGCCGGAAGAGGCGGAGCGGGCGGCCGAGGAGGCGGTGGTCCGCCTGTCGCTGGAGAATCTGCGCACCTTCCCCTGGATCGCGGAGCGCGAGGCGGCGGGGACGCTGGCGCTCAGCGGCGTCCATTTCGGCATCGCCGACGGCGTCCTGCGCTCGCTGCGCGACGGGACATTCGTCTCCCTGGCCGGGTAACGACGAGGCCGGACGCTCGCTTCATGCAGCGAAGCATGGCAGATCGCGTTGAGGTATCGGAGCGCCCAGATGACACCCAATCCCCACGCCAATCCCATTCCGAACATCCTGACCGGCCTGCGGCTGATCGCCGGGGTGATCATGTTCCTGATCCTGGCGGGCGCCGCGCCGCAGGGCATTCCGTTCCTGTCCGAGTATCTGAGCCCGGACGACCAGTTCCGCTTCGGCCGCACGGCCTTCGTCATCTTCATGGTCGCGGCCTCGACCGACTGGGTCGACGGCTTTCTGGCCCGGCGCTGGCACTCGACCACCCGCTGGGGCGCCATCCTCGATCCGATCGCCGACAAGGTGCTGATCACCGGGGCCATTCTCGGCGTCCTGGCCTGGGGCGCCCTGCCGCAGATCGCCATCCCCTGCGGCCTGATCCTGTTCCGCGAGTTCGCCGTCTCGGCCCTGCGCGAGACCGTCGCCGGCAAGGTCAAGCTGCCGGTCACCCTGCTGGCCAAGTGGAAGACCGTCCTGCAGATGGTCGCCCTCGGCTGCCTGCAACTGGTGCTGCTGTGGGACGGCTTCGGCCTGCCGCTGGAGTGGCAGCCGCATTTCCAGACCTTCGCCTATGTCCTGATCTGGGCCGCCGCCATCGTCACCGTCTGGACCGGCTGGCAGTATTTCGCCAAGGCCCGGCAGAAGATGAGCCAGATCTAGGGGGCAGGGCTTAGGTCGTAGGTCTTGGGGTTCAGGCGCTCTGATCCAAGCCCTAAGCCCTAAGCCCTAAGCCGTACGAACTCAGCGGACCCCCAACTCCCGCACCAGCCTGTCCATCCCGTACACATCCCGCAGCGCCGCCGTCACCGCGCCGGTGGTCACGATCACCGAGCGATTGACGTTGACGTCATAGCCATAGGCGTTGCGCTGGGTCAGGACGGTGGAGTCGAAATTGGCCCCCAGGATCTCGCCGGCCGCATTGACCACCGGCGAGCCCGATGAGCCGCCGATGGTGTCCGACGACACCGCCATGTTCAGCACCGTCCCGCCGTCGATCCGCCCGCGCGCGGCCAGCAGCTTCGGCGCCACGTCGAACGGCGGCGCGCCGGTCGCCCGGTCCCACAGGCCGTCGAAGGTGGTGAACGGACCCCAGCGCTGGCCCGGAACGTCCGTGCCCTCGATCCGGCCGTAGGTCAGCCGCAGGGTGCCGGTCGCGTCGGGATAAACGGTGTCGCCATAGGTCTCGAACCGCAGGCCGGCGAGCCGTTCCGACGCACGATCGGTCGGGGCCTGGACCTTTTCCTCCCATTCGGAGCGAATGGCGCGGGTCTCGTCCTGGATCGACAGCAGATACTGGATCAGCGGGTCCTGCGAGGCCTCGACGGCGGCCAGGCCGCCCTCCCACAGCGCGCGGCGCACGGCCGGATCGGCCAGCGTCGTGCCCTCGATCAGCCGCGCCGAAAGCGCCTCGGGCGACTCCCGTCCCAGCAGGCCGCGGACGCGCGGATCATCGACCGTCAGCCACTCCCGCGTCTTGGACAGCCACCACTCCATCCGGACCTGCTCGAGGCCCGGATAGACCGGCCGCTCGGCGAACAGGCCGGACTGGACGCCGGACAGGCGGCTGTCGGCGTATTCGGGCAGGCGCTCAGCCGACGGTTTGGCCCGCTCCTGCGCGCCGCGCACCAGCGTCCGCGCCCAGCTGAACAGCTGGGAGCCGCCGGCGACCGGCGTGGTCCCCATGCCCGTGCCGCCTTCCAGCAGCGCCATGGCGGGATAGAGTTCGCGTGCGATCGGCTGGACGGCGGACAGCGTCGTCCACGGGTTGGCGTCGCCTGCCGTCGCCTCGGCGCGACCGCGGAAATCCGCCTCGTTCCCGGCCCGCGTCGCCATGAAGCCGGGGTCGGTCAGGGCGCGCATCCGGCCCAGGCCGCGCTTGTAGGTGTTCTCCAGGCTGACCACCGGGTCCATGGCCTCGAACGCCTGTCGCTCACCCTCCTGCGAATAGCGGATCAACCGGCCGCGCAGCTCGCTGGCCAGCAGCTGGTCCATCGGCAGGACCACGTCGCGGATGGTGAACAGCTGATCCTGGGTCAGCAGCCGCTGGGTCGCGCCCGGGCTGCCCGAGACGAACACCGGCGTGCCCTCGACCGGCTTGTCGGCGTTCCACACGAAATGGGTCGGGGTCGCGGCGGGGACGCCGTTCTCGTACAGCCGGATGAAGGCCGCATCGATGGCGAAGCGCGGGAAGCTGAAATTGTCCAGATCGCCGCCGAAGGTCGCGGCCCGGTCCTCGGGCGCGAAGGCCAGCCGGACGTCGCTGTATTTCTTGTAGGTGTAGAGCTTGAACTGGCCGCCTCGGTACAGGCTGACCACCTGGCAGCGCTTGCCGGCGTCGCCGCCGCAGGCTTCCTGTTCGATCCGGCCCGCCTCGGCGTCGCGCGCGCGGGTGAAGGCCTGGCCTTCCAGCCCGGCGCCGGCGGCGTGCATCCGCTCCGTCACGTCCGTGATGTCGGTCAGGATTTCCGCCGTCCCGCCGGGGCATTTCAGCTCCTCCTCGCGGGTGCGCGGAGTGAAGCCGGTCTCGGCGTAATTCACCGCCTGGGTCGACAGATTGGCCACGCAGGTGGCGACGCAGTGGTTGTTGGTCATCACCAGCCCCTCGGCCGAGACGATCCCGGCCGAACAGCCCCCGAACTTGGCCGAACTCAGCCGCACCCGGTCCAGCCAGGCCTGGTCGATGTTCGTGCCCAGCGTGGCGTTGGCCCGCGCGATGGGGAAGTTGTCGAAGGTCCACATGCCTTCCTCGGCCTTCACGGCGGAGCCGGCGGCGAGGGTCAGGAGGGCGGCTGCGAGGGCGGGGGTGAGGTGACGCATGTCTTGCTCCTTCCTTCTCCCCTTGAGGAAGAAGGTGGCCCGCGCAGCGGGTCGGATGAGGGGTGATGCACCCATGAAAGACGTAAGGGGCGAAACGGGCAAGTCATCTCTGACCACCGCGTTTCACCCCTCATCCGTCAGGCTTCGCCTGACACCTTCTCCCGCAGGGGGAGAAGGACGCTTATTCGACCCCGAGCTCTTCCAGCAGGTGCGGGCTCGGATAGATGTTGCGCAGCGCTTCCGTGATCGCCGCCGTCGACACCGATACCGTCCGGTTCAGCGCGCCGTCATAGCCGTACGACCCGCCCAGCGAGTGGATGTTGCCGTCGAAGGCCGCGCCGATGACTTCCCCGGCCGCGTTGATCACGGGCGAACCCGAGTTGCCGCCGATGATGTCGTTGGTCGAGGAGAAGTCATAGACCGTCTCCATGTTCACCCGGGCCTGATTGTCGATGAAGGCCTGGGCCGCGTTGAACGGCTCGGCGCCGGTCGCCCGCTCGTACAGGCCGCCCATATAGGTGAAGGCCGGCACGGTGACGCCGCGATAGGTCCAGCCCTCGACCCGGCCGTATGACAGCCGCAGCGAGAAGGTGGCGTCCGGATACTGGTTGGTCCCATAGGCCGCGAACCGGGCCTGGGCGACCTTTTCGGCCGCGCGGGCGGTCGGGGCGTTGACCTCGGCGGCCCAGCGGGCGCCGATCGCCTGGGCGGCGGCGTCATTGGCGATGACGAAGGCGAGCAGCGGGTCTGCCGCGGCCAGCTCCTCGGTCGTCATGGTGGCGGCCCGGGCGCGGAAGGCGGCGTCCTCCATCTGCGTGCCCGAGATCAGCCGCTCGGCCAGGGCTTCCGGGCTCTCGCGGCCCAGCATGGCCTTCACCTCGGGATGATCGACCGTCAGATACTCGCGGGTCTTGGACAGCCAGTAGCGCAGGCGGATCTCTTCCATCTCGATCGCGATGGGCGTCTCCTCGCCGAGCATGGCGGTCAGGCGCGCGCGTTGCGCCTCGGTGATCGACGTATTCTTCGACGCCCGCACGAGGGCCCGGGCCATCTGGTACAGGGTCGAACCGCCGCCGGCGGCCTGCTCCAGCTGGCGCACCGGCAGGAAGAGGTCGCGCGCCGTGGCCTGGACCCGCTCCAGGTCGGTCCAGGGGTCGCCGATCTGCTGCACCAGATTGGGGTCGGCGGCGACGCGGGCGCGCAGCTCGGCCTCGGCTTCGCGCTTGGCTTCCATGAAGGCCGGATCGGTCAGGGCGCCCTGCTGGCCGTAATAGACCTTGAAGCTGTTCTCGAGGCCGAAGATCGGATCGAACGACAGCCGCTTGGCCTCGTCGCCGGTCAGCGAATACTCCAGCAGACGACCGCGCAGTTCCGAGGTCTGGATCAGGGTCACCGGCAGTTGCTGGTCCCGCAGGCGCTCCAGCTGGCTCATCGTCAGCAGGCGCGAGGTCGAGCCGGGGTTGCCCGCCACGAAGGTCACATCGCCCTCGGCCGGAGCGTTCGGGTTCCAGCGCAGGAAGCTGGGGCTCTCGACCGGCTGGCCATTCTCATAGGCGCGCAGGAAACCGGCATCGAGGGCGTAGCGCGGGAAGTTGAAATTGTCGGGGTCGCCACCGAAGAAGGCGGCCTGGTTCTCGGGTGCGAACACCAGCCGCACGTCGTCATAGCGGCGGAATTTGTACAGGGCGTAGCGGCCGCCGCGGTAGAAGCTGATCACCTGGCAGTTGAACTTCGGATCGCCGGCGCAGGCCTCGGTCTGGATGGCGTTGGTTTCGGCCGAGCGGGCGGCGTTGAAGGCCGCGCCTTCCAGGCCGGCGCCGGACGCCAGCACCCGGTCCGTCACATCGACGATGTCGACCAGCACCTCGGCGGTCTGGCCCGGGCAGCGCCGCTCTTCCTCGCGGTTGGCGGTCAGGAAGCCGTTCTTCACAAAGTCCTGCTCGGGCGTGGACAGTTCCTGCACGCAGCCGACGACGCAGTGCCAGTTGGTCAGGATCAGGCCCTGGTCCGACACGAACGAGGCCGAACAGCCCTGGATGCGCACCGCCGCGTTGCGGACCCGGTCCAGCCACGCCTGGTCGATCCGGGTGCCGTATTTGTCGTTCACCGTCTGGATCGGGAAATTGTCGAACGTCCACATGCCTTCATCGGCGCGGGCGGACGAGGGCGCGGCCATGACGGCCAGCACGCCGGCGACGGCGGCTATGGAGGCGGTCGCCGATACGGCGGCGCGGAGCGAACGAAGCAGCATTCTGCGAATTCTCCCAAGGGGACCGGCGGACGTCGCCGATCGTTTCAATCTGAATAGACACGATGAACGAGCTCCGTCCATGTGGCACGACAGGCCTTGCGCAAGCGTAACCGCGCTCGCCTTACCCCGATTTAACTTGGCCGCGCTCCCTTGCACCGTCAGATAGCGGTCAACGTCAGGGGTCTTTCCGTTTCCATGTCGCTTGCACTTTCAACCCTCCTCTATGAGTGGCGGCGCTATATGGCCGCCGTCATGGCCCTGGCCCTGTCCGGCCTGCTCGTGCTCGCCATGACCGGCGTCTTCATCGGCATCGGCAAGGGCTTCACCGCGACCATCGAGCGGTCCAGCGCCGACATCATCATCATGCAGCCGGGCGCCACCAGCCTGATGGGCGGGCCCTCGGGCGTGCCGCGGCGCTTCATCCCCATGGCCTACCGCAACCCGCAGGTGATCGAGGTCCAGCCGCTCGACGGCGCGGGCGGTTCGTTCCAGTCGGTCAAGAACGTCGACCCGACCATGTCCCAGGCCGAGCGCGCCCGCCAACGCGCGCCGAAGCAGGAATTCGTCCAGGCCAGCATCATCGACACCACGCCCGGCGCGGTGACCATCCCGACCGACTATTCCCAGGAACTGGTCGACGCCCTGCGCCAGCCCTACACCGTCGCCATCGACGAGACGGCCGTCGCCAAGCTGGGCGTCAAGCTCGGCGACAAGGCGCTGTACAACGGTCAGACGGTCACCGTGGTCGGCATCACCCGCGGCTATCCCAACATGATGGGGTCCACCATCGTCATGTCGCGCGACACCCTGCGGATGCTCGGCCAGGCCGACACCGGCCCCCGCGTCGGCCCGCTGATGATCAAGCTGCGCGACCCGGCCCAGGCCACGGTGGTCGCCGCCCAGCTGAACACCCTCGGCGATGGCCAGTGGAAGGCATGGACCCGTCAGGAACTGGCCGACGCCAACGCCGGCGCCATGTTCGAGGAAGGCATTCTGGTCATCATCATCGGCGGCTGCGTGGTCCTGGGCACCATCATCGGCGTGACCATCACCTGGCAGACCCTGCGCGGCGCCATCATGGCCAATATCAAGGAGTTCGCCTCGCTGCGCGCCCTCGGCGTCGGCATGGGCTCGCTGAACCGCATCGTCATGGAGCTCAGCTTCTGGGTCGGCCTCGTCGGCGTCGCCGCCGCCATCGGCCTGACCTTGCTGGTGCAGATGCTGGCCATGGCCAATGCCGTGATCATCGCCCTGCCGCCGGTCCTGCTGATCATCGTCGGCGGCGGATTGATCGTCATCGCCATGCTGTCGGGCCTTCTCTCCCTCGGCATCCTCAAGAACAGCCAGCCCGCGGATCTGCTGCGATGAGCAAGACCACGACTCACGGCAAGCACGGCGATTTCGCGATCGAGGCCAAGGGCCTGGTGAAGCGGTTCAAGTCCGGCAAGCAGTTCATCGAAGTGCTGAAGGGCGTGGATTTCGACGCCCGCCACGGCGACCTGACCATGGTCATGGGTCCGTCCGGCTCCGGCAAATCAACCCTGATCGCCGCCCTGTCCGGCCTGCTCCGGCCGGAAGAGGGCCGGGTCGATGCGCTCGACGTCGACGACCTGTGGAAACTGTCCTCCGGCAAGATCGACAAATTCCGCCTCGATCACTGCGGCTTCATCTTCCAGGGCTTCAACCTCTTCCCCGCCCTGACCGCCCTGCAACAGGTCGAGGTGGTGCTGAAATTCCAGGGTCTGTCCCCAGGCGACGCCCGCCGTCAGGCGACCGCGACCCTTGAGGAGGTCGGCCTCGGCCCGCGTCTTCATCAGCGGCCGTCGATCCTGTCCGGCGGCGAGAAACAGCGTGTCGCGATCGCCCGCTGCCTGGCCAAGAACCCGCAGATCCTGTTCGCGGACGAGCCGACCTCCGCTCTTGACGGCGAGAACGGCCAGATCGTCATCCGGCTGCTGCGCCGCGCCGCCACCGAACACGGCGCTTCGGTCATCTGCGTCACCCACGATCCTCGCCTCGAGGAATGGGCCGACCGGGTCATCAAGATCGAAGACGGCGTGATCATCGACGATCAACGCCGCACCCCCAATCCCGACGCCACGCTGGCGTCGCACTGACCTCCGTAGGATCTTTCGCCATGCCCGCCTTCTTCAAGAATAAATGGCTCTGGATCGGCCTCGTGCTGATCGTCGTCATCGTCGTCGGCTTCATGTTCATGCAGAGCGCCGGCAAGGCGAAGAAGGCCGAGGAAGAGAAGGCCGCGGCCACCCGCGTCGAGAGCCCCTATGCGGCCATCGCCAACGGCAAGGTCGACGTCGAGGGCGGCATCATCCAGATCGCGGCCCGCCGCGGCGGCGTCGTCCGCGAAGTGCTGGTCCAGGAAGGCGACCGCGTCGTCGCCGGCCAGATCCTCGCCCGTCAGGAAGACGACGAACCCCGCCTCGCCCTGCAAAGCGCCAACGCCGACGTCGCCCAGGCCGAAAGCCAGCTGCGCTTGATCCAGGTCGACATCCGCACCGCCCAGCGCGAGCACGACCGTCTCGCCCGGCTGGTCGACTCCAACTTCGTCGCCGCCTCGCGCATGGACCAGGCCCGCGACGCCATCGCCACGGCCCAGGCCCGCCTCGCCAGCCAGCAGGCGGCCGTCCAGACCGCCCGCGCCCGCCGCGACCAGGCCGCCTACAATGTCGAGCTGACCGTGATCCGCGCGCCCCAGTCGGGCCGCATCGTGCGCCGCTACGCCAACCCCGGCGCCGGCGCCTCGACCCTGAACGTGTCCAACATGTTCGATCTCGAGCCCGACGCCCCGCGCATCGCCCGCGCCGAAATCGTCGAGAGCGACATCCCCAACATCACCCCCGGCCAGGCCGTCGAGATCACCCCCGAGGGCGATCCGTCCAAGGTCTATGTCGGCGCCGTCCTGCGCCGCGCCGCGGTCTTCGGCGCCCGCAAGCTGGCCTCGGACGATCCGTCGCAACGCTCGGACGAGCGCGTCGTCGAGGTCGTCGTCACCGCCGGCGACGCCCCCCTGCTGATCGGCCAGCGGGTGCTGGTGAAATTCATGAAGCCCGGCGAAACCGCCGGCGCCCCCCGCGCCGTCGCCGCCGGCGTTCCGGCCAACCGCTCCATGACCAATCCCGACGACCGGGCCCAGCAGGATCCGGGCGGCTGATCCGCGACAGGACCGGCCCGCAAGCGCAACAAGAAGGGCTCCGGCGAACGCCGGAGCCCTTTTCGGTTGGGACATCCGCCGATCCGGAGATCAGTCCCCCCGGAACGAGGGGCGACGTTTTTCCAGGGCGGCCGCGGCGCCTTCGGCGTGATCGTTGGTGAGATGCGCCAGGGCCTGCATCGCCGCCGTCATCTCCAGGATCTGGTCGAACGTCGCGTCGCGCCCTTGCCGCAGCAGCGCCTTCGTCATCCGCAGGGCGTTCGGCGCCTGCGCAGCCACCTCCTCCGCGATCGCCATGGCCTCGTCCATCAGCCGCTCCGGCGCGACCACCCGGCTGACCAGTCCCCATTCCATCGCCGTCTTCGCGTCCAGCATCCGGGCGGTGAACAGCATCTCGGCGGCCCGCGCATAGCCGATGTTGCGCGGCATCAGCCACGCCCCGCCGTCCCCCGGCAAGATCCCCAGCTTCAGGAACGGCACGCCGAAGCTGGCCGTCTCCGAGGCGATGCGGATGTCCGCCAGTCCGGCGATGTCGCACCCCAGCCCCATGGCCGGCCCGTTCACCGCCGCGATCAGCGGAACCTCCAGCCCGTACAGCGACCGCACGATCCGGTGCACCACGCGCCGATAGCGCTCGCGGATCTCCGCGCCCGACCCGGCGAACATGTCGCGCCGGTCCTTCATCGCCTTCAGGTCACCGCCCGCCGAGAACGCCCGCCCCGCCCCGGTCAGGATCACGCAGCGCACCGCGGGATCGGCGTTGACCGCCTCGCAGGCCGCCGCGAAGGCCTCGCCGTCCTCGAGATCGGGCAGGGCGTTGAGCCGGTCGGGCCGGTCCAGGGTCCAGAGTTCGATATGGTCGTGGCGGTCTCGGCGGATCAGGGTCATGCGCCCGGTGTGCCGCACGCCTGCCCGCGCCGCAATGTCAGACGGAGGTCAACCCGTCTGCGAGGATTTCCGCGCCAGCGACCACCAGGCCCGCACCCGGACGGGCTCGGGCGGCTCCTCGGCCATGGTCGCGGCCGCCGCCAGGCCGACGACGGTGCGCCCCGCCTCGGCCCCGGGTGGGACGGTCCAGTCCTCGTCGATGAAACAGGCCCGTTCGCCGGGCGCGGGATCGGCCGTCGTCGCCTGGATCGGGGTCGCCGGATCCGGAGCCGCGGCGAGCGAGAAGTCCACCCCCCGCTCCACGGACCAGCCGGTGCGCCACGGCCGTGCAGCCGTTCTCGCAACCAGCGTCGCCCTCAACCTGAACATGGTCCCCACCCTTCAGGACGGGACACTGGCACAGGATGAGGCTTCGCGCGACTGATCAACCCTGACGGTGGAATTGCAAAGCCCCGGCCTTGCGGACCGGGGCTTTTGTCAGTCGCGGCGGCCCCCGAAGAGGCGCCCCTGTCTAGTCGCGCTTGCGCAGCTTGATGGGTACGAAGTTGGACGGGTGGCTGACCACGCGGTCGCCGGCCCCATAGCCGTTCTTCGTATTGACCAGCATCCCGCCCCAGAGGGCGAAGGACATCATGGCGTGCTGCAGGTTCCGGTCTCTGTCTTTCATCCTGGCGTCTCCTTTCGAGTGATTGATGAAAAGAGACGCGTCGTGCTTTTCGGGAATCTCACCGTCATAGTCGTTTCGCGTCAGGCTCCATCTAATGCCGTGACGCGAAAAATGCAATCAGTTTTACTCCGCTACCGGACCATATTTCGTATTCATGTCATCAACTGTCGCCCAGAATCCACAAGGCCCCCCACGCAGCATCGCCACCCCCTGCGTCAAGGTCTGCGTCGTCGACGGCGCCACCAGCCTGTGCCTCGGCTGCTGGCGCACCCTGTCCGAGATCGGCGGCTGGAGCGGCTTCACCGACGCGGAACGGGCGCGGATCATGGCTGAGCTTCCGGGGAGGGAGGAAGGGTCGAGGGTCGAGGGTCGAGGGTAAGGCGGCAGGGCTTTCTTTGACCCCATCCCCCGTCCTCTTCTCTCTCGACCCTCGACCCTCGACCCTCAGCCCTCCCTTAACCCCCCGCAAACCACGCCCCTTCACCGCATCCCAACCGCCGTGTGCGACAGGGGAGGGGCCGCAGAAGCGGCGCGTTCACGGCGAGCTGCGTATGCGTTTCGACCTTTCCTCCCTCGGCGTCATGACCCTGGCGGTCGCGTCGGCCCTGACCACCGCCTGGTGGCTCAACCACGCTGACGCGCGGGGGCAGGCGCACGCCGCCGTGCCCGCCGCTGTCCACGCCCCGGCCCGGGGCGGTCCCGCCCAGGTGCTCAAGGCCGCCGACGGCCACTACTGGGCCGACGCCCTGATCGACGGTAAGGCCGTCCGCGTCATGGTCGACACCGGCGCCAGCGTCGTGGCCCTGACCCCCGCCGACGCCGCCCGTCTCGGCCTGCGGCTCAAGGCCGACGACTTCTCCGGCACGGTCATCACCGCCTCCGGCCCGGTCCGCGCCGCCCCGGTCGAGCTGGGCGCCGTCGCCGTCGCCGGCGCCCGCGTCGAACGCGTCGAGGCCCTCGTCGTCGAACACGGCCTGCCCCACTCCCTGCTCGGCATGAGCTACCTCGGCCGCCTCTCCTCCTTCAGCGCCACGCCGGCGGAGATCACGCTGCGACCGTGAAGCGAGGCATTAGGCAGTAGGAATTAGGCAGTAGGATCACCGCAATTCCGGCCTTCTACTGCCTACTGCCTACTGCCTACTGCCTCAAAGAGCCTTCACCACCACCGCCCCCGCCGTCACCAGCAGCCACACCGCGAACGCCCGTCGCAGCACGGCCCGGTCCAGCGAATGCGCCAGCTTCGCCCCCCAGGGCGCGACCGCCGTGGTCAGCACCGCCATCACGATCGCTCCGGGCACATTCACATACCCCAGCGACAACGGCGGCCGCCCGCCCGCGTCCCAGCCGAACACCACGAACCCCAGGGTCGCCGCCGCCCCGATGGCCAGGCCGAAGCCCGAGGCCGTCGCCACCGCCTGATGGATCGGCCGCCCGCACAGGGTCATCATCATCCCGCCGAAACTGCCGCCGCCGATCCCCATCATGGCCGACAGCCCGCCGATCACCGTCCCGGTCACGCGCCGCCCCCAGCCCTCCGGCAGGTCGCGCCGCAACGTCACCCGCTCCGGCAGCAGCCCCATCTGCGCCGCCACGACCAGCAGGCAGACGCCATAGACGATGGCCAGCCCCTGCATCGAGGTCACGCCCGCCACCGCCGCCCCGACCAGCGCCCCCGCCGCCACCCACGGCGTCCAGCTTTTCAGCACCGCCTCGTCCACCGCCCCATGCGCCCGGTGCGCCCTCAGCGACCGCCACGAGGTCGCGACAATGGTCAGCAGCGAGGTCCCGATCGCCGTATGCAGATTGCCCTCGCCCCCCAC
The DNA here is from genome assembly GCF_002483305.1 of Brevundimonas sp. UBA7664. Classification (GTDB taxonomy): domain Bacteria; phylum Pseudomonadota; class Alphaproteobacteria; order Caulobacterales; family Caulobacteraceae; genus Brevundimonas. The sequence continues at coordinate 34,609 of NZ_DLHQ01000016.1, forward strand.
CCCCAGCACCTCTAAGGCATAGAACACCGCCGGCACGATCACCGTCCCGCCGCCGACCCCGAACAGCCCGGCCACCAGCCCGCCGACCAGCCCGGCCGCGGTCACGGCGGCGAGCAGCAGGAGCAGGTCGGAAAGGGGCAGGGCGGTCATGGGGAAGGGATAGCGCACACTGAACCCCTCTCCCAATGGGAGAGGGGCAGGGGTGAGGGGTTACGGTGTTCGGGCGTCAGGCGACGTAACCCTCACCCTTTCGCGCAAGGACGATCGCTTCGCGCTCGTGCGCTCAAGCCCTCTCCCGACGGGAGAGGGTTCACCCACTGCCACCCCGCAACCTTTCCCCGCCGACTCCCGTTCTCTCCGGCAACAGGGCAACCCCCACCCGGAAAGAACCCCCCATGACCGCTTTCTCCCACACCCTCTCGGCCATGGCCGCGGGCGCCCTGCTCCTGTCCGCCGCCGGCGCCGCCCAGGCCCAGACGCCCTACAACAGCACGGCCCGCGACATCCCCACCTCGTGCCGTAACGTCCAGCAACTCGCCAACGGCTATGTCTCGGCCGAGTGCCAGACCTCGGGCGGCTGGCGCTGGAGCTCGCTGCGGCCGGTCGATTGCCGCTCGTCGATCTCCAACCGCGACGGCGTGCTGACCTGCACCGGCGCGCGCGCCACCACCGGCGCCCTCTATCCGGATGACGGCGGCTACGGCGGCCAGCCCTCCGGTCCGGTGCAACAGCCGGGCGGCATCATCGGCGCCCTGTTCGGGGCCGTGTTCGGCGACGCCTTCGGCAATGACCAGCAGATCGAGGACGACTACAGCCAGGGCCGCCGGCCGCTGGCCGAGCGCCGCGCGGCGCTGGAGGCCCGCATCGACGCCGGCGTCCGCGACGGTTCGATCAGTCGCACCGAGTCGACCCGCCTGCGCGCCGACTACAACGCCCTGGTCCAGCTGGAGAGCCGCTACGCCGCCGACGGTCGCCTGACGACCCAGGAGCGCAGCGACCTGCGCGACCGCTACCGCGCCCTGTCGCAGCGCGTCGGCGACGCCCGCGACGACGGCGACTACAACGACGACTACGGCTGGCGCCCGCTGGCGGATCAACGCGCCGAGTTCAGCGCCCGCGTCGATGTCGCCCTGCGCGATCGCCGCATCAGCCGCACCGAGGCGAACCGGCTGCGCACGGACTTTGACGCCCTGGTCCGGGTCGAGACCGGCTATCAGCGCGACGGCCTCAGCGACCGCGAGCGCCAGGACCTGACGACCCGCCTCGCCGACCTCGACCGCCGTCTCGGCGACGGCGGCTATAACGACGGCGGCTACGGGTCGGACCCGCGCGCCGCCCAGATCGAGGCCCGCATCGCCGCCGGCGAACGCAATGGTTCGATCAGCCGCGCCGAGGCGAGCCGCCTGCGCGAAGAGCTCCGCGACCTGACCCGCCGCTGGGCCGACCTCGAGGCGCGCGTGCAGGTGCGCCGCTAGAAACCCGACGGAGGGGCGCGGCTCAGATCAGCAGCGCCCCTTCATGCCTGAGCAGCCAGCCCTTGCGCTCCAGCCCGCCGCCGAAGCCGACCAGCGCCCCGTCGGCGCCGATCACCCGGTGGCAGGCCAGCACCAGTGGAATGGGATTGCGGTTTAGCGACGTGCCCGCCGCCTGGGCCGCGCCCGGCTCGCCGGCCCGTTTCGCCATCTCGCCATAGCTGATCGTGACCCCCGCCGGCACCTCGGCCAGCGCCCGCCACACCCGCGCCTGGAAGCCGTCGCCCGCCGCCGCGCCGTCCAGCGACCAGACCACGCGTGTCAGGGCCTCACGATCTCCGTCGAAATAGGCGGCGATCCCGCGCGCGACCGCCCCCGGCGCACCGCCCTCGCTCAGGCCCGCCCCCGGATACTCCCGCCGCATCGCTGCGATCAGCCCGCCGCCGAAGCTCAGCCCCCGCACCGCGCCCGCGTCGTCGCAGGCCAGCGCCAGCGGCCCGATCGGACTCTCGAGCCGGGACAGGGTGAGGGCGGCGGGGGCGGCGGGCGTCATGGCCCTGATACTGCCGCGCCCGCCCCGCGCCGTCTCGCGGTTTCCGGACCGTCACAGCGGCCCTGCTGACACCCGCTGTCAGCAGCCTCCGCCGCGCCCGCGCGTTGACTGGCGAAGCCGCTCCCCGCGCCCTAGATTGCTGTTCATGAACCGTTCCAGTTCGCCCAAGGGCTCTGCCCCGCGCATCACCAAGCCGGTCCACGTCCGCGGCGAGTCCCTCGCCGAGGCCCCCGCTGCCTTCCTCCGCGACGACGAGGGCGCCCCGCCGCGCATGCCGGTCAAGACCCCGCACATGCCGATGTTCGCCCCCGTCACCGGCCCGCGCCTGACGCCGGAGGAGGCCCCCGGCAAGCCCGCCGACTGGACCCCGCACCGGCCCGACCGTCCCGAGGGCCGCAAACACATCCCCTTCCGGCTTGAGACGAAATACACCCCCGCCGGCGACCAGCCCTCGGCCATCGCCGAGCTGGTGGCCACCGCCGCCACCGGTGAGCGCGACCAGGTCCTGCTCGGCGTCACCGGCTCGGGCAAGACCTTCACCATGGCCAAGGTCATCGAACAGACCCAGCGCCCGGCCCTGATCCTGGCCCCCAACAAGACCCTCGCCGCCCAGCTCTATTCCGAGTTCAAAAGCTTCTTCCCGGACAACGCCGTCGAGTATTTCGTCTCCTACTACGACTACTACCAACCGGAAGCTTATGTCCCGAAATCAGATACTTACATCGAAAAGGACAGCTCGATAAACGAGCAGATCGACCGCATGCGCCACTCAGCGACGCGGGCGATCCTCGAGCGGGACGACGTCATCGTCGTGGCCTCGGTCAGCTGCATCTACGGCATCGGCTCGGTCGAGACCTATACGGCCATGACCTTCACCCTGAAGGTCGGCGACCAGATCGACGAGTCCAAGCTCCGCGCCGACCTGATCGCGCTTCAGTACAAGCGCAACGACCTGAATTTCGACCGCGGCATGTTCCGCAAGCGCGGCGACGTGCTGGAGATCTTCCCCGTCCACATGGAAGACCGCGCCTGGCGGGTGCAGCTGTTCGGCGACGAGCTGGAATCCATCCAGGAGTTCGACCCCCTGACCGGCAAGAAGACCGCCGACCTCACCGAGATCACCGTCTACGCCGCCAGCCACTACGTCACCCCGCGCCCGTCCCTGAATCAAGCCATCACCGGCATCAAGGCCGAGCTGAAGGAGACGCTCGACTGGATGGTCGAGAACGGCAAGCTGCTGGAGGCCCAGCGGCTCGAACAACGCGTGCGCTTCGATCTGGAGATGATGGAGGCCACCGGCTCCTGCGCCGGCATCGAGAACTACAGCCGCTGGCTGACCGGCCGCGCCCCGGGCGAGCCGCCGCCCACCTTCTTCGAATACATCCCCGACAACGCCCTGCTGTTCGTCGACGAGAGCCACGTCACCGTCGGCCAGATCAGCGGCATGTACCGCGGCGACTACCGCCGCAAATCCACCCTGGCCGAATACGGCTTCCGCCTGCCCAGCTGCATCGACAACCGCCCGCTGAAGTTCGACGAATGGGACGCCATGCGGCCCCAGACCGTCTTCGTCACCGCCACCCCCGGCCCGTGGGAGATGGAGCGCACCGGCGGCGTCTTCACCGAACAGGTCATCCGCCCCACCGGCCTGATCGACCCCCCGGTCGAGATCCGCCCGGTCAGCGGCCAGACCCGCAACCAGGTCGACGACGTCATCGATGAGGTGAAATCCGTCGCCCGCGCCGGCTACCGCTCCCTGGTGACCGTCCTGACCAAGAAGATGGCCGAGGACCTGACCGAATACATGCACGAACAGGGCGTGCGCGTCCGCTACATGCACTCCGACGTCGACACCATGGAGCGGATCGAGATCCTGCGCGACCTGCGCATGGGCTCATTCGACGTCCTGATCGGCATCAACCTTTTGCGCGAAGGGTTGGACATTCCGGAATGTGGTTTGGTCGCCATCCTCGACGCCGACAAGGAGGGCTTCCTGCGCTCCGAGACGTCGCTGATCCAGACCATCGGCCGCGCCGCCCGCAACGTCGACGGCCGCGTCATCCTCTATGCCGACCGCATGACCGGCTCGATGGAGCGCGCCATCGCCGAGACCAACCGCCGCCGCGAGAAGCAGGAGGCCTACAACGCCGAACACGGCATCACCCCGGAGTCGGTCAAGCGCGACATCCGCGAGATCATGGCCAGCCCCTATGAGTCCCGCGCCCTCGACAAGCTGACCGCCCCGGGCATGAAGGAGGAGTCCAGACCCTTCACCGGCTCCAACTTCCAGGCCGCCCTCAAGGACATCGAAAGCCGCATGCGCAACGCCGCCGCCAACCTCGAATTCGAGGAGGCCGCCCGCCTGCGCGACGAGATCAAGCGGATGAAGCTGATGGACCTGGAGTTCGCCAACGAGGTCCTGACCGCCGAGGGGGAGCAGGTCGACAAGGCGGCGCCGAAGCGCTGGCGGGCCGAGGCGGCGGCGGAGAAGGCGGAGGCGTTCCGGAAGGGGCGGTAGGGGCGCGCGCCGATGGAGGCGGGCAAGAGTTGAGAGAAATCACGCGACTGAAGGTGCTGACCTCAGGGCTTCAAATGCCGGATCGAGTTAGGTAGCGCTTGTCTCGATCATATACTGGACGCTGGCGTTCTCATCAGACTTAAACTTGTTCGCCAGCCGCTGCATTTCAGCTTTCATGCGTGATGGATCACTTTCTGAAATATCGCGAACCTTATCCAAGAGGTTGCGAAGGATTGAGGGATTGACCCTATTTCCAAGCCTAACCCCGACCAACGACGGCATGATTGATCCAAATGCCTGTTCGACCTCGTCGGAATTCGGGGCGAAGGAAAGAAGCTGCATGGCAATCTGAGGCCGCATTATCACCTTGCCGTTCGTACGCGTAAGATCCTCAAACTCCCGCTGGATCTTGGTTTCGCTAGTCAGCCACCATGTGCGATAGCCCACCGCACTGGCGCGGGCGACCTCTCCACCTTCCGTCCGCATGGCGTAGATAAATAGAACGTGAGCAGCATCGTTCTCTGCCAGCTCTTTTTTCTGTTTTTTTCCAGGACCAAAGAGCTTTGAAGTAAGTCTTCTGTGCTTATCGATATCGATGGCGTCCAGAATTTCGTCCCTTGTTTCTAGCCGCATTCCAAATTTGTCGGCCAAATAAGTCCGAAGGGCCATCCGCGCCTCACCGCTTCTTATGTCTTCGTAGGGCAGGAATTGCTCTATAAATTGGCTCCATGTCCTTACAGAAAGCGCGGGAGTAGCTGCGTCAAATTTCGCATAATAGTATGATCTGATAAGTACGCGGTCGCTATTGCGCGCCAACTCTAATGTCATGTACTTATCTTGTTCTTGGTAGTGGTTCACATACTCTTCATTAGAGGCGATTATGTGGGTGTATACCTCTTCAACGACCTGATCCGTAAGGATGAGCTCTGCGCCCGAGGCTCGCAAAGCTCTGAGCATTCCGTGCGTTAGACGGCTTGGACCTGCGAGTCTGGACTCGGAAAGAGCTTGGATGATCACATCAGTGCCGACCAAGAGGCGAAAATTGGACTTCATGTCCTTGAAATAGTTCGCGATCTTTAGGTCGTATTTCAGTGAAAATAGCAGGGAGTACGTCCGTGCTAGAAGCGATAGATACTCGCGCTGTTCATCGGTCGATTTGTAGAACGCACTCCGTAGAGCGCTCATCAATATTCTGTGGAGAAGTGGAGCGCTTTTGGCCCCGATGCCCGCATCAGCAATTGCCCGCACAGCTACATCAGAAACAGAATCCTCCGAAATGTCTTCATCTTCACCCTCCAGGAACTGCGCGACCTTAATTCCTTCGGCCATAAACAGCCATTCCAAGCTCCGCATAGCAGCCCCAACCAAGCGGTCTTGGGTGCCGTCAGAGATGGGAACCTCGTCGACAGGAGTGGAGCGGCATTCGTCAGCTATGAACTGCCGAAACTGTTCCTTCACGGTGTATATTAGTGCTTCAAAGCGAGCATGGTCCGTTGAGATGGCCGACCGTGCGGAAAACGGCAGAGCGTATCCGGCCTCTCGATCGTCCCAAACGATCTGGCGTCCCAATGGATGTTCTTTGCTTGACATCAACGCTAGGCGCTCTGCGACTTCTGTGTCGGTAAAGCGGAATCCGTCAGGAAAGACGTCTTGCATTCGAGCGAAAATATCGATGCTTGTGATGAAGCCCTCGTCATCAACAGCTGCGTTCTCGAGGACATAAAAAACTAGGCTATCTAGGACTAATCCGCGAATACCTTGCTTCGAGTCGCCTACAAGAGATTGTTGAGCGACGAATACGGCAGCGTTCGTGTTGAATTCGGACGGAATCCGGATTGATGAATTTCGGCGCTCGTCGCCCCTAAGACCTGAAAATTGCCTGAGATAATTTTCGTACGAGGCCTTTGTAATATCGTTCTCGTTAATTCTATTGGCGATCCACTGACCATCTCGAATCGATATATTGACCTCGAGCTCATCAGATAGAGCTAGCGATTCTTTGTCAGGGTCAGCAATAATACGAGAAGTGAAATAGGTTAGATTCCCAATTTCACGGCCATACTCTCTTAGCCGTTCAACAGTACGGCGGATTTTGTCGCGGAAATTATCCTGAATACTAGCCTGAAAATAGGTTAGTCGACGATTTGTCTCGAAAATCTCGCTCTCCGAGAAGCCGTCGGCTCCGCCATCCTTTTTGCCGCCGACGGGCGTAAAATTCAGGCCAAAAACGCCGGCTCCGAATTCTTTGAAGAAGCCTTCAAAGCTATCGCCATCGATCTCGGCGAAAGCGGATAATACCGAGTCTGGGTGGACAGCGCTCATGACAGCTCCAAATCTACGATATCGTCCACTGATATTAGCTAGGCAATTGGGTGCTGGCACAACTACCCCCTCGCCCGGCAAGGGCTGACCCCTGACCCACCACCCGCTACGGTGGCTGCATGGGGCAGGACGGCAATCACTGGTGCGAGCTCGGCTTCGCCGAACCGGCCGTCGTCTTCAAGGGGCCGACCCGGACCGCGCGGTCGGTCACCGAGGCCTGGGTCGCGCTGCACGGCTTCTGTCCCAACTGCGCCGCCGACCGCCCTTCCTGATCCTTCTCCCATTGGGAGAAGGTGCCCCGGAGGGGCGGATGTGGGTCGGCTGGTTGGAGCGGCGAAGCCGCCCCCCGGCGTTCGACCCACACCCTTTGACGCTTCGCGCCGCCCTTCGGGTCGCGCAAGGACGACGGCGATGCCGTCGTGCGCTCAAGCCCTCTCCCAATGGGAGAGGGGCGCTAAACCAGCTCCACCCTCAGCCCCCGCCCCACCACCTTCGCGGCGCGGCTCAGCGTCTCCAGCGTCACATTGGATGCCTCCGGGTCCAGCACCCGGTTCAGCTGCGCCCGGCTGGTGTCCATTTCGGCGGCCATGGCGGACAGGGTCATCTTCCGCTCGGTCATGGCCTGACGCAGCTGGAGCGCGATCACGCTCTTGATGGCGCGCAGGGTGACCTCTTCCCGGATGCCGTCCTCGTCGAGGAAGTCGTCCAGGCTGCTCAGGTCAGACGGATCACGGAATGCGGTCTCGGTCATATCCGAGGGCGTACCACAAATGATGCAGAGCCCCCATGCCCCCGTCCCGCTATCGTCATTCCGGGCGGAGGCGAGCGCAGCGAGGCGGAGGCCCGGAACCCAGCGGCGCGCGCGAGCGCGAAGCTGTCGGGAGCGCCGGTGCGTGGACAGGTCGCCTTCGGCGCCGCTGGGTTCCGGCCTTCGCCGGAATGACGATAGCGGGGGAGGGCGGGAACCGGCCGCCATCTTCAAGGGGCCGACCCGGACCGCGCGGTCGGTCACCGAGGCCTGGGTCGCGCTGCACGGCTTCTGTCCCAACGGCTCCGCCGACCGCCTGCTCCCCCCTCCCGCTATCGTCATTCCGGGCGGAGGCGAGCGTAGCGAGGCGGAGGCCCGGAACCCAGCGGCGCGCGCGAGCGCGAAGCTGTCGGGAGCGCCGTCAGGGAATGGCGGCCCCTCGCCACCGCCGGTGTTTCGCCGCTGTCGCGGCGCCGCTGGGTTCCGGGCCTCCCCCGGCTTTCGCCGGGGTCGCCCGGAATGACGATAGCTTGAGAGGGCGATAGCGGGGAGGCGGCGGGGCGCTGGACAGGTCGGTAAAATAGCGCATAGGTTGCAGATCATGCGCACGCAGCGGAAGTTTGTCGCCACCTACATCATGGCCAGCCGGCGCAACGGTACGCTCTACACCGGCGTCGCCGCCAACCTGCCGGCGCGGGTGTGGAAGCATCGCATCGGCGCCTTTGACGGCTTCAGCAAACGCCACGGCTGCACGCGGCTGGTCTGGTTCAAGCGTCACGCCTGGGTCGTCGACGCCATCCGCCACGAGACGCGCATCAAGGGCTGGAAGCGCGACTGGAAGCTCAGGCTGATCGAGGAGGCCAACCCCGACTGGCGCGATCTGGCGGCCGACTGGTTTCCGGAGAACGATCCCGACTGGACCCCGCCGGAAGAGCCGGACTGAGGCGCCCTCCCCCCGCCCCCGATTGACAAGCCGGCGGCGCAGGCCGAGCGTCCCGGGCGGGGTTGGCGACCTTCTTCGCCCGCCCCGTCTCCCATGGCGGGCACGCCTTCAACGCTCCGCCAGGCAAAGCCGGACCCGAGACCCGCTTCAGTACCTCCAGCCAGCCCCCGCGACCCGCGCCGGCCTGACCCCTGGATCGCCGTAGAGTGTTAGCCGGCCGACCCCGCGACCGCCTGTCCAGCGCCGCCCGCATCGAGGGCGGGCGTCCGACGGGCGGACCTGTCTGAAGGAGGACTGACATCCCTCGCGCCCGAAACCCGTCCCGAAGGAGATTTGCGATGAAGACCTCTGTTGGAACCCTCGTCCTGCTCGGCGCCGTGATGACCGCCGGCCTGGCCCTGGCCCAGACGCCCCCGCCGGCCCGCGGCGCCCCCGCCGTGGCGGAACCCGGCCAGACGCGGGCCACGGTCAACCAGTCGGGCGCAATCCTCGCCACGGAACGGTCCGCGACCCCCGCTGCAGCCGCCTGCACGCCGGATCCGGCCGGCGGGGCGCTTCGGTCGGCCGCCGCGTCGACGCCCGTCAACGGCATCGGCGGCCAGGGCGGGGGGCGGTACGAAAGGGGCCGGCTGATCAACAACAGCGAGACCGACAGCGCGACGCCCAACGACGGCGGCCGGTTGTCGAACCGCGATCACATCGACCAGGACGCCCAGACCGACATCCGGACGGGTCGATCCGCCCCCGCAAGCCCGACGCCCCCGGCGGCGGGGGGCCTCGCCACGGGCAACACCTACACCACGGGCGACTTCGCCGGACCGGAGATGCGGCGGGCCGGCGATCCCCGCGCGTCGGCGCCGTACAGCGCCGCGCCCGCCTGCGAACCGGCCCCGCCCGCCCGCCGCTGACGCGAGGGAGGGGGGGGCGCCCGCGCGCCCCCCTCCCACCGCTGACGGTCGAGCCCTGCCCTGACCTGCCCCACCCTGTCGTCGCTTCGCGCCGACATCCCTCCCCATGAAGGGGAGGGGGAGCTATGGAGGCCTATGCCCGCCACCCGCACCGCCGCCCTGATCGTGCTGATTCTCGCCGCCATGGTGCTGGGCCTCGCGCCGATCCTCGTGCGCCTGTCCGACGCCGGGCCGGCGGCGGCGGGGTTCTGGCGGTTCGTCTTCGCCCTGCCCCTGCTGCTGATCATGACGGCGCGGCCCAAATTCCTGGCAGGGGGCGGCGAAGGGGTGGGGCGGCCGTCGGGGTGGATGGCGCTGGCGGGCGGGATGCTCGTGCTCGATCTGGCCTTCTGGCACTACAGCCTGGCCCTGACCTCCGTGGCCAACGCCACCACCCTGACCAATCTGACGCCGGTGGTGGTGACCCTGGTCGGCTGGTGGGTGTTCCGCGAGCGGCCCCGGGCGTTGTTCATCGTCGCCCTGGCCGCGGCGATCACGGGCGCCCTGACCATGTCGCTGGGGGCCGACGGGGGGCAGGGGACCAATCCGCCGCTGGGCGACGTCTTCGCCGGCGTCACCGCCCTCTGGTACGCGGGCTATTTCATCGCTGTGAAGGCTGCGCGCGGGCGGCATTCGGCCGGGCGGGTGATGCTGTGGTCGACCGCTGTCGCCGCCCCCGGCATGCTGCTCATCGCCCTCGTGCTCGGCGAGCCGATCCTGCCCGGATCGTGGGGCGGCTGGGCCGCCTGCGCGGGGCTGGGCGTGGTGCATGTGCTCGGCCAGGGCGGGGTCGCCTGGTCGCTGGGCCGGCTGCCCGCCGCCCTGACCGCCGTGACCGTCCTGATCCAGCCCGTCGTCGCCGCCCTGCTCGGCTGGCTGATCTTCGCCGAGACCCTGACCCCGGTGCAGGCGCTGGGCGGGGTGGTGGTGATCGCGGCGATCGTTCTCGCGCAGCTCTCGTCGGGCCGCGGTCAGAAGGCTCCGCCTTCTCGACCCGACGCGGCCCAGGGCCCAGGCCGGGTCGGGTCGGGAGGTCCCGAAGGGCCGACGACCGCGGCCTAAACAAAAACGGGCGCGGAAGCCGAAGCCGCCGCGCCCGTCTCATGATGATGTCGTCAGCCGTGGGTTCAGAGAACCTTGAGGTCGATCGCCGAGGTCTTGCCGCGCTGGGATTCCAGCTCGTATTCGACCTTGGCGTTCTCATCGAGGCCTTGCAGGCCCGCCTTCTGCACCGCGGTGATGTGGACGAAAACGTCCTGACCGCCGCCATCGGGCTGGATGAAGCCGAAACCCTTCGTCGGGTTGAACCACTTGACCGTGCCGGTCGCCATAATGCGTCTCCTGAACGCGCTTTCCAGGCAGACGTCCCTCGAGGGACGCCCGTCAGCCCATCTGGACGAGCTCATTCAGCGAAGGAGCGGGCACGGGTGTGGACGCCGCGCGAAATCCGGACTGCGGCGACTTTTTCTCGCGCATTCGGCGAGCGGTCAACCCGCCTTGGCCGCCGCCTCCGCGAGGCGGGCCCGTGACGGCCCGGTGGCGCACAGCGGCCGCGGCGCCCCGTCGAGGTGCAGGTGGTTGGCGTGGGCGTCGTTGTAGTCCGGCGTCAGCACGGTCGAGAACACCCGGCACGCCCCGTCGCGGATCCGCCGCAGGAAGCCCGCCCCCTCGGCCCCGCGCGGCCCCGTCCCCGGCCAGTCCGCCAGCACCGAGACCCGCCGCCCGTCCTCCAGCGTCATGCCGCCGATATCCAGCGCATTGGCCCGGGCGTGCTCGCTGGGCCGGGCCTGGAGGTCGGTCTGGCCATAGATGCGGCGGCAGCTGTAGGCGCCCACGTCGTTCAGGCTGGCCACCCGCGATCCGAACTGCGCCTCGGCCGCCGGCTGCAGCACCTGGCGCTCCCAGATGACGTAGCGCACCGCCAGCGGGCACTGCATGACCGGGTCGCTCGGCAGGCGCGTCGTCGCCCCGCCGGTGATCCGGACGGCCCCGCGCACCACGCAGAAGCCGCCGTCGTCCCGGTCCGGGGCCCGCTCCACCTGCACCCCGGCCTCGCGCAGCACCTGCATGCAGGCCTCGGTGACGGCGGTGATCTCCTCCGGAGCGGCGGCCGTCGGCAGGACGAAATCGCCCACCTTGGCCGCCGTCGCCGACCCGATCGGCCGGTTCAGGTCCAGCGGCTTCCACGGCAGGTCCTGGGCCGGGGCGAACAGGTTCAGCAGCGCGAACGCCGCGCAGACGCCGAGCGCCGCCTCCCACAGCAGGTTCCAGAAATCGGCGAAATCACGCTTCATGCCGCGACAGCCTTACGCGGCGGCGGCGGCCTCCGCCAGTCGCGGCGCCAGCGTCTGGCAAGCCCGCTTCCCCGCCGCCCCGTCGTTCGACAGGACGATGACCCCCAGCCCCCGCTCCGGCGCCGCCAGCACGGTCGCGAACCACATGGTGTTGGAGCCGTTGTGGGTGATCGTCGGCCCCGGCCCGGAGATCCCGCCCCACGGCGCGCTCCCCACGCCCCAGCCCGCCGCATACGCCGGCGGGTCTCCGGCGGCGGGGGTCAGCAGGTGACGGCGGGTCTCCTCGCTCAGCCAGTCGGGGGCCCCGCCCATCATGGCGGCGACGAACCGGGCGTAGTCGGCCAGGCTCATATGCGCCGTCCCCGCCGGGCCCAGCGCGCGGGGATTGTCCGCGAAGCCCGCCGGATCGACGCCCACCCCGCCCCGGTGCCCCCACGGAGCCTCCCCCCGCGGCGCCCCGAAGCCGGCGGTGGCCAGCCCCAGCGGCGCGAACAGCTCGGACTGCATCACCGCCTCCCAGGCCTGGCCGGTCAGGGCCTCGATGACGGCGCCCATGACGATGTAGTTGCCGTTGCCATAGGCGAACTGGCCCACGGACCCCGCGGGCGGACCCGCCAACGCCCGCGCCGCGAACTCGGCCCGCTGCGCCGGCAGGGGCCGCTGGTCGACATGGGCCGCCATCAGCCAGGCCTGAGCGAGCAGGCCGGCGTCCAGCAGGCCGGCGCGGTGGTGCATCAGGTCGTCGGGCGTGGTCGCGACCCAGGCCGGATCGAGCGTCAGGCCGGGCAGGGACTCGGCGAGCGCCATGTCCCAGCGCGCGCGGCCCTGCTGGACCAGCCGGCCGAACACCGCCGCCGTCATGGCCTTGGTGTTCGACCCGAGATGCCAGCGATCGTCCCGCGTCGCGGCCGCCTCATGCCCCGCGCGGCGCACGCCCCGCACCCCGGCCCAGCCGAGGCCCGCGCGCGTCACGATCCCGGCGGCCAGCGCCGGCGGCGCGGCCTCGGCGAAGACCGCGTCCAGCGCCGCCTCGGCCGCGTCGTTCTTGCGGACGCGGGCCATGGCCGGAAGGGCTCCGGCGAGGGGCAGGGCGGCGAGACCACCCAGAAGGGCGCGGCGAGTGGCGAACATGAGTGGCTCCTTCTCAGTCGCGCCCGTTCTACCTGTCCCGGCCCCGCCACGCACATGAGTTCCGCGACAGGTTTGGGGCCTCCGTCCTGCCCGGCTGAAATCGCGCTGCAATCCGACTGCAACATTGCCCCGGCGGCGGGCGCGGCGCATCGTGGATCCATGGGCAAGAAATCAAAATACGACGCCGACCTCGAACGGCTCCAGGTCCTGCTGGTCGAGACCCAGCACTGGACCATCGAACAGGGGCGAAAGACCGTCATCGTCTTCGAGGGCCGCGACTCCGCCGGCAAGGACGGGGCGATCAAGCGCATCACCGAATACGCCTCGCCGCGCCAGACCCGGATCGTCGCCCTGCCCAAGCCGACCGACCGCGAGACCACCCAGTGGTATTTCCAGCGTTATGTTCCGCACCTGCCGGCGGACGGCGAGACGGTGCTGTTCAACCGCTCCTGGTACAACCGCGCCGGGGTCGAGCCCGTGATGGGCTTCTGCAAGCCGGAGCAGCACGTCCAGTTCCTCGGCGACGCGCCCCGATTCGAGCGCATCCTGACCGACGACGGCATCGTCCTGATCAAGCTCTGGCTCGACATCTCCAAGGCCGAACAGGCCCGCCGCCTCGCCGAGCGGATCGAGGATCCGCTGAAGCGGTTCAAGGTCTCGCCGCTGGACGCCGAGGCCCAGGCGCGCTGGGAGGACTACAGCAAGGCGCGCGACCGGATGCTGGACGAGACCGACCACAACCACGCGCCCTGGACCGTGATCGCCACCGACGACAAGAAGACCGCCCGGCTCAACATCATCCGCCACATCCTGCGCGCCATCGGTGGGCCCGGCGCCGCCGCCGAGGCGCCCGACCCTGACGTCGTCTTCCCGGCCTCCAAGGCGAAAGGCCGTCTCGCCCCCTAGACTCCCAGTTCAGCCCTCAACGCCTCCGGCTTCACACCCGCGGCCCGCAGTTCCGCCAGCGTCACTGACCGGTCCCGCTTGGCGTACCGCCGCCCGTCCTCGCCGACCAGCAGCCGATGGTGGCGGTAGGTCGGCGTCGGCCAGCCCATCAGCGCCTGGATCAGCACCTGCACATGGGTCGCCTCGAACAGGTCCTCGCCGCGGATGACGTGAGTCACCCCCTGCAGGGCGTCGTCGTGGGTCACGGCCACATGATAGGCCGTTCCGGCGTCCTTGCGGGCCAGCACCACGTCGCCCGCGGTCTCGGGTCGGGCCGGGATCAGGCCGTGCTCGCCGCTCGGGCCCCGGCCTTCCTCGACAAAGACCAAGGCGTTCCAGGCCGGTTCGCCCAGCGCCTCCCGTGCACGGTCCAGAGAGAGCCGCCACGCGAACGGCCGACCTTCGGCCAGCAGCGCCGCCTCCTCCCCGGGCGGATGCGGACCGGGTCGGGCCGCCTCGGCGGGCCCGTGCGGCGCGTCGCCGATGGCGTCGAGGATGTCCTTGCGGGTCCGGAAACAGCGGTAGAGCAGACCGCGCGCCTCGAGCCCGGCGACCACCGCGGCATAGTCGGCGAGATGGTCGGACTGGCGGCGCACGGCCCCGTCCCGGTCGAGGCCAAGCCACGCCAGATCTTCAAGGATCGCCGCCTCGAATTCCGGCCGGCAACGGGTCGGGTCGATGTCCTCGATCCGCAGCACGAAATGTCCGTCCGTCGCCCGGGCCGCCTTCCAGGCCGTCAGGGCCGAAAAGGCATGACCCTTGTGCAGGCGGCCGGTCGGCGACGGGGCGAAGCGGGTGACGAACATGGCTCCACGATAGCGGCAACCGGACGCGATCACACCCGGCGCGCTTGTCGCCCTCGGGGCCGGCGTTAGGGTCGTCGCATGCAGACACCCTATTGGCTCGACGATATCGAGGCGGCGCGCCGGACGATCGTCGGGCTCGACCCGGCCCTGGCCCGCGCTCAGGCCCAGACCCCGGCCTTTGGATGGCGACGGCGCGTGGGCGGATTCGAGGGCCTGTTTCACATGATCGTGGATCAACAGGTTTCGCTCGCCTCCGCCGCGGCGATCTGGGCGCGGGTCGAGGCCGGGCTGGCCGGCGAGGTGACGCCCGAGCGCGTGCTGGCCACCTCCATCGAAAGCCTGCGCAGTTTCGGGCTGTCGATCCAGAAGGCGACCTACGGCCACGAGATCGCCCGCGCCCATGTCGATGGCCGGATCGACTTCGACCATCTCGAGCGGCTGTCGGACGAGGAGGCGATCGCCCGCCTGGTCGCCATCAAGGGCGTCGGCAAATGGACCGCCGAGACCTTCCTGATGTTCTGCGAGGGACGGCGGGATGTCTTCCCCGGCGGCGACATCGCCCTGCAGGAGGCCATGCGCTGGGCCGACGGCGCGTCCCTGCGCCCGACCGAGAAACAGGCCTATGCCCGCGCCGAAATCTGGCGGCCGCATCGCAGCGTGGCGGCGCATCTGCTTTGGGGATGGTATGGAGCGGTCAAGCGCGGGGAGATCGCGCTGGAGGACCCCCTTCCGTGATCGACCCTGCCACTCTCGAGGCGCTCAGCGAGCCCATCCTGCCGACGCTGTTCATGCTCGACTACGCCGGCGTGGCGGTGTTCGCGGCCACCGGGGCGCTGGCCGCGGCCCGGCTGAAGCAGGATCTGGTGACGCTCGCCTTCTTCGCCGCCATCACCGGAGTCGGCGGCGGCACCCTGCGCGACCTGTTGATCGACGCCCCCGTGTTCTGGGTCCACGACTGGAAATACATCGCCATCTGCCTCGCCGCCGCCCTGGCCGTCTGGTTTCTGGGTCAGCGCGAATGGCGCTTCCGGGCCCTGCTCTGGCTGGATGCCGTCGGACTTGCCGCCTATGGCGTGATGGGCGCGGCCAAGGCCGAGGCCATGGGACTGGCGCCGCTGATCTGCATCGTCATGGGCGCGCTGACGGCCTGTTTCGGGGGCGTCGTCCGGGACCTTCTGGCCGGGCAGCCGTCCATCCTGCTGCGGCGTGAGATCACCGTATCCGCCGCCATTCTCGCGGCCGTGGTCTATATGGCGATGAAGCAGGTGGGACTGTCCAATGTGGCGGCCGCCCTGATCGCCGCGCCCTGCGGCTTCGCCTTGAGGGCGGCCTCCCTTCAGTGGGGCTGGGTTCTGCCGTCGTTTCCGGGAAGCCCTTCCCGGGGCTGAGGGCGCCGATCCGGGCGTCGCAACACTGTCGCCCGGAGGTCATCGCCAAGCCGTCGAATCAAGACTAGGCTTGATCCACAGCCAGGGAAGGAGACGTGTCTTCAGTCCGGTCGCGTCGATGATCCTCTCCCGAGCGGCGAGGGCCTGATGCAGGTCCTGAGCCGCCCTCCGTCCGGCTGGCCCGCGCTGGTGCTGAACGCCGACTTTCGCCCCCTGTCCTACTATCCGCTGTCGATCTGGCCGTGGGAAGAAGTGATCAAGGCCGTCTATCAGGATCGCGTCGACGTCGTCTCGACCTACGACAAGGTGGTCCGCAGCCCGTCGATGGAGATGGTCCTGCCCAGCGTGATTGCGCTGAAGAACTATGTCGACCAGGACCGTCAGCCCGCGTTTACCCGCTTCAACGTCTTCCTGCGCGACGGCTTCACCTGCCAGTATTGCAGCGCCACGAGTGAGTTGACCTTCGACCATGTGATCCCCCGGTCGCGGGGTGGCCGCACCACCTGGGAAAACATCGTCGCCGCCTGTTCGCCCTGCAATCTCAGGAAGGGCGGGCGCACCCCCCAGCAGGCCGGCATGCCCATCCGCCGCGCGCCGCACCGCCCCACCGCCTGGCAGCTCCAGCAGTTCGGCCGCCGCTTCCCGCCGCACTATCTGCACCAGAGCTGGAGTCCATACGTCACTACACACAATCACGATGTGCCGAAGGTCCACGACCTCAGCGATGGCGAACACGTGGTTATTCCGTTCCCGTCAGGTCGGACCGGGCGGCGAGCGACAATGGTCCGGCCTGACTACGAAGAGCAGATCGTCTCGGGCTTCTAGGCCGCCGGAGAGTAGATCAGGAAGGGAGTGGCCAGTCCCTTCGTCGCGACCAGCCAGACCACCTCCATCGTGTCGTCCGGGATCGTGACCGCCAGCCTCCGGTTCACGATGACGGCCCGGAGGTCGTGGATATCGGCGAGGTCTTCCAAGTGGCGGAGGAGATCGACCGGCTGCGGCCCGACGCTGGGATTGTCGATGGCCTGGGCGGTCGTCCCCGGAGCGATGCGGTAGAGGTAGGTGCGTTTCATGGGGACGACTAATTACCGGTGATTCGGTGCGGCGACGGGAAGACTGGAAAATTGTGTCTTGCTCCGTTTTTCACGGCCTATGCGACGCTGAAGCCAAGCTTCGCCTTGAAGGTTGCGATTGGCCGACCCATCTGGCCGGGATGACCAAACCGACGCTCGAAGCCCTCATCATCGCGGTGCATGACCACCACCCCAGCGAGCCGCGCCTTGAAGCGGCCCTGAGGAAGGCTTGGGCATACGCCGCCGACCTGCAAGACCACACTGTTCAAATGCGAGCCGACAGCGACCGTCTAATCCTCGACGGGTTCACCGCCAGCCGCAGCGTCAGCGTTACGGTTGGTCTCGATGGGATCGAGCAGGACCCCGATTTCGTTCTCAGCAATGCTCTCGACTTCATCGCGCGGGTTATCCGCCGTCAGGAGACCGCATGATGATGACCTTGATATTCCGACCGGATGGGGTGGAGCCTGATCGCGCCGACTTCCGGATGGTCACGGTGCCGGGCTCGCTCCCGAAAGAGGCGCTTCATTTCCAGACCATGGATCAGGTTGTTCGCCACCTGAAGAACAACGCCACTCCCAACGGCCAAAAGCCTTGGGTTCAGTTCGGCGATACGATCATCGATCCCGGTGCGATCGAGAAACTGCTTGCGGCCACTGACCCGGACAAATCTTAAGCCGAAGCGTTGCCGTCATCATCCTGGCTGAAAACACTAGCAGCCTGATGCGGACACATTGCTTCCTATTTCCATCTCTCGACTGGTGCCCATCAAGGCATACCTCCGGATTGGACGTGGGGAGCGTCCTCATCGGCAATCAGATTTGGAGACCTCGCTCGTAGCCGACCGATCCGGTCCTGCTACGCGAGTTGCGAGGGCTCAGGTCCGAGCAGGACTGCTCAGGAATTGGAGGGCATCATCGTCTGGAGCGATGAGTGCACCCCTGTGGCCTCCGGCGCGAACCAGTTGGGATTTGACCATGTATCCTCCCCATCCAGCCGCATCGTGGACCTCCGCAATATCGACCTCGCCACCTGAGATCACGTTCGGCCACTCCGCCTTGAGACACTCGGGGAGCAAAATGCGCGGGGCGGTATCTGGCTGCATCCAAGCAAAATGCGCGTGCACATTGCTGTCCCGGTGTTCCAGGAAGCCCTTGTAGGCCGTGACCGGGAGTCCCGACGCGATGTATCGCTTGGGCCACATCCGCTTGTTCACTGAAAGCCACAGTCGGTGAACGGACGTGCAGATGTGAGCCGGGCTCAAGGTTCGATAGGCCGCCAAGCGGAGCGGAGCCCCGCGCGCAGCGACACTAGAGGGCGAGGCCGAGCCTGGGACCTTGTTGCTGAAGGTCAGCGTTACTGCCCACACCT
Organism: Brevundimonas sp. UBA7664; assembly: GCF_002483305.1. Classification (GTDB taxonomy): domain Bacteria; phylum Pseudomonadota; class Alphaproteobacteria; order Caulobacterales; family Caulobacteraceae; genus Brevundimonas. The sequence continues at coordinate 53,120 of NZ_DLHQ01000016.1, forward strand.
TGCCCAAGACCGGGAAACTACACAGCCAGTAGCTCCATGCTTTTCGGAGACGATCTATGCGCAGGGTAGTGGTTTCGTCTTGAATATTCATCTCTGTATTTAGAGATTATCGTTCAGGGCGACGAAACAAATCAATATAAATACAGCGAGACGAATTTGAGAGGGAGCCCCTCCAAGTCCCCTGTCAGGCAGGTGCGGCGAATGCCCGGTAGACGCTTGCTCGGCTGATCCCGACGGTCTTGGCGATCTCGGCGACAGATCGGCCCTCGGCCTTCAGCCGCAACACCTCAGAGGTCTTGGCGCGGGCCGTGGGGGCACGTCCTCGGTATTTACCTTGGGATTTCGCGCGGGCGATGCCAGCACGTTGACGTTCAAGCATAGCGTCCCGCTCCCAAGAACTTACCGAGCCCAGGATCGACAGCAACAACATGGATGTTGGGCTGGAGGTGTCGAGGTGCATAGAGAGGACGCGGACAGTCACGCCCTTCGAGCGAAGCCTTTCGACGATCGCCATGAGGTCCGTAACGGACCTTGCAAGACGATCGGGCTTGGTCACTACAAAAGTGTCCCCGCTCCGAAGCCAATCCAACGCGGCTTCGAGTTCCGGCCTGTGGCGATCGATCGCGCTCACATGTTCAGAGAAGACCCTCGTGCAGCCGACGGCCTCCAGTTCTCCGATCTGGTGTTCGAGACCCGCGATCTGGTCAGAAGTTGAAGTTCGCGCGTAGCCGACAATGGCCCCGTCGGTCTTGCCTTGTTCCACAGAAGTCATGACCCAGTGAAACACGATGCCTCAAAACGTCAATTTAATTCGTGTGAGACACTTCGAAGAGCCGAATTCTCCGTCGCAAAAGACCAAGGTCTTGTGAGGTCGCGGTTGGAAAGAGTCTGTTGCGCGAACGGAAATCGACCGATCATCCTAGAATGAAGCCGGTCGATATCCTTCCTCTCTTGACGCGTTTGCAGACATGGTGAGCCCGCCTCTCCATCCTAACAAGGTCATCCGCTACGGCGAGAAGCACCATTGGTGGCCAATCGGGCTATCCAGGGGGTGGGCGCGCGGGGATGGACGGATCAACACGATCTCCCAGCACGGGGTGCCCAAGGCATACTTCCCCAAGGAGATCGCCAAGATCGTGGATGGCCACAACATCCTCGTTGGAGGCCCGTGGAACGAGACCTTCGAGCACCAGTTTTCAGAGCCCGACAACAATATCCCATCGGTCGTAAGGTGGCTGGAGGGGCTCCACGCCGAGCCGTATCAGGCCACCAAGCGTGTCCATTCTGTCGATATGACGGACAACGACAGGCTCAAGCTTTCGCAGTGTCTGGCATCCCTGATCGTGCGCAATCCGACGATGCGGAACAGCATCATTTTGAGTGTTCAGGGCTTTCACCAACGCGGCGGCATCGTCGATTATCAGGTGCCGGGGCATCTGATTTCCGCGAACATGCGGGACCTCTACTCGACGTTCGTTCGTAGCATCGACCGCTCAGGACGCTTTGCGATCCTGGTGGCTGGGGAAGGCGAGTTCATCTTCGGGGACGGCTTTCTGCACAATTTTCCGATCACGTGGATGCCGGAACCGATGAACCCAGTCTGTCTGGTGCCACTCAGTCCCAAGGTCTCCATTCTGTTCCAAAGGCCGTCAAGCATGTGGGCGGAACCTCGCGCCGTGGCGCTTACCCTCTCCCGTGATGAGGTCGCCTTCTGCAACGACACCGTTCAGGTCTATTCGAAGGACTGGCTCTATTTTCGGACCGAAATGCCTGAGATCACTCATTTCAGGGACGCGAAGCATATGCAGTGGGGAATGCCGAGCAGTTGGGGGCCTCGTCCACATACCACGCCTCTGTTCGAGCGGTTGAAGGACGAAGTGCTGGCGCACCATCCCTATGGCGATGATTGATTGATTACAGCTTGGGCGTGGTTGGTGTCCGCGATGCCCGCGCGGGCTGGGCCTCTCAACTCGGCCCATACTGACTCATTCGAAAGACTGCTCTCTCCGGGACTCACGGGAGCGTTCATACGGAATTCTATTGGCGAGTTCCGATTGCCATCTGCGGGACCAGTCACAGACAACGGGGTCCAAATGAGGGTCCAGAGACTTCAACGCCTCGCGCCGCCGCTCGAAGATTTCTGCGAGTGAACCTGACCAAGATCGGGGGTGGATGTGGTGGTCATACTCCGCGAGGACTTCGGGCCGATTGGGCGCGGCCTCCAGCAGAGCAAGGGCTGGCGGCCACCAGCGATCAGCGCTGTCGCTCGCATCCGGCTCTTTGCCGACAAAGATCGGGATGCACTCCGCGATGCGGCGATAGCGTTCTTGAGAACCATCAGCCGCCCAGGCCAGGAGGTCTTCTGTGGGGACCTCCGTTATCGGCTTCCGCATGTGATCGAAGCTGTGCAGAAGACTTTTCGCGTATCTCCCTTGGTGGGGCCGAAACTGGCGTTCCAAGAAGAAATCCAGGGCGGTCCGGGGTTGGGTCGCAAAGATGGTCGCTACGAGGTCGTCATATTCATACCCGTGAGCGTGATACCGGCGGACCGCGACCTTGAGCCTTCGCAAAAGCCGTTCCGCAGCCCCCGCCCCATCGGAGCCCGATAGGGCGACGGCAGCCAGTTCAGCCAGCCGCGCGTCCTCCCGCCCATCCCGAATTCCAAAGGGATAAGTCGCCAATAGGTGGCGGCCCAGGTCCCTGATGATCGGATCGATCGATGGCTTCTCCCGATCCGCGTAGAGTCGCATGTGGAAAATTTCGATCGCGATACGCGGACCACCTTCCTTGGCGGCGATACCTTGGAGCAACCGTGCGAAATCCAGCGGCTCTAAGGCTTTGGTCACACCGCCGGACACCAAAGAATAGTAGGCGCCAGCAGGGGCAGTCCCGAGGTCCAACGAAGCCAGCAACCGATCGACCGCCACCCTGTCGAGGGAGTTAACTGCGGTCTGGAAAAAGGGGAACCAGCGGCCAAGCTCGGGATCGTGTAGCAACTGGTCGAAGACTGCTTCGACCGCCTCAGGCGCTCGTGTTGACCACCCTTGCAGAAAAGATCGCAAGATCGCCGGTTCGGGGTTCTCGGTCAGGGCGCGACGGAGTTCCTCTAATAACTCGGTCCAGACAGCTTCGGGGTCCACCGCTCCCAACGCCAAGCCCCTTCCGAACGACCAGTTGCGTTGGAGACCTGATCGAACGAGGTCGGGCAGAAGTTGTGCGCGAACTTCGTCATCGATCGCGACGGCTTGCGCGATCTCCTCAGTTCGCTTTTCGGCCCTGCTCCACCAACTTCCGTCCTGGTCTTCGTCCAGGTCGTCCAGGTCCTGGGAGGCATATCCCTTCGAGAAGCCGTAAGCGCGCGCCTGCTCAAGGAGGTTCTTGGGCCGAAGGTGCGCCTCCATTGCCGCGAGGTCTCCAACGTCGGCGCCGTCAGGGGCAAATCGAATGGCCGATCGAACCGCGATCCATCCCTCGGACCAGAACGAACGCTCGGCGATCACACGCATCACATCGCCGAGTAGCTCTCTTGCAGTCGTGCGCCACCACAGACCTCGAAAACGAGCAGCCAGAATCTGGCGAGCGCGGACGGCAATCGGCACGCCACTGACCGCTATGTCCTTGAGCACGTTGATCGTGGGTTCGAACCAATCGGTCACATCCTGAGGTGAAGATGGCTCCCAGCCAAAACTCCTCGGGCGCGCCCCAAAATCGAAGCTGTCCACTGATCCAAACCATTGGGTTTCGAGCATGGAATCCAAGGCAGACATGCCGAGATCAACATTGGCATCTTGGTCCGAGTGCAGGAGGCTCTGGATGAAATCTAGGCGTTGCTTCGGTCCAGCCATGGTCCCGGACATGTAGAGTCTGAACAGTCCTTCGAACGCGGTCTTGTTTGACTGCTGGCGTTCATCCTGGGAGTCGGCGATGGCTATTTCGACCAGGCGGCTCGCTGCCTCGTCGAACATATGAGGTTCGAAGGCCAGCGATCGCACGAGGCTCGCCAGTTCCTGTCGGCTCCTGGCACCAGCGTAATAGGGCCTGAAGCTGGACCAAGCAGGGTCTCGATGCGCACCTCGGCTGATCGCTTCAAGCGCCGCCTCGGGCGCGAGGGGTGCCAGATTTCGGAACAGGCTGAAGTTGTCATCGGTGATCGCGTCGATGCAGCCGAGTCTTCCCTCAGGTGAGAACCAATCGGCCGCGAGGCGCTGGGCTTGAGGGACATCATGGAGAAAGGCCAGCCGTCGCGAGAAGGAACGCAACAGCCGGTTGCCGCCTGCCTCCATCGCAGAGCCGACCATACTGAGGTCCATTCGATCGAGGGCGCGCCCAGCCAGACGGTTCGCGACAGCGTGCGGAAGAACAGCGCGCCAATGAGCCCGCTTCTGCAAGAGATCGCGGCGCGCGAGTTCGGCGCAGGCCATTTTTAAGGACTGAACTGATTGGCTGGCGAGTAGCGCCAAGACCTGGAGTTCCCCGCCCTCTCCCTCGTTCTCACCATCGAACGAATAGACGAGCGAAGCGACCTCCGCCGCAGCCAGGAGTGCCGGATCGGGTTGGTTGCGCTGGAAGAACAGGCGTTCGAACAACCCGTCGTCCCGCAACCGGCCCAGGCTTTCGCCCTTCCGCACGGTGTGAGCCAGCGCAAGGGCAATCCGGGCATTTCCACCTGCGATGTCTGCCAGTCGTCGCCGGTTAGCTGTGTTGATATGGGGAAAACGACGCTTGATGAGCGCTACGGTGACATCATCCGAAGCGGGTTCCAGTCGAAAGACCTCGGTGCCCTCCATGTCGTCATCACGGACATCATACTCGACCGTCAGCAGGCTCACCCGGCTCTCGGGAACCGCGATGATTGCTGATAAGGTTCGGTGGATTTCCGGTGAGCAGTTGTCGATCAGCAGGACCGCCTCGGATCGGCGCGCGACCAACTGTCGAGCCATCTCGCTGGGGGTTGGACTGACGGGCGTGCCGTAGTCGCAATAGAGCGCCCTATGCCGAGCTATCGCACCGTTGCCGATCCGACTGTCGAAAACGGCCTGGATCAGCCGGGTTTTGCCAACGCCCGACAATCCAACGAGTCGAATAGAGGACCGATATTCGGCCGCGAGCGCGCGGATTCGCTCTAAGCCAACCTCAATGCTCAGCGTGCCATCCTGGGGCGCGCGCTCATCCACCAGTCGCGCTTCCTCGTCGAGGATGAACTCCGGCTCCACCCCCTCCGCAGGTCGGGACCAGTTCCCGTAGGGAAGCCAACCCTCTGTTGGTCGTCCGGCAGCTTGTCGAGCCCAGGCCGCCACTCCCGGATGGCCTCTGCACCAGAGCGCCACGCGATCGGCGCCCATAAAATCGATGAATCCCTGCGGGTTGGAATCTGGTCCACCAGCGGCCTGCAACATGGCCGCTTTCACCACGGCCAGCCGAGAATCAGTGGGTGAAGCTTTCGAACAAACGACGACGTAGGCACCGCCGCCACCGAGCAGATCGCTGATCGATTCTCGCAAGGTTCCGCCCGGCCTCATCTCATTCACGAGCGCCTTCGGCGGCATAGGGCTGGCCTTGACTTGGAACCCCGTCTTTCCGCGAGGGATGTATCCGCTGCGTTCTATTGATTCCGAAGAGTCGACCCGAACATCGATGCCGCCATCAGGCGCATCCTGAGGTCCTCCGGCAGTCAGATGGGACGATGGCAAGCCTGCCGTCACAAGCTCCGCCTCACAGAGACGGACGATGAGTTCGCGCAGGTCCGTGTCGGTTAGACGGCCAACATCGTCTGATGTGATTTCCAGCATGACCGCACCATAGCGACCACATCCGGTCCGTCAGTTCCAGTCCTCAAGGAAGTTCCAACAGTCCGCCGTCTTCCACATCCCGAACGCGTCGCCGAGGACCTGGAGGTGGGGCTCAGGCTCCTCAGGCACAGGGCACACGATGCCAAGCGGGCGGACCCGATCCGCCACTTTGCGCATGTCGGCAGTCGTCGCGTTCGCATTGCGGGGAAGGTGGACCTCGGTGACCGCCCAGCCCAGGTCCATCTTCCTCAAGCCGATCACAAGGCATTCGGACTTCCAGTAAACGAGGGACCAGATGCCGGAGAGCGAGCGGGGCAACACGCGCTCGACATCGAGGCAGTTCGCCATCTGGAGGCCGATGCTCTTCGCATTGTCGGCTCCGATGCGCTCGAAATCAGCATCGCCATCAGTGGGCAAAGGATGCGTGGCCTTCGATTGACGAAGCAGGCGATGGAACCAGGGTTGGAAGGCATCACGACCCGCCGCGAAGGCCGCCGAGATGTCGTCATCGCTCAGGTGGGGGTTGATGTTCCGAACCACGGCGGCCTGAGACTGAACGGCGAGCGCACTGCGGACAGAATGGAACCTCGACAGCGCCAGCGGCGTGAGGAAGGCGGCATCCTGGAGCGCGAACGCGGCCTCGATCTTGGGCTCATTGAGTCCGGCAACCTGCTGGACAGCCCTGCTCCTCAGCCGGTCCAGCGGATCGTCCGAGGTGAACACATTGTGGAGCCGACCATAGAAGGTAGGGTCGGACGCGGCCTCTCCGTGCAGTTTGGCCAGCACGCCGATGTAGCCGTCGGGACAGGTCCTGAAGGCGGCCTCAACAAGCTGCCGGGCCGACATCCTAAGCGACGTTTCGGCGAACCCTCTGATGAGGTCATTGGTCGTGGCATCATGCCATTCAGCCAATCCAGTTGCCCGCACGAGGAAATCGGAGCCATCCAACGCTCCCGAGGACAACGCAGCCCAGCATCCCTGGCGCCATTTCAGGCGAGCCCGACACATCCGGCGCATGAAACCGGGTGCGATCCTGTCGATACGATAGACATGATCGAGCCCCCAGCCGCGACCGATAGGGAACAACGCACCGCCGGGGAGTTTGCCCGCGAAACCGTCTTCAGAATGTCCGTGCATGCCTGCCTCCAAGGAGGCGGCGAAGCCCTATTGCTCAGCCGCCTAATGGAAGGCGGCGGGCGATCAGGAGGGGCCAGATGGCGGGGCGGGACATGACCGCACCTTCTCACGGACGGTGGATTGGTCAAGCGCGAGTTGAGTGCGCCTCGCTTTCGATCAGCCGTCCGGCAGTCGGATCGTATCGATAGTCCACGATGGACCCGTCCCGGATGCGCTGAACGGCATCGTCGATGGCTTCCAGCGGCACCAGGAACCACTCACGCGGTTTCACCGGGGACCCGAACCGGTCCTGCAAGGTGAGGTCGAGCAGCGCGCCTGCGAAGGTCTTGTGGATCAAGCCCTCAAGCTTCCGGCAGTTCACACCGAAAACCTTGTAGGTCGCGACCACTTCCACGGCGGCCAGCAGGTAGGTCGCGCTCTTGTCCGCCCCCGCGAGACGCGCCTCGACCGACCCTCCGGTCACGCCGATCTTGTGGATCACCTCGCGATGCTCAGCCACGAAAGGGTGGTCGGACTTGCTGCGCAGCACGTAGATGGTGCCGGTCTCCACGTCACCGTCCTCGGCTTCACTGGCGAAAATCGGGGCTGGACCGTCCGACATTCCGGAGAAGAGCGGCCCTGCTTCCGGTTCAGTGATCCGGCGGCCAGCCTCGTCCTTGTAGAGCGCGCGCTGCAACGAGCGGAGGAGGAGGTCGCTCTCCGTGCCGTTGGAATAGATCACTCTCAGACGCGCATCGGTTTCGCCGTTCGGCGCCTTGATCGGGTCCCCGACGGCGGCGACGTAGGCGATCTGCCCGCCCAGGATGAAGAACTCCCCCGCACGGATGTCGGCCTTCTGGAACCCAGCATCGCGAACGAACGGACGGGTCTCGCGCCGCCGTGCATCAAGGTCCTTCTGGACCTGAACGAACAGCGGCTCGAACTTCTCGAAGTCGGCGCAACGTTCGCGGTTGGCGATCTCTTCGGCTGCTCGACGCTCCTCGCGGGACGGGACGTGGCGGAGCGTGGTGATGTCCTGTTCTTCCGAGCCCGCCAGTTCCGCGCGTAGCGCATCCAGGTCCATCTCGTCCGGCTCGGCGACCTGGGGGGCGGCATGGAGAAGGCCGTGCTTGTCGAATGGGGCGAGCAGCGTCCGGGCTTCCTCCAGCACTCGCAGACGATCAAGGCGCACTGCATAGAGGCGCTCAAAGATGTCGCGTTCCTCGCCATGCAGGGGCGCGCGCGCATGCTCGTCGAAGAAGCGAACGATATCCCCGAACCCGGCGATGATCCGTTCCTCACGCGGGGTGTAGGTAGCCGTCTTCGCTTCGGCTGGAGCGAAGTCGGCGAGTTCAGCGCGAAGTTCGTCGAGCGAAAGTTCAGCCATACCGACCTTCACGATCGTATCGCATGAAGGCTGCGGCTCCTTCGGCCAGCTTCTTCTCCCACTCGTCGGCAGCGTCGATCGACGGAGCCCGGTTGCGCTCACGACGGAAGCGCACGGCGCGGGCGGCGTAGTCCTTGGCCTCCTCCGGCGAAAGCGTCGTGCGCTTGGCGGAGATGACGGACTGGACCTGTTTCAGGGTCGCCTCGTTCATCGACTTCGCCAGGACGGCATAGGCCGCTTCGAACGGATTGATCCGGTCAATCAGGTCGATATCGAGATCACGCACGTCCATCGCGAACCTGCGCACGCCATCGAGAAGCGCGGTATTCGCCTTGGCCTCGCCTTGGCTGCTGTCCACGCCGGAGGCGAGTTCCTTCGCCTTCTGCGTCAGGTTGAGGGCGGCGATCGCGTGCTGGCGGATGGCTTCCTGATCCTCGGGTGTCATGTCGGGATACTTGTCCCGCACGATCTTGCCCATTCGGACCTGGGTAAGCTCCTCCGGCACGGTCTCCTCATCGAACATACCGCGCTCCAGCGCGGTCTTGTCCTGGACGAACGCCGTGATGACCTCGTTCAGGTCCTCGCGGCAGACTCGGGCAGCCTCTGGACTCTTGGGTTCGACGAGACCGCCGATCTCGAAGTGAAGCTGACCGGTCGCTTCGTTCACCCCGACGTTGGTTTCTCCCGGCGTGTAGCCGCCAACGTAGTCGAAGTCCTTAATCGGTCCGTGATCCTTCGGGGTGAAGTTGAAGCGTGGGGCGAGCACCTGCTCCATCAGCAGGCTGGCCGCGATGGCCTTCAAGGTGTCGTTGATCGCATCGACGACAGCGGCCTCCGTCGCGTCTGGTTCGGCGATCAGATTGGTGAAGGTCGCGCTATCCTTGCCGGGCGCATCGCGAGTGGCGCGACCGATGATCTGGATGATCTCGGTCAAGCTGGAGCGATAGCCGACGGTCAGGGCATGTTCGCACCAAATCCAGTCGAAGCCCTCCTTGGCCATGCCCAAGGCGATGATGATGTCCACATGGTCGCGGTCGTTCTTGTGCGCCGGGTCTTTCAGCGCCGTCACCACCTTGCTGCGCCGCGCCTGATCGCTGTCATCGACGAGATCGGCGATCTTGATGATCCTGCCATCGGTCGCCTTCACCCGGTGGAAACCGGTTTCGGGATCAGCCCCTAGCCATTCGCCGAGGCAGTGCATGATGTGCTCCACCTCCTTGATCTTGTCCGCCGTGCTCTCCCGCGAGTTCACAGACGGGATGTGGACGATCGTCTTTCGCGCCGGGTCCAGCACGGCCTCGATCGCAGACAGATATCGGCCTGTGTAGAAAAAGTAGCCGATGTTCAGCGTCTTGAGGTGCTCGTAGCCGTTCAGTTGTTCGTAGTAGGTGTAAGTGACCGTCTCAAACTTCGCCTCGTCCTCCGGCATCAGGACGGGGTTGGCATCGCCCCGGAAATAGCTTCCCGTCATGGCGACGATGTGGGCCTTGTCGCGCTTCATGAAGTCCGCGAGTTGGCTGCCGAGGCGGTTATCAGGGTTGGCCGACACGTGGTGGAATTCGTCCACGGCGATCAGCCGGTCGTCAAACGCTTCCACCCCAAGCTGATCGACGGCGAACCGGAACGTCGCGTGGGTGCAGACCAGCACTTTGTCATCGCTGGCGAGGAATTGGCCGACAGCGCGCACCTTCGAGGGATCGACGCGCTCCTCGTCCGGCCCCGGCGCGTTACACAGGTTCCACTGCGGCTTCACCGTCCAATCGGACCAGAAGCCGAATTTCGACAGCGGCTCGTCGGCGAAACTTCCGCCGATCGACTTCTCTGGAACGACGATAATCGCCTGTTTGAGGCCCTGGCTGTGCAGCTTGTCGAGCGCGATGAACATCAACGCGCGGGACTTCCCCGATGCGGGCGGCGACTTGATGAGGAGATACTGCTCGCCCCGCTTGGCGTAGGCGCGCTCCTGCATCGGGCGCATGCCCATCTCGTTCGCCTTGGCGGACGCTCCAGTGCGGGCCGTCGTGAAGCTGACGGCGGGGATTGGTTTGGCCGTGGTCAAGACGTTCTATCCAGTTTCATGTCGTAACTCACAGCCTGTATGCAGCGAGAAATGATAGCCCCCAAACCGGCGGCTGCGGCCAATGCCGTTGGCCGTGGTCGCGCCATCGCTCGCTATCTTCGTTTAACGCTCCGCTCGCCAGCACCGTGTCGAGCAGTTCGTCATGTGGATAGACGAAGCAATCGTCTCCGCGAAGGAAGGCGATGTGGATGTTCTTCCCCACATACTTCTTGTCCAGGCACAACCTCCCCTTCAACTGCACCTTCAAAAACGTCTGGCCATCGATGTGACAAGCGATGAAGTCTGCGCCCTGCCAATCATCGGTCAGGCGGAGGCAGTTGAACCCGTAGTCGGCCATTCGCGCCGCCACCTTGTGGAAGTTGTAGTTTTCCTGCTGCCGCGAGTTGAGTTGGCTGTAGGGGACAGGAGCGAACATCAGGTCCTTCCCTCGCCCTCTTTGCGGAGCGCCCTATCCAGCCACTTGGGGACAGCGCGCACCTGCGAGAAGAATGTGTTTTCCGGAAGCTGTCGCCAGAAGGCGGTAATCGCCTCGGCAAATGATGCGAGGCTTTCGTCGCTGACGCTAAGTGACGTGTGGTCCAGGGCCGAGACAAAAAAGGCAGGTCGATCCAGACCTTCAACGAGGTCGGGGGCCAACTCCTTCAGGGTGTCGAAGGACGGTCCGTTGCCATGCTTGTAAACGTTGGCGACCAGTTGGCAGCGTTGTAGCTGAGGGAAGAAATCCGAGGCCCTGACAGGCCACGAGCAGTTTTCAAACAGATCGAAAAGGTCATCGATCCGAACCGACCATACAGCCGCATGGGCGTGCCTTCCGAGCCCATGGTGACCCAATTCTCGGCCAAGCCAGTCTCGAACTTGCTTCTCCCACTCGTGGAACATACCCGCGATGATGCTGAGGCGCGTGCTGTCGCGAAGACCTACAAGGCTTAGATAGAAGCTGATGTTCTCGTCGTAGGCGGCCTCGTAATGATCGCCGGGATCATCCCGATCCGGATTAAAATACTTGGCTCGTTCGGCCAGCCACGCATTTGCATGCTGTTCGGCATCGGCCTTCATCGCAGCGTCGTCGAACTGATCGAGCAGCCGTCGTTTGGCTTCCGCGACATAGAACTCGTGGTTGGCTATCAGATGTCCGCGCGTCGGACCCCACATTTGCAGGAACACCCGATCAGGCTCGCTCACGCCGCCGCCTTCTTTGTGGTCATCTTGGTGTAGAGTTCGAACAGCTTTTCTAGCCGTTCGGTGTCGTTTCGAAAGCGCCGCCCGATGTAGATGCGTTCGAGCGCCTCGTCATTGGCTTCGTGGGCGCGGGAAAGGTCGTCCGGCATTTTCTCCGGATCATAGAGTTCGGCGATGGTAGCTGGGAAATGGGCCTCTCGCGCGAGCAGGATTTCTTCCCCGCACCGTTTCAAGTCCGCCACATTCTGCGCTGTCAGCTTAGGCACGGGAAATGTGTTCCACCCGATCGAGTTCGAGTAACGCAGGCGCGTCTCAAGCTTTCCGCAAACAGTGGAAATCCACACTAGGTGGAGTTTCGACGAAAGTAGTGCCAGTTCAAGCGGGCCACCCCCCACAATCTGCATGTGAGGCGCAATAACCAGTTCCTCGGGCGCGAGGAGACCGGCCGTAATGTAGGGGCGACGCTCCGACAGTATCTGCGGCACAAACACTTTTTGAATTGAAGTGTGCCTGCGCTCGGCGAACAAGTGCGGAACGCTTGCGAGCTTTCGTGTCGCCTCACGCGGACTCTTCTCTCGATATAACTTCACTTTTTCGGCCACGGGCGCAAGAACTTCGCGTTCCGCGTCGGAGAGAAGTCGCTCCGACTCCACATAAATCATCGGTCGGATAAGCCCCTTGATGAACTCATTTCCGCCAACCGCGATTTTGACCAGACCGTTCGCCTCTTTGGCTTGAGGAGTCAGGCGGAGGTATTCGCCAAAGGATATGGCGAACTCATTGTCATCGTTCGACATGCTCCCGTAGCTCATCGGGGAGATCATCGATATGGGCGCGCTGGATTTCACGACCACGGTGTCAGGGCCGGGCACGAGATATGGGGATATACTATCGACGACTCGCACGCTCGTATCGAAATAAACTCGGCGGACATGGGCCGCGCCGACAGGCGCAAGGCCGACTATGCAGCATGCAACCCCAGCATTATTTGCCGCTTGGTTCGACCACTTGAAAGTGTCGTGGCACCACTCAACTACGACTGCATGGCGCTTAAATATCGCGCTTGCAATCTCAGCCTGCTCGCCTTGGAACAGGCTTGTTGTTGTAACAAGCGCGGCCCTAGCGTCAGGAACGGTCGCCAAATATGCACAACACTTCTTAATCCAACCGCCCACGTAATCGAGGTTGCCAAACTTCAAGCCCTCAGAGGCAAATATCGCCTCCAGGTCCATCTTTTGACCTTTGTCCTGATACTTTGTCCCAATGTAGGGGGGGTTGCCGCAAAGGTATGTTTCGCCCCCTTCGTTTTCGAAGTCGATTTCGGCCTGATCGAGAGGCGTTTGAAACAGGTCATCGGATGTGACCTTCACGCCCGTGCCCGTGCTGGGGCAGATGCTCAGCCAGTCCAGACGCAGGGCGTTGCCACAGGTGATCCAGTTCTCAGACCCGAGCGGCAGAAAATCGGCGACCGCTTCCTTCTGGCCCCGACAGAGCACGTCACACTGATACTCGGCGATGATGAGCGCGAGCCGCGCGATTTCTGCGGGAAAGTCGCGAAGCTCGATGCCCCGAAAGTTTGTCAACGGAAGGTCGGATCGACGGTCGGGCTCGCCCCGACGCTTGTTGATCTCGGCCTCGATCCCCCGCATCTCCTTGTAGGCTATCACCAGGAAGTTGCCTGAGCCGCAGGCAGGATCGAACACCCTGATCCGGGCCATCCGGTTGCGAAGGTTCAGGAGCTTGCGGCCGTTGGCCCCAGCCTCCTCAAGCTGCTGCCGCAGGTTATCCAGGAACAGCGGGTTCAAGACCTTCAGGATGTTCGGCACGCTGGTGTAGTGCATCCCCAGCGAGCCGCGCTCATCGTCGTCGGTGACCGCCTGGATCATTGAACCGAAGATGTCCGGGTTGATCTTGCGCCAGTTCAGGCTGCCGATGTGCAGCAGGTAGGACCGAGCGACCTTGCTGAACCTGGGCGCGTCGGTGCCGCCGCTGAAAAGCTGGCCGTTCACATAGGGAAACTTGACCGCATAGCGGGGAAGGTCCGCTGAATTCCGGTCCTCGGGCTTGGTGTCCATCGCACGGAAAATCTCGCCGATCACCGTGTGGGTGTTGGCGGCATCGCCCGCCGACATCTGCTCAACCGTTGTCGTGAACAGGCCCTCGGTCAGGAAGATGTCGGTGTCCTCGGCAAAGAAGCAGAAGATCAGTCGCGCCATGAAATGGTTCATGTCGTGCTGGCGGTCGGCGTTGGCCCAGTCGGGGTTCTCTTTGAGGAGTTGGATGTAGAGCCGGTTCAGGCGGCCCGTCGCCTTGATGTCGAAAGAACTGTCGCGAATTTCCCGAACCGTCGTGATCCCGGCCAGCGGCAGGAAGAACCCGAAATGATCCGGAAACTCGCCGTAGGTGCACGCCACCGTGCCGCCGCCGTTCAGGTCCTCGGCCTGGAATGCTTCCCCGTCGGTCGCCAGGATGAACTTGGCCTTGGCCAAGGTGGTCTTGGGGCTTTCACGCAGCGCCTTCAGCGTTGCGTCAACCTCGCCGATAGCGCAGGTGGCGATGTGGATGTTGCTCCGCTGAAGCACGCCGTTGGGGATGTCGGACTGATTGGTCGAACCCGAACGCAGCCGCTTGATCGTGGTCTCGGGGTTGTCGAAGGCCCTGAGGAACTGGAACGGGAACTCGGCCCGATCAAACGGCTCAAGCGCTAGGTTGGAAACGGCTTCTTCGATCTCAACGGGATTCATTCCGACACCTTAGGGGGAGCCGCTTTAGTCGCCAACGCAGAGTTGGCGCGCTACCAATGTCTTCATGCTGAGCTTCCGACCGCTACTGGAATCCGCCGGGTTCGATCCGAAGGCCGTGAACCTGCTTCGTCACTGTCCGGGCGGCATCGTTGACCCCTTCGGCTCCTGGAGGGCCGATCGCTCGGCATTCGAGGCTTATCAATCGATCCAGGCTCGGAAGGATCGCAGCTATTTCAGTCGTCCGTATTGGGCGGCCTTCGCGCCGACGCGGCAGGGTCGAACGATCTTCATCGGGATTTACGAAGTCCGATTGATCGGGCCGGTGGCCGGAGGCGAGATCGATGCTCTGACGGGCGAAATCCTGAACGCCGACGTGGCCGATCGCTACGACTGCCAAATCCGCCCCGAGCTTACCGAATACGTAGGGCGGCTCGTCGTCGATTGGGGTGCGGGCACGCGCGCCTGGGGCCAGAAGGGAACGACCGACAAGCCGATCATCGAACTGCTTCGGAGCGTCGAGGAACCGGCCTTCCCCGGCTACCTCGAACTCATCGAACCGCTGTCGGTAGTCCCAACCCTTCCGGACCGCTGGGTCGACTTCCTGCGTGAAGGGCGCGGCATCTACTTGCTGACCTGCCCCCGCACGAAGGAGCAGTATGTCGGGAAGGCCGATGGTGCGGACGGGTTTTGGGGGCGTTGGATGGCTTACGCCATCACGGGCGACGGCGGGAACGTGCGCCTGCGTAGCCGGGAACCCAGCGACTACCAGGTCTCCATCCTGGAAGTCGCTGGGTCCGCCGCGAGCCCCGACGACATTCTGCGCATGGAAGTTCTCTGGAAGAGCAAGCTGCAAACGCGTGAGATGGGGCTCAACGGCAACTGACGCGATATCGGTCCGGGGAGTGGTAGAATTAGCTACCCAGCGGATACATCAACTCATCGACGCGACATGCCGCCCGCCTCAGGTGGCTCATCGCGGGCTGGCCGGAAAGAAGGGTCCGACATCTTTCCAGCAGGCCCAATAGAACTGGTCCACTCAACGCTTCCAGGTCGTCCAGACCGCATACTGCCTGGGCAACCTGCGATGCGCTCTTCACGTCTGTGGGTTCGACCACCTCTCCCAACTTGAGTTTGGCCTCGATGGTTTTCGGACTTCCGGGGAAGTTGTTGTGGGCAGCAGTCGGGTTTTGAAGCTTGGCGACCAGTGCTTGCTTGCGGGACGACGTTCCGTCGGCCTCCTTAACAGCCGCGATCGCACCCGCAAGATCAAGGCCGCCCCGGTGCGCGAAGTAGCGTAGAGGGAGCCAACTCGCATGTCCCGCTCCCGCCGCGTAGCGGATGTATTCGCGAGGTTGACTGATCGTTTCTTGCTTCAAGAAATTCTTGAGCAGGGTGTCGTCCGTGATCGCCCCGCGACTGGAGATGTCGCCGGGATCGCTGGCCGCTACTACTTGACCGACGAGCCTCAGCGCAGGCGCTCCATCTACCTCGTCGAAGCTGCCTTCACGAATGAAGTTGATTTGCTCGATCAGCTTCGGGTCGATCGTGATCGTCGTGCGGCCATCCAGAAGCTCCCCCGTGGCGAGGTCGGCTAGCAGTGCCCGCTGCGGGCCGAGTTCGAGCAGTCTTTCGACCTGGGGAAGGATGTCGCGCCGGGCCTGCGTGTCCCGATCGTCCAGGAGTGCACGGAGGTCGCCATAGCTGATGCGTCGCGACTGACCCGGATACCGGTAGAAAATATCGCCTTCGCGGATGTTCTTCCCGTCACCGTTGGTGGCGATGACTGGGCGACCGGGGTGTCGCTCGACGTGGAAAACACCAACCCGCTTTCCGCCGACCTCGATAGTGGTCCGGCTAACGCGTGGTGTTGGTTCGAGGAGCGACTTCAGCTTGTTGGTGATGTCGGCCGCATCGACGTTCTCAAACTCGCAGCCCGCCATTCCGATCACGATATCGGAGAGGTCTTCACCGGCTGGACCTTTAGCACCCTTATCGGCTACCCCGATGAAGATGTAGCCGCCCCGATTGTTGGCTAGGGCGGCGGCGGCTTTGACCCAATGGTGCGCGTGCGTAAGCCCGAAGTTCGCCTTGCATTCACGGTCGTCGGACTCCCCGTCCTTCAGGCGCCAGCTTCCGTTCGGCAGGCTTTCGAACATCGCGTTGATGACTGAGCCGTCTAGTGGTGAGGCGGGGTGGGACCCGGCCCTCTTGGTTAGAAAGCGGTTGAGTTCAGCTTCTGTGGCCGCCTCGATGCTGGCTGAATTGCTGTAGGTGCCGTCCCGGATGGTGGTGATGCGGCCCGAGTTCACCGGGCGGTCGGGCCGATTGAAGTGGAACTGGATTGCGCTGTTCTTCATGCCCTGTGCGAGCATGGCCTTAATCAGCGCGATCTCTTCGTCGGTGATCGAGCGTTTCACCATCATCTGCCCCGATCGCTCAAATATCGAATTTCTTCGGAAGCCGCTTCAGCACGTCGCGAAATAGCTTCTCCGGGTCAGCCCCCATCGCCCGCGTCAGGGCCACGAACTCCAGGACATCGATCCGCCGTTGGCCACGTTCGATGATCGAAATGAATGTCTGATCCTTACCGATCCGAGCCGCCACCTCACCCTGTGTGAGGCCCGACCGCTTCCTTGCCTCCATCACCACGGCGACGAGATGATGGTGGTCTCCCCCGAAAACCGTCTTCGGCATTTGGCGGCCCGCCAGTTGGAACTGGCAGACCACCTATATGGAAAAATCACATAGGCAGTTTTTCCCTTTCGCCTTATGGAATATCTCCATGTCGGAGGGTGACGATGAGGGGCGAAATGGGTCTGCTGGTGGGCGTGTGCTTGATTGCTTTGAGCGCCTGTAGCGAGGAGCGCGATCGGTCCTCAGGCAGGCCCGCCACGACGGTCGCCGCCCACAGTCCGTCCACCTCCCGCGTGGCCAACCCTCAGACGGCCGTTGTCACCGATGAGCGAGGTGCCGGTTGGACGATCCCTATCGATCTAACTGGAGTTGATACCGGCGATTCCGGACCGTTTCTGGCCCTCAGGTTCCGTTGCCGAAACTTCGATAACCATCTCGCCGACTTCAAAATGGTGGCGGAGGGATGGGGGTCGGAAACCTCGATCCGCGTGCGGTCCGGCAATCGGGAGATCGTCTTGCGTCGCGACCCCGACGGCTATTTCTCACAGAGTTACGCCTTCCAGCTTCGCCATCCCGAGGGATCAGAAGTCGCGCGAAATTGGACGAGCCTCACCGGGATTATCGGGGAAATGAACCGGAGCCGTAAGATCACGATCAACGACCAGATCGAGGTGAATCTCGAAGACCCAAGCGGCTATCTCTCCAGCACTGCCGCCGCCTGTGCGCGGATCGGAAGGCAGACGGAGGGTCGGATGTCCACGCCCATCCAACTCACGCTCCGCCGTATCGACAGCACGAACTTCGAGGAGGCTATGGAAGAGATCGGCCGACATCACGGCTCAACCATCGCCTTGAATGTTCGCATATCTCAGAGCGCTGGTGACACGTTCGCCTACCGCTCAGGCGACCTGGAAGTTCGGACGGATAATCTCATTCTCCGCACCTCCCGAGACCTCACCAGGATTGGCCCTGATTGGGGCCTGAGGGGTCGCTTCATCGTATCCCGAGAACACCAAGGCCCGCTCACGATCATCACCCTGGACCCGTTGTAGATCGATAGGGAGCCTAACCAGGAAACGGGGGGCGCCCAAATAGAGTTCCCGAGCCCACTGGACGACCACTCCGTCGATAGGAGCAGCCCTTCGGGCCGAGCGCCTAGATGGCCTGTCGGGATCGGAGCGACCACGTTCAACACTTCGCTTGTCTGCGGAGCACTAAATCCAAGCGTGCGGCACCGTCGGGCCGGTATGAAGTGGCACCAATGCGTAAGCGTGGGTTTGCGATGAGTTGGGGTGTCAGATCGTAGTGATCGGACACCATGCCGGTCTTTGCTGAAACCCGAAATCCGATCAGCCCGCCGATCAATGCGACCATCATCATCGGCTCACCGGATGGGCTCAGATCGCTCAGGATCACCTCGATAACGCCCGGCATGGCATCACGAATGGCACGCCGTGCCGCCATGGCGGTGTCGAGGTCATCTGACGACATAGCCTCCCGAATTTCCATGACGCGCTTCATATGAGTGTCAGGCGAGGCGTTGCCGCGCGCACGATTGAGTTCAGCCTTGGCCGCTGCGTGGCGTGCTTCCGTGGTCGCTATTTGCCTTCGCAGGTTGGATTGCTCCTCAACCATCACCGGGTCGGGTTCGTCGACCCTTGTCAGAAGGCGGATTAGGCGAAGGGACCGTTGCTTGAGGTCGCAAACCAGCTTTTCTAGCCCGGCGACCTCGTTCGCCAGCGGGCGGATGCTGTCAGGGCGGGAGAAAAACTGATCGTCGAGCGCGAGATGAAGCATCTTGTCGAGGATCGCATCCTCTACGCGCCCGTAGGGGAACATTGTCTTACGCGAGCAACCAGCGTGTCGGGCGGCCCGGTCACAGCGGAAATATCGCCGTATCACGCCACGACTGTCACAGCACTTCTGGACGTGAAGGCGCCCATGGCATTCGCCACAGCGAGCCAGCCCCTGAAACACGTTTACGAAATCTCGCGATGGCCCCATGGACCGCATGCCCCGGCGACGGGCCTTGGCTGCACGTGCTTGTTGAACCAAATCTGGTTCGACGACGCGGGGATAGAAGCCCACCAACTTGTCGCCTCGGGCGGTTCCATCGCTGGTCGGCTGGAAGTCGCCCTCGACCGTGCAAGAATCCAGGATTTTGTAGATCGTCGATGGCTGCCAGGGCTTGCCGGACCAAGTTAATCGTTTCGCGCGGTTGAGCCGTGTCGCGATCGTGTGTGATCCGATGCCCTCTGCGGACCAGCGGTAAATGTCTTGCACTATTGCCGCCCGCTGTTGGTCGAGTTCCAACTGCCCGTCGCTCCCGAACCGAACCCATCCCGGCATCACTGCGGAGGTTGCCTTCATCGTCGATGCAGCCAAATCCTGGCGGCGGCGGATCGCGTCACGCACCCGAAGCGACTTCTGCTGGCTCTCCTGGTGAGCGAGGCGCCCCGCCATGAGGATTTCAATGGTCTCCATGGGGTTCGCCCGGAGGGTTTCGCGGGTGTAGTGACGAGCGCCGTCTACGGTCGCGATGCCAATGCCGAGGTCGGTCATATCCTCCATCCAGCGCTGAGTGAATCGCACCTCCAGGCGGCTCAAGCGATCCAGCTTCTCCACGACGAGGACGGTTCCATCATCGAACTCGCCGTTTCGAGCCCGTTGGGCGAACCTCCCGAGATTTCCTGAGGTGAGGTGGTCGCCCTTCCAGGCGCTGGCCCCGAGGTCTTCGATTATTTCGACGACCGTCCATCCCATTCGGTCGCAATGGTGCCGACAATCATCGAGTTGGCGTTCGCGCGACGTTCCGCGCTCCTGCTTTTTCGAACTGAACCGGATGTAGATGATCGCCCGCATCCCAATCGTATGCGCGATCCGATCACCAAAAGGCGATATCTTTCTGTTGAGCACGGCGCGGGCTCCAGCCACTGCCGTTCTGTGTAGTGAGCGCTGGACCTGGCTCGACTATCTGTACTGGGACATCGAGCTGGAGCCGTAGGGTTCACGGAACGGCGGCGAGCCCGCGCCGTTGACGAAAGGCCCGTCCTGCTTCAGTCGAGCCCTCATGAAAATCCGCGTCCGCGCCGAACTGGTCTATCGCTTCGATCCCCCGACCGACGCCATCTACAAGATCCAGGTCGCCCACTGGCCGGGTCAGACCATTCTCGAGGAAAGCCTGACCACCACGCCGGCGATCGACTTCATCCAGGATGAGGACGTGGAGTTCGGGGCGCGGACCCTGCGCGCCCACCTCTCGGGCGAGGTGGCCCTGACCTATGAGGCGGTGGTCGACAACGGTGTGCTCAAGGGTCTGCCGCCGGTCACCGTCCAGCACGACTGGAACGACCTGCCGGCCGAGGTCCTGACCTATCTCAACCCCAGCCGCTACTGTCCCTCTGACCAGTTCGGGCGGTTTGCGGAGCGCACCTTCGGCGGCACGGTCGGGGGCGACCGGGTGCTGAAGATCCTCGACTGGATCAAGGCCGAGATCGACTATGAGCCCGGCGCCTCGGACAGCGAGACAACGGCGGCGCGGACCTTCATCGACCGCGCCGGCGTGTGCCGCGACTTCACCCATATGGGCATCACCCTGTGCCGCGCCTCGGGCATTCCGGCGCGGGCGGTCAGCGCCTTCGCGCACCAGCTCAGCCCGCCCGACTTCCACGCCATCTTCGAGGTCTGGCTGTCGAACGGCTGGTGGCTGGTCGATCCGACGGGGCTCGCCCCGGTCGAGGGTCTGGTCCGCATCGCCTGCGGTCGCGACGCCGCCGACATCGCCTTCCTGACCACCCAGGGGAACTGCCAGCTGGTGCGGCAGTCGGTGACGGCGGAGGCGGTCTAGCCGCCCCGCCCGCCGGCCGCCCGCCATGCCTCGATATGTACGAGCCGGCGCAGCACCTTGTTGTCCGGATCGATCAGCACTTGGGCGTCCGCCGGGGCGGTGATCCGGCCACGTCCGCCGGTCATGGCGACGGTCTGCCGCCGGCCATTGATCTCGACCTCGACCGGCATCGGGAAGTCGCCGTCGCCGCCGGTGACCCACTCCAGAGCCAGCACGTCGCCCTCCCGGGTCTGGCGCAGATCGGGCAGGGCGGCCTGGTAGAGATAGCCGTCGAAGAACCAGCCCAGATCCTGGCCGGTCTCCTCATTGACGATGGCGAGGAACTCGCGGGTCGTGCCGTTGCGCGGCTGGAACTGTCCCGGCCGCGGGTCGGGCGTGCCGTAGACCAGCCGGGTCACGGACCGGAAGAACGGCTCGTCGCCGATCAGCATGCGCAGCGAATGGGCGATCAACGAGCCCTTGGAGTAGATGTCGTTGCCCGGCCCGATCTCGCCGTTATAGACCTGCTCCTCGGTCATTTCGGAGCCGGAGACGACCGGGAACCGGTTGCGCAGACCCTTGCGCTGGCCGACCAGCGCGGACTGCATCCACGCTTCGCCGTTCACCCAGCGATCGTAGAGGGGCTGCATATAGCTGCCCAAACCCTCGTGCAGCCACATGTCGTCGGCGTTGCGATTGGTCAGCTGGTTGCCGAACCACTCGTGCGACAGCTCATGGTGCAGCAGCCAGTCGAAGCCGCGGCCGTCGAGCTTGTACTCGTTGCCATAGGCGTTGATCGTCTGGTGCTCCATGCCGAGGTGGGGCGTCTCGACCACGCCCATCTTCTCGTCCGCGAACGGATAGGGGCCGACGGTCGCCTCGTAGAAGTCCATCATCGGCGCGAACTGGGCGAACAGGGCGTCGACCTTCGCCGGATCGTCGCTCTCCAGATGCCAGTAGGTCAGCGGGAAGGTGTTGCCGAAGCGGCTTTCGTACTGAACCGTCCGCTCCGCATAGGGCCCGATGTTGAGCGCGATGGCGTAGGTGTTCGGATGGGCCGCCGACCAGTTCCATGTGGTCCAGCCATCGCCATGGTCGACCGTGCCGAGGAAGCGCCCGTTCGACGGGGCCGACAGGTTCGAAGGCACGGTGATGTGCAGGTCGACCCGGGCCGGCTCGGCCAGCGGGTGGTCGATGCAGGGCCAGAAGATGTCGCAACCCTCGCCCTGGACGGCGGTGGCGATCCACGGCGTTCCGTCCGCCGTCGCGCCCCAGACGAAGCCCCCGTCCCACGGCGCGTTGGGCGCCACGCGCGGCGGGCCGGCATAGGCGATGCGCACCGAAACCGTTTCGCCGACCGCCAGCGGTTCGGCCAGCGGAATGGTCATCCGGCCCTCGGGATTGGTCCAGCCGCCGGCCGCCAGTTCGCGCCCGTCGACCTGCACCGACGACACCGTCAGCACGGTGTCCAGCTCAACCACCACGGCCGCCAACGGGGCGGTGGCGGTGAATTCGAGCACGGCGACCGCGTCGATGGTCTTCGTTTCCGGCATGACCCGGATCGACAGGTCCGCCTTGTCGAACTGCATGGCCAGCTGTTCGGCCGTGCGCGGCTGGTCGGTGTTGAGGGTGAAGGCCGTGGACTCCCGCACCGGCGCCGCGGCCTCCTGCGAGGCGGCGGCTCCGGCGCTAAGGAGCGTCAGGGCGGTGGCGGCGAGGGCGGCCCGCCGCAGGCTGGATTTCGACATGACCCCGGCCTCCCTAGTGGCCGCCGCCCGAACCGTTCTCCGCCGCCCGCCGCTCGCGCTGAGCCCGCTGATAGGCCCGCAGGCGATCGACCTCGTCGAGCTGGCGCAGCACCTTGTTCTCCGGATCGACGATCACGATCGCGCCGCGGGGGGTGTCGATGGAGCCACGGCCGTCGCGCATCTCGACCGTCCGGACCGTGCCGTTGACCTCGACCTCGACCGGCATGGGGAAGACGCCGGCGGGCGTCGACCAGGCCAGGTTCAGCCGGTCGCCGTCCCGGGTCTGGGTCAGCACGGGCAGGGACGCCTCATAGAGATAGGCGTTGAAGAACCAGTCGTAGTTCCGGCCGGTCACCTGATTGACGATCCGGTTGTACTCCGGCGTTGACCGGATCTGCGGGACGAAATTGCCGGGCGCGGGGTCCGGGCGGCCATAGACCAGGATGCGCAGGGCCTCGAAGAAGTCCTCGTCACCGATCGTCATCCGCATCGTGTGAGCGATCAGCGAGCCCTTGGAATAGATGTCGCCGCCCGGGCCGGTCGGCCGGTTGTAGACATCGTCGACGGTCTTGGGCGTCCGCGAGACCACCGGCGCCCGGTTCATCAGCCCGTCGCGCTGGTTGGCGAGTTCGCGGTGCATGTAGCGCTCGCCGCGCAGCCAGCGGGCGTAGAGGGGCTGCATATAGCTGCCCAACCCCTCGTGCAGCCACATGTCGTCGGCGTTCCAGTTGGTCAGCTGGTTGGCGAACCACTCGTGCGAGAACTCATGCTGCAGCAGGTCGTCATAGCCGCGCTCGTCGATTTCGTACCCGTTGCCGTAGGCGTTGATGGTCTGGTGTTCCATGCCCAGGTGCGGGGTCTCCACCACGCCCATCTTCTCATAACCGAACGGGTACGGCCCGACGGTGGATTCGAAGAAGTCCAGGATCAGGGGGAATTCCGCGAACAGGGCCGCGACGTCCTCCGGCTTGTCCGACTTCAGGTGCCAGAAATGCATCGGGATCACATTGCCGAAGCGGCTCTGGTACTGGCCGGAGACCTCCTCATAGGGGCCGATGTTCAGGTTGACCGCATAGATGTTCGGATTGCGGATCGACCAGTTCCAGGTCGAGGTCCCGTCGCCATTGTCGACCTTGCCCTGGAAGGTCCCGTTGGCCGGGGCCGACAGGTTGGACGGCACGGTGATGTGGATGTCGACCTGCCCCGGCTCCGCATTGGAGTTGTCGATACAGGGGAAGATCAGATCACAGCCTTCCAGCTGCACCGCCGTCGCGATCCACGGCTCGCCCGTGGGCGCCGTCGACCAGACGAAGCCGCCGTCCCAGGGCGCGCGGC
The DNA here is from genome assembly GCF_002483305.1 of Brevundimonas sp. UBA7664. GTDB lineage: Bacteria > Pseudomonadota > Alphaproteobacteria > Caulobacterales > Caulobacteraceae > Brevundimonas. The sequence continues at coordinate 76,958 of NZ_DLHQ01000016.1, forward strand.
GCGCCGTCCGGGGCTGACCGCCGTAGGCGATCCGCAGCGAGGTCCGTTCGCCGGCCGCCAGCGGGCGGGGCAGCTGGATGGTCATCCGGCCTTCCGGATTGCTCCAGCGATCGGCCGGGATCGTCTGGCCGTCGACCTGGACCTCGGAAACATCGAACAGGGCGTCGAGCTCGACGACCAGGCTGTCGATCGGGGCCAGGACGGTGAAGTCCAGCACACCCACGCCGCGGATGGCCTTCTCGGCCGGCAGGACCGTGATCGAGACATCGGCCTTGTCGAACCGGACCGCTTCCTGCTCCGGCGTGCGCGGCTGGTCGGTCTCCAGCGTGAAGGCGGACGATTCCGGGCCGCCCTCGGCATTGCGGTCCTGGGCCATGGCCGCGCCGGACAGCAGCGCCAGCGCGCAGGTCATCGTCAAGGTACGTCCGAAAGTCTTCAGCATGGCCTGGCCCCGTTTCCCGTTTATGGGCCGGAACCCTAGGCGATCGGCATGGCCCGACAAATGAACATCCCGTAATCTTCAGTCGGGCAGGCCCCGCGCCTTGCGCTGGGCCTTCGTCGCCCGCCGCGCCCAGGCCTTGTCGATCTGCTCGCGCAGGCGGTCGTCCTCTGCGGCCTCGTAGCGCACCAGGACAGCGGGCCAGCCCTCGAAATGCGGCGTCTTGAAATAGGTCTGCGGCTCGGTCTCCATCAGCAGGTCGATATCGCCATGGTCCAGCGACAGGGAGACGGCGTCCGGCAGGCGGGTGTCGTTGATCAGCAGCTTGCCCCGCAGCCGCACGCAGCGGACGCCGTGCAGCGTCGACTCCTCCACTTCCGGTAGGGACAGGGCGTAGGCGTACATCTCGTCGCGGGTCATCGCGGCAGTGTGCCGAGCCTGTGCGCAAACAAAAAGGGCCGGCGTTTCCGCCGGCCCCTTCAAATCCTGACGCTGTCGCCAATCAGGCGGCGGCGGCCTGTTCGGCGATCTTGGCCTTGACCTGGCGCTTGATGCGCTGGGCGGCCAGCGACAGCTGCTCGTCCTTGGCCTTGACGATGAACGGGTCAAGCCCGCCCTTGAAGTCGAGGGTGCGCAGGGCGGCGTTCGAGATCCGCAGGCTGAAGGTCTGGCCCAGGGCTTCCGAGGCGACCTTGACCGTCTTCAGCGACGGCAGGAAGCGGCGCTTGGTCTTGACGTTCGAGTGGCTCACGCTGTGGCCGACCATGGGGCCGATACCGGTGAGTTCGCAGCGACGCGACATCTGACTATCCTTGGGCAGGAGCGGGCCGCGAAACCGTGCGGGCGCATGAAACAGAGGCGCGCGAGGATGGGGTCCCCGCGCGAGAGGGGGCCGTATAGTGGAAGTCACCGCGCCCCGTCAAGGCTTGAGGCGGGTTACGGCCCGTTCAGCCGCCGTTCAATTCCGGCCATATATCGCATCTACTGATGTGGCGAAGCTCCGCCGTCGAGGGTCCGTTCCATGAAGTCGTCCGCCCTGATCCGTCTCGTTCCCGTTCTCACCGGGGCCGTCCTGCTGTCCGCGCCCGCGACCGCGCCGTACGCAGGCCCGGCCGCCCCGGCCCAGTCGGCGCCGCCGCCCGTGCTGGCGGGCTACTGGGAATATACGACCCGGGCTCTGGGCCAGGGCGACACCGAGACCAAATGCGTCCGCCCCAGCGAGATCAACCGCTTCTTCGGCGGCCTGTCGACGCGCCGCTGGCAGTGCACCTATCCGGTGCGCCAGGTCGGCGACGGCAATGCCCGCTTCGAGGGCGTCTGCGAGGACCGCAAGGGACGGCGGGTCAACGTCCGGCTGACCGGAACCTATCAGCCGGAAAGCTTCACCTTCCGCGGCGGGGCCCAGCTGGCGCGAGGCACACCCTATATTCCCGCCAGCATCACCGCGCGGCGACTCGCCGCCCAGTGCCCGGCCGGGGCCGAGTATTTCTAGACCTCAGACCTCGACCACCCGGGCCACGACATAGGTGTGCTGCTCGCCCGAGGGCAGCGACAGGCTGACATATTCGCCGACGACGAACCGCTCCTCGCCGAAGCGGAAACCGGTCGCGTCGTCGGCGACGCCTTCTTCCATGTCGAGAATCCAGCGGCCGCCGGGGCCCTGACGCAGCTGGCCCTTGCCGACCGTCGCATCCTGCGAGAAGCGGCGGACATGTCCGCGCTCCGGCGCGTCGCGCAGGGCGTCTCCATCCAGCCGCCCTTCGGCGTCCAGCGGGGCGACGATGTCATAGCCTTCGTTCGGCGCGCCCGCAGGATGGCCGGCCTCCCTGGCAAGCTCGAGGCGGATGTGGTGGAACTGGGTCATGGCGTGGCTTCCGTTGAACAGGCTTCCTGTTCCGACAGGTGCCGGAACGGGCGTGGACCCGCTTTGTTATGGAACAACGCCCGGAGCGCATTTGTGGTCCAGGCAGGGGCGGGTCGTCCTCGTGGCGACGTCGCCCGGAGGGTCAAGACAATGACAGGCCGACTGATCGCCGCTCTCGCGGCTCTGACACTCGGCGGCTGCGCCGGCGAAGCCGTCCGCCAGACCGGCACCGATCCCGTCATCATGGGTTCCGCCGATCGCGGGGCGATGCTCGTGCAGACGAAATGCGCCGGATGTCACGCCGTCGAGCGATCCGGCGACAGCCCCATGTCCGCCGCCCCGCCGTTCCGGACCATGGGGGTCCAGTACCCCGTACGCGATCTTCAGGAGGCCTTCGCCGAGGGCCTGGTCACCGCCCACCCCGCCATGCCCGCCTTTGAGCTGGAGTCGACCGAGATCGCCGACCTGATCGCCTATCTGGAAAGCGTCTCCGGGACCGGCCCGGGCGGCTGAATGGCAGAAGGCCCGGGATCGCTCCCGGGCCTTCCGTTTCGTTCGGCGATGCGCAGGATCAGGCCGCTTCGGCCTCGGCCTCGGCTTCTTCCGCGGCCTCGGCGGCGGCGATGACGGCCTTCTTGGCGCTCAGCGACTTGGACAGCAGCTGGACGGCCGCGTCCTTGTCGATGCGGTTGGCGGCGGCGACTTCGCGGGCCATGCGGTCCAGCGCCGATTCATAGAGCTGGCGCTCCGAATAGGACTGTTCCGGCTGGCTGTCGGCGCGGTGCAGGTCGCGGACCACCTCGGCGATCGAGATCAGGTCGCCCGAGTTGATCTTGGCTTCATATTCCTGGGCGCGACGCGACCACATGGTGCGCTTGATGCGGGCGCGGCCCTTGAGGGTCGTCAGCGCCTTGGTCACGACGTCGTCGGCGGCCAGCGAGCGCAGGCCCGCCGTCTTGGCCTTCTTGGTCGGGACGCGCAGGGTCATCTTCTCGTGGTCGAAGGTGACCACGTAAACTTCCAGCGACATGCCGGCGACTTCCTGGACCTCAACCGCCGCGACCTTGCCGACGCCGTGCGCCGGATAGACGACCGCGTCGCCAACCTTGAATTCCAGAACGCTCTTGGTGGTCATGTCATTCCTTTCCCGGCGCAGGGGAGGCGAGACGAAAACACTGAAGACACCCGTGCGCTCTCCGAAGACGGGTTCCCGTCGGCGGTGCTGCAAATTCAGACGTCAGCTGTGGAAACGGATCACCAAACCTCTGGCCGACCCCGCCTTCGTGGGCGGAGTTCTGTCGCAAACGCGGGCGGCGCGAGAAAATCGCTTACCGCCCGACCCAATGACAGGAACCTATCACAAAATTGCGGAATTTCAAAACGTCCACAGCGTCAGCGCGCATGGGACTGGAAATCCCCACCGAGCCGGGGCAGCCCCCTTGGGGCGGGGGGGCTCAGGAACCCTTGCCGGGCTTCTCGGAGAAGTATTTCTCGAACTTGCCCGTCTCGCGCTCGAATTTCTCGGCGTCGGCGGGGGGCGTGCCCTTGACCGTGATGTTGGGCCAGACCTTGGCGTAGTCGGCGTTGACCATCAGCCATTTGCCGTCGGGCTCGTCCTCGGTGTCGGGCTTGATAGCGTCGACCGGGCATTCCGGCTCGCAGACGCCGCAGTCGATGCATTCGTCCGGTGCGATAACGAGGAAATTCTCGCCCTCATAGAAGCAGTCGACCGGGCAGACCTCGACGCAGTCCATGAACTTACATTTCACACAGGCGTCGGTGACGATGTAGGTCATGGGGCGGTCTGGGGCGCTTTCGGAGGGCGGGAGGAACGGGCAGCGCACATGACCCCGCCAAGGGTCGCTGTCAACCGAGGGGTTGCCGCAGGGTGTAGAGCGCCCGCGCCTCTTCCGCCGGACCGCGTCGTTCGCCGAATGCCTCGACCGTCAGCTCCATCAACCGGCCGCCGAGGGCGAACACCAGCGTATCGCCGACGTGAACCGCGCGGCTGGCCTTGTCGAGCCGGGCCTGGAGGCCGTTGTGGGTCAGCCGCACCACGCCGCGCTCGACCATGGCGGCGGCCAGCGCCCGGGTTTTCGCGAACCGCGCCCGCCACAGCCAGACGTCGATGCGGCAGCCCGTTTCGCTCATGCGGGCGCGCGGCTCCGGCGGGGGCGTTTGCGTTTCGCGCGGGCCGGTGAAGGCGGCGCGGTCAGGGCTGAGAGGGCGGCGAACGGCGAGTCCTTCACGGCTTTCGGGCGGTCGTCCCGATCCGGTTTCTGCGCGCGTGAGGCTTTGAGCGCCGCGGTCAGGGCCTTGGCCTCCTCCAGCGAAACACCCAGCGCCGCCAGATCGGCCTCGTTCAGCAACCCCTTGCCGGCCGCCTGCCGCTCGGCCAGCGCCTCCAGCATCTCCACCCCGGCCGCGACCCTGCCGACGGCGCGCAGACCGAACGCCGATAGCAGACGCGGCGAGGGCGGCGTTTCGGGCAGGGCCGTCAGGGCCGCTGCGCCCGGACGGAACGGTTCTCCGGCGACAAAGGCCTGGGCCAGCGCCCGGGCCCGCGCCTTCAGCAGGCCGGGAAGCCAGACCGAATGGGTCCCCATCCGCACGGCGAACGTCCTCAGCGTCCGCCGCTCGACCTGGCTCAGCGCCGCGAGGTCACGCTCGACCGCACGCCGGTCGATCACCCCGCCGGCCTCGATCAGGCGGAAGGCGATGCCGCGCGGCAAGCCCTTCAGCGCCCCGCTCTCGACCGCCCCCTTCAGCCGCGCCAGCGGTTTCAGCGCCCGTCCGGCCTCGCCGGCCAGCCAGGCCTCCAGCCGCCGCTGCGCCCGCTCGCGCGCCGCCGTCGGCCCCAGTTCGCCCAGCAGCCGCACCCGC
>NZ_DLHQ01000064.1:0-15639 GCF_002483305.1 Brevundimonas sp. UBA7664
GCCGCCGCGCCCGCGCCGGCTACGGCCCCCCGGGCCACGGCGCCCCGACCGACCCGACCCGCGCCGGCGCCCACGCCCGCCCCGCCGCCGCCCGCCGATCCCATGGCCGGCCATGACATGTCGAAGATGGACGGCATGACCATGCCGCCCAAGCAATAGTGCGCGTAAGCATCAGGAGTATTTCCATGAACCGTTCAATCCTCGTCGGCCTCGCCGCTCTGGCGGCGCTGGCCCCCGTCTCGCTCGCCCAGGCCCAGAGTCACTCACACGCGGGAATGTCAGCGCAGGATCACGCCGCCAGGCAGGCGCCGGCCAGCGGCGTCGTCACGACGCCGGCGGACAACGCCATGCTCGCCGCCGCCCCGACCACCTTCTCGGCGACCTTTCCGCACGCGATGGTCCTGACGTCGCTCAGGCTGACGGGTCCAGGAGAGCAGTCCGTCGATGTGGCTGTATCCGCCGACGCGCCGCCGGCCACCACGGTCAGCGCGCCCCTCCCCGCCCTGGCCCCCGGGTCCTACTCCGCCGCCTGGACCGCCAAGGGCGCCGACGGCCACCAGATGAACGGTGTCGTCCGTTTCATGGTTCACTGAGGAGACGGCCTCCCGCCTCCTGAGGGGCCGAAACCGACGTGAGGAACGCCGCGCAGCTTGCTGCGCGGCGTTTTTCGTCGTCGTCGTCTGTCTCCTGGGTCGGCCGCCGACGGTTCCCATCCGCCTTGAGCACGGTCGGTTTCCCGTGCTGATCGGCGCGATCAATCGTCTGCGAGATGGCCCTGCAGTCTGGGCAGTGGGGGTCGCCGAGCTCGCCAAGGGTTCGGTCCGCGGGGTCGGCCTCGCCTGACGGTGTCCGGCGCCGCCAGGCGAGGCCGAGTCGTACCGCGAAGGCGCCCCACGCCCTGGAGCGCGGCAAACGGCGGAGACCCGCGCCGCCGCCGCTGCCCGTCGCTAGAACCAGGCTCGAATGCCGACGACCAGCCGGGTGTCTTCCGAGCTTCGTCCGTCGGCTTCCAGGAAGTCCGCCGTATTGCCGAAGCTCTTGGTCCACTCCACGCCGACATAGGGCGCGAACTCCTTGCGGAACTCGTACCGCAGCCGGGCCCCGATCTGGAGCGACGACAGGCCGGACCCGATCCGGAGTTCCGGGATGTCCTCCGCCGACAACACCACCTCGGCCCGGGGCTGGACGATCCAGCGATTGGTGATGCGCTGATCGTATTCGGCCTCCGCCCTCGCCGTGAGTTCGCCCTTGTTGGACAGGAAGGCCGCCGCATCGACCTCGAACCAGTAGGGAGCCAGACCTTGTATCCCGACGACCAGGTCGGTCCGATCGCCTTCGGGTCGGTAGGTCTGCCGCAGGCCGGTCTGAAAGTCGAAGAAGGGTCGGAAGGCCCGGCTGTAGAGGGCCTGGATCTCGGCCTCCTCGACCTCGCCGTCGAAGTCACCTTCACCTTCCGACTTCCACCAGAAGCGATTGATGTCGCCGCCGGTCCAGCCCTGGGCGTCCCAGGCATAGCCTTCTTCGTCGTCGCCGAAGGCCGCTTCCAGCTGGTCGATGACGACGGCCGTCGTGCGGGCGTCTCCGTGCTCGATCCGCAGCTGGGCGCGGGCCGCCGCCATTTCGGCAGGGTCGAACAGCAGGTCGGCGGCGTGGGTCGGCCCGCTTGTCGCGGCCGACGGCGCCGGGGTTTCCGGCGGACGTCCCGGATTGTCCGCGCTGGTCGGAACGTCGGGCGGCATGGCCATTCCGGACATGTCGTGGCCCGCTGGCGTCTGGCCCATGGTCGACATGTCGTGAGCGGCCGGCATCGCCGGGGTCGGCGTCTGACCCATCGTCGACATATCGTGGCCTGCCGGCATCGCCGGAGCAGGCTGGGTCTGGCCCATGGTCGACATGTCATGGCCGGCATGCGGGGACGCGGCGGCCGGAGCAGGCTGCGTCTGCGGCATCGCGGACATGTCGTGCCCCGCCGGCATGGCCGGCGCGGGCCGGGTCTGGCCCATCGTCGACATGTCATGGCCGGCATGGGGGGACGCGGCGGCCGGAGCGGGCTGCGTCTGGGGCATCGTGGACATGTCATGTCCCGCCGGCATCGCGGGCGCGGGCCGGGTTTGGCCCATCGTCGACATGTCGTGCCCCGCCGGCATCGCCGGAGCGGGCTGGGTCTGGCCCATGGTCGACATGTCATGGCCGGCATGAGTGGACGCAGCGGCCGGAGGAGGCCGGGTCTGACCCATGGTCGACATGTCGTGCCCCGCCGGCATCGCCGGAGCCGGCAGACGGACGGGCACCGCGCCCGTCGGGCACGTCGGCGCTCCGACCGTACCTATCCGGGATGCATCGGCGGTGGGGGAGCCGCGCGCGACGCAACCCTCCGGAAGCGCCTGGCGAACGGGCGCGGGCATCGCGTGCCCGGCGTGGCTCTGCGCCAGCGCCGGCGTCCCCGCCGTCGCGGAAGCCGCTGCGAGGATCAGGGGAAGGATCGCGACCGACGTCTTCACGATGCGGCTCCTTCCATCGGACGGACCGTGACCACGTTGAACATCCCGGCATGCATGTGCAGCAACAGGTGACAGTGGAAGGCCCAGTCGCCGGGGTTGTCGGCGGTCAGATCGAAGCTGACCTTGCCGCCCGGCGGGACGTTGACCGTATGCTTCAGGGGCTGGTGCCCGGCCGGGCCGCCGGTGACCAGTTCGAAGAAATGGCCGTGAAGATGGATCGGGTGCGCCATCATGGAATCGTTGACCAGGGTCACGCGCACCCGCTCGTCCCGCTCGAACCGGATCGGTTCGACCAGCTCGCTGAATTTGCGGCCGTCGAAGCCCCACATGAACCGCTCCATGTTGCCGGTCAGGTGAATCTCCATCGTCCGGGACGGGGCGCGCTGATCCTTGTTGGGCGCGAGCGACACCAGGTCGGTGTAGACGAGGACGCGATGCGGCACGTCCTGCAGCCCGATCGGCCGCTCGCCCATGCGATTGGCCGGCGCCATGGCGACGGCGTCGACCCCCACCCCCACCGCCATGTCGGGCGGCGCATTCTCGGGATCGCGCATGTTCATCCCGGCCATCGACCCGTGGTCCATTCCGGACATCGTCCCGGCGGGGGCCTGTGGGGCCATGGCGCCGTGATCCATGCCCGCCATGGCTGCGCCGGGCGCGCCCGTCATTGCCCCGTGATCCATTCCGGCCATGGCTCCGCCCGATTGGGCTCCCATGGCTCCGTGGTCCATTCCGCCCATGCCGCCCATGTCCCCCATGCCCATGTCCCTCATGGTCAGGTTGGGAACCTCGCGCAGCGGCGGAACCTCGGCGGTCATGCCCATGCGCGGCGCCAGGGTCGCCCGTCCCATGCCGGAGCGGTCGATGGCTTCGGAGACGATGGTGTAGGCGCGGTCCTCGGTCGGCCGCACGATGACGTCATAGGTTTCAGCGGCCGCGATCTGGAACTCGTCGGTCTCGACCGGGCGCACGTTCTCGCCGTCGGCCTGGACCACCGTCATGGGCAGGCCCGGAATCCGCACGTTGAAGATCGACATGGCCGAGGCGTTGATGATGCGCAGCCGCACCCGCTCGCCGGGCCGGAACAGGCCGGTCCAGTTCTCCCGCGGGCCGTGGCCGTTGATCAGATAGGTGTAGGTCGAGCCGTTGACGTCGAGGATGTCGCGCGGATCCATGCGCATCTCGCCCCACATCCGGCGCTCTTCAAGGCTCATCCTGTCGCTGCCGTCCAGCAGGCCGGCCAGGGTGGTGCGCTGGCGGTTGAAATAGCCGGGGCTCTTCTTGAGCTTCTCGAAGATTTCGTGGGGGTGCATGAAGCTCCAGTCCGACAGGACCAGCACATGCTCGCGGTCGTAGGCGACCGGGTCGACCCCGGCCGGATCGATGACGATCGGCCCGTAGTGGCCCAGCGCCTCCTGCAAGCCCGAGTGGCTGTGATACCAGAAGGTGCCCGACTGCCGGACCGGGAATTCATAGACGAAGGTTTCGCGCGGGCGAATGCCGGGGAAGCTGATGCCCGGGACGCCGTCCATCTGGAACGGCAGCAGGATGCCGTGCCAGTGGATCGAGGTGTCCTCGTCGAGCTGGTTCGTCACCGCCAGACGGACGTTCTGGCCTTCGCGAAGGCGAAGCACCGGGGCCGGGAGCACGCCGTTGATCGTCGTCGCCGTCGCGGTGCGTCCGTTCACGGTGAACGGCGTCTGACCGACCGTCAGGTCGATGTTCGGGCCGGACAGGGTCGGCAGGTCGGCCCGCAGGCCCGGAGATCCCGTCTGGGCCCAGGCGGGCATCAGGCCCTGCAGGGCCGCAAGACCGCCTCCGGCGACGGCGCCGCGCAGCAGCACTCGACGATCCAGCTTCATGGGATACTCCTGAAAGTCATCAACGCGCCTCCTGAGGCGCGATCTATAGGGTTTTACGCAAGCGCCGCGGCCGGCCCTCGCGACACGCTGCCGCAGAGCCGACCGCGCCAGCGGCCCTTGCGGCCGCCCGCCGGATCACCGCCGCGCCAGAAGCGCCTTCATCTGGGCGATCTCCCGCTCCTGGGAGCTGACGATCTCCTCGCACAGCCCGAGCACCTCCGGATCCGTCAGCGACGCCTGCTGGCACATCAGGATCGCCCCGGAATGGTGCGGGATCATCGAGCGGAGAAACTCCGTATCCCCGACCGCCGCCTGGGTCCGCATGCCCCAGAAGCTGACCGCGAACACCAGGGCGGCGACTCCGCCGATGAGCAGATTGGTCCGCTTCGACGGATACATCGAGCGCATGAAGACCAGCATGAGGATCGCCATCGGCGAGACCATCATCAGGGTCATGTAGACGTTGTTGAGGTTGAAGTAGAAGTGACCGAGAGACGCGATCATCGTGTACATCACCAGGTACATGATGATGAAATCAAGGACGAGCTCGATCGCGAACGACCGGTAGCTCCCCTTCATGGGGTGCATGGGCTTCATGTTTTCCATCGGTCAGCCTTCCTCCACTCGCACAATCCGCACCGCGCCTGATCGGCGGCGCGCATCAGCCGGCGCTGGCGGGATGGGATTGCAGCCAGGCGCGCAGCTCGCCGATGTCGGCCGTCTGCATCTCGATTGTCTTTTGCGCCATGCGCCGGATGCCGGCGTCCTGGCTTTCGCGCAGCGCCACCTGGGACATGTCGAGCGCGCCCTGGTGGTGCGCGATCATCTTGCTGGCCCACATCCGGTCCGTGTTCGCCCCGGTCGCCGACATCATGGCGTCCTTCATCTTCGCTTCGGCCGGCGCGAACGGCGGTTCTCCGCCCCCGCCCGGCGCGGCCGCGCCGGCGGCGGCCCCGACCCGCGTCTCGAGCCAGCGCCGGAGTTCGGCGATGTCCGTGGTCTGCATCTCGACGGTCTTCTGGGCCATCCGGCGAATGTCGGCGTCCTGGGTGTCGCGCAGGACGATCTGGGACATGTCGAGCGCGCCCTGGTGATGGGGGATCATCTTGCGGGCCCAGGTCTCGCCGGCGTCGGCTCCCGTCGCCGCCATCATGGCCTCATGCATCTTGTCCTCCGCTGCGGAGAACGGCGTCTGAGCCATCGCCATGGGTTCCGAGGCCGGCGCCGAGGCGTCGGCCTCCGGCGTCGCCGGCCGCTCGGCCGCGGGGCTGCAGGCCGCCAGGACGAGTACGGAACAGCCGGCCGCAAGGAGGGACAGGCGCGTGACAGTCGGGGTGAACATCGTGGATCTCCGCTTGGGCCGGCGCCGGCGGATCGCCAGGCGGCCAGACAATGGGGTACGACCGGCGACGCTGCGTCCGGGCGAGTGTGCTCGCCCCGACGCCTGTCCACGCCGGACATCGACGCCAGCGTAATCCGGACCCGCAGCCACGGTTCCGCCTTGATCAAATATACCCGGACGCCGCCGGCCAAAGCGAGGGATCGGCCGCCGGAATGCGTATTGGCGCCGCCGGCGGTCTTGCTTTCCCCGGCTTCGGGCGCGCCGGTCGCCCGTCAGAGCCGGACGGCCCGGAGCCGCAGCGCGTTGGCGATGACGCTGACCGAAGACAGGGCCATCGCCAGGGCCGCCAGGGCCGGCGACAACAGCAGGCCGAAGACCGGATACAGCAACCCCGCCGCAATCGGAATGCCGAGGGCGTTGTAACCGAAGGCGAAGACGAGATTCTGGCGGATGTTGCTCATCACCGCCTTGGACAGCTTGCGCGCCCGGACGATGCCCTGGAGGTCGCCTCCCAGCAGGGTGACGCCGGCGCTCTCGATGGCCACGTCCGACCCGGCGCCCATGGCCACCCCGACGTCGGCGGCGGCCAGGGCCGGGGCGTCGTTGACCCCGTCGCCGGCCATGGCGACGATCCGCCCCTCGGCCCGCAGCCGCTCGACGACCGCGGCCTTGTCCTGGGGCAGGACCTCGGCCTGGACGTCGTCTATGCCGAGCCGGCGCGCCACCGCCTCGGCCGTGGTCCGGTTGTCCCCGGTCATCATCACCAGGCGCAGGCCCGCGGCTTTCAGATCGCGGATGGCCCCGGCGGTCGTCGCCTTGACCGGGTCGGCGATGCCGAGGACGCCGGCCGCCGCCCCGTCCACGGCCACGAAGATGGCGGTGGCGCCGTCCTGGCGTAGCGCCTCGGCCTCGGCCTCGAGGGCGGCGACATCGACGCCGATCTCGCCGAGGTAGCGGCCGTTGCCGAGCGCCACGCGGCGGCCGTCGACCACCCCGGTGACGCCACGCCCGACCGGGCTGTCGAACTCCGAGGCCTCCGACAGCGCGAGCTCGCGATGCGTCGCGGCGCGGACGACGGCGTCGGCCAGCGGATGTTCGCTGCCCCGCTCCAGACTGGCGGAGAGTCTCAGAAGCTCGGTCTCGTCGAACCCCGCGGCGGGCCGGATGGCCGTCACCGACGGTCGCCCCTCCGTCAGGGTGCCGGTCTTGTCGAGCACCAGGGTGTCGACCTTTTCGAAACGCTCCAGCGCCTCGGCGTTCTTGATCAAGATCCCGGCGTGGGCGCCGCGCCCCACCCCGACCATGATGGAGATCGGCGTTGCCAGGCCCAGCGCGCAGGGACAGGCGATGATCAGCACCGAGACCGCAGCGACCAGGGCGTAGGACAGGCGTGGTTCAGGACCGACCAGGCCCCAGACGATTGCGGCGAGAACCGCGATGACGATCACGGCCGGCACGAACCACCCCGACACCTTGTCGGCCAGACGCTGGATCGGGGCGCGGCTGCGCTGGGCCTGGGCCACCATCTGGACGATCTGGGCCAGCAGGGTGTCGGCGCCGACCTTGTCAGCCCGCATCACGAACGAACCGGTCTTGTTGAGCGATCCGGCGACGACCTTGTCGCCGACGTCCTTGGTCACCGGCATGGATTCACCCGTGACCAGAGACTCGTCGATAGTCACGCGACCGTCCAGGATCTCGCCGTCGACCGCCACCTTCTCGCCGGGACGGACGCGCAGCCGGTCTCCGACGGCGACCAGGTCGAGCGTGACGTCTTCGTCGCCGCCGTCGTCACGGACCCGCCGCGCGGTCTTGGGCGCCAGATCCAGCAGCGCCCGGATGGCGCCGGAGGTCTGTTCGCGCGCCCGCAACTCCAGGATCTGGCCCACCAGAACGAGGACGGTGATAATGGCCGCCGCCTCGAAATAGACCGGCGCGCTGCCGTCCATCCGCCGGACGGCCGCCGGGAACAGATCCGGCGCCAGAACCGCGACCACGCTGTAGATCCAGGCCGCGCCGACGCCGATGGCGATCAGGGTGAACATGTTGAGGCTGCGGTTGCGGAGCGAGGCCCAGCCGCGCTGGAAGAACGGCCAGCCGGCCCACAGCACCACGGGCGTCGCCAGGGCGAACTGGATCCAGTTGGAGGTCTGACCCGGAATCCGCATGGCCAGTCCCGTCAGATGGCCGCCCATTTCGAGCGCGAAGACCGGCAGGGTCAGGACCGCGCCGACCCAGAGGCGGCGGGTGAAGTCGATCAGTTCGTGATTGACCGGGGCCTCGGCGGTGACTGTCTCCGGCTCCAGCGCCATGCCGCAGATCGGGCAGGAGCCCGGACCTTCCTGGCGGACCTCCGGATGCATCGGGCAGGTGTAGATCGCGCCCGGGATGACAGGCGCCGGTTGCGGGGCCTCGCCGAGATAGCGGTCCGGATCGGCGATGAATTTGGTCCGGCAGCCCGCCGAACAGAAGAAGTAGTCCTGTCCCTCGTGGGCGGTCCGATGCGCCGTGGTCGCCGGATCGACGGTCATACCGCAAACCGGATCGACCGCCTTCCCGCCGCTGTCCGCCGATTTGGTCGAACAGCAGCTGTGACCGGCCGGATGCGAATGGGAGGGCGTGGACATGGCGGGCTCCTTGAAATAGCTGGATGCCAAATATACCCCATGGGGGTATCTCGCAAGATGCCATACTGAGGTAGGATCGAACGATCAGAACGAGGAATTGGATGCAGACGGAAACCAAACCCAAGGTGTTGAACCGCCTGAACCGGATCGAGGGCCAGGTGCGCGGCATCGCCCGGATGGTCGAGGAGGACCGTTATTGCGTGGAGGTTCTGACCCAGCTCCGGGCCGTGCGGGCGGCCCTGCTGCGTGTCGAGAGCGAGGTGCTGAAAGACCACCTCGACCACTGCGTCATGGGGGCGATGACCGGCGACGATCTCGCCGACCGGAAGGCCAAGGCCGCCGAACTGATCGACCTTCTCGGTCGCGCTACGCGCTAACGGGCTGGCCGCGCAGAGCGCGACGGTCATCCAGCATCAGGCGGACGAAGCCGGAGCGGGCCATGGCCAACTCATCGTGACGTGGGCGTGGGCGGTGGTCCGCGTGGAGCCCCGCACAGGCACCCGACCCGTCCGGGTCGCGCATGAGGGCTGCGCGCATCCGGTGCGTAACCCAATTAGGTGGAACGTCCTGTCCCGCCTGCCTTGGGGGGCCATCGTTCATGACGTCCGTGCCGCCGACCCGCGACGGTTACCCCGCCGATCTAAGGGCCCTGACCAGTCTGCGGGCCTTCCTGGCAGTGGGCGTGGTGCTGTTCCACTACCAGCTCCAGTGGGATCCGGCCCTGGGCTTCAGCCCGATCGTCGAACGAAGCCGGCTGGCGGTGGACGCCTTCTTCATGCTGTCGGGATTCATCCTGGCCCACGTCTACGGCCCGGCTTTCGCCGCCGGAACCTTCAGCTACAGGCGCTTCATCGTGGCCCGCCTGGCGCGGCTCTACCCTCTTCATGTGACCGTGTTGGCGGCGGTGCTAATCATGGTCGTGGGCGCGACCGCGGCGGGGGTCCGCTTCGACGCCGAAAGCTATCCGCCGCTCGCCTTCTTCCAGACCCTGTTCCTTGTCCAGGCCTGGTTCCCGACGGACGCCGAACTCAACTGGAGCGGACCGAGCTGGTCGCTGTCGGCGGAATGGTTCGCCTATCTGCTGTTCCCCGCCTATGCATGGCTGGCCCTGCGGCTCCGGACCCGCCCTTGGGCATTGCTGGCGCTGGGGGCCCTGGGTTTCGTCGTGATCGACGCCCTCTATGTCCAGGCGTTCGGCAAGGTCCTGCCGCGAGCCGAGGATTCGCTCGGCATCCTCCGTATCGCCCCGGAATTCCTGATCGGCATGGCGCTTTATGCGCTGGGCCATCGCTGGCGCTGGAGCCGGCCCGTCGCCGCAGCGGCGGCCCTGTTCACCACCCTGCTCCTGCTCGGCGCGATGCAGCTGTCGCTGGACGACCGCATCATCGTCGCCCTCGCCGCTCCCGTGATCCTGACATGGTCGCTGCTCGCGCGCGCGGACTGCGAGGGGCCCCTCGCCGCCCCGGCCCTGGTCTTCGCCGGCGAAGCGTCCTTCGCCCTCTATCTCGTGCATATGCCTGTCATCGTCGCCTACAAGGGCGTCGTCGCTGAACTCCGCGGCATCGACAGCGCCTTCCGGATCACGCCGGTCGAACTGGCGGGGTTGTTCGTCGCCACGGCGCTGATCGCGGCGGCCCTGCATCTGCTCGTCGAGAAGCCCGGCCGAACCTGGATTCGGCGTCGGCTCGAAAGCCGTCCGGCCGAGCCTGCCTGATCCCCACGCCACGGAGGCAGCCCTTCCGAAATCTATTTGAGAATGATAGTGAGATTGACTCGCAAGAAAGCCTGTGGTCAGACCGCCGCTGTCATTCGCCTGCCCTTGAAGTGCTCCATGTCCCCTCGTCTCCTCGCCACCGCCGCCCTCCTGCCGCTGCTGCTGGCCGCCGTTCCCGCCAGGGCGCAGGAGGCCCCGGCCCCGGACGCGACGACCCTGGACGAAGTCGTCGTCACCGCCTCGCGGATCGAGACTCCGCGCTCGGCGATCGCCGCCACGATCGAGATCATCGACGCCGAGGCCATCGGCCAGCAGACGGCCCTGGCCGCCTCGGCCGTCGATACGGTGTCGGCGCTGGTGCCGTCCTTTTCGCCCACACGGCAGAAGCTGTCGGGCTTCGGCGAGACCCTGCGCGGGCGCTCGCCGCTGTACTTGGTGGACGGGGTGCCGCAGTCCACGCCGCTGCGCGACGACAGCCGCGACGGCTACACCATCGATCCCTTCTTCATCGACCGGGTCGAGGTCATCTTCGGCTCCAACGCCATCCAGGGCATCGGCGCCACGGGCGGGGTGGTCAACTATGTCACCGCCCGCAAGCCGTCCGAGGGCGAAGGCCTGACCGGGCGGATGATGGCCCAGGTCACCACCGACAGCGAAATCCAGGGCGACGGCGTCGGCGCCAAGATCGCCGCCATCGGGGGGCGCGATTTCGGCGTCTTCGACCTCAGCCTCGGCGCGGCCTTCGAGACCCGCGGGGCCTATTACGACGCCGAGGGCCGCCGCATCGGCTTCGACGGCGCCCAGGGCGAGGTGCAGGACTCGCAGGCCCTGTCGCTGTTCGCGCGGGCCGGCTGGGACCTGGGCGGCGAGCGCCGGCTGGAAGGCTGGATCAACCGTTTCGATCTGGAAGGCGACGGCGACTATGTCACCGTTGCCGGCAACCGGGCGACGGGCGTCCCGACCAGCGCCGTGCGCGGCGTGGCCCTCGGCTTCCAGCCGTCGAACGAAGTGACCTCGGCGGCCCTGAGCTATACCGACCGCGACCTGTTCGGCGGCGTGTTCCGCGCCCAGGTCTTCGCCCACGACTACCAGGGCGTCTTCGGGGGCGGCAATTTCCCCGACTTCCAGGACCCGGGCATCGCGCCGATCGGGACGCTGTTCGACCAGTCGGCGAACAATTCCGAGAAGCTGGGCTTCAAGGTCGATTGGCAGGGCGCCGTGCCGGGCCTGACCGGGCTCAAGGCCCTGATCGGCGTCGACGGCCTGCGCGACCAGACCTATCAGGAACTGGTCCTGACCGGGCGGAACTGGGTGCCCGAGACGGCCTATGAGAGCCTGTCTCCGTTCGTGCAGCTGAACCAGTCGCTGCTGGCCGACCGGCTGAGCCTGTCGGCTGGCCTGCGGCATGAATCCGCGAAGCTGAAGGTCGACGACTTCCAGACCCTCCATGCCTATGGCCCGCAGACGGTGGCGGGCGGCGAGCCGGGCTTCGAGGAGACCCTGTTCAACGTCGGCGCCGCCTTCGAGGTCGCGCCCGGCCTGCTGGCCTACGCCTCGTTCGCCCAGGGCTTCACCATGCCGGACGTCGGCCGGGTGCTGCGCGGCATCAACATCCCCAACCAGGACGTCGACACCTTCCTGAACGTCGAACCGGTGGTGTCGGACAACACCGAGGTCGGGATCGAGTACCGCGGCGCCCGGTTCGAACTGTCCGCCGCCGTGTTCCGGTCCGAGGCCGAGCGCGGCTCGCTGCTGAACCGCCTGCCGTCGGGCATCTTCGAGGTGCAGCGTCGGGCCACGCGCATCGACGGCGTCGAGCTGAAGGGGCTTTGGCGCGCCACCGACGCCTTCACCGTCGGCGGCAGCTATGCGGCGCTCGACGGCCGCAGCGCCAGCATCGAAAACGGGCCCATCGACCGCGACCTGAATGGGGCCAACATCTCTCCCGACCGCCTGCTGCTGTGGGGCGAGTACGAGGCGGGTCCGGTCGCCCTGCGCCTTCAGGCCCAGACCTTCCTCGAGCGCGAGTTCGAAGGCGAGCCGGCCGCCAACGGCTTCGAGGGCTATGCGGTGCTGGACGCCGTGGCCCGCTACGAGGCCGGCTTCGGCACGGTGTCGCTGGGCGTGCAGAACCTGCTGGACGAGCAGTACATCTCCTATTTCTCGGACACCCAGGGGCCGACCGACAATCTGCGCTATTTCGCCGGGCGCGGTCGCACGGCGACCCTGACGCTGACACGGAGCTTCTGACCGCATGATGGGCGCGCTCCGCACGCTGCACGCTTGGGCCGGGACCGCGCTGGCGGTTCTGGCCGTAGTGTTCGGCTTGACCGGAACGCTGCTGGTGTTCGAGGACGACTGGATCCGCGCCACCGTCCCCGCCGCCCGCACCGAGGTCGATCTCGACCCCGCCCGCCTGGGCGCGGCGCTGAACCGGCTGGAGACGGCCGAACCCGGACTGACCTCGGTGGTCCTGCCGGGCGGGGCGGTCGGGGCGCACCGGCTCTATCTGGCCGACGAGGGCTTCGGCTACGCCGACGCCGACGGCGTCGTGGTGGACCGCTGGCGGGACGCGGCCCGGGCCGAGACCTGGATCTTCGACCTGCACCACGAACTGCTGGCCGGCCACACCGGCAAGCTGGTCGCCGGCGGCGCCGGCCTGGCTCTGGTCCTGATGGTCCTCACCGGCCTGATCGTCTGGATTCCGGCCTGGCGCGCCTCGGGCTGGCGGGTCTGGCCTCGCTCCGGCGCCCGGCGCGAGCTGATCGGCAGTCACCGCAACCTCGGCCTGATCTTTGCGCTTCCGCTGGTCGTCTTCAGCCTGACAGGCGCGGCCATCGTCTTTCACGGAACGACCCAGGCCCTGCTGGGCGGCGCCCCGACGTCGCCGGCGCCGGTCGTCGGGACGGGCGACGTCGATTGGACCCGCGCCCTGGCGGCGGCGCAGGCCCGGTTCCCCGACGCGGCCCTGCGCATGGCCATTCGGCCAGCCGCCCCGGGCAAGCCCGCCACCATCCGCCTGCGCCAGCCCGGCGAATGGCACCCCAACGGCCGCACCACGGTGACCATCGATCCCGCCACCAGCGAGGTGGTCGCGGCCTCGGACGCCAACGCCCTGCCCACCGGCATCCGCGCCTATAACGCCTTCTACCCCCTGCACGCCAGTTCGGTCGGCGGCTGGCTCTACGACTGGGTGACGGCGCTCAGCGGCCTGGCCTTGGCCGGGCTCGGCGTCGTCGGGGCTTGGGCCTTCCTGGTCAAACCGCGGCGGTGGCCCCGACGATCCCATGGCCAGCTCTCAGCCATTGATGACTGCGGTCCGTAGATTTCCGTTCCCGCTTCGACTGCCGAGGCCCGACCTTCCCGTCGCCGGGTCTGACGGAAGGCGTCTGGAGAACGCGGGAACGCCGTGGCGCGCCTGGGCGTTTCGTATTCGGTTCGCCAAGCGAGCGAGCCATTCCTGCTGGGAGCCCTGCCGCGGGACGACGCGGTGGGGCTTTCCCATCCGCTCGCCGGCTCAGGCCGATGAAGAACGCGTGATCCCCCTCCGTGCCGATTGCCGCAACCAAGGTCAAGGTCACGCCTCGACGGACGACATCGATGACCCCTTGAGGGCCGTTGCAGTTCGGTGAGGTCTCGACTCTCCTCTCGCCACCCTCGTGCCGCGCTGCGCGACAGATGCGTTCCGCCGCCGGCCCGTCGCCTGGCCAGTAGCGCGGCTGACGCGACGATCCGATCTCAGGTCCTGATCGCGCTGCGGAGCCTGCCCAACGCCACTTGACCTGCTAGCCTATCCGGATCGAGCATCGGACGCTTCAACGTGAAGTATCTACGCGTCCGAGGAACTCCACCTCTCGTGATCGACACCCCAGCTTGACCGGCCGCCCCATGCGTAGGACGACGACCTGTTCCACAAGCAGACGGAGGAGACCCCGTGACGGCTGCAGACAGTATCGTGCAGTTCACCGTCATTCGCAGCGATGGCGAATGGCGGGTTCTAAGGGACGGGCAGGACGCCGGTCGTTTCGACTTCAGCGTAGACGCGATCGAATCGGCGCTGTTTCGCGCGACGAGTCTGATCGACAAGGGTCAGGACGTCGAAGTTTTCGTTCAGGACGCAGCCGGCCGGTTGCGACGGGTCGATCCGGTCGGTGGCGAAGTCCTTCATTGAGACATCTCCCGCCGCATGAGACCTAGCCGCAACACCCCTTGCCATCCACCTGGATCGGCGGACACGGCACGTCGGCATAGGAGCAGAACACGCAGCAGTCGCCGGGTAAGGGCTTCAGCTTCACGCCGCAACCGAGACAATCGTAAAACCAGATGCAGGCGTCGGTGGGCATGGTCTCGGTCGCGACGTGGCCGCAATGCGGGCAGGTCAGCGTCGATTCCAGTACGATGGCCGGGGTCATCGCATGGCCGCCAGCCGGGGCATGGCCCACGGTTCGATATAAGGTTGCCAAGCCAGGGACAGCACGACCAGCGCGGTGGCCACGACCAGCAACCAGAAGGCCAGCGGCGACGGTTGATGGCAGGCGGCGTCCTTCCGGCACATCCGCAGACGGCGCCAGTGAAACAGCCAGCCCGCGGCGAGAATGAGGGCCGCCAACAGCGTCAGCCAGTTTCGCGCGCCCGCGATGACGGCGGCGCCGGCGAAGGATACCCCGGCGACCGACAACGCGAGGGGCAGCACGCAACAGGCCGCCCAGGCGAACACCGAGGCGAAGCCGCCGATGGCTGCCGAGGCGCTGACGGCGACTTCGGGAATCCGAGGTCGGTTTTGATCGATGGCCATAGAGCCTCCCGTTCGATTTCTGGTAGCCTACAACCCGTAGCCGCTACGGGATCAAGACCCATGTCTGGACGAGGATTGACCATCGGTCGCCTGGCGCTCAGCGCCGGAGTGAACCTGGAGACGGTGCGCTACTATGAGCGGATCGGCCTGATGCCCTCACCCGCCCGCACCGAAGGCGGGCATAGGAGCTATGAGCCCGAACATGCTCAACGCCTGCGCTTCATCCGTCGGTCGCGCGAACTGGGCTTTGGCATCGACGCCATCCGGCGGCTGATCGCGCTGAGCGAACCCAGCGTCCAGGCGTGTTGCGAAGTCCGCGACATGGCCCAGGGCCACATCGCCAGCGTCGACGCCAAGATCGCGGATTTGCAGCGGCTGCGGTCGGTGTTGAGGCAGGCCGTAGCGGACTGCAGTGAGGGCGGGCGGGTCCGGTGCCCGGTGATAGAGGAACTGGGTTCAAGCTGAGACCAGGCGGGTTGCACGATCGCCACTGACATTCCTTGGGAGGATTTCATGGCGCACACGATCATCCACGGGAAGAAGCCGGAAGCTTGGGTCCAGCCGGATCACCGGCCAGTTCGGGAATTTTCGAGGGGCACGGGGACGCCCGGGTCACCGATCGCACACCGCCTCGCCGCGCCAGCCGCCGGCGTCGGCTTGGCCCTTCCGCGTCTCGCGTTCGGACTCTATGACTGTCGCCTGGGCCGCGGGAGGACCGGACGGCCGTAGGATCGCCGGCTCTGTCCGCTTGGGTCACCGGGAAAACGACGATGAGTGTTTCCAGCCTGCTGGCCGCCG
>NZ_DLHQ01000064.1:15674-99978 GCF_002483305.1 Brevundimonas sp. UBA7664
CTGGCCGCCGAAGGCTGCGAGTGCTGCAGGGACATGGCTGCGGCGCAGCCGTAAGCTGGTGCGACGAGATGAAGACCGACCCGGCCCCGGCCGAACCCGCTCCGCCAACCCCGGCTCCGTCGGGCACGCCCGCGCCTCAGGCTCCAGCTGACCACAACTGATCGCCCGGGTCTGGTCCGCCCCCGGTGAGTTTCTCGCCGGCGGCGAACCGGCGTCACTTCCCCGGCTCTCGTACGTCAGCATGCGCCCGCTCATCGGGGGACGGTGCGGCGGCCGCCACCCGGACAAAGCGGACGGTTTCGGCCTGGATTCTTGGTTCGGCGACGAACCCCGCCTTCGCGAACGCGACGTGTTGAGGCATTAGGGGTCTGGACGGATCCGCTCGCCACCATCCGTTCACAACCGCGGCTTTCGGCAGAATGCCGCCCACGATCCGTTCGATGTCCCGGAAGGTTAGATCCACTTCAATCCGCTTCTGGCGTCGAAGGAAGGATGCAAGGGGGTCGTATTTGGCCATCGGCGTGTTTTCCTCCCGCGACGTGACAGGTCAAGCCCAACGCAAAATCCGATCGGAGACGGACGGGTCGTCCGAACGCCGGGACATCCGGATCAGCCGCGGGTCGAGGAACACGGCGGAGCGCGGGCCGGGAGTTTCCAGCTCGAGAATGCGGGCGAGGCTCTGTCACGACGCGCCAGGGTGACGGCTCGAAAACAACGAACCCTTAGTCCGCGGCCGGCAGACGCCCGCGCTTTCGCGCGGGCGTCCCCCTTCAGCGGATCAGCAGCAGGGTCCGCCGTTGCAGCAGGCCGCGAGAAGCTCGCAGCAGGAGGCGGCGGCCTTGACCACCGAGTCGGGCGCAGCCGCGAAGGCAGCCGAGGCCGAGGTCAGCAGCCCGAGGGCCGCAAGCGAAAAGGCACGTTTCATTGTTGATCTCCATGGATCGGTTTTCTGAGAAAGGATGGTCGGTGGAGATCAGGCTCGAGGGGGCGGGTCCTCCGCTTCCGGATCGACCCCGGCGAGGGGATCGACCGGCGACCAGGGACGCGGGCCGGCGGCGGGCGTCACGGCCGGGATCGCGGCCGGCGTCGGAACGAGCCCGTGGCAGAGCACGGCGCACAGTCGGGCGCAGGTCATTTTCACGGGATCGCAGGGGCTGTCCGAGCCGGTGTCGTCGGCGGGCGCCATGGCCATCGCCATGGGCGCGGCCGGCGTCTGCCAGGCCATGACGGGGCTCGACGCGAACAGCAGGGCGAACACGGACAAAATGGCCGGCGCCCAGGCTGCGATTGTTCGACGTCCGGTCATGGCGTGCAAATCGTCCAGCGCAGCCCAAAGGTTACAACCGTCGCCGAGCGCACGCCAGCCATCATCTCTGCGCGCGACGCCATGCCTCGCGGGCCGGAGATCATATTTCCGGCCGAAACCGCACCGCCGGAGATACTGACAGAAATCCGGGGATCGGCATCCTCTCCGGCGGATCATCGGAAGCGGCGCCGCGGCTTGTTGATCCTCGACCTGGCGGGGGCATGCGGACGCGAGTGAACTTTGCCGCTCTCGGCCGCGCGTTTCAGATCGCGCAGCGTTCCCGCCATCGGATCCGCCACCAGCCGAGCGAGACGCCCCCGGGCGAAGGGAGCTGCGAGTCCCTTGATCCGCAAGCTGAACCGAACCCGGGTGTTCGGACCCTGTGGCTCGAGGTCGATCGCCATGTCGAGGCCGAGGACGCCGCCGACGCCCAGCCACCATGCGACCTGCTCAGGCTCGCGGAACGGACGCAGTTTTCCCGCCAGCCGCCATTGATGCGGCGTTCCCGCCCGGGTGGCGGCGGCGACGCCCAAGGTGACGAAATCCCGCCCTTCCTCGTCCAGGGTCAGTTGCATGGAGCGGTTCCACCGCGGATATCCTGGGATGTCGCTGAGGATCGCCCAGACATCTTGCGGGGACGCCTTGATTTCGATGTCGTGTTGAACGTCCATCCGTCGCAAATCCTGCCCGACCTCATCGGAGACCCATCCTTAGGCCAGTCGCGCCGTCAGTTGAATGGCCCCGCCCGGTTCTCGCAGTCGCACTCGCACCCACGGCGTCAGGCGCCGACCCGGCCTGGAAGAAGACGGCCAGGATCGCTACGCCGGCGCTGTTGCAGCGGGCCGAATCAGGACGTCAGAATGCGGCTTCACAGCTTTGAGCGTGGGCTCGTTTGCCCGGTCTGTCCCTCTTCGTTGTCGACGCCCCGTGCCGAGGTCCGCGTCCAGGACCGTGGGAGAAGTCAGCCTGATGATCGTGCGAGCCAGGCTGAACCTGATACTCCGCCGGGCTGGGGCCCGCCCGTCCTGTGGAGCTTCTGCCCCTCAGGGAGCGCGCCCGCGTCGGGGTCGCGTTCGACGCGAGTGCTCGCCGCATCGGATGCGGGGGTTTCCCGTGCAAGCGCCAGCGTATCGCTAATCTCGTCGCCGATGACCACTCCCTTGAATTGACGGCTGCGTGACTTGCGTCTTTCCGGCGTGATACGCAGCCGAAGGCATGATTGCCTGACCAGAGGCCCGGCCAAGGTCCGATCTCGTGTTTTTGAGTTGCGCAGTCCGCCGGCCGCCGATCTGCCACAAGCCCGGTGGGGCCATCCCGCAGCGCGTTCACAGATCGAGGCCGCGTCTGAGTTGATCGAGATCAACGCAGACGCATGAGAAGGCGCCTATTCTAGATTCTGATGAGCCAGGTTCGGAACGCCGAGCAGCCAGATCCGCGTGAAAACGCCTGCCGCCTGGCGAAAACGTCTTCAGATGACAGTATACCCTTCCTGAGTTTTCGAACGATCCTGCTTAGATCATAGGCCCAAGAGGTTTGAGTTTTCAGTCATTTTCACACGGCATACCGATTCCGCGCATTGACCCGTATATTAAGGACGGCAAATCATTGATTGGGTGTGATAGTGTGGCCTTGTCGCCAAGCTCTCGGAAAACTGCAGGAAGAGGACTTTATATCATGAGCTTTCGCGATATCGTTGTTGATGCGTGCCCAAAGAGCGACATACAGCGGACGCTGGAACTCTCGCGCCAAATGGCTATCGAGTTCGGAGCGAATCTGACCGTCGTTTCCTACGCCTGGCCGCGGACGTCCATTGTGGGCGACGTTTTGGCGGGGAACGCGCTCTCCGTCCAGGAGCAAACACGGGCGATGGAAGACGCTCTGGACGCCACGCGCAGGGCTTTCGACAGCGTGTTTGCGGCGAAACCGGCCGAGGTCGAGTGGTGCTCCGCCATTGTCGAGCCGACCGCGGCGCTGCTTGACCATCTACTCTCCGCAGATCTGTTCATCACCAGCGCGTCTCAGGAAAAAACCTGTGTCTCTCCGGATGCGGCTGAGCTTGCCTTGCGGTCAGGAACGCCCGTTCTTCGTCTTGGCCGGAACCTGACGACATGCCGCTTCCCCAGCGTCGTGGTGGCATGGAAGGACTGTTCGCAAGCTCGCCGGGCCTTGCATGATGCACTGCCCATTCTCAAGCGTGCTGATCGTGTGACGATCGTCGGGATTGGAGATGAGGTGTCCATCGACCGCCTTGAAGCGGTGGACGAACATTTGCGTCGTCATGAGGTGACCACGACCGGTCATCTGCATGTACCGCGGTCTGAAGGAGATATATGCGGCGATCTGCTCACCCAGGCACAGCGCGAGGGCGCAAGCCTGATTGTCGCCGGCGTTTATAGCCGTGGTCCCTTTGCGACGCGCGTGCTGGGCGGAATGACGCGCGAGATGCTGAAAAACACCGAGACATCCTGGTTCATGGCTCATTGATCGGGTCGTATCGAAACGGTGATATCGACGCTCGCGACTTCGTGCGCCTCCATCGCCTAGGCCTGTTCCAGTCGGCTCCGGGGGGATGCGGCCTGATATTCGCCGCGCCATCTCGAGCGAAGCCTGTCGCGAACACCGAAGACAAACACGCGCCGCTGAGGCTCCGAAACTCACAGTTGGAAACGACATCCGGAAGAAGTGTGATCCTTGAGAACCCGACTGCGCGAACCGCCTCGACTGAAGGCCGGCCGTTGCGGTCGCAGACACACCTTCGAAAAGGCAGTCCCCGCTTCGTCGACTGAGGCTGATCAAGACCTATGACGGCTTCCATGCCGCTCTCGACCTGCCCGCCCCTGCCCGGGCGAACCCTTTTCGTTGTGGTCTGCTGCCTGCCTGGATCCCTGTCCAGGACCGTGGGTGAAGTCAGCCTGGTGATCGTGGGAGCCATGCTGAGCCTGATACTCCGCCGGGCTGAGCCCCCTGCCCGTCATATGAAGCCTCGGCCCCTCAGGGGGCACGGAGGCGTCGCCGGGGTCGGATTCGACGGGAGGGCTCACCGCATCGGGCGCCCGGGTTTCGCCTCCAACCGGCGTATCGCGAATCTCGTCGCCCATGACCATTCCCCTGGAAATCGACTGCTGCCTGACCTGCGTCTTTCCGGCGCAATACGTAGGCGCGGGCATGGTTGCCTGACCAGAGGCCCGACCCACGTTCGATAGAGTGTTTTTGAGCTGCCGCGCCCGCCCGCAAGGCGTTGCTTCCCCGCTCTGAGGGCGAAGACTGTCATGATCGAGGCGGTGGAAATCAAAACGAACGCCGCCAAGCGTCGCGGAACCAAGATCGCGCGGGTCGCGCGAGACCTGGCCGGTTGCGGCTTCTATGTGAGGGACGCGCGGCTGCCCGACGACGTCCGCGCGGCGGCGAACCCTCGAGATCGCCCCTGAGGGCGCGCCGCCTTACCGGGAACGAGCCCCCGCGTGCAAGCTGGACGCTTGGGCGACTGGTCTCGATACGCGGTTGCTGCGTTTGACCTTGCCCGGGTTTGGCCACCCCCGGTCATCAAGCGGGTCATTTTGCGTACCTCTGAGCACACCGCTGCGGTTTATGAAGTGGGCGCTTAGCAAGATCATGAGCAACCGAGATGGCGTAACACGCGGAGGGGAACCTCAGCTTATGCCCGGGGTGCCCTTCAGGCGGCCTTGGGCCCGCAGCGGGAGCGCGCGCGGGTTTGGGTGAGATCCTCCAGGATCACGCAGTCAGGCCCCGGGCCGCCGACACAGGCGGCGTCGCAGTCATTCACCAGCTTGGCCAGATCGGCTTCCAGCGCCTTCAGTTCGGAGAGCTTGGTCTGGACGTCCTCCAGGTTCCGCCGCGCCAGATCGCGGGCGTCGAGGCAGGAGCGGTCGCCGTTCTCCAGCAGATCGACCAGGCTGCGCACCTGATCGATGGGAAAGCCCAGCTCGCGGCAGCGGCGGATGAAGGTCAGGCGTTTCAAGTCCGCGTCGGCATAGGTGCGATGCCCGCCGTCGCGGCGCTCGGCGCGGCGCACCAGACCGATCTCTTCGTAATAGCGGATCGTCGGCGGGTTGGTCCCGCTGCGCTTGGCGAGAGCTCCGATCGAGAGAGCACGGTCCATGTCGTCATCCGGAAAATAGGGCTTGAAGCTAAAGTTACTTGAAGTCCTACAAGGCGTCCAACGGGAACGACCTAACCGCCCGCGCAGGAGACTGAGACATGCTGTCGAAGGACGTTCCGATCGCCTGCACCCTCGGGGCCGGCGACTATCAGGCCCGGATGCGGTGGATCTCCGATCTCAACCAGCGCAGCCTTCAGAGCCATCGCCGGGACGACCTGACGCTGTCCGTCGACTATGAGGCCGGCGCGCTCGCCGATGTCGAAACCCTCGTCCGCCAGGAAGCCGCCTGCTGCGCCTTCCTGACCTTTGAGATCGAGCCGCGGCCCAAGTCGGTCCGTCTCGTCGTCACCGCGCCGGAAGACGCACGCCTCGCCGCCGACACCCTGTTCGAAGACTTTATCGCCTCGGGTCCGTCGATCCCGGCCCAAACCTGTGGATGCTGCTGATCATGACCTCCCTGAACCCCGGCGCGCCGTTGAACGCCGAGCCCGCCAAGGGCGACCCGAACCAGAAGGCGGTCGGCGTCGGCTCCATCGTCGCGACCTCGGGGGCGCTGCTCGGCTGCGCCGCCTGCTGTGTCGTGCCGCTGGCCTTCCCGGTGCTGGCCCTCGGCGCGTCCGGCGCGGTCCTGGCCTGGTTCGCGGGCGCCCATATGTGGATCAGCGGCCTCGCCTTTATGATCGTTCTGTCCGCCTGGGGCTGGCTGGCGTGGCGGACGTTCCGCCGCGGTCATCCGCTGGCGCGCTCGACCGTGATCATGATGACCGTCTCGACCCTCATGCTCGCCCTGGCGCTCGTCTGGCCCCGGATCGAACCCGATCTGATGGCGATGCTGCGATGACCCTCGAAACGACGCCGAAGAAGACGATCAGACCGCTCTGGGTCGTTCTCGGACTGGCGGGCGCCTGCGCGGTCTGCTGCGCCGTGCCGATCGCGGCGCTGGTGATGGGCGGGGCGACCCTGGCCGCCGCCGGCGTCGCCCTGAGCCAGAACTGGGACGCGATCGCCTGCGGGGCGCTGATGCTGATCGTTCTGGGCGCCGCCCTGGTGTTGATGCGGCCGAAGCGCCCGGCGCCGTCCTGCAGCGTGGACGGCGCTTGCGGCTGCAAGGAAAAGGCCTGAGACGTTCGGATGTCGGCGACCCCCCTCGGAGCGCCGCACGGCCGGGACCTGGGATGAGCACGTCTGAACTTCGCGACGGCCTCGAAGCACGACAGGTCTGGATCTACTTCGCCGCCGTGCTCGTCGCGGCCGTCGTCGGCCTCCTCATCCCGGGCACGGCGGTGCTGGAAGGAGCGATCAATCCGGCGCTGGCCCTGATGCTGTTCGTCACCTTCCTGCAGGTGCCGGTCGCGGCGCTCGGCCGGGCGCTTCGGGAACTGCGGTTCATGGGCGCCTTGCTGGCGGTGAACTTCATCGCCGTGCCCCTGCTGGTCCTGGGCCTGGTCCAGTTCCTGCCAGCCGATCCCCTGATCCGGCTCGGGGTGCTCATGGTGCTGCTCTGCCCCTGCATCGACTATGTCGTGACCTTCGCCCATCTGGGGAGGGCGGACGCCCGGTTGCTGCTCGCCTCGACGCCGGTCCTGCTGATCGCGCAGATGGCGCTGCTTCCAATCTATTTGCGCCTGTTCCTCGGCCCCGAGGCGGCGGCCTATGTTCAGCCGGGCCCGTTCATCCACGCCTTCGTCTGGCTGATCGCCGTCCCGTTCGCTCTGGCGGCGCTGGTCCAGACCTGGGCCGCCCGCAGCAAAACGGGCGAGCAGGTGTCGTCCGGCCTCGGTCTGGCCCCGGTGCCAGCGACGGCCCTGGTGCTGTTCATTGTCGTCGCCGCTGTCGTGCCGCAACTCGGGCAGACGCTCGACAGAACCCTGAGCGTCGTGCCGGTCTATGTCACCTTCGCCGTACTGGCGCCGCTCGTCGGATGGACCCTCTCGCGGCTCGCGCGTCTGACGTCCGAGGGCGGCCGCGCCGTGGCCTTCAGCGCCGGAACCCGCAACTCGCTCGTGGTTCTGCCGCTGGCCCTGGTCGTGCCCGGCGCCATCCCGCTGGTCCCGGCCATCATCGTCACCCAGACTCTGATCGAGCTTCTCGCTGAGCTCGCCTACATCCGGGTCATCCCCCGGTTAGGCGGTTCGGTTCCGATCAACGCGAAGGGCCAACGCTGACAGTCGCAGACGACCAACGACGCGGACCCCCCAAATCGGGAGTGTCGACACCTTATCTGGCCGTGGGCTCGCGGCCATCAATCGACACAGATGGCGGTCAAGCAGTGTCGTCCAAGGCCCTCGCCCCGGACAATCGACAGGCCTAGAGTGGAAAAGCGTAACCGTGAACTTTCAGCCGCAATCCACGAACTCATCGCGCCTCAACGAACGAGCGTCCGAAATGATTCAAACCCGCCCATCCCCGTCCCGCCGAGCCCTGATGCTCGCCCTTCCCGGCTTGGCCCTTCCCACCCTGGCCCTCGCCGCGCCGCCGAAGCGGATGACCGCCTACAAGACCCCCTGGTGCGGCTGCTGCGGCGGATGGATCGCCCACATGCGCCAGGCCGGCTGGACCGTCGAGGTCGTCGAGCGCGAGGACCTCGCGCCAATCCGGGCCCAGCACGGGATTCCTGACCGGCTCGCCTCCTGTCACACGGCGGTGGTCGGCGCCTACGCCATCGAGGGCCATGTTCCGGCCGGCGACGTCGACCGGCTGCTCAGCGAGCGCCCGGCCGCCCGGGCGTTGAGCGCGCCGGGCATGCCGGCGGGATCGCCGGGCATGGAGGCCGCCGGGCGCGAACCCTATACGACCGTCCTGATCCTCAACGACGGCTCCACCCGCGTGTTTGGCCGCCACAACGGCGCCTGATGAGGGGGGCCGCCGACCCGGCGCGGACATGGTCATGAAGGCGGATGACGCGGCGTCCAGCGCAGCAGCCGCATGGCGTTGGCGGTGACCAGAACCGTGGCCCCGGTGTCGGCGAGGATGGCGGGCCACAGGCCGGTCACGCCGATCACGGTGGTGACCAGGAAGACGGCCTTCAGCCCCAGGGCGATGGTGATGTTCTGGCGGATATTGCCCATCACGCCCTGCGACAAGGCGATCATGTCGGGGATGTCCCGCACGCGGCCGTGCAGAACCGCGGCGTCCGCCGTCTCCAGGGCCACGTCCGTTCCTCCGCCCATGGCGATGCCGACATCGGCCTGGGCCAGGGCCGGGGCGTCGTTGATGCCGTCGCCGACCTTGGCGACCACCAGACCCTCGGCCTGCAGGGCCTCGACGATGACCAGCTTGTCCTGCGGCAGCAGCTCGGCCCGGGGCTCGATGCCGAGTCCCGCGGCGACCGCCTCCGCCGTGCGGCGATTGTCGCCGGTCAGCATGATGGTGCGGACGCCCCGCGCTTTCAGGTCGGCCAGACCCTGGACCGCGTCGGGCCGCGCCTCGTCGCGCATGGCGAGGAACCCGGCCACCTCGCCCGCGGCGACCAGGACGGAGACCGTCTTGCCCTCGGCGTTCAGGGCGGCGATGGCCGCGTCCTGGGCCGGCGAGATCGGCGCACGGCGGGCCGCGGCCTGCGGCGAGCCGAGGAATATGCGTTCGCCGCCGACCTCGCCTTCGACGCCCTCCCCCGCAATGGCGTGGGTGGCTGAAGCCGGCGGCGCCACGATCGCGTCCGCGTCGGCACGCGCCAAGATGGCGAGGGCGAGCGGATGGCTCGATCCCGTCTCCAAGGCGGCCGCCAGCGTCAGCAGGGCCGAAGCGGTCCGCGTTCCGGCGACGACATCGGTGACGACGGGCTTGCCGGCCGTCAGGGTTCCGGTCTTGTCGAATGCGATCGCCGTGATCTTGCCGAGCGTTTCCAGCACGGCCCCGCCCTTCATGAGCAGACCGCGCCGGGCGCCCGCCGACAGGCCGGCGGCGATGGCGGCGGGGGTGGAGATGACGAGGGCGCAGGGACAGCCGATCAGAAGCACGGCGAGGCCCTTGTAGATCCATTCGCTCCACGCGCCGCCGAGCAGCAGTGGCGGCGCTGTCGCGACCAGGGCCCCGAACACGAGCACGCCGGGCGTATAAACCTTGGAGAAGCGGTCGATAAAGCGTTCGGTCGGCGACCTGGACTCCTGCGCCTCCTCGACCAGCCGCACGACCCGCGCGATGGTGTTGTCCGAGGCCGAGGCCGTCACGCGAACCCGCAGGACGCTGCCGCCGTTGATGGTGCCGGCGAACACGGGATCCCCGACCACCTTGCGCTTCGGCACGCTCTCGCCCGTCACGGGGGCCTCGTCGAGGTCCCCCGCGCCCTCGACGATCTCGCCGTCCGCCGGAACCCGGTCGCCCGGCCGGACCAGGATGATCGCGCCCACCTCCACGGCCTCGGCTGGGATTTCGCGGGTCACCCCCTCGATTTCGACGAAGGCGGTCTTGGGCACGAGGGCGGCGAGGCCCTGGATGCTCTGACGCGCGCGTCCGGCCGCCACCCCCTCCAGCATCTCGCCGATGAGGAACAGCAGGACGACGGCGGCGGCCTCCTCCTCCGCCCCGATGAAGACGGTGCCCACGGCGGCGATGGTCATTAGCATTTCGATGGAAAAGGGGGTGCCATGGCGCGCCGCCGAAAGCGCGCGCGACGCCACCGGGACCAGTCCCACGGCCAGGGCCGCCAGAAAGGCGTACCGTTCGATCGAGGGAAACAGGGTTCCCAGCCCGTAGGCGGCGAGCAGCGCCAGGCCGCAGAACGCCGTCAGACGCGCCTTCCCGGTCCACCACCACGGCCCGCCGCCGTCCCTGGCCACCCCCGGAGCTGGATCGGCCGGCGCCTGGACGGACCCTGCCGTGTGCCTGACGGCCTCCCCGTCATAGCCGAGGTTCCGGAGCTGCTGCAGGACCGCCTCGTCGGTGAGACCGCCCCCATGCCGAACCCTCAGCGCGCCCGTCTGGACCGCCACCGAGACATCCTCGACCCCCGGCAGCCTGCGGAGGGCCGTGTCGATCTTGCGGCCGCAGCCGGCGCAGTCCATGCCGCTGACCCGGTATCGGCTTTCGAGGGTTTCCGCGGTCATGGCTGCTCCTTGTGGTCGTGGACACCCATGGCTACCTCCTACAGTGACTGGAGATGCAAGCGAAAATGATCGGGTCATGACCACCAGCGGAAAGCCACGGGTCCCCTGGATCCGGGGGGGGCCGGACCGAGGTCTGATGACATCGCCTTGTCCCCATGACAGGAACGCTGAACCCTGGACGGCCCCGCAGGTCGAACGCGCGCTGGAGGCCGTCGCCGTGCGCCTGGCTGCTGCGGGAGAGCGGCTGACGGAGCCCAGACGCCGGGTGCTGGAGCTGCTGGTCTCGGCCGCCGGACCCGTGAAGGCCTATGACCTCGTGGCGAGATTTCACCCGGACCTTCGCGTCGCCAAGCCGGCGACGGTCTATCGGGCTTTGCAGTTCCTGGAGACGAAGGGCCTCGTCCATCGCCTTTCCACGATCAAATCCTATGTGTCGTGCGATCCCGATGGCCTCGCCCCGCCCGCGACCTTCCTTCTCTGCGAGTGTTGCGGCGCCTGCCGCCAGATCGCCTTGCCCCCGATGGCGTCTCTGAACGCGGCCGCCGCGGCCACGGGATATGCGGTCGAGCGGGTCACGCTGGAAGCTCAGGGACTCTGCGCGGCATGCCGTCCGCCGGAACCCGGCCAAGCCTGATCAGTCCGCCGCTCCGGGCAGCCTCAACGGGGGCCTTCCACCGGGACAGCGGCCCCGGCGGCCGCGCCGGAAAGAGCGTCCGACTCCCTGTTGAGCCGAAACAAGCCGGAGGGGTTGAGCCAGGTCTGAACGGGCCGGTCGAAGCCGTAGCGGAACACGGCCGCCGCAACGAAGGCGCCGAGGAAGCCGACCGCCCACAACGTCCAGCGGACGCCGGACGACGCGCCGTCCTGACCGACCGCCTCCAGAAGGCCGAACCAGACGATGCGGCTCACCTCATTGGTGAGGAACATGGCGAAGGACATCAGCGCAAGGTGCTCGACGAGGCGCGAGGGCCTCCGCACCGGCACGGCCCCCGCCGCCCAGATGATCACCGTCATCAGCCCCAGGGACACCAGGCTGAAGGGGCCGAACGCCTGGAGGCCGGCCAGGACGAAGGCGGCGGCGGCCCCGATCACCCCGGCCGTGCGCGGCGAGACATAGACGCGGGATCCATAAAACGCCGCCGCGACGCCCAGCAAGAAGAGCGGCAGGGCGCGCAGTATGCCGAACCACAGTGGCAGCCGGTAAAGGGGGTCGCCCAGCCACAGGATGGCGGCCTGATTGCCGACCACCAGCAGACCGATCGCGCCTAGCAGCGCCGTCAGGGGCGTCAGCCGCCACAGACCGCGGCAGATCCAGGGCAGCAGCAGGTAGCAGCCGATGAGAGCCGACAAGGTCCAGGTCGGCGCGTTCCAGCCCTGCCCGCCGGGCACGCCATAGGCCTGAACCAGCAGCACCTGAGCGGGCAGTTGCGACCAGTCGAACCACTGCGGATTGCTGGGCGCGACGCCCGCGAGCGCCGCGCCGCCGACGATCGCCACGAGGACGAGGATGACCATCAGATGAGCGGGAACGACGCGCAGGAGACGCTGGCGTGAATAGGCCCGAATGGACGCCTTCCCGGCCGCGAGCCGGTCTCCGTAGATGCGGGCCAGGACGTAGCCGGAATCGAGAATGAAAAAGTCGGTGAGCAGATAGCCCCGGTCGAACACCGGATGCAGCTGCCCCAGGGGCACCGGCGCGGCCTCGCGGAAATGATACAGGATGATCATCGCCCCGACGATGAACCGCAATGCGTCGAGCCAGCCGCCGCGAGCGATCCGCGGCGGCGTCGGGCCGGTCGAAGCGGTCGGCGCGCGGCTCATGCCAAAACCTATCCCGCGTTCGGGCAAGAAAACGTTACCGGAGCCGACGCCCACGTCCAGGTCCGGCCGTGAGAAGCGTTGCCTTTTAGGTTCTGACTTTCCACAATCCGCTTCCCCCGGAGGACGCCCATGCATCAGACCGTCGCGCCCGACCTTTTCCGCGTGCAGCGAATCCGCAAGGGGGTCTTGCTGATCGGAATCGTCGTCGCCGTCGGAGTCGCAGGGGTGAGCCGGACCATCGGCGGCCACACGCCTTTTCACGAATATCTTGAGGATTTCGGTCTGGCCGCGATCACCGTCTGCATCGTCGGCCGGGCCTGGTGCTCCCTCTATATCGGCGGCCGCAAGAAGGCGGAGATCGTCGATCGCGGACCTTATTCGATCAGCCGCAACCCGCTTTACATGTTCAGCTTCATGGGGGCGTTCGGCATTGGCGCGCGCACAGGCTCCATTGCCCTGGCTTGCGCCTGTCTGCTGATCGCGGTGATCGTGTTCCGGTCGACCGTGAGCCGGGAGGAGCGCTGGCTTCGCGCGACCTTTGGTGAGATCTACGCGGCCTATGCAGCCCGCACGCCCCGCTTCTGGCCGAACGTCTCCCGGTGGCGCGATCCGGATGTCCTGGAAGTGCGGCCCGGCTTCTTCCTGACCACGCTTCGCGACGGTCTGGTCTTCCTGCTGGCCGTCCCGGTCTTTGAATCGGTGGAATACGCCCAGACCGCAGGCTGGGTCGCGGCCCTGATCCGCCTGCCCTGATCGGGGCCCCTCCTTTCTTGCCGGCCCGCCACGAAGCGCGCCCGCCGGCCGCAGGACGCGGACGGCGGTTGGGAGCAGCGGCGGTCCGCCTGACGCCTATCGCGCGGCGGGCAGGAGGCCGGAGATCATGTTGGAGAGGCCCTCGAGGCTGCTGTCTTCGGCAAGCCGGCCGTTGACGAGAAACATCGGGGTCCCGGTGACGCCGCCCGCCACCGCCGCCTCGACGCCGGCGTTCAATGCAGACTGGGTGGCGGCGTCGTTCATGCAGGTTTGCAACTCGGCCGCCGGCCGCCCGGCTTTCGCCGCGCCCTGACTCAGCCAGACGTTGGGGTCGCCGCCGGCGCGCAAGGCCGGCTGACCGTCCATCAGCGCCTGGGCCACGTCGAAATAGGCCTCCGGGACCGCGCAGCGCGCCATGGCCGCCGCGGGGACGGAGAGTCCCTCGGGCGACGTCGGCAGATCGCGGAACACCAGCCTCACCTGGCCGGTGTCGATGAAGCGGGCTTTCAGGGCCGGGAGCACGGTCTGGTGCCAAGCGGCGCAGTGCGGGCAGGTGAAAGAGGCGTATTCGATCACCGTGACCGGCGCGTCGGACCGGCCGAGAACGCGGTCCTGGGTCTGGACGACCGCAAGCGCCGCCCGCGCCTGTTCGGGCGCGGCTTGCGCCCATGCCGCCGGCGCGGTGAACATCAGGAGGCCAAACGCGATCAGAATGGGACGAATGGTCATGGGCTCAGCCCTCCAGCAGGGGGTCGATGGCGGCGGACAGCGCCTCCAGCGATGAATCGGCGATCTTGTCGCCATTGACGAAGAAGGTCGGCGTGCCGGTCACGCCCGCGTCGAGCCCGGCCTTGATGCGCTGCTCCATGGCGGCGATGGCCTCGGGGTCGCTGATGCAGGCCTTGAACTGCTGCTGGTCAAGCCCGGCGGAGGTGGCGATCCGCTGAAGACTTTGACTGGGAGGCGTGCCGGCCTGCCATTCCGTCTGACTGGCCATGACCTCGTCGATCACGTCGAAATACTGCCCCTCGCCGGCGCATCGCGCGATCAGGAACCCCGCGACGGCGACCGCCTGGGGCGCGGTCGGGAATTCGCGGAAGACGTACCGGACCTTGTTGGTGTCGACGTATTTCGCCTTGAACCGAGGCCAGACCTCCTTCTGCCAGGCGGCGCAGTGACCGCAGGTCACCGAGGCATATTCGACCACGGTGACCTTGGCGCCCTCGGCGGCGCCGAGGGCCATGTCGCCTTGCGCAGGCGTGATCCCGGCGGAACCGCCGCAGGCGGACAGGGAAAGGGGCAGGGTCAGGGCGGCCCCGGCCGCGGTCAGGCCGAGCGCGCGCCGGCTGAGGCCCGACGACAGGACGGCTTTCAGCTTGAGCATTGTTTGTCTCCTCACGGACAGGGTCAGGGCCGGGGATCCGGCACGACCCGATGATGGGAACCTGGCCCGACGCCGCGAACCTGCCGCGGCAGGGGCGTCCGGGTGCGAAAGACGCCGCCCTCGGGAGCGAGCGTCCATTGTCCGCGGGTCAGAGACGGGGCGGCGGGTCTTCGGCGTCGGTTCGGGACGCCAGGGGGGCGTCATCGACCAGGCCGTAGCGCGTCTCGTTCGGTCTGGCGGGGATCAAAGGGTCGGGCCCCGCCGGCGGGAGGGTCTGGCAATGGATGACGCAGGATCGGAGGCAATGCGGCTCAGCGGCTTCCGGTGCCGGCGCGACAGGAGCGGACACCTCCGCGCGCGCGCCGATCCGATCACAGGCCGAGGCGGTCTCCCTGGCGGTAGCCGCACCGGACGCGAACAGCACCGCGAACACCGCCAGGAGGACGGCGCCGGCCAGGACCAGGCGGCGATAAGCGCTCATCCCGCATCCATACGCTCTCGTCGCGCGGAATGTTACGCCCTTTCGGCCGCCTCGCCTGCCCGGTCCAACGGTCTGGCGCGCGGCCGGGGTCATGTGGCGGCGCGACCGGACGACGCGGTCGGACGGCGCTCGCCGCCGGCGGCGAGGATGCGGTCGATCCGGGCTTTTTCGACGCGGAAGGCGGCGAGGTCGGAGGCGGCCAGACCGGGACGACGATTCGAGGTGACGCCTGCCGGGTCCACCCGCTGGCCCCGTTTCCAGACTTCATAGTGTAGATGCGGCCCCGTCGATGCGCCTGTCGAGCCCACGTAGGCGACCACCTGGCCCTGGCGCACCCTCTGACCCGCGCGCAGGCCGGGCGCGAAACGGGACAGGTGCGCATAGCCCGACTCCAGGCCGCTGGGATGCCGGATGCGAACCCAGTTGCCGTAACCACCCCAGCGCCGCGCCTCGACCACGACACCGTCGGCGGGGGCGCGCACGGGCGTTCCCATGCCAGCGGCCAGATCGGTGCCTTCATGTCTCTTGCCGATGCCCGAGATCGGATGGCGCCGCGGTCCGAAGGCGGAACTGACCCGCATCCTGTCCAGCGGCGCGCGCATGACATCGGTTCGCACATTCATGCCGGCGGCGTCGAAATAGCCCGCCTCGCGCGCGCCCGCGGGCTTGAACCGATAGAGGGCCCGGCCCTTCATCGCTACATACAGCAGCTCGCCCGTCTCGATCGTGCGCCCGCCATCCGTCACCGTCCGGTCGAACGCCAGGGCGAAGCGGTCTCCGGCCTTCACGCCACCGGGGGTCCCGATCAGTTCGGCGACGGCGCGAGAAACCTGAGCACTGGCGCCCGTCGCGCGAAGGGACGACGCCAGGGATCCCTCGACCTCGCCCCTGGCGACCCGCGTCTCCCGCATGACGGTTTCCTCGAGCGACCGAAGGCGCAGCGCCCCGTCGAAGGTCCGCGAGACCGTCAATTGGCTCACCGGGCCGGTTCGAAGCGTCAGACCGATGAGGTGGCGATCGCCGCGCGGGGTGCGATGCCGCGAGATGGCCGTCTCGAAGCGTTGACCGGGCCGGAGGTCGCGCACGTCCAGAGCGCGCCCAAGGGTGTCGATCAGCGTTCGCGTTTCTCCCGCCCCGATCCCTGTGCGCTGCACCGCCTGTTCGAACGTCTCACCCTTGCGGATCTCCACGGGAACCGATTCCGGAATCGTCAGTCCGGCCGGCGCACCCGCGCTCGCCAAGGCCTTGGCCTCGAGAACCCTTGCCTGTGCAGGCGACAGCGTGACCGCGGCCTCGGCCGTCACCGGCGGCTGGACCCGTCCCGCCAACAGCGCCACGGTCATCGCCGCCGCGGCGGTCAGGACGTACGGCGCGAAGCGCGCTGGCCGAGTGCGGGGATCGAATTGAGACATGGATTCCAGGGCGGCGGCGACGCGGCGACGCGTCCGGAAACTTGCAGGGCCGGGGCTCCGAGGCGCAGCGCGCGCGATCAGCGCAACGTCATCGCGGCCTGACTGAGCCAACCCCAAACAATATTGCCCCGGACCGCTTGTCATTCAAGCACTTGCGGGTGCAGGGCCGGGGGCCACATCGTCGCACCATGCGCCCTCGGCGGCGGACCTGGACCGTTTGCCGGCCACAGGCGTCAGGACCTGACGTCCGTTTGCGTGGCGTCCTCGTGGCGCGCGAGCAAGATCCTCATCCGGATGATCTCGGCTTCCTGGGCGGCGATGATTTCGCGGGCGAGGCTTTGCACGTCCGCGGCCTCGCCGTGCTCGACGGCGATTTTCGCCATGGCTACGGCGCCTTCATGGTGTGCGATCATGCCGCGAAGGAAATCAACGTCGGCGTCGCCCGTATAGGCGATGGCCATGCCCTGGTGCATCCGGTCGCTCGCTTCCCGATAGGCCTGCGTCGAGGGAGCCTCCCCCGGCGTCGCGCCCTGGGGCGGATGAGCAGCGACATCCCGGGCCGATGACGGGGGCGCCGCCTCTGACGCAGTCCGCGACCGTCCCGACAACATGCCAAAGGCGAAGGCCGACAGCGCGAGGAAGATTGCGATGACGGAAACCCAGCCGATCCGCTTCATGACGTTTTTCCCTTCGGCTCTGGATCTGGGGCGGCGGCCACGCGGTCCAGGGAGCCGGCGCGGCGGGTCGGGTTGCGGTAGCCGAGGAGCCTGAGGGCATTGAACACGACCAGAAGGGTCGAGCCCTCGTGCATCGCCACGGCGGGTCCGATGCCAAGTCCGAAGATGGTGGCGGGCACGAGGAAGGCCACCACCCCAAGGCTGACGACGAGGTTCTGCAGAATGATGCCGCGAGTCCTGCGGCTCAGACCCACAGCGAACGGCAACTGCGCCAGATCGTCAGACATCAGGGCGACGTCGGCGGTCTCCAGGGCGACATCGGAACCGGCCGCGCCCATGGCGATGCCCACGGTTGCGGTGGCCATGGCGGGCGCGTCGTTCACGCCGTCCCCGACCATGGCGATCTTGCCCTCGGCGCGCAGTCGTTTGATGGCCTCTACCTTGTCCTCAGGCATGAGGTCGCCCCAGGCTTCGGACAGGCCGACCTGGCTGGCGATCGCCTGGGCCGCCTTCTGGTGGTCTCCGGAGATCATGATCATCCGCGACACGCCCAGGGCGCGCAGGGCCTCGAGCGTGGTGCGCGCCGCCGCTCTCGGCGTGTCCAGCAGGCCGATCACGCCAAGGTCGCGTTCGCCCCGGCGCACGACCATCAACGTGCGGCCCTCCAGCCGGAGCCGCGTCACGGCCGCCTCCGCCTCCTTGCCGAGGGGAGCAACGCCGTCGACGCCGAACATCTCGGGCTTGCCTATGAGGATCGTCGCGCGCTCGAGCCGAGCCGTGACCCCCTTCCCGGTCAGGCTCTTCAACTCCGACGCCGCAGGGATCGCCGCGCCCTTGAGACGCTCCACGCCGTCGCGCACGATGGCTTCCGCCAGGGGATGGTCGCTCAGCCGTTCCACGGCGACGGCGGTCATCAGCACATCTGTTTCGCTTGCGCCGCCCGAGGGCACGATGTCCGTAATGCGGGGTCGCCCTTCCGTCAGGGTGCCGGTCTTGTCGAAGGCGATGGCGTTGAGCGAGCCGAGGTTCTCAAGCGGCGCGCCGCCCTTGATCAGGACGCCCGCCCGGGCCGCCCGCGCAACGCCGGAGAGGACGGCGCTGGGCGTGGCGATGGCGAGGGCGCACGGGCTGGCCGCCACCAGAACCGCCATGGCCCGGTAGAAACTGTCGCGGAACGGCTCGTCGACCACGACCCAGGCGAAGAGCAGGACGAAGGCGAGGCCGAGGACCAGGGGGACGAAGATGCGTTCGAAGCGGTCGGTGAACCGCTGGGTCGGGGATTTCTGGGTCTCCGCCTCGCTGACCATGCGAACGACCTTTGCCAGGGTCGTGTCGGTGGACTTGCGCGTCGTCTCGATTTCGATCGAACCTGCTCCATTGATGGTGCCGGCGAAGACGATGGAGGCAGAGCCGATCTGGGCGGGTCGCGCCCGGGCCGCAGCGGCGTCGGGGACCGGCTGCTTGTCGACCGGCATGCTTTCGCCGGTGACCGGGGCCTGGTTGATGCTTGTCGCCCCGACCACGACGAACCCGTCCGCCGGCAGCCTTTCGTTTGGCCGGACGACGACCGTGTCGCCGACATCGAGCGCCTCGACCGGCAGTTCCACAACCTTGTCGCCGCGGCGTACATGGGCCGTGCGGGGCGCGAGGTCGGCCAGGGCCTCGATCGCGCGTTTTGCGCGACCCATGGCGTAGTTCTCAAGGGCGTGGCCGATGCTGAACAGGAAGAGGAGCAGCGCGCCCTCCGCCCATGCTCCGAGCGCCGCCGCGCCGGCGGCGGCCACAAGCATCAGCGTGTCGATCTCGAAGCGCTTGTTGCGCAGGTTTTCCAAGGCCTCGCGGAGCGTGAAAAAGCCGCCGAAGCCGTAGGCAAGCACATAGAGCGCGAGAGGCAGCCAGGGCGGGAGGCCGGAAGCGAGCTTCTCCAGTCCGAAACCCAGCGCCAGCGCTCCGCCGCTCGCCAGGGCGAAGATCACCTCGGTGTTCGGCCCGAAAACGCCGCCATGCGCATGGGGATCGGCGCCCGCCTTCTCGCTCGAATGGTCGTGGCCGTCGCCGGCTTGATGGTCTGTACCTGACGGGATCATTGGACCAGCTCCTCATTGTCTTCGGTGCGAGCACCGTCTCGCAGGATTTCCACCCCGTCCCCGACTGCGATGGCCGCTGCGCGGACGTCGAAATTCACGCTCGCCGCGACCGGTGCAAACAGCGGGCACGCGCGGCCGCGACAGGATCGGCCCTGTCGGCGGCGGCGGGAAGAGCCGAACGTCGCGGCAGCGCGCACATCGACGCCGCCGTGCTTCCGGAGAGAACTCACGATGAGGATCCTGCGCTGGCGATCAGCGATGTCCTTTTGCGGCATCGCCCGTTCCTCGGGCATCCTTGGCCCCTCCTTCTTCGATCTGCACTGTGGCGTGATCGATGCCATGGACAGCCTTCATCTGTTCGAGAACGCTCAGGCGCACCGTTTCAAAGACCTGACCCTCCATCAGCGACACGTGGACGGACCCGTTCACATCGTCGCTGCCGGTTCCCCACAGGTGGAGGTCGTGAACCTCGGCCACCCCGGGCACGCCGGCGATGGTCGCTCGCACCGCTGGAAGCGACAGCCCCTTGGGCACGCCCTCAAGCAGGATATGCGTCGTGTTTCTCAGCAGGACCCAGGTCCGCGGCAGAACCCACAGCCCGATCCCGATCGCCACGACAGGGTCAACCCATGTCCAGCCCATCAGCATGATCAGGACGGCTCCCCCAATCACGCCGACGGAGCCCAGCATATCGGCCCAGACCTCCAGATAGGCGCCTTTCATGTTCAGGCTTTTCGCCGCGCCTGAGGCCAGCAGGCGCATGGAGATCAGATTCACCACCAGGCCGAGCGACGCCACCACCAGCATCCCGAAGGAGCCCACCGGCTCCGGGTTCAAGAGACGCAGCACCCCTTCATAGAGGACGTATCCCGCTACGAGGAACAGCAGCACCGCGTTGAAGGCAGCGGCGAGGATCTCGAAGCGACGGTATCCGAATGTGCGAAGATCGTCGGCTGGACGCTCCCCGATCTTGATAGCGGCAAGCGCGATGGCCAGCGCAGCGACGTCGGTGAGCATATGCGCCGCGTCCGAGAGCAGGGCGAGGCTCTTGAACACCACCGCGCCCACGACCTCGGCGACCAGAAACGTCCCCGTCAGGACCAGGGCCCAGGTCAGCCGTCGGCTGCTGGCGCCTGCGCCATGCTCGTGACCTTTGCTCATGCCTCGTCTCCATGAGAATGGCTGTGATCGTGGTTTTTCCCGGCGTGGGCCCTGACCGATGCGGGGTCGCTGTCAGCGCCGCCCGTGCAAGGTTCAAGCGTGGCGTGGGCGATCGTAAAGTCAGTTTTCAACATGGCCCGAATACGGGTCTTGGTCTCTTCGAAGGCCGCTATCGATCCCGTGTCGGGGACGATGTGCGCCTCCAGTGACCGGGTGTGTTCATCCAGACTCCAGACGTGAACATGGTGGAGACTTTTGACGCCGGAAACGGCGGCGACAGCCGCCACGATCCGATCATATTCAAGGTCGTCGGGCGTCGCGCCCATCAGGATGCGGATCGTCTTCGGCAAAAGCGAAAAACCCTGCCAGAGCACATAGGCGGAGATCACCAGGGTGATGATGAGGTCGGCGACATAGAGATCGTACAAGAGGATCAGCACCCCGGCGACGATCACCCCCAGCGAAGCCAGGGCGTCCGAAACATTGTGCAGGAAGGCGGCCTTGATGTTCAGGCTGTTCTTCGAGCCGGCGTGGACCAGAACCGCGGTCGCGACATCGATCACCAGAGCGATTCCGGCCACCCAGATGACGATCCAGCCGTCGATGGGTTGGGGATTGATGAAGCGCGAGACCGCCTCGTAGACCAGGTACAGGCCGACGATGATCAAGGTCGTCAAGTTGATCAGGGCGGCGACAACCTCGGCCCGGCCGTAGCCGAAAGTCATCAGCTTGTCGGCGGGCCGCCGCCCGATCTTGCGTGCAAACAGAGCGAGCGCGAGGGACGCGGCGTCGTTGAGATTGTGAAGGGCGTCGGCGATGAGGGACAGCGAGCCCGAGACCACCCCACCTATAATCTGGGCGACCGTGAGAAGGACGTTGACCGCCACGGCGGCGATCAACCGGCCGTCAGGCAGGTTTTCCGCGCCGTGGTCGTGTCCCTGCCCCATCAGGCCTCTCCATGCGGCTCGGCGGCCTCCGGGGCTCTGGCCGCAGGCCAATGCAAAACCTCGATCTCCTGAAGGGTCATGGGGCCGAGATGTTCCAGGTCGGACAGGGAGGCCACGAAGGCGCGCAGCTTGCTCTCTTCGTCGAGGATTTCGATAACCACCGACTGGTCGTCGTTGAGGACGTGGCGGCGATGTTCGTGGGGCGTATGGCCGAAGCCGAGGAGCGCCTTGACCACGGTTGCGCCCGCGACCTGCGCCGCCCGCGCCCGCGTCGCGACGACCTCGAACACCTTGTGATCGCCGAAATAGGCGGATTCGTCCGTATAGATTTTCAGCACTTTGATGGCGACGGGCATGGGATTTTCCTTTCCCTGAAAAAGAAAGACCCGCGCCGCCGGAGGCCGGCGGCGCGGGTTCGGCGTCACTCCGCCGGCAGGGGGTCCGGCAGGGTGTCGTCAACGGGCGCGAGGGTCTTCTTCTCCGTCAGCCCCAGAACCAGCCGGCTCATCGCCGGCAGCACGAGGAGCGTCAGGATGGTGGCGGTGATCAGTCCGCCGATCACCACCATGGCCAGAGGCTTCTGCACCTCGGCGCCAGTGCCATGGGCCAGGGCCATGGGCACGAAGCCGATGGCCGGGACCAGGCCGGTCATGATGACCGGCCGTACCCGCTCCATGCAGCCCTCGAT
Organism: Brevundimonas sp. UBA7664; assembly: GCF_002483305.1. Lineage (GTDB taxonomy): Bacteria > Pseudomonadota > Alphaproteobacteria > Caulobacterales > Caulobacteraceae > Brevundimonas. The sequence continues at coordinate 37,557 of NZ_DLHQ01000064.1, forward strand.
GATCGAGCGGGACAGCTCCATGCCGTCATCGAGCCGTTGCCGGATCGAGGACATGACGACCAGGCCGTTCAGCACCGCCACCCCGGCCAGGCAGATGAAGCCCACCGCCGCCGACACCGAGAAGGAGATGCCGGTCAGGGCCAGGGCGAACACCCCGCCGGCCAGGCCGAGGGGTACGGTGAGGAACACCGCCACCGCTCGGCCGAAGGTCCCCACGGCGAGGAACAGCACCGCGAAGATGGCCAGGAAGCAGATGGGAACCACGAGCGCGAGACGATCGGACGCCGCCTTGAGGTTCTGGAACTGCCCGCCCCATTCGATCCATGACCCCGCCGGCAGGGCGACGGCCTCGACCTTGGGCGTCGCCTCGGTGACGAAGGAACCGACGTCGCGGCCGCGGACGTTGGCCTGGATGACCACGCGCCGCTTGCCGTTCTCGCGGCTGATCTGGTTCAGTCCCTCAGTGAAGCGGAACGAAGCGACCTGCCGCAGGGGCACGGAGGCGCGGACGCGCCCCTCCTGCTCCGGCAACATCACCGGGATGGCCCCCAAGGCGTCGAGGTCGTTGCGGCTCGCCCCCGGCACCCGCACCACGACGTCGAAACGCCGGTCGCCCTCGAACAGCTGACCGGCTTCGCGCCCGCCCATGGCGGCGGCGACCGTGTCGGCGACCTCCTCCACGGTCAGGCCGAACCGCGCAATGGCGGCCCGGTCGAAGGTGACGTCCAAGGCAGGGGCGCCGCTCGTCTGCTCGACCTTGACGTCGGCCGCGCCCGGCGTGGCATTGAGCTGCGCCGCGATCTGGTTGGCGGTCGCCGTCAGCTTGTCGAGATCGTCGCCATAGAGCTTGATGGCCACGTCCCCGCGGACGCCTGCGATCAGTTCGTTGAAGCGCAGCTCGATCGGCTGGCTGAGCTCATAGCCCTGGCCGACCTGGGCGTTGGCGGCCGCCTCGACCCGTTCGATCACGTCTTCCTTGGTGTTCACTCCGTCCGGCCATTCGTCCTGCGGCTTGAGGATGATGAAACCGTCCGAGATGTTGGGCGGCATGGGATCGGTGGCCACCTCGGCCGTGCCCGTCTTGGAGAACATCAACTCGACCTCGGGAAGGTCGACGATGGCGTTTTCCACCCCCTTCTGCATCCGTACGGATTGTTCGACGGCGGTGGAGGGCACGCGCTGGGAGGCCATGGCCAGGTTGCGCTCGTCCAGGGTCGGGATGAACTCCTGGCCGAGCATGGTGAAGACCACGCCCGCCACGGCGAACAGGGCCAGACCGCCGCCGACGAAGGGCCACGGCCGCGCCACCGCCTGACGCAGGACGGGCTCGTATTTTTCCTTGATCCAGCGGATGACGAAGACGTCCTTTTCCGAGACCTTGTTGCGCATGAGGATCGCGACCATCGCCGGAATGAAGGTGATGGACAGGATGAAGGCGGCGACGAGGGCCAGCATCAGGGTGATGGCCATGGGCGAGAAGGTCTTGCCCTCGACGCCCTGGAAGGTCAGCAGGGGCGCGAAGACCAGCAGGATGATGGCCTGGCCGTAGACGGTCGGCTTGATCATCTCCTGGGTGGCGATGGTGGTCTCTTCCAGCCGCTCGCGAAGGGTCAGAAGACGACCCTCATGATGCTGGCGCTCGGACAGGCGTCTGAGGCAGTTCTCGATGATGATGACGGAGCCGTCGACGATGAGGCCGAAGTCGAGCGCCCCGAGGCTCATCAGATTTCCCGACACCCCCAGATAGTTCATGCCGATGGCGGTCATGAAGAAGGAGATCGGGATGATCGCCACGGCGATCAGGGCGGCGCGAACATTCCCCAGCAGCAGGAACAGGGCGATGGCGACGAGGATGGCGCCTTCGATCAGGTTGCGCTGGACCGTCGAGATGGTGGCGTTGACCAGTTTGGACCGGTCGAGGATGGGCGTGACCTTGATGCCGGGCGGCAGGGAACGGGTCGTGACCTCCAACTGCTCGCCCACGGCGCTGGCCACGGTGCGGCTGTTCTCGCCGATGAGCATCAGGGTGGTGCCGATGACGACGTCGTGGCCGTTCATGGTCGCCGCGCCGGTGCGCAGATCGCCGCCGAGACGAACCGCAGCCACATCGCGGACCGCGACCGGCACGCCGCCGCGCGTGGCGATGATGGCTTCCTCGATCTGCGACAGACTGCGGATGCGCGCATCGGCGCGCACCAGATAGGCCTCGCCGCCGCGCTCGACGAAATTGGCCCCGACGGACAGGTTGGCCGCCTCAAGACCTTCGGCGAGTTCGGTGAACGAGACGCCGTACTGGGCCAGACGGGTCGGGTCCGGCTCGACGACGTACTGCTTCTCGAAGCCGCCGATGGTGTCCACGCCGGCGACGCCGTTCACCGACCGCAGCTGCGGCGCGATGATCCAGTCCTGCACCGTCCTGAGGTAGGCGGCGCGGGACACCTCGTCCGCCAGCCGATCGCCCTCGGGCGTGAGGAACGAACCGTCGGACTGCCAGCCGGGCTGGCCGTTGCGCACGGTCGCGCCCCGGCCGCCCGGGTTCTCGTAGTCGATGGCGTACATGAAGACCTCGCCCAGGCCGGTGGTGACCGGCCCGATCTGGGGCTGCACGCCTTCCGGCAGGCTGTCCTGGGCCTGGACGAGCCGTTCGCTGACCTGCTGTCGCGCGAAATAGAGGTCGACGTTCTCCTCGAAGATCACCGTGACCTGCGAGAATCCGTTGCGGGACAGCGACCGGGTCTGCTGCAGGCCGGGGATGCCGGCCATGGCGGTCTCGACCGGGAAGGTGACGCGTTTCTCGATCTCGACGGGCGAGAGCGAGGCGTCCTGGGTGTTGATCTGCACCTGGTTGTTGGTGATGTCGGGGACGGCGTCGATCGGCAGTCGGGTCAGCTGCCAGGCGCCGTAGGTGGAGACAATCAGCACGAGGGCGATGATCATCCATCGCGCCCGCACCGACAGGGCCATGAGGTTGGCGATCATGGCCTAGTGCTCCACTTCGCCTGCGCCCAGCGCGGCCTTGAGCAGGAAGGCGTTGCGGGTGGCGATGGTCTGTCCTGCCCGCACGCCTGAGGTGATCTGGGCCCGGCCGCCGCTCCGCTGTCCCACGATGACCGGCGCCGCCTGGAAACCGGTGGCGGTCCGCACGAAGACGACGTCGCGGCCCTCGACCGTCTGGATGGCTTCTTCCGGCACCGAAACGCCGCCGGCCGTCCGCGCGTCGCGGGTGTAGATCCGCGCCGATACGGCCTGGCCCGGCCGCAGACCGCCTGTGCCCGACACACTGAGGAGCACCGTGGCGGATCGGCTCTCGACATCGACGCCGGGGGTGATCGACCGCACCGTGGTCTGCACCTCGCCCTCGGGCAGGGTGATGCTGGCGCGGTCGCCCGGAAGGATGCGAGCCGCGTCCTCGGCCGAGACCGAGGCCTCGATCTCGATCTGGTTCGCATTGGCCACGCGGAAGAGTTCCGTGCCGGCCGTTACGAAGGCGCCGAGCGTGGCGTCCGCGGCCGTCACCCGGCCGCTGATCGGGCTGACGACGCCCGTGCTGCGCCCGTCTCCGGAGACGCGCGCCGCCGACGCCGCGGAGGTCGTGCGTCGCGACTCGGCCTGGGCCTCGGCGAGCACGGTCTGCGCCGCCTCAAGGTCCTGACGGGACGTGATCTGCGCGTCGAACAGCCGTTGCTCCCGGGCGAGCGCCTGGCGCGCGGCGGTGAGCCGGGCCTGGGCCGCCGAGCGCTCGGCGGCGATCGTCGAGGCCTCGCGGCTCTCGATCAGCGCCACGGTCTGGCCGGCGCGCACACTGTCGCCGAGCCTCAGCGACACGCGGCTGATCACGCCGTCGGCGCGAGCGGCGAGAACCGCTTCGCCCTGGGGCGTGCCGACGACGGTGCCCTGGGCCACGATCTCCGAACTGAGCGATCCGCTCGCCACCGGGGCCAGGATGATCCCCGCGGCCTGAATGCGTGCGGCGTCCATCTCCAGGGCCTCGCCGGCGCCATGGGCTTCCTCGGCCTCCGCCTCGGGGGCCGCTTCCGGCGCCTGCGTCATGTTGAGGACGGCAAGGCCGCCGCCGACGATGACCACGGCCGCGACCGCGCCGCCGATCATCAGTCGCTTCCTGTCTTGTGGCATTCTCATTGTGACGATCCTTCGGTCTCGGTCGCGCGCGTCAGGGCAGCGATGGCCTGGGCGCGATCCAGTTGTGCGGTGATGAGTTCTGACTGGACCGTGTTGAGCGCCTCTTCGGCGTCCAGCACGTCCAGAAGCGTGAAGCGTCCGGCCGAGAAGCCTTCGCGGGCGATGCGGACCGCCTCGATGGCTTCCGGCTCCGCCCGCGTCTCAAGGAAGGCCAGGCGCGCTTCAGCGGTCCGCAGCGCCGCCTGGGCGTCCCGGGTCCGCCGGATGGCGCCGGCGAGGGCCGCGTTGCGGCGCGCCTCCGCCCCGGTGCGCTCGGCGTTGGCCGCGGCGATATTGCCCTGATTGCGGTCGAAGATTCCGAGGGGCAGCGAGGCGCCCACGACGAGGGCTGTGTCGTCGGAACCCCGGAACTGACGGGCGCCGACGCTGACCGTCACGTCCGGCCGGGACAGGGTGCGCTCCCGGGCCACGACGGCGACGGACGAGGCGACCTCGGCCTCCGCCAGTCGGACATCCAGGGCCTCGGCGGGATCCACGGTCGCGGCGGGGACCGCCTCATCGGTTGGCGCGACGGGTTCGGGCAGGTCGTCCGCGCCGCCCCACAGGGCGGCCAGGGCCCGCTGCGCCTCGGCGTATTCCGCCTCCGCAGCCCGAACTCCGGCGACCGCCGCGAGGGCCGCCGTACGGGCTCTCAGCGCTCGAAGGGGCGGCTCGCGCCCGGCGTCGACGAGTTCGGTGGCGATCGTCTGTAGATTTTCGGCGCGTACAAACTGCTCGCGGGCCAGCTCGACCCGGCGGCCGTCTGCGAAGGCTTCCGCGTAGGCGTCCCTCACCTCCCTCAGAAGATCGGCGCGCGCGACCGCGAGACGCAGACGCGCGGCCTCGATTTCGGCCTCGGCGGCTCTTTGGCGCGCCGACCGCTTGCCGCCGAGTTCGAACCGCTGGCCGACCGAGACGGTGGTCTCAGCGTCGCGCAGGCCGGTGAAGGCTCCGGTGCCGGCGAAATTCTCGACTTCCACGCCCAGTTCGGGATTGGGCCGGAAGCCGGCCTGTTGCGCCCGCCCCTGGGCGGCGGCGACATCGGCCTCGGCGGCCGCCAGGGTCGGCGACGAGGCGGCCGCGCGGGCCAGCGCTTCAGCCAGGGTGATGGGTTCGGCCGCCGCGGCGGTCGCCAGTACGCTTAACGCGGACGCAACTACGGTTGCGGCGCAGCCCGCCGCGAAACGCGGCAGACGATATCTTGTGGATGGCATGAAATGGTGTCCCAGAGGTTCCAGACGGCGATGACGCGCGCGGCGGCGCGAGATCGGTCAGGCTCGGGGAGGACGTTCCAGGCCGCCGGGCGCGCAGGACGCCAGGGGATCGGCGGACGGCCGCAAAGGGCTCGCCTGCACGGCCGGGCCGACGACGACGGGTTGCGGCGTCGACGGCAGGGTTACGCCGCTGTGGTGGCAATGGCCGTGGGAGCACAGCGCCTGGCCGTCGTCGTTCACGGGATCGCCGTGATCCTGGACGGGCTCCGAAAGCACCACGGTGGCGCAACGCCCGCCGCTGGGGAAATCACAGGTCGCCGCCTCGGCCGAAGGGGTCAGGGCGAGCATGGTGACGACCAGCGCGAACAGCGCCGTGATCATCCAGTGTCTGGCCGAAAGAAAGCCCATGCGGCCCTCTACCACGAAACGCACCCTTGGCAAGGAATGTAACGTCGCAGCGACGCGCTGGCGCGGGACGGGCCCAGGTTCGGCGGTCGCCAGAGGCGGGCGCCTCTCCCGGCCATATGTCCCGCCTGCGGAACAGACGGCCGGAGAGCGCCTTCTTTCAACGAAAGCGAGGAAACCATGCAAGACCGGGAAACTGTAACTGTCGACGAGACCGCGGGCGAGCGGTCGCCAGAAGTCGCTGGGCCGGGTTTGGGAACGGAGGTTCGGGAGGAGACGCCCGACGCGCCGGAACCGCCTGACCCTGAAGCTGCCGAGCCCTCCGCCATGGTCGAGGAAGGCGAACGGCCCGCGCCTGACCGCGGGTCGGTGGAAGCGCCGACGTCCACGGACCGCTCCGGGGGCATGATCGGCGAGGGCTAGCGAGCGTCGATGGCGCGGCCCCTGATCCGGCGCCGGGCCGGACGGTCTCAAGCCGCACGGCGATCGACAGCGCTTGATCCTCCAGTGGCTAAAGCAAGTAAAAGCGCCTTGAACCGGCGCGTTTCCGCATCGGTCGGATAGAGGCCCACATGTCCGAAACGGTTAACGCCACGAATGCACGTCAGCGCAGGATCCTGCTGCTCGTCCTGTTGCTCAATGTCGCCCTGTTCGCCGGGCTCGGACTCGCCGGCTGGCTCGCAGATTCGAGCGCCCTGTTGGCCAATGCGGTGGATAACGGGGCCGACGGCGCGGTCTATCTGATCAGCCTTCTGGCCATCGGCCGGTCAATCAGGTGGAAGGCCGGCGCGGCGACCGCGTCCGGGGTCCTGCTGCTGCTGTTCGCCGCGGGCCTGCTCGCCGACGTCGCCCGTCGATGGATTGCAGGCGCCGAACCGATCGGCCCCGCCATGATGATCATGGCCCTGGTCGCCGCAGGGGTGAACCTGTGGTGCCTTGTCCTGCTGCGGAAGATCAAGGACGACGACGTCAATATGCGGGCGGCCCAGACGTTCAGCCTCAATGATTTCGTGTCGAACGGCGGCGTCCTCGTGGCCGGCGGCCTTGTCCTGTGGCTCGACCAGGCCTGGCCCGACATCGTCGTGGGGGCCCTGGTCGCCCTGATCGCCGCCAAGGGCGGCCTCGAAATCCTCGGCGATGTCCGCAGGGACGTCCGGGAGACCCGTGAGGGAACCGGAGCGACATGATGATCGCACGCGCCTTCTGTTCGGGCCCGGACAGGCGATCCGCAGCCCCAAGGGGGCCCGGGCGCATCCGTCCAGCCCGTCGATCCCGCTCCGGTGTTGAGCCTGAGGCTCGGCTTCAATCCGGGATCACGTTCGGCCTTCCGCAGGCTGACGGCGGCGCGAGCCGTTTGCTGCCAGTCGCCGTGACCGGCGTTGTCGCCGCGCCGCGCCTATCGGCATGTGACGAGCGCGCCGGACGGCGCTGATCGCAGGGGCGCTCCCACGCAACTCGCGGACCGGGTGCTCCAAGGCGGGTCACGGACTTCATCGACGCTCACCTGAGAGACGTCCATTGGCCGACCTTCCACCTCGCCGATGTCGCGATCGTGGCTATCGTGGGCCTGCTTCCCGCACTGCCGGCGCGCAAGCCTGTCCCGCGTCACCTCCACCCGACCCGCGATCAGACGTGACGCCGCCAGCCCCCCCGTACAACGCGGCGTCGCAACATCGATCGTCTCATCGTCCCATCGCTGTTCCTGGAGCGTTCGGACCCGCACGCTTCGCGCGGTAAAAGGATATCGATCCGGTGGGGGTCGGCAGGACATGAACTTCCCGGACGTCGATGAAGCCCGCCTCCGCGATCAGATCCGGAAGGACGCCATCGGCGTTGGGCTGGGTGTTCTCGTAACCGTCGAGCGACTGAACGATGCGGAACAGGGTGCGCATCGCGCCCCGCTGACGCCCATAGTCGGCGATATGAAGCGCCCCCCCGGGCTTGAGCGCGCGCCAGCTCGCCGCCAGGCCCCGGCGCTTCTCCTCCATCGGCAGTTGATGGAAGACCAGGCTGGACACGACCGTGTCGGCGACGCCCTCGCCCACGAGCGCGGCCACATCGCGGGCGAATCCCTGGAGGAAGCGGACGCTCTGGCCGGCGGCCTCCGCCTTCCTGGCCGCGCGCGCGAGGATGTCGCCGTCAGGATCGAGTCCGACGACGCGCGCGCCCGGCGCGCGCCGCGCGAGGGAAACGGCGAAGGATCCGGTGCCGCAGCCGAGGTCGACGATGGTCTCGCCAGCACGCGGCTCCACCTGGTCGAGCAGCCGGGCGCGCCACACCCGCTCCCGCGTCAACAGGGCGATGGCGGGATCGTAGAGGCCGCTCAGGGCGGCGTGACCGAGCGCGGGGGTGAAGCTCGCGGTCATGCCGCGGCCTTCGCTTCATCGCGCGACGGCTTCAGGATCGGTCCGGCCGACTGCAGGACAATTACCGTCAGGGATGCGCCGCGGCCGCAGCCGGACGCCGTCGGTCCGGAGGAAGAGAAGCGTTCGGTCATGGGTCGGCACCTTTCACCGCCAGGATGCATCCTCCAGTCACTCGAGGATCAAGACGAAAAATGCAGCCGCCGCTGAACGGGCGACCGTCCTGGACGCCAGGCCTTGATCCTCTAGTGGCTAGAGGGTCTACAAGAAGGCGAGACCCACAGGAGACGTCATGATCACAGTGCTCCCCACGCGGCGTGGCCCCGGCCGCCTGCAGGCCGCAGCGTTCGGGCTGGCGGCGACGATCGCGATTCTTGATCAGGCCGCCAAGGCGTTCGCCCGCGCCCGCCTTGAGACCGCTGTGGATATCACCCCCTTCCTGGCGCTGCGTCTGGGTTTCAATCCCGGCGTCACCTTCGGGCTGTTCGCCGGCTCCGGCGCCTTGGGGCGCTGGGCCCTGAGCGCCGTGGCGTTGCTGATCATCGGCGCATTGCTGGCGTGGATCTGGCGCACGCGGAGCGCCATGACGGCGGCCGCCGCTGGCCTCATCGCCGGTGGAGCGCTCGGGAACCTGCTCGACCGTCTGCGCTTCGGCGCGGTCACCGATTTCGTCGATCTTCATTGGGGCGACGCGCACTGGCCGACCTTCAACCTCGCGGATGCGGCCATCGTTTGCGGCGTGGCGCTGCTCCTCCTGACCATCCGGCGCTCGGACAGCCGCCCGGCGTCCTCGACCCTGGGACGGGCGGCGCGATGACCTTTTCCGCCGAACAGAAGGCGATCGCCGTCCGCTCGGCGCTGGCGATTCTCATCACCGCCGCGGCGGTGGCGTCGGCCTGGCTATGGCTTTCGCCGCGTCTCCTGGGCGCCGCGCCGGACATGGCGACGGCCGATCGGCTGGCCTATGCACTGAAGGCGGACCTCCTTGTTTTCCTGTGGCTCGCCGGTTGTTTGAGGGCCGTGGCCAGCATCCGGTTCCGGTCCGACGCCGACCGGCCGGGCTCCGCCTACGGGGCGCCCAGCTCCAGGCTCGCCGTGCCTGCCGCCGTGCTTCAGAATTCCCTCGAGCAGACGGTCCTGGCGGTGGGCGCCCACCTGGTCCTCGCCACGGTGCTGCGCGGCGAGGAGATGGTCGTGCTGCCGGTGCTGGTCGCCCTCTATCTGATCGGCCGGGTGTTGTTCGCCCGTGGCTACGCCCGGGGCGCGGCGGCGCGGGCCTTCGGCATGGCCCTCACCGGCGCCTCCACGATCGCCGCCCTCGGCGCCGCCATCGTCCTCATGGGCCTGGGCCGATGATCCCTCCCCCGCCCTGCGCCTTCCGCCCTTCAGCCCACCGCTGCGAGACGATGCGATGACCCTGCCCTCCCCGGCCTCGTCCGGCCTGCGCCCCATCGGCAAGCTCGCCGCGGCCACCGGCGTCAAGGTCCCGACCATCCGCTTTTATGAAGAGATCGGGCTGCTTCCCGCCCCGCCGCGCACCGCCAGCGACCGGCGGATGTATGACGATGCGGCGGAACGCCGTCTGTCGTTCATCCGGCATGCGCGCCAGTTGGGCTTCGATCTGGACTCCATCCGCTCCCTGCTGGATCTGTCCGATCACCCCGACCGGCCCTGCGCCGAAGCCAACACTCTGGCCGAACGCCACCTGGCCGAGGTGACGCAGAAGATCGCCAAGCTCCGGGCCCTGCAGGGGGAGCTCTCGCGGATGACAGCGGAATGCGCCGGCGGCCGGGTGTCCGCCTGCAAGGTGATCGAAGCCCTGCACGACCCCTCGACGCCGGTTTGACGGGCGAGCCCCGATCCGGTTGGCACGGCTCTCCTCAGCCTCTCCGTGCAGGTCGCCCTCCTGAAGGTCAAGACGGGCCTGGAACGATGCAGGAGCCATTGGGTGACGGCGACGTTTGAGTGGACCCGCGGCCCTCGTCGCGCTCCCTTCGTCCATGGAGGACTTCGATGGCGCACCGATCGACACAGCGACACGCCGGCCAGACCCTCGCCCTGTTGACGGACCTGTACAGGCGCCTCTCCCGCCTGTTGGAGCAGGGCGGCACGGACGCCGTCGAGACCCGCCTGGCGCTGATGGAGACGGCCTGTCTGAGGGCGCGCGAAGCGGCTCAGGTGTTCTACGACGAGACCCGCATCTCGCGCGGGCGCCATGCCGGCGCCTGTCCGGCGCCCGCTGCTCGGCGAGGGCGGCGTCTGATGTTGGCTCCCGCAGGTGGCCGGCGCCCTCTTCCCTCTTTCACTCACAGCGAAGGCTGACGCGATGGCTTCGATGACGTCCTATGATCTGGTGATAATCGGCGGGGGGCCGGGCGGGTACCCCTGCGCCATCCGGGCGAGCCAGCTCGGCATGTCGGTGGCGGTCATCGACGACCGGGAACTTCTCGGAGGAACCTGCCTGAATATCGGCTGCATTCCGTCCAAGGCGCTGCTGCAGGCCACCGAGCGACTGGAAATGGCGCGCAACCTCGAAGCTTTCGGCGTCATGGTCGACAATGTGCGGGCCGACCTTGCCGGTGTGATGCGGCACAAGGCCAAGGTCGTGACCGAGCTGGGCGATGGGGTCGCCTACCTCCTGCGCAAGAACAAGGTCGTTCGTCTCCAAGGTCGCGGGCGCCTGCTGGCGCGCGACCGCGTGGAAGTGAGCGCCGCCGACGGCAGCTTCGAGGTGTTGGCGCGCAAGGCGGTCGTCCTCGCCAGCGGATCGGAAGCGGCGACACTTCCCGGCCTTCCCATCGACGAGCACCGGATCGTCACCTCGGCCGGCGCGCTGAGCCTGATGGCGGCGCCGCGTCATCTGGCGGTGATCGGCGGCGGTTATGTCGGTCTTGAGCTGGGCTCCGTCTGGCGCCGGCTCGGCAGCGAGGTCACGGTCATCGAGGTGCTCGACCGTATCGCATCCGGCGTTGATTCAGAGATGTCGACGGCACTGCAGAAGGTGCTCGAGGCGCAGGGCTTCCAGTTTCGTCTCGCTCACAAGGTGGTCGGCTCCCGCATCGAGGGCGAGGAAGTGGTCCTCGACTTCGAGCCCGTGGGGGATGGCGCGCGAGGCACGATCAGGGCCGATGTCGTGCTGGTTTCCATTGGCCGCCGCCCCGCCACCGCCGGACTAGATCTGGAGACCGTCGGCATCGAGCCCGATCGCAGGGGCTATATTCCGGTGGACGAAGGTTTCCGGACCAGCGCGGAAGGGGTCTACGCCATCGGCGATGTCATCGGCGGCGCCATGCTGGCTCACAAGGCGGAGGAGGAAGGGATCGCCCTCGCAGAATGCCTGGCCGGGGGCGCCGGCCACGTGGATTACGGGACGATCCCCGCGGTCGTCTACACTTGGCCGGAGCTGGCTTCGGTCGGCCGCACCGAGGAGGATCTCAAGGCGGCCGGGGTGGACTACCGCGTCGGGCGGTTCCCCTTCTCCGCGAACGCCATGGCCAAGGCGCGTCTGGAGAAGAACGGTCTGGTGAAGGTATTGGCAGACGCCGCGACGGACAAGATTCTCGGCGTGCACATCCTGGGTCCCGAGGCCGGCGGTTTGATCCATGAAGCGGTCGCGGCCATGCAGTTCGGCGCCGCGGCCGAAGATCTGGCGCGGACAAGCCACGCGCATCCGACCCTCCCGGAAGCCCTGCGCGAAGCCTGCCTGGCGGTGGCCGACCGCACGATCCACCTTTGATGGTCGCGCGCCGTGTGGTCTGACCCCGGCCGGCCCGGCCGGCGCCGAGCCACCCCGGCGAGGTGAGCGGCGGTCGCGGGCGCCCCTGCGCGCCCAGCCCGCTCCGCGATTAAAGCGCGACAGCGTCGCCGCCCGAATGCTAATGCGAGCCGTTCACATCTGGATTGATCATGCGTCCTCTGCTCCGTCTGCTCGCCCTGCTGTTCGCGATGGGGCTGGCCGCTCCCGCCCTGTCCCAGACGCCGTCCGCCTCGGAGGCGCAGGTCGCCTGGCGGCTGCTGGACTATGTCGCGGTCGACTACGCGGGCGCCGTGGCCGACGGCCAGGTGACCAATCCGGCCGAATACGGCGAGATGATCGAGTTCGGCAGCCAGATCCGGACGCGCCTGGACGCCCTGCCCGCCCATCCCGCCAAGGCTGGCCTCGTTCGCGACGCCGAGGCCTTGCAGGCCGCCATCCGGGACAAGGCCGACCCGCGCGTCGTCGGCGACCGAGCGAAGGCGCTGGCCGGCGCCGTGCTGACGGCCTATCCGAGCCCGCTGGCGCCGTCGTTTCCGCCCGATCTGGCCCGCGGCGCCGCCCTCTATGCCGAGCAATGCGCGGTTTGCCACGGCGCGACCGGGCGGGCTGACGGCCCGGGCGCCGAGGGGCTCGACCCGCCGGCGATCGCCTTCGCCGACGTAGAGCGCGCGCGTCAGCGTAGCGTGTTCGGCCTCTATCAGGTGATCGATCAGGGGCTGGAGGGCACGGCCATGGCCAGCTTCGCCCATCTGCCCGCCGAGGATCGCTGGGCCCTGGCCTTCTATGTGGGCCGGTTCGCCTTCACCGACGCGGAGGCCGCCGAAGGCGAGCGCCTCTGGAAGGCCGAGCCGGCGATCCGCGCCGCCTATCCCGATCTGGCCGCCATCACCCAGGCGACGCCCGCCGAATTGGCGAGCCGGATCGGCGAGACGAAGGCGCGGGCTGTCACGGCCTATCTGCGACGTCATCCCGAGGCGGCGGCGCGCCCGGCCGGATCGACGCTGACCCTGGCGCGGACGCGTCTGGCTGAGAGCGAGGCGGCCTACCGCCGCGGCGACCGCAAGGCCGCCACCGACCTGGCGCTGTCCGCCTATCTCGACGGCGTCGAACCGATTGAGCCGGCGCTCGGCGCCCGCGACGGCGCCCTGTTGCGCCGGGTCGAAGGCGCGATGACCGAGCTGCGCATTTCGATCAGCCGTGGCGCGCCCGCCCAGGAGGTCGCGGACCGGGTCGCGCGTGCGAACGCCCTGCTGGACACGGCCGAGCGCGCCCTCGCGCCCCAGGAGGCGGACAATGTGGCCAGCTTCCTCGGGGCCTTCACCATCCTGCTGCGCGAGGGGCTGGAAGCCCTGCTCATCGTGGTGGCGATGATCGCCTTCCTCAGAAAGGCCGAACGGCCCGAGGTGCTGCGCTACGTCCACGGCGGCTGGGTGGCCGCGCTGGTCGCCGGCGGCGCCACCTGGGCGGCCGCGACCTTCTTCATCTCCATCAGCGGCGCCAGTCGGGAACTGACCGAAGGGTTCGGCTCGCTGCTCGCGGCGGTCGTGCTCGTCTCGGTCGGCATCTGGATGCATGGCAAGTCGCACGCCGACGCCTGGCAGACCTATATCCGGGACAAGCTCTCCCACGCGCTGTCGAAGCGATCGGCCTGGTTCCTGTTCCTGCTCGCCTTCGTCGTGGTCTACCGGGAGGTGTTCGAGACCATCCTGTTCTATGCGGCGATCTGGAGCCAGGGCGGCCACTTCGGCATGCTGGCCGGTGCCCTGACCGCCGTGGCGTTCCTGGCCGTGGTGGCCTGGGCCTTGCTGGCCTACAGCAAGCGCCTGCCGATCGGCCGCTTCTTCTCCCTGAGCTCGATCCTCATGGCCGTTCTGTCGGTCATCCTTGTGGGCAAGGGGGTGGCGGCGCTGCAGGAGGCCGGCTGGCTCGATGTCCATCCGCTCGCCTGGATCCCCCGTATCGAGATCCTCGGTCTCTATCCGACCGTTGAAGGCGTCGCCGTTCAGCTGCTGACGATCGCCATCCTCGTGGTCGGCTTCTCCCGGCACGCGGCGCCGAAGGGCGCGCAGCCGGCCCCTTGAGCGGTCGTCTCCGTCTTCGGCCCTGAGACTGCGGCCCGCAGCGGGTTTCGGAGCCGCCTGGGCACGACGGCGCCGACGCCCGAACGGCGGCGGATACCGGACGTGCGGCGGCTGCAGCCGATAGCGTGCGGGAGCCCCGGCCGCGGTGTGCGGAGATTAAACGCGCTATTCTCCGCACTCTTTGCGGAGAATAGCCTTGCTCTTGCGGCGAATAACGCCCATATTCTCCGCAAGGAGTGCGGGGAATGGCGGAATACATCCACGAAATCGAAGGCTGGCCGCGTCTGGACTGGCGCGCGGACGCGCTCGCCGATCGGCTCGCCGCCGTCCGTCACCGCCAGGGCCTGCTGCTCGGCCGGATGCACACGCTCCGCTTCGACCTGCGCGCCGAAGCGGTTCTCGAAACCCTCACCGAAGACGTCCTGAAATCCAGCGAAATCGAAGGCGAGTTGCTCGACAAGGATCAGGTGCGATCCTCGATCGCTCGCCGCCTCGGCATGGATATCGGGACCCTCCCCCCCGCGGATCGCAACGTCGACGGCGTGGTCGAGATGATGCTCGACGCGACCCAGAACTTTGCGTCTCCGCTCACCGAGGAACGGCTGTTCGCCTGGCACGCCGCCCTGTTTCCGACCGGGCGCAGCGGCATGACGAAGATCGTCGTCGGCGCCTGGCGCAACGAGAGCTCCGGCCCGATGCAGGTCGTCTCGGGCCCTTTCGGACGGGAGCGCGTGCACTATGAAGCGCCCTCCGCCGCCCGTTTGCAGGACGAGATGCGGGCGTTCCTCGACTGGTTCAACGGCGAGCCGCGGACGGACCCGGTCCTCAAGGCCGCGATCGCCCACCTGTGGTTCGTGACCATCCACCCGTTCGACGACGGGAACGGCCGGATCGCACGGGCGATCGCCGACATGGCGCTCGCCCGCTCCGAGAAAAGCGCGCAGCGCTTCTACAGCATGTCCGCCCAGATCCGGCTGGAGCGCAAAGACTACTACGCCACCCTGGAGACGACCCAGAAAGGCGCGCTCGATGTGACCCTCTGGCTGGACTGGTTCCTCGGCTGCCTCGATCGCGCGTTCGACGGTGCGGAAGCCACCCTGACCCATGTGATGCGCAAGGCGCGCTTCTGGGAGGCGCTCGCAGGTCAGACGTTGAGCGAGCGCCAGAGCACGGTCATCAACCGGCTGCTCGACGGCTTCGAAGGCAAGCTCACCTCGACCAAATGGGCGGCGCTGACGAAGTCCTCGCCCGACACGGCCTTGCGCGACATCAACGATCTGGTCGACCGAGGCATCCTCGTGAAGGATGACGGCGGCGGGCGCAGCACCAGCTACTCCCTGGTCGATCGAGGATAGGCGGCTCCACATCGCGTCGGCGGAGCCACCACGTCGGGCGGCTCCACCCGAGCGGGCGCGTCTCAACAGGGATGATCGCAGTTCGCCAGTTCTGGCGAGTTACCGCCGAAAACCTGCTTATTTCGCCAGAAGTGGCGAGTTACGACCTTCGCAAACCTCGCGACGCCTCAGGGCGCCGCGGCCGAGCGCGTCAGGTCAGTGTCCGTCGCAAGTCGGAAAGCCCCTGAACATCAATGCGAGGCGCGATTGCTCGTCTGCTCAAGGCGACGTCAGGCCTGACGGGCGCCCGCGTGGCCGGCGGCGACCTCAGTCCGGCAGGTGCCGGGCGGCGATGCGAAAGGGCACTGGAACCGCAGGTCGTCGAACTCCAGCACCAGCGGCCCGTCCGCCGACGCCTGATACTCGCATCGTCCCCCGGTAATGCTGCGCGCGGCGATGACCTGCTGCTCGTTCCGCGCGCCGCGCATCTCCCGCTGCAAGGAACGTCCGCCGATCTGCGAGCGCGCCTGCCTCAAAAGACCGGCTCTCGGATGTCTTTCACCGCTCGAAGCAGTCGCTTTAGGGCGCCTTCGGCAGGGCGTCAGTCGCGAGTAGGGAATTGACTGAGCGCGCGGGCCAGCCAGTCCGGTAGATGCGGCCTGACTGAAATCAGTTCTCCGAACGCCGAAGGCCCCAGCTTTCGCTCCAGCGGCCCGACTGCTGTCTGAGCCTTCTCGGGACCCAGCCAGGCCAGCGCCCGAACTGCATCGCCGGCTGGCCGGTCAGCGAGTAAAAGTTGCCATGCGGGTGCATGCTTGAACTCGACGATCTGACCGTCGACACGGAGTTGCCGGCTCGGCCCGTTGGTCAGATAGATTGTGCGGATCGGCACCTGGGTCGTTAGACCCAGGGAGTTCGCCGCCGCCGCGCCGTGGGTGACGATGATCTCTCCTCGTCGCTGGCTGATGGCGCGAGCGACCTTCTCGACCGACGGTGCTCTCAGGCCGAAGCGGGTTTCCAACGGGCACACGTAGAGCCCTCGACCGACGCGTAACAAACTGCCGCGGCGCGCCAGCCGCGATAGCGCCCTATGCACCGCCGGACGGCCTCCCAGGTGCAGGAGCGAGCCGGTGGTGATCGACGAGCCTTCGGGCAGCGCTCCGACGCTCTTCATGATCTGCTCGGCCAAAGCTCGCATGCCCACCGCTCTCCGACGCATCATGAGGGCCCCATTGGGAGCGGATGGAACCTTCGAGCAGCCTCAGCGGTAGGTCTGACAGGATCATTCGAACCAACAGCGGGGGCGGGGTCGCCGAGGCTATCACTAGGCGCCCACGCCACGGTCGGGCAGATAAGCCAGTGCGTCGGCCAACGCATAGACGGTCTGTAGCTCGAGCCCTTCTCGACTGCGCCGTCGACGGCGGCTGGGCAACCCGTCCATACCTCATGGACGGTCCAGCCCTCTTCATTCGGCCGAATGTCGTAACGTGAGCTTCGGGAGAACCATGCCTCGGCAGCGCCGAGAACTCAATTGCCGACGTGGGGTGCCACATAGAAGGAAAGCAGATTGTTCGACCGGCGACTAAGCCCTTGGGCATGCCGCGAAGCTCAGGCATTTCGCGTAGCCACGACGCCAGAGCCCCTCGCTTCATATCGCTTCGAAAGCCGTTTCCAGTTGCCGCAGGCGTCCGGTCATCGCGTTCACGACCGATGTGTGGATGTCGACATGGAAGTCTGCCGGCATGCGGCCAAGGGCACGTTCCGCCGCCGGGAGGGCATCACGGCGGATCTCATCCAGAACCTGTCTGATGATCGCCTGACCGAGTCCGGCTTCCTTTGCTGTCTCGACAAAATGACGACCGTGCACGTCGAGGATTTTGTAATGGCAGTTCGCTCCAACCGACATTGCCAGCTTGTATTTGTTGTGCGGGATTCGCCTTGCATCGAAGGCTGGCTGCGCACTTAGAACGTCATAAAACGGCGTCAGCTCGAAGCGGCCGCCGGGACGGATAAAGACGCTGAAGTTCTTGCCATGCCCGTCGGTGGCGCCGATCAGCCAGAAGATCATCTGACTCTTGAGGAAGGCGGCCTGATCCCTGAGCGGCTCATCGCTTCCCTGAAGCAGCGTCATGATATCGACCGCGCTCGGGCCCTGCTGATTTTGATACTTCCGGCTCGAAGGAATCGACAGCGCCTGACAGCAATCCTCCTGCGGAAGGCGCAGGAGTTGCCTATCGCCTCGCCAGCGCCGATCAAAGCGCTCGACGACGAGAACACGGCGCGCGCCGAACGTCGCCATTTCTGTCTGAGCGACCTGGAGGCCGAACCCTTCGAGAAGTTTCAAGCAGTAGTGTTCATTCTCGACGCTGTTTGACAGATCGATCATGCCCCAAGGCGTCGGGATTTCTCCCAGCTGGGGTTTGAGGATGTGGGTCGTCGGCGTCGTGCCGATCGGGCGTTTCCAACGGCCCTCATGAAACAGCAACGCCGTTTTTTCCTGAGCGCCCGCCACCGAAATCCGAAACTCCTGTTCGATATCGATGCCGAGCGGCGCGCGCGCGAGGTTAGCGAGGATCGCCTCGATCTCTTCGTCGCTGACCGGCTCGCCTTCAATCGGCTGGAATGCGTCGATCACCATTCCGTCGGGCAGGAACTGCATGGCCCCCACGCAGTCGCGGCCGATCTGCTCCAACAGACTGTAGGAATCCGTGCCTTGCGCGCCCGTCTTCTCAGCTACGAGGCGGCGAACCGTCGGATTGTCCGGCAGAAGGTTGTCGAAAACCGCGACAACCCGCTCGCCCCGGAAGGGGGCCTTCCTTGGCGGCAGCGACAACGAGATCGGGAAGTGCGGCGGCCAGTCCAGCCAGCTCTGATCGTACTGAAACGCGATTGCGCCACCTGGCTCTTTCTCCAATCGCCCGACCAGACGATTGTTGATGAGCACATTGAGCGGCGCATGGGTCTTGCGACGCCCCATCAGAAGATGTCCTCGATATCGGTGGATGAGCTTTTCGATCGGGGACCGATTGTCATTTCCAGATCGAGCGCCGCGAGCAGATCACAGATCGATGAGATTTTTGCGCCGTTGTGGCCGCTTTCGATCTTGGAAATCAGCTCCTGGCGCATGCCTGATCGTTCGGCGAGTTCTGTCTGACTCATCCCCTTCAGCTTTCTGAATCGCTGTATGAGGTTGCCGACTTGGCCGGGGGAACGAGCTATCCGGTTCATGGGAGTCTCCTTCCCAGTGTTATGCGGGAAATCGCATAATATGGCAATATGTGATTTAACACATAGAATGGAACTATGCGCAAAGTGACATAAATCCATTCTATGCGCGTTTTCGCATAGAGACCGCTATACTCAACCCTGAACTGCCGCTCGGCGATCCGCGGGGGAGTGGCGTCGGGAGGGCTGATCGCGATAGTAGAGCGGAGGGGTGGCGCAGCAGGCGCGATCATAGAGCCCGCGGTTGTCGGAATCGGTCAGTCAGAAGGCCTCGTTGCCGCGGATCGCCGGCCCGCCGCTAGTCCTATGCGCAACTTTCGATTACGACCGGCCTTTTCGGGGGATCAAATCACAATGGCCGATCAAGGCGCAGCGCGCATCAGGCGCATGATCAAGAAGACGGAACTACGCCGGATGGTGCCGCTCGCCGACAGCACCATCTGGGAGATGGAACAGCGCGGCCAGTTTCCGCGGCGGTTCGCGCTCACGCCGCGCTGCGTAGTCTGGGATCTCGCCGAGGTCGAAGCGTGGCTCATGCTCCGGCGGGAAAATCCCATCCAGCGGGCGCCGCATCCCGACGTCCGCAAGCGCGTCGCCCGGCCGGTGAAGTTGGTCAACAAGGACTGACGGGCTGACCGCCGCGTCGACGGGCGCCGCACGGGCGCGGTTCGCACGGCCTTCGTCCGCCACGGCAGGCGTGTGGTTCCCATGCGGGAGTCGGTCGAGATCGTTGGTGAAAGCCGCCAAGCGTCCATGCCCGCCAATGTCCGTGAAAATCCCTTAAGGTTGGATTTTGTCTACTCCTCTCTCAGGGGCTATCGAAACCCGCTGATCCAGTCTTCGACCTGCGCGCGGGAGCCGGCCGCGGCGCGTTCGAGACCGACCTTCCCGAGGATCGACAGATGCGAGCTGGCGGTGTCCGGATGGCGCGACAGGTCCATGCAGATCGATAGCACCGCCTCGTGCAGCTCGCCCTTCTGACACAAGGCGAGCGCCCTCGCCTTCGCCTCGCCGACATGGGCGTCAACTGCCGGGGTCGAAGCGGGCTTGCGGGGGGCGGTCGCGCGGCCGGGCCGAACGAGATGGCTCGCCCAGAGCTCCAGCGCCGCCCGCTTCTCCGGCACATAGGTGTGCCGATCGTAGACGCTGGTGACGGCCGCGCCTTCATTGGGCGTGTGTCCGAGCACCAGGCCGACCACGAAGCGGCTAACCCCGTAGCGCCCCGTGAGCGTGGTCGCGCCTGACCGCCTGACATCATGGGGCGAGCCGACCGCGAGCTTTCTGCGCGTACAGGTCCGGGCGAACGCGCGGGTGATGGCGTGCGGATCGAGATGCTGGCCCGGAGATCGGGCGGATGGAAAGAGATAGGGGCTGCCTGGATCAAGGGCCCAGGCGACCTCCAGCACCTCGAGCGCGTCGTCTCCCAGCGGCACGACGTGCTGATGTTTGGCCTTCGCCCGCTCCGACGGAATGGTCCAGATCTTCGCCGTCCGGTCGAACTCCGTCTTCCGGGCTCCAGCAACCTCGTTGCGGCGGGTCAGGGTCAGCATCAACAGCTGGACAGCCAGCCCCATGGCCGGCTCGAGACGCGCATGGATCCCGGCTGTCTTCTCGCCCGGCGCCCTCGGCACGGACGCCTCGGACGCGGCTGCCCAAAGCGTCCTCAAGGCCGCGTCGTCGAACATGCGCTCGCGCGCGGTGAGCGCCAGCGGTCGAGCCAGGCCGAGCGCGGGATTGGACTCGATCCGCTCCTCGAGGACGGCGAATCCCAGGACCGCGTGCAGCAGCGCGCCGATCGACGCCACGCTGGCGGCGGCCAACCCGCTCTCGGTCACCAGCGTCCGCATGAAGATCTTGATGTCCGCACGCCGGATTTCCGTGAAAGGCCGCGCGCCAAGACGCGCCTGGATGTGGTTGCGCCACATCTGGCGTTCGTTGCCGAGGGTGACCTCCCGCTTCGGCCGGCGGCGTCCTCCGTGGAGTCCAACCGTCGCCGCCTGCCAGTACGCCTCGGCCAGCTCGTCGAGGGTTTCTCCGGTTCGCGCCCGTTCACGGGCGGCGGTCTTTTCCGCGACGGGATCTGCGCCGTCCACGACCGCGATCCGCAATCCGGCGACCTTGGACCGGGCCTCGGCGAGCGACAGGTCGGGATAGGCGCCCAGGCAAAGACGCCGCCTCGTTCCGTTCGCCGCGACATAACGGAATTCAAACTGCCTCAGCCCGGTAGGGAAGACGCGAACCCCCAGCCCGCGGCTCCCCCCGACACCGATCTCATAGACCTTGTCAGCGGGTTTCAGGGCCGCCACCTGGCGATCTGTGCTAAGCTGAAGGCGGGCCACAACGCGCTCTCCTCGCGCCTGCGCTGCAAATCAAACGCCACCCAAACTAGCATTTTGTGGGGCGCTAGTGGGGCGCCAAATGCAGGATTCTGTGAAAAAGCAAGAAAAATGCTGAAAAATTAAAACGCATTATTTCAGTTATTTCCAGACTTATGCACAGTCCTGAAATGCCCTGGAATTGCCTTCGAGGCCCTTCACACCGAGGGGGTCACAGGTTCAATCCCTGTCGCATCCACCATTTCAGCGCCCGCCGCCGAGCTCGCGTCGCCGATGAAATGCCAGCCCCCGGGCGGCAGCATGTTGGCGAGGAAGGACGGGCGGTGCCCGAGCAGCACGACCCGCAGCGCCCTCCGGCCCGCCTGGTCGACGATCACATATTTCGCCTCATAGGCCGGCGCGTCCGGCCACTGACGCATTTCGGCGGCGACGAAGGCCGCCGCGCGCCCCCGGGCCGCAGCGGCGTCCGTTCCCGGCGCCAGCGCGCCGGCCGCGGCGGCGCCGTCGGCGATGACCTGCAGCCGCTCCTGCGACCGGTTCACCGCCAGCAGATCGACGCCACCGACCGCCAGCAGAAAGACCGCCGGGCCGACGAAGGCGAATTTGAGTGCGATGTTTCCCACTACAGCTCCTCGAGCGCCACGCCCTTGTCCGTCAAATATTTCGTGCCGATGTAGGCGGTCGCCAGCCACAGCGCCGACCACAGGCTCCAGGCCACGGTGGCGGACTCGAGGCTGAGGTCGACGTCGACGGCGGTGCGGAACTGGCTGATGGCGCCGACAATGGCCGCCGCCACCGCCGATGACAGCACCACGATCCGCGACCACGGCTGGGCCGCCAGCAGGGCGAAGCCGCCGATGGCCAGCAGGACGGCCGACAACAGCCACGGCAGCTCCTGCCGGTTCAGGCCGAAGGCGGCGTTGAACAGGGCGTAGATCAGGAGCGTTGAGCCGGCGGCGCGGAGGACGAACATGGGGGAAGCCTGTCTGACGTCGCCCACTATGCCCCGTCAGGCTCTCCAATTCGTAAAGCCGATATCGGGCGCCGGGACAGGTCAGCCTTAATTTGGCGGCTTTCACCATTCCGCCGTTATTCCCCGTCATAGGCCCGCGTCCGCCGCCTTCCGCGCCGACCGTTCGCGCGCTGAATCGTGCTATTGGACCGCCCATGCCCTTCCCCGCCAGTCATCCCGCGCTTGACCGCGCCCTTTCCGAACGCGGCTATGCCGAGCCCACGCCGGTGCAATCCGCCGTGCTGGAGGCCGAACAGGGCCGCGACCTTCTCGTCTCGGCCCAGACCGGTTCCGGCAAGACCGTGGCCTTCGGCCTGGCCCTCGCCCCCACCCTGCTGGGCGAGGCCGAGAAATTCGCCGAGTTCGGCGCGCCGGTGGCCCTGGTCATCGCGCCGACGCGCGAACTGGCCCTGCAGGTCTCCAACGAGCTGCAGTGGCTGTATGCCCAGACCGGGGCGCGCATCGTCTCCTGCGTCGGCGGCATGGATCCCAAGGTCGAGCGCCAGGCGCTGAACCGCGGCTGTCACATCGTGGTCGGCACGCCCGGCCGTCTGCGCGATCACCTTGAGCGCGGCTCGCTGGACCTGACCACGCTGAAGGCCGTCGTGCTGGATGAAGCCGACGAAATGCTGGACATGGGCTTCCACGAGGACCTGACCTTCATCCTCGAGACCGCGCCGGCCGAACGGCGCACCCTGATGTTCTCGGCGACCCTGGCGCGCGACATCGTGCAGCTGGCCAAGACCTATCAGAAGGACGCCCTGCGCATCGATACGGTCGCGGGCAACGCCTCGCACGCCGACATCGAATACAAGGCCATCCGCGTCGCCCCGAACGAGGTCGAGCTCGCGGTCGTCAATGTGCTGCGCTATTTCGAGGCCCCCGGGGCGCTGGTGTTCGCCAATACGCGCGAGCGAGTGAAGCACCTGACGTCGAGCCTTCGCGAGCGCGGCTTCTCGGTCGTCGGCCTGTCCGGCGAACTGACCCAGAGCCAGCGTTCGGAAGCGCTGCAGGCCCTGCGCGACGGTCACGCCCGGGTCTGCGTCGCCACGGACGTCGCCGCCCGCGGCCTCGACCTGCCCGATCTGGGTCTGGTCATCCATGCCGAGATCCCGGTCAACAAGGCCGGCCTGCTGCACCGTTCGGGCCGCACCGGCCGCGCCGGCAAGAAGGGCGTCTCCGTCCTGCTGGTCAGCTATACGCGCCGCCGCAAGGTCGAGCTGATGCTGCAATCGGCCTCGATCAAGGCCGAATGGAGCGGCCCGCCCTCGGCCGAGATGATCCTCGCCAACGACCATGTCCGCATGCTGGCTGATCCGGTGCTGATCGCGCCGGTCGAGGACGAAGCCGTGCTGGCGCTGGGCAAGCAGCTGCTCGAGAAGACCACGCCCGAACAGGTCGCCGCCGCCCTGATCCGCCTCTACCAGCAGAAGCTGCCCGCCCCGGAAGACGTCTATGACGACGACCGGATGAAGCGCCAGCAGGAGACCGGCAAGAACGACAAGGGCCAGGCCGACGTTCCGTACACGGACTTCGCCCGCGGCGGCGACATGACCTGGTACCGGATCAATATCGGCCGCGACAAGAACGCCGATCCGAAATGGCTGATGCCGACCATCTGCCGTCTGGGCCATGTGACCAAGCGCGACATCGGCTCGATCAAGATCTTTGAGCGCGAGACCAAGTTCGAGATCACCCAGGAGATGCAGGCCAAGTTCGAGGCCGCCATCGCCCTGGGCCTCGAGGACGGCGTCAAGATCGACCCGGCCGTCAAACCCGGTCCGTCCGAGAAGCCCGTCAGCCGCTGGGACAAGAAGCCCGGCGCGGGCGGCGACCGACCCGAGAAGAAGCCGTGGAAGGCCCGCGAGGACGGCGGCGACAAGCCGGCCTGGAAGCCGCGCGAGGATCGTCCCGAAGGTGCGAAGAAGCCTTGGGTCAAACGCGAAGACAGCGCGCCGGCGGAGAAGAAGCCGTGGGTGAAGCGCGACGATGCGGGCCCGGCCGCCGAGGGCAAGAAGCCCTGGGTCAAGCGCGAGGAGACGGGCGACAAGCCGGCGTGGAAGGCCCGCGAGGACCGTCCGCAGGGCGACAAGAAGCCGTGGGTGAAACGCGACGACGCCGCCCCGGCCGCAGAAGGCAAGAAGCCGTGGGTCAAGCGCACGCCGAACGACCCGACGCCGGAAGGCAAGAAGCCGTGGGTGAAGAAGCCCGCCGCCGAGGGCAAGACGCCTTGGACCCCGCGCTCCGACGCCGAAGCCGCTCCGGCGGCCGCGGGCGACAAGCCATGGAAGGGCAAGCCCAAGGGCGGCGACCGTCCGTGGGCGTCCAAGGACGCGCGCGGCAAGCCGGCGGCGCCGAGAGCGCCGTATAAGGCCAAGGGGCCTCGCTAGCCCCGCCTGGCGTCTCATCGCGAGGATTGATCCCGCCATGTAACCGTTTACGGTGACCGCAAAATCCGGCCTCAAGTAGCGCGAAGCGCGGTAGGCCCAACAAGAAGCTGCGGGCAGGAAAACATGGCGGACGTCCGGCTGACCGGCGTGACCAAGAGCTTCGGGACCACCGAGGTCCTGAAGGGCATCGACCTGGAAATCGCCGACGGCGAGTTCGTGGTCTTCGTCGGCCCGTCCGGCTGCGGCAAGTCCACCCTGCTGCGCACCATCGCCGGTCTGGAAGAGGCGACCGGGGGCGACATCGCCATCGGCGGC
This sequence comes from Brevundimonas sp. UBA7664, assembly GCF_002483305.1. Taxonomy (GTDB): domain Bacteria; phylum Pseudomonadota; class Alphaproteobacteria; order Caulobacterales; family Caulobacteraceae; genus Brevundimonas. The sequence goes on from NZ_DLHQ01000064.1 coordinate 62,168, forward strand.
AAGGTCGTCAACGACCTGGGCCCGTCCGACCGGGGCATCGCCATGGTGTTCCAGTCCTACGCCCTCTATCCGCACATGAGCGTCTACGAGAACATGGCCTTCGGCCTGAAACTGGCCAAGGCGGACAAGGCCGAGATCGACCGGCGGGTGCGCGGCGCGGCCGAGACGCTCAACATCACCGACCTGCTGCACCGCAAGCCCAAGGCCCTTTCTGGCGGACAGCGGCAGCGGGTCGCCATCGGCCGGGCCATCGTGCGCGAGCCGCAGGTGTTCCTGTTCGACGAACCCCTCTCCAACCTCGACGCCGCCCTGCGGGTGCGGATGCGCTATGAGTTCGCCAGCCTGCACGAGCGGCTGAAGACCACCATGGTCTATGTCACCCACGACCAGGTCGAGGCCATGACCCTGGCCGACCGGATCGTGGTCCTGCATGGCGGGATTGTCGAACAGGTCGGCAAGCCGATGGATCTGTACGAGCGGCCCCGCAACCTGTTCGTGGCCGAGTTCATCGGCAGTCCGAAGATGAACCTGCTGCCGGCGGAGATCGTCACGGCGACGGCAAAGGGCGCCACCGTACGGACCAGCGCGGGCGAAACCCTGAAGGTCGCCGTCGACGCCGGGCGGGCCAGGGCGGGCGACAAGGTCACCCTCGGCGTCCGGCCCGAGCATCTGACCCTCGCCGGCAAGGGCGATACGGTGTCGGCCCGGGTGACCTTCGTCGAGACCCTGGGCCACGCCACCTACGCCTATCTGACGGCGGGCGAGGAACCGGTGACGGTGCTGTTGCCCGGCGATGTGCGGCCCTCCACCGGCGAGACGCTGAGCCTGCGCGTGCCGGCCGACCAGGCCCATCTGTTCGACGCGGCGGGCGAAGCTTTCGCGCGCCTGTAGGCCAACGCGTGTTGCGTCGCACAACGCAACGCTTCTAGATGACCGGATGCCCGCCCCGGCCACGCTCACCGTCGATCTGAACGCGCTCGCCGCCAATTTCCGCACGCTGGAGGCGGTCGGCGGCGTTCCCGTGCATCCGGTGGTCAAGGCCGACAGCTATGGCCTCGGCGCCGAAGCCTGTTCGCGGCGGCTGATGGCGGAAGGGGCGCGCACCTTCTTCGTGGCCCGGACTTCCGAGGGCGAACGGCTGCGCGCGGCCCTCGGCGCCGAACCGGCCATCTATGTGCTGGACGGCTGCCTTACAGGACGGGCCGCGCGGCTGCGCGCCGCCGGCCTGCGTCCGGTGCTGAACGCCGGCGCCCAGGTGGCCGAATGGCGGGCGGCGGGGGGCGGTCCCTGCGGCCTGCAGATCGACACCGGGATGAACCGGCTGGGTTTCCGCGCCGCGGCCGCGCCGGAGCCGTTCGATGGCCTCGACCTCGTGCTCAGCCACCTCGCCTGCGCCGACGATCCGGCCGAGGCCATGAACGCGCGTCAGCGCGACGCCTTCGCCGCGGCCGTGGCGCGGTATCCGGGCGTGGTGCGGTCCTTCGCCAATTCCGGCGGCGTCTTCCTCGGCCCCGACTACGCCTTCGACGCGACGCGGCCGGGCATCTGCCTGTACGGCGGCGGGCCAGAGGGCCGCCCCGACCCTCGCATCCAGCCCGTCGCGACGCTGACGGCCGAGGTGCTTCAGCTGCTCGACGTGCCGGCCGGCGAGACCGTGGGCTATTCGCGGACCTTCACCGCCACGGGGCCGACCCGGATCGCCACCTGCGCGGCCGGATATGCCGACGGCGTGCTGCGCAGCTACAGCCCCCGGGGACAGGTCTTTGTGGCCGGCGAACTACGGCCGATCGTCGGGCGGGTGTCGATGGACGCCTGCGCCGTCGAGGTGACCGGCCTGAATGTCGCCGTCGGCGACCGGGTCGAGCTGTTCGGCGCCAACCGGATGCTGGACGACGCCGGAACGGCGGCCGGTACGATCGGCTATGAGTTGCTGAGCGCCATTACCGCCCGGGTTCCGCGGGTCTACGTCGGCTGACGCAGCCTCCAGCCCCGCGCGGTTCTCCCTCCCCCGAAGCGGGGAGGGAGAACCGCCCTACCCGCCCCGGCCCCCGTGTTTCGCATACTCCAGCCGCGCCACCGTCCGGTTATGCACCTCGTCCGGGCCGTCGGCGATGCGCAGGGTGCGGACCATGGCGTACATCTCGGCCAGGGGCGTGTCGGCCGAGACGCCGGCCCCGCCATAGGCCTGGATGGCGTCGTCGATGACCTGCAGCGCCATGCGCGGGGCGGCGACCTTGATCTGGGCGATCTCGGACTTGGCGTTCTTGGCCCCCGCCTCGTCCATCATCCAGGCGGCCTTGAGCACCAGCAGGCGGCACATCTCGATATTGGTGCGGGCCTCGCCGACGCGCTGCTCCCAGACCGAATGCTCGGCCAGCGACTTGCGGAAGGCGGTGCGCGACAGCAGGCGCTGGACCATCAGCTCCAGAGCCCGTTCGGTCATGCCGATGACGCGCATGCAGTGGTGGATGCGGCCGGGCCCGAGGCGGCCCTGGGCGATCTCGAAGCCCCGGCCCTCGCCGGCGATCAGGTTCTCGACCGGGACGCGGACATTCTCGAGCACCACCTCGGCGTGGCCGATCGGCAGTTCGTCATAGCCGAACACCGACAGCATCCGCTCGACCCGGAAACCCGGCGTGTCGACGGGGACGATGATCTGGGACTGCTGGGTGTGGACCGAGGCGTCGGGGTCGGTCTTGCCCATGACGATGGTCACCGCGACGTTCGGGTGCGCCATGTTGGTCGACCACCATTTGCGGCCGTTGATCACATAGTGGTCGCCGTCGCGCTCGATCCGGGTCTGGATGTTGGTGGCGTCGGAGGAGGCGACCTCGGGCTCGGTCATCAGGAAGGCCGAGCGGATCTCGCCGGCCATCAGAGGCTTGAGCCAGCGCGCCTGCTGGGCCTCGTTCCCGTACATATGGAGCACTTCCATATTGCCGGTGTCGGGGGCGTTGCAGTTGAACACCTCGGCCGACCAGAGATGGCGGCCCATCAGCTCGGCCAGCGGGGCGTATTCGAGATTGGTCAGGCCGGCGCCGTGATCGCCGGGCAGGAACATGTTCCACAGACCGGCCTCGCGCGCCTTCGCCTTCATCTCCTCCATGGCCGGCGGCTGGCGCTTCGGGTTCTCGCGGACCTGGGCGCGGTATTCCTCTTCGCGCGGCAGGACATGGTCGTCGAGGAAGCGCTTGAGCCGATCCTGCCAGTGCAGGGCCCTGTCGCTGTGGCGGAATTCCATGGTCTTGCTCCGGAAAAGGAAACGGCGCGATCCCTGTGGAGGACCGCGCCGCGGAATGCCTTGTTTCAGATCACACTCAGCGCTTCAGCAGCGGGGCCAGCTTCTGGGCGATCATCATGTCGCCGGCGATCTTCAGCTTGCCCTGCATGAAGGCCATCATCGGGTCGAGCTGGCCGTTGGACAGGGCCATGAAGTCGTCCCAGCTGATCGACACCGTGGCGTCGGCGGGCTTGTCCTCATTGGTGACGCTGTTGGGCGTCGAGGCGCCGTCGATATAGATCTTGCCGACATCGCCCAGGTCGATCTTCACGGTCTTGCCCAGACCGGAGTTGTCGCCCACGGCGCCGCGGATGTGTTCGGTGACTTGAGCCAGGTCGGCCATGAGCGCTTCTCCCGTAAAGCTCGATCCCCGGACGGCCGGAGATCGGATTGCGCACCGACCTAGACCGGGTGCGGGCGGCTGCCAAGATCACGCGGGGTCAAGTTGCACACGCAATCGCGGAAGCGGGCATGGTCAGGGGCGAATTCGCCGCGCCAGAGCTGAGTTTTTCGCCTGAAAAGCGAATAACTCGCCCAACCGGCGCAAGAGTCGCAGCCCCCGCCACAATCCGGTCCGCGTTGAGCAACCGTCGCCTTGCCAAGCGGTTAAGGTTACCATAACGATGATACTTCGGTCCCTGGCTGTGGGGTTGTTCAGGGCCTTAACCGAGGACTGGATTTTGGGGAGCTTCAAGTGAAACACATAGTCATCGCCGCCGCCGGCGCTCTGCTGGCCCTGGCCGGAAGCGCCGGAACGTCAGCCGCCCAGGACCGGGGCTACGGACCGCCGCCGCCGCCGCCGCCGCCGCCCCCGACGTATTGCTGCGACAATCCCCCGCCTCCGTGCCGCGACGGAGGCCCTCGCGACGCCTACGGAGTCTGCCTGTGCGACTACGAGGTGAGTTGGTACAATACCCCGAGGCCGTGGCACGTCGTCCGCGCCGGCGGGCCGGGTGTCCGCATCCGCGGTCGGCCGGTCACCATCGAGTCGGGCCGCATCGATATCCAGGGCCCCCCGATCTATGTCGAGGCCCCGCCCATCCGTATTCGGGCCCCGCAGATCTATCTGCGCGCGCCTGAAGTTCACATCCGCCCGTCCGACGTCACCGTCGAGCCGCCGGAAATCCACTTCTCCGACTGCGAAGGCGTGATCGAGTGCGAGCCCGTCACGCACGGCGGCAACACGGCGCCGCGCAGCTACGACGGCGAGCGCGGCTAGGACCGTCAGGACCAACCCCGGCCGGACGCGCTCCGGCCGGGGTCTCGCTTCAAGGAACGACAGGCCCGCGCCGCAAGGCGTCGGGCCTGTTTGTCATCCGGAGCTATGGCGCCGTCAGTTCGGGACGACCGCGGCCTCCGCCGTTGCCTCGGTCCCGACCTCGGGGGTCTGCGGCGCACAAAAATTCTGGCTCCGGACTTCCACGGCCAGGGCTATGTCGCCCCCGGCCAGGGCGGTCCGTATGGCGTCTTCGCAGCGATCCTCGCTCAGCAACCGGCTGACGTCCGCCCTGAGCGCTGCGCGGGCGTTGGCCGCATCCCGCAAGGCCCGGGCCTCGCGTCGATCGTCCGGAAGGCACAGTGAAAGCCATGAGGCGTCGGCGCAGCGCGCGATCAGCCGCGCCTGCCGGTCCGCCTCGGCCGAGCTGATCTCAGCCGGCGGGGCCAGGGTCGACACCGTCGGCGGCACCGGAACGGCGATGGCCGGCGGATCGGACATGACCACGGATCCGGGCGGGGCGCCGCGCAGGATCACCGCCGGCATCTGATAGTTGCAGACCCAGCCTTGGGGCGTCATCTCGCAGGACTGCAGCATCGCCTGCGCTTCCTGCGAGGCCGGAGCGGCCGGAGGGACCTGACCGAGGGATAGTGCGAACAGCAGTGAAATCATGGCCAATCCCGACGCCTGTCGTCACGATAGCGCAGCATACTCCCGAACGGGCATCATGTATCCCTGTTCCGCAAGGTTGGCGGGGAAGACGCTCAGGCGGCGCGGGGAAGGGTCAGTCCCGGCCGTCAGGCGGCGGGGCGTCATCCCCGCGACCAGACCACGACCGGTCCCCTTCCCGCTCATCGACAGGCCGACCGTCCGACCGATACCAGCGGCGCTCGCGGCCCGCGCGCTCCCGCTCGATCCGCGCCTCGCGCCGCGCCCGTCGGGCCTCACGTTCGGCCCGGTAGTCGCGCTCGGGCCCGTCGAAGCCGAACCAGCGGGCGACGCGGCCCTCACGTCCCGACGGCTCGGCGGGTTCGGGAGGCGGCGGGGCGCGAACGAAGGCGTCATCGACATATCGCTTCGGCGGAGGCGGCGGCTCCGGGGCCTCGAACGCGCCGTCCGCCGGCGCATAGGCGGCGGGCTCCACCATGGCGTAGGCCGGGGGCGCCGACTCAAGCGTGTCAACGAGTTCGCCGACCTCCATCACCGGACCGGCCGTGATCTCGGGTTCGACCGGCGCCACGACCTGTATCCGGAGGCGCTCACTGTCGAGCACCGGTCGCGGCACGGGCAGCACAACGGTCCGGACTCCCGCCAGCCCGATCCCGACAACGGCCACCGCCAGAGCCCATGCGAAATGACGCGGCCGGGCCCTGGCCGCGAGACGGCCGGCAAACCGGTTCAACCGGTCGAGATAAGGCGAAATTCGAGGCATGCAGGGCGCCGGAAGCAACGGGACACCCACCGCAACCCGTCAGACCCGGTCCGGTTCACGAACAGGGGTCGGCCGCCTCCCTCCGCCACCGAAACTGTGAGCAACCCGGAACTTTCCCCATGGGAAAGCTTTTCCCGGGCCTTCCGGACCTCTAGGGTCGCGAACCAGACGGCCCCGGCCGGAAGGAAACAGTACGACGATGCTTAAATGGGTTCGCAGGCTGGTCAGGAAGTTGAAATGCAGACGCCATCGCTGGCGACCCGACCGACGCCGGCCCGACAGCGAATTCTGCGACCTCTGCGGAGCCCGGAAACAGGTGAGCCGGGTGTGAAGGCGTCCCGAACCAGCTCCAGGACGATCCCGTCCGCGTCGCGCCGCGGTGACCCCTAGCGAACAGCCGCGTAGGTCGTGGACGCCTCGCGATAGCGGGCGTGCTCGCGGGCGGTCATGCAGCGGGGCGTGCTCCAGGCGGGGTCCGAGGTCCGCACCGACAGGGCCTCCCGGGCGGTGACAAAGACCGGCGCAGCGCCATGCTCGCGGGTGAAGGCCCGGCGGGTCGCCGCGTCTGTGCCGCAGATCAGAACCACCCGCGCCTCGGATCGCGCGGACGCCTGTGTGACGTCCCCGGCGCTCGCAATACCGGCCGGAAGGATCGCCGAGGCGGCCAGGGCCGCAAGGCCGGCAAGGCTGGTGAAAGTGCGCATCTCAGTCTCTCCCGAACGCCTGAAACAGTCAGGACCCGGAGCGATAATGCGCCATTCGCAGCGAATGTAAATGTTATGCGACGCTTTGAAGTATGAAATTTGACATCCGGTCGTCACAGAGCGGGCGATAGCCCTGACTCAACCCGCGCAGGCTGCCACAGAGAATGCGCCCTCCACATTCAGGGTGGCGTCGGTGTTCTCGACGACGCCGAGGCTGCAAATCGGGAGGCGGTGATCCGTCTCCAGCGCCGCGAGCCACGCGAACAACGGCCCCGACGGGACGCGCGACAGCCGGAAGCCCAGCTGCCCCGAAGCGCTCATGGCGGTGACGACGTCCAGACCCGCCGCCTCGGCGGTGCGACGGATCAGGGGTTCCAGCCCCTCCGCGGGCGCTGCGGCCGGGGCGCGCGAGGGCCCGAGCGAGGCGACGGCTGTGCGCACGTCCGCAAGCGTGGCCGAGGCCGCCTCGGCCCGTTCGGCGGCGGCCGTCCTCCACTCCAGAACCGGTCTCACCACGCCCAGCCAGGCCGCCGTGGCCAGAAGCAGGGCCGCCATGACCATCAGCATGCGGCGCTCGCGCACCGTGCGGCCGCTCCACCAGACCCCGGCGTTGTTCAGCAGCCGGGTCATCGGCCGCTCCCGATCGTGATGTCGCTGACGATGCGGCCGCGGTCGTCGAGCGTGCCGGTTTCGGTGACCTCCAGGCCGTTGGCGCGCATGGCCCGGGCGATCACCTGCATGTCCTGATAGTCGGCATGAGTGACGCTGGCCTTCATGCCGGCGGCGGGATCGACGATCAGCAGGTCCAGCTCCGCCCCCTCCACGCTTTCGACGGCGGCGAACAGCGCGGCCGTCGCGCCGATGACACCGCCGGGCGGCGGGGCGGCGCGGACCCGCTGGCGCAGGGCCTCGACCGGATCGGGCCGGGCAGCGAGATCGGGAGCGACGCGGGCGATCTCGGCCCGGGCCTGTTCAAGGCCGTTGCGGGCGTCGATGTCGTCCCGGGCCGCGGCGGCGGCGACCAGCACGAGCGGCGAGATCAGCAGCAGGCCGGCGAGAGCCGAGGCCACGGCCCAGCCGCGTCGGGTGGTCACGCTTCTGCGGTCCTGAGAGGACAGGAGGTTGACGGGCGGTGACAGGGCGGCGTCGATCAGGGCGCGCTCGACGGCGTCGCTGTCCTCGACAGGCACGACGCGGCGGGCGCCGGCGACCAGCTCGACCAGGTCGGGCTGGACGCTGGCGGCGAAATCCCGGCCCCGCAACGCCATCGCCGGCCCGAAGGCGACGGCGTTGAGCCGGTCGTCTTCGTCCGGCTCGGGCACGGCCAGGGCGTCGGGCACGATGGCGTCCGCCCGCACGCCGAGCGCGTCGAGATAGTCGGTCCAGGCCTGCAATAGGGACAGGCCGACGACGGCGACAAGGCGGGGCCGGCCCGCCGCCGGCACAGGGCCCAGCGCCACAGCCAGCCGGTCGGCCGGAGCGGCCAGCGAGTCCTTCAGCATCCACAGGGCGGCGGCGCGCTGCTGGGCGGGGCCGCCGGCCGGCAGGTCGAGCCAGCGCAGGGTGACGTCGGCGCCGGGGGCGACAGCGACGGTGCGCATCGGCCCGGGCCGCTCGACGGCGTCCAGCGCCAGCAGGCCGCGCTCGCTGACCTGTCCATCGGCGATGACCAGATAGGGCGCGGGCTCGCTGCCGAGGCTTGGAATGAGGATCAGACGGGTGGGTTTCATTCTTCGGGGGTCCAGCGTTGGATCACGGTGCGGACGCGGCCGTCAGGGGCGGCCTCGAGCAGGGCGGTGCGGACGGCGTGCGAGCCGCCCAGTTCGACATCGACCCGCAGGTCGAAGAAGCGGGTCAGGACGGTGATCTGGTCGCGCGCCTCGGGGTCGACTGACAGGGCCGCGAGGGCGGGCTGGGCCCAGAAGGCGGCGGTGTCGGGCCAGCCGTCGCGGGGCCGGGCGGCGATCACCGCCCTCGCGCGCTGTGGCGTAAGGGCGCCGTCCGTCAGCATGGTCAGCAGGGGCGCCTGCTCCGGCGTCAGGGTGTTCACGTTGAGCGGCGACAGGCGCGAAGTCGGCAGAGCGCAGACATGAGGCCTGAGGCGGCGGTATGTATCCGCGTCGACGCCCTTCACTGCGCGCAGTTCGCTGACCTCGGCCAGCATGACGCCGCCGGTGCGATAGGGTTTGGCCAGACCGGCATAGGCGCCGTCCTCCGCGCCGAGCGGTAGAGCCGTCGCATCGGCGTCGAGCCAGTCGGTCAGGGCGTCGGCGATAGCCCGCATGCGGCTGTCGGGCGCGCCGACGGCCCGGCCGAGCGCACGGAACTGGGCTGCGCCGAGCGGACGGGCGGTCAGGTCCTCGCCGAAGCCGAGCACGAGGCTGTTAAGGTTGAAACAGGCCTGGCCGTCGGTGACCGTGGCCGTGATCGTCCCGCCGTCGACGGGGAAGCTGAGGGTCCGGCCGTTCCACGCCGGGTCCAGCGGCGTCCGCGCCGGGCCGGCGGCGAGCAGGCGTTTGATCTGGGCATGGGCGAGGGTTTCGGCGCCGGCGGCGTACCACTGGGCCTGGCTCTGGGTCTCGACATTGGTGGCGCGGCGCACCGAGAAGCGAACGTCGTCGAGGATGGCCACGGCGACCACCGACATGACGGCGACCAGCAGCAGCACCGTCAGCAGGGCCATGCCCTCGCGCTCGCGCCGGGACCGGTTCATCGGCCGGCGCCCACGAGGAACAGCTGGTCGATGCGGCCGTAGCCTTCAAGGGTCATGCCGATGCGCACGGCGTCGGGCAGCGGACGGTCGATGCTGGAGATGAAGGCCGGCGCGGCCTCGCCGTCGCGCACGAAGCTGACCGCGACATCGCGGACGCCGCGGTACAGCACCTGGGGCGGGCCGGGGCGGGCGCCGTCGAGGTGGCTGGAGACGCGGCGTTCGAGGCGATCCTCGACCAGGCGGTATTCGACCCGTTGCAGCGACGGGCGGGCGTCCTCGCCCGGATTGCTCCAGCCGGCGCGGGTGAGGACGAGGAGGGGGTCGCCGGGCGCGGCGGGGCCGACCATGGGCTGGGGCGTCGGGCGGCCGGTGGGACCACGCGAACGGCGGGCCGTGGCCTGGCCGAGGTCGGCGCGCAGCAGACCGCGCATGCGCTGCAGGTCGCCGACGCGGTCGCTGGCGGCCTTGACCGCGAACCGGTTGTCGATGGTCACGCCCAGCACGCCCGCCCCCGCCGCCGCGATCATGGCGAAGATCATCAGCGAGACCAGAACCTCGACCAGGGTGAAGCCGTCGCGGCGGGTCATGAGGCGCGGGACCGGAACAGGGTGCGGTCGGCGGCCTGACCCTCGGCGTCGCTGACGCGGATCTCGATGCGCAGCATGCCGGCGACGTCAGTGGCGACGACCGCGCGGGTCCAGCGCCAGCGGCGGCCGGCGAGCTCGATCTCGCCGGAGGATGTCCCCTCCCCGATCGAAGGCAGGGTCGCGGCCTCGACCGCGAGGTTTTCGGCGACGACGCCGCCGAGGGTGCGGGTCTCGACGCGGGCGGCCGAGCGGGTGTTCTCGCCCGACAGGTTGAGCAGGGCCATGGCGGCCAGGCTGAACACCGACAGGGCGACGAGCATTTCGATCAGGGTGAAGCCCTGTCTGGCGGAGGCGCGGGTCATTGCAGGGCGACCTCCCCTGCCCCGTCCACCGTCACGGTCCTGCCCTTGCCGTCGCGGGCCAGCGTCAGGGTCGCCGGCTCGGCCACGCCGGTGGGATCGAAGACGAAGCGCGCGCCCTCCGTGGGTCCGACCGCCGTGCCCGCCTGCCAGGTTTCGAGGCCGAACGGGCCATCGGACAGGGCCGACCATTCGCGGCCGTCGAAGACGGTGAAGCCATAGCCGGTCGGGGTGACCTCGACCGCGACCGGGCGGTTGGACAGCACGGCCTCGTCCCGGGCGCGCGACAGCCGGGCGGCGAACCGCTCGGCCTCCGCTCCCACGGCCGGACGCGGGTCCGGGACCGCCAGCACGACGGCGCCGGCGGCCAAGCCGAGGATGGCCACCACCATCAGCAACTCGACCAGCGTAAAACCCGCTCTTTTTGTCGGGCCGCGGTCACAGGGCTCCGCCCTGTCGACCCGACGCGGCCAGGCGCTTCGCGCGCGCCCGGCGCTCAAGCAGCGAGCGACCGCGTCGCGAGCGTTAGCGCCCCGACTATGCCTGCCAGTTGCCCAGATCGGCGTCATTGCCCTCGCCCCCCTCCTTGCCGTCCGCGCCCAGGGAGAAGACGTCGAACTGACCGCCGTGCGCGCTGGGACGGCGATAGCCGTAGGGATTGCCCCACGGATCTTCCGGCAGGCGGCGCACATAACCGCCCGGACGATAGCGGTCGGGATTGGCCAGACCGGCGGGGGCGGCGACCAGCGCCTGCAGGTCGGCGGGGAAGTCGAGGTTGTCGAGGCGGTAGGTCTCGATGGCCTGCTCCAGGGTGGAGATGTCGGCCTTCGCCTTGCCGACCATGGCCCGGTCCTGGCTGGGCAGGACGTTGATCGCCACCACCGTGGCCAGCAGGCCGATGATCACGATGACCACCATCAGCTCCACCAGGGTGAAGCCCGCGCGCCGGCGGCGCTTTACGATTTTGCGTTGGATTTCAGTCGTCATGGCTACGCTCCTCACCCCATCGCCAGGGTGTTGATCTGCAGGATGGGAAGAAGGATCGACAGGACGATCAGGGCGACCACGCCGCCCATGACCACGATGATCGCCGGCTCGAGCAGGCTGAGCATCACGGCGGTGAAGGTCGAGAATTCGCGTTCCAGATAGTCGGCGGCGCGCTCCAGCATCGGCTCCAGCCGGCCGCTGCTCTCGCCCGAGGCGGTCATGTAGACGAGGATCGGCGGGAAGACGTCGGCGCGGCGCATGGCGGCGGACAGGCCCCCGCCCTCGCGCACGGCGTCGGCCATGGTCTCGGTCGCCAGCCGCAGGCGGCGGTTGGAGACGGTGCGCGCCGTGATGGTCAGGCCCTCCAGCACCGGCAGGCCGGCGGCGATCATCGTCGACAGGGTCCGCGCCATCTTCGCCCCGTGCAGGTCGCGGGTCAGGCGGCCGATCAGGGGCAGCCGCAGCAGGGCGGTGTCGGCGCGCAGCCGGATCGCCGGATTGCGCAGCAGCACCGCGCCGATCAGGCCGCCGGCGATCAGGACCAGCGCCAGCAGCCAGCCCCAGTCGCGCATCAGGTGCGAGACGCCGATCACCAACCGCGTCAGCAGCGGCAGGGTCTGGTTCATGCTGTCGAACTGGTCGACCACCCTGGGCACGACGAAGGTCATCATGGCGGTGATGACGCCCAGGGCCACGACCGCCAGGACGACCGGATAGACCAGGGCGGTGACGACCTTGCCGCGCACCACCTGATCGCGCTCCAGCCCGTCGGCCAGCCGTTCGAGGATCGGCTCAAGCGCGCCCGAGGTCTCGCCGGCCGAGACCATGGCCCGGTACAGCGGCGGGAAGGCCTGACCCTGCAGGGCCATGGCGTCGGACAGGCGGCGGCCTTCCATGACGCCGGCATGGACGCCGTCGAGCACGCGGCGGACGGCGGGGCGATCGGCCTGCAGGGCGATGGTGCGCAACGCCTCCTCGATCGGGGCGACGGAGACGAGGGTCGAGAGCTGCCGCGTGGTCAGGGCCAGAGTCTTGGCGTTGAGTTTCGTCGCCTTGCGCGGTGCGGCCTGTTCGGTGCGGGAGACGGCGCCGCGCGCGGTGGTGACTTCGAGCGGCATCAGCCGGCGGCGGGCCAGGACGGCGCGCACGGCGCCTTCGTCGGCGGCGGTCACGGCGCCGGTGACGGTGCGCCCCCCCGCGTCGACGGCGACATAGTCAAAGGCCGCCATCAGGCCGCGACCCCGTGGTCTGCGGCGTCGGGCTCGAGGTCCGCGGTTTCCTGGCGGGTGACGCGGACGGCCTCCTCCACCGAGGTGACGCCTTCGAGCACCAGCGCGCGGGCGCGCTGGGTCAGGGTGTCGGCCCCGGCCTTGCCGAAGGCGGCGGCGTTGATCGCCTCCTCGTCGGCCTCGGCGGCGATCAGGCGGCGGACGCGGTCGTCGACGCGGATGACTTCGTACAGGCCGACGCGGCCGACATAGCCGGTGTTCTGGCAGTGGGCGCAGCCTTGCGGCCGCCAGACGCGGGCGCCGCGCTCGACCCCGGCCAGCCGGGCCGTGGCCGCGTCCGCCGTCTCGGGCCGGCGACACTCGCCGCACAGCCGCCGCACCAGCCGCTGGGCCACGATCAGGCGCAGGGTCGAGGCCAGCAGGAAGGGCTCGACGCCCATGTCGCGCAGACGGGTGACCGCCCCTGCCGCGTCATTGGTGTGGACGGTCGACAGGACGAGGTGGCCGGTCAGCGAGGCCTGGACCGCGATCCGGGCCGTCTCGACGTCGCGAATTTCCCCGACCATGACCACGTCCGGGTCCTGACGCAGGATGGCGCGCAGGCCGGCGGCGAAGGTCATGCCGACCTTGGGATTGACCTGGGTCTGGCCGACGCCGTCGATGGCGTATTCGACCGGGTCCTCGACGGTCAGGATGTTGCGCGTGGCGTCGTTCAGCAGCGACAGGCCGGCGTAGAGCGAGGTGGTCTTGCCCGAGCCGGTCGGGCCGGTGACGAGGATGATGCCGTTGGGCTCCTTCAATGCCTGGCGGAAAGCGTCCAGCGCCTCGGCCGACATGCCCAGCCGGTCCAGCGTCAGTCCGGCCTGCTCCTTGTCGAGGATGCGCAGCACCACCCGCTCGCCGGCGCGCGACGGCAGGGTCGAGACGCGCACGTCCAGGGTCTTGCCGCCCAGGGTCAGGGGGATGCGCCCGTCCTGGGGCACGCGCTTCTCGGCGATGTCGAGCCGGGCCATGACCTTGATGCGCGACACCAGCAGCGGCGTGATCCGGGGGTTCAGCGACAGGGTCTCGCGCAACACGCCGTCGACCCGCATGCGCACCGTCAGGGCGGTCTCGAACGGCTCCAGATGGATGTCGGAGGCGCCGGTGCGGACGGCCTCGGCGATGATTCCGTTGATCAGGCGGATCACCGGGGCGTCGTCGGCCGTGTCCAGCAGGTCGGCGGCGGCGGGGATGTCGTCGATCAGGCTCTCCAGCCCCGAGGGCATGTCCAGATCGTCGCCGTCGGCGGCGTTCAGATGGTCGCCGGCGTAGACTTCGGACAGCTGGCGGTCGAAGGCGGCCTGACCGAGCGGCTCGACGCGCAGGGGGCGGCCCAAGGCGCGGCGGGTCTCGATCAGGGCCGAGGGGTCGGCGCCCTCGCGCAGGCCGACCACGGCGATCTCGCCCGCGTCGAGCAGGATCACGCCGTGCCGTTTGGCGAAGCCGTAGGGCAGGGTCGGATTGATCAGGGTGATCATCGCCCCGTCACGCCTGCGGTGCGGGATCGTTGACGGGCGGCAGGGGCGCGATGACCACGTCGCCGACGGGGGCGGTGATGACGTAGTCCGGCGCGACCGGCGGCTGGGCGCGCATATAGTCGCGCAGCATCTCGTCCAGGCTGGGTTCGACGCCGGGCGCATTGTCCAGCTGCTGCTGGCGCATATAGCCCCAGCGGTCAGCGGCGAGCGTCTGGGCGTCGGCCGGCGAGCGGATGATGGTCGGGCGGATGAAGACCATCAGATTGGTCCGCCCGCGCTGACGGCTGGTCGAGCGGAACAGGCCGCCGACGAGGGGGATGTTGCTCAGTCCGGGCACCCGGTCGACCGACACCCGGTCGTTCTGGTCCAGCAGCCCGCCGGCCACGGCGATGTCGCCGTCATCGACCACCAGGGTGGTCTCCAGTTCGCGCTTGTTCAGCACCAGGTCGCTGGCCGAGTTGCTCAGGACGCCGTTGATGCTGGACACCTCCTGCCGCAGGAACAGGGTGATCGAGCCGCCGGCGTTGATCTGCGGCCGCACGATCAGCTTGACGCCGATGTCCTGGCGCTGGGTCGTGCGGAAGGGGTTGGAGTTGCCGTCCAGCAGGGTCTCGCCGGTCGTGATCGGCACCTCTTGACCGACGAGGATGGTGGCCTCCTCATTGTCCAGCGTCATCAGCGACGGGGTCTGGAGAAGGTTGGAGCCGTCGTCCGTCTTGGCCGCATTGATGATGAAGCCGAACAGGCCGTCGCCGATGCGTCCGCCGCCGCCGCCGACGAAGCCGTTGGCGCCCAGCAGGGTGTTCAGGGCGAGGTTCTGCAGCTGCTCGCGCAGCGGGTCGTCCTCGTCCAGTTGACCGGCCGCGGCCCCGCCCGCGATGGGCGCCAGCGGCGCGGCGCTGTCGGACCAGTTGGTCAGGCCGACCGGATTGCCGTCCTCGCCCGCGAGCAGCCACTGCACGCCCAGTTCGCGAACGGCATTGTCCGACAGCTCGACGACGATGGCCTCGATCAGCACCTGCTGGCGGCGCTGATCCAGCTGGCGAATGACCTCGGACAGCATCCGCTGGGTGTCGGCCGAGGCCGAGATGACCAGGGCGTTGGCCCCGGGGAAGCGGGCGATGGTGGCGCGCTGGCCCGGCGCGGGCGCGACGGGCGCCGCGATGGACGCAACGGCGCCGGCGGGCTCGGTCGAGCCGCCGCGCGCGGCGCCGGGCTCCGCATTGGCGCTGGCGGCCGTGACCTGCTGGCCGACGATCTGTTGCAGCACCGGCAGCAGGGCCTCGGCGTTGGCGTGCTGCAGGAAGATGACCTTGACGTCGTCGGCGGACTCCGCGCGTCGGTCGAGGTCCTCGACCAGCGGCCGGATGCGGGCCATGGCCGAGGGATCGCCGCGCAGGACGATGGAGTTCGAGCTCTCGACGGGAGTCACGGTGACCATCCCCTGCCCCGGCTGTCCGCCGGGCGGGGCGAGGACGGACTGGAGCACCGCCGCGATCTCGCGCGCCGACGAGTTCTGCAGGGTGACCACCTCGAACCCGGTGCGGTCGACGTCGATGCGGCCGATCAGCGAGCGGATGCGGGCCAGGTTGTCGGCGAAGTCGGCGACGACCACGCTGTTGGCGCCGGGATTGGCCAGCACCTGCCCCTGGGCCCCGACCAGCGGCCGGATGGTCTCGGCGGCCGAGGCGGCGTCGATGTTGCGCAGCTGGAACACCTCGGTGGTGAAGCGCTCCGAACCGACCGTCGCCGGTCCCTGGGCCGCGCCCTGGGCCGGACTGATGCGGTAGGCGCCCGAGGCCGTCGGCGTCACCACCAGGCCGTTGGCGCGCAGGGTCGACAGGAAGACCTCGAACAGCTGGGCGCGGGTCAGCGCACGGTCGCTGGTCACCGTCACCGTCCCCGTCACCGCCGGATCGACGATGAAGGTGCGGCCGGTCGATCGGGCCACGTCCTGGATAAAGGCGCGGATGTCGGCGCCCTGGACGTTCAGGGTTTGACGCTCGGCGGACTGGGCCAGCGCCGGCGTCGCCGCCAACGGCCCCTGGGCGGCCAGGACGGCGGCGAGGACGGCCCCGATGGCGCTGCGGTTCATTCGCTTCAACGGCCTGTCCTTATGGTGGTGGTCTGCACGGCGCCGCCGCGTTCGAAGCGGATGTCGGCGCTCGTCGCGTTCGAGAGCTGGCCGCGCAGGCCGGCGATGCGATCGAGGCTGTCCAGCGCGGTTCCGTTGACGGCGAGGATGACGTCGCCGGTCTGGAGGCCCGCTGCCCTGAGGGCCGCGCCGTCGCCGGCGGCCGAGACGGTGAAGCCGTTGACGCGCAGACCCTGCATGCGCGGACGCAGCGAGGCCTGGGCCATCAGCCGGGCGGGATCGACGCGCGGGCCGCTGGCGGCGGCGGGCGCTGCAACGGCGGCAGAAGCTTCGGCCGGCGGACTGACCGTCTGCGGACCCGGCGGCGGCGGGGGCGGCGGCGCGGCGCCGACGGGCGTGTCGCTGAAGATCAGGCGGCTGACCGAACCGCCGCGCGAGAGGGTCACATGGTCCGGCCCGACCGATTGAAGGATCAGGCCCGGCTCGACTTCCTCGCCCACCCCGACCGACACCTGCCGGCCGTCGGCCAGGCCGATGATGGCCGAGCCGCCCCCGGCGCCGCCGGCGCGCACGCCGAACAGGCGCATCTGGCTGCCGCCCGCAGCCGTGGCCTCGGCCATGCTGCTCAGGCCGCCGGTGCGGAAGAAGGCGTCGAAACGCTGGAAGACCGTGTAGTCGGCGGGGGTCGTTTCCGACGGGTTCGACGCCGTCGCGGCGACGGCGGGGCGCGGCTCGGCCACGATCCAGACCAGTCGGCCCAGCTGGATCGCCAGCATCAGGGCGAGGGCGATCTCGACCCCGGCCCGGACGCGGTCCGGACGCGCCGCCACGGCGTCCCGAACTCCACTGCTGAAACTGCGCAATGCGCCGATCACTATGGCGTGCCCCACGGAGCCCCGACGGCCCGGCGCATTCCGTAGACCAATCATCCGGACCCGGCTTCACGGCCCCATGACGGCCCCGCGAACTTGCCGTGACGGTTGAGCCGGGTGCGGATCAACTGCCGCAAAACCGTCGTGCAGAAGGCCCGGGAGGCGAGCGGGCGCCCGCCTCCCGGAACCGTCCTAGAAGCGCGCCGTCAGGCTGACCGAGGCGCTGGAACCCAGTTCGTAGTTGTTGATCAGGATCTTGTTGCCCAGCTCCTGGAACTCGTCGAAATCGGTGTTCAGCAGGTTGCGGAGCTCCACGGCCAGGCCGAGGTCCTGTCCGCCGTACTCGAAATCCTTGCGGAAGACGAAATCGACGAAGACGCCGGGATCCTGGATGTAATCCGGCTCGCGGTTGCCGGCGCCGCCCGCGCCCCGGGCGCTGACGCGCTCGCTGACGTAGTTGACGATGATCGTGGCCTGCGACCGCGCCGTGTCGTCTTCCCAGCCCAGTTGCAGGTTGGCGACGTGTTCGGACTGGCCCTGAAGCCGGCTTCCGTCCTCAATGAAGAAGGTGGCGTCCTCATCGGCGCCGCCGCCGCCCGGCGTACGGACAACGTCCCCCGCCTCGACCTGAACCTCGGAGTCCGACCAGGTGTAGTTGGCCTGCACCAGCCAGCGCTTGTTGGCGATGAAGTCGGCGCTGTTGTCCGGAAACTCGAAATACTTCTTGGCCTCGATCTCGGCGCCGAAAATGGTCGCCTGCGGCGAGTTCAGATAGGACTGCTGGCGGGCGTTGCCGGAGGTGACGATGGTCGCCTCGACCGGCTTGTCCAGGTCCTTGTAGAAGACGCCGGCCGTCACATACTGCTGACGGGCGAAGAACCACTCGTAGCGGGCGTCCAGGTTGAGGATCTCGGTGTCGACCAGGAACGGGTTGCCGGTGAACTCGCGATCGGTTTCCGGGTCCGTGTAGGACTGGGGGGCCAGTTCGCGGAACTGCGGACGGCCGATGGTCTGGGAGGCCCCCAGACGCAGCTGCTGGTCTTCGGCGAAATTCCACGTCGCCGTGAACGAAGGCAGGAAATACTGCTCCTCGATCTGGGTCGGAACGAAGGGCGCGGCGCCGCCGAACAGGTCGCGCGTCGTGACCGACTGCTGGCCGTCCTCGTAGCGTACGCCGAAGGTGGTGCGCAGCAAGGGGATGAACTCGGCGTCGACCTGAACATAGGCCGCCGCGACCTCGAGCTGGGCCGAATAGGCCGCCGCGCCGCTGCCTGCGCTGCCCGTCACTTCGGACAGGATCAGGCCGGTCGGACTGATGTTGAAATCCGAATAGAGGTAGTCGACACGCGACCGGCGCTGTTCCTCGGTCAGGGTGCTGGCCGGAACGAACTGCAGGTCCCGACGCTCGGCGTCGCGGTTGTTGTCCGAATAGGCGACCCCGAAGCTGAAGACGGCGTCGCGATAGTCCGACAGCGGCAGGGTGTAGGTCAGATCCGCACCGCCGGAGACAATGTCGTCTTCCAGTTCGCTGAAGGAAATGCGGTTGCCGCCGATCTCGTGCAGGAAGTCGCCATTGGCGTCCACCCCGTATTCGAAGCGGGTTTCGTAGGGGGCGTCGCGCTCCGTCAGGGCATAGGCGCCGCGCCAGGCCAGCTCCAGGGCGCCGTCCATGAACTCGTGCTCGCCGGAGAGCTGGCTGGAGAACAGCTGGCGCTCGTACCACTCCGTGTAGTCGGTGCGCTGGATCTCGCCGCCGGCGTCGAAGTCGGGGCCGACGCTGATCCGGGCTTCCTTGGTGACGTTGCGCACGAAGAAATTGGTCCACCGGTACTCGCTGTTGTCGGTGACCAGCGACAGGCCGCCGAGGAAGTTCAGCTGGATGTCGTTCTGGTTCGACTCGAACGCCTTGCTGGTGACGGGCACCAGGACGGCGCCGGAGAACTGGGCCTCTTCCTGCACGCCGTTGCGGGTCGCCCAGCTGTTGCTGTAGCCGGCGACGGCGATCAGGCCGAAGGTGCCGATGGAGCTCTCGCTCTTCAGTCCGCCGGCGAAATCGAAGCTGAAATTCACCGGCGTCGTCTCGCGCTGCAGCAGCCGCAGCGGCGCATTGACGAGCGAATGGCCGATCCGCTGCAGTTCCTGCGCATCGACGTTGGCGCTGTTGACCGGGACTCCCTGGGCGAAGGCGAGGGCGAGCGGTCCCGGAATGTCGCGCGTGCCGTCGTCGAAGCCGGTGAAATCGGTGCGGGAACCGAAATAGATCAGGCTGTCCTCGCCGGTCGTCTCGGTGTTGCCGCCGATCGACGTCGACATCGAGAAGAACGGATCATTCGGCGCGTCGACGGTGCGCAGATCGATGACCCCGCCGCCGAACTCGCCTGGATACTCGACCGAATAGGTCTTCTGGACGGTGACGCTTTCCAGGATGCTGGACGGGAACAGATCGAGCGGGACGACCCGCTGCAGCGGTTCCGGGCTCGGCAGGGGCGAGCCGTTCAGCAGGGCCGAGGAATAACGTTCGCCGAGACCGCGCACGTAAACGAAACGCCCTTCGACCACCGTCAGGCCCGTCACGCGCGCCAGGGCGCCGGCGGCGCTGCTGTCGCCGGTCCGCTCAAGGTCCTCGGACGTCAGGAAGGCGGCGACCTCGGCGCTCTCCCGGTTCGGTTCGGGGATGAATCGACCCCGGACGACGACCTCATCCAGTTCGCCGACGGCGTCGGGGTCATCCTGGACGGACGGATCCTGCGCGGCTGTGGCGGACGGCGCGGTCTGGACCGGCGGCGTTTGAGCATAGGCGGCGCCGGGCGCGATCAGCGCGCTGGTGGCCAGGAGGACCCCGCTCAGGGTCAGGGTAATGGTCTTCATGATCTGCGCCTTGAAGGAGTTCAACGGACTGGGCGAAAGCCGGAGGCGGCCCGGGCGGGCCGCCTCCGCATCCGTCGTCAGCAGGTCGCGCCGGCCGTCAGGCCGCAGGTCCAGCCCTGCCACCAGGTATCGGCGGCGTTCTGGACGGCGCCGATGTAGGTGGTGGTCTGGAAGAACGCATAGGTCGGGGCCGTCGGGGTCACGGCGCTTTCGTTGGCGCCGTTGATGAAGGTCAGGACCTGGTTGGTGAGGGTCGTTCCCGCGGCCGGGGCGGCCAGGGTCGAGGTTCCGGCCGCCGTGTTGTTGGCGCCGGCGGTGAAGAGGACTGCGGAGGTCGCCGCGTTGCCCGAGCGGTAGGACGTGCCGCAGGACATGAACACCGAGTTGAAGGTCGGCGCGCTGGTTATCGCGTCGCCATCGATGTCGAGGCAGGCTGCGGCCGATCCCGCCACATTGGTGAACACCGAGTTGATGATCGTCGGATCGGTGCCGGTGTCCATGTGGGCGATCGTGTGGGCGGTGGACGTCGTGTTGCGGCCGACCAGGGTCCAGTTGGCGATCTTCGGCTGGGAGAGATAGCGCGCGGCGTAGGCCACGGAGGTCGGGGCCGCGGAGAACTCGAAGCCGGCGCTGCGGCTGGTCGAGCCCGGCGCGCGCTGGGTGACGATGCCGAACTGGGCCCCGCCGCGCCAGCCGGTGTCGGTGTCCAGACCGTCGTCGTCGGCGCCGTTGATCACGATGTGACGCAGGTTGACGGTGCCGCCGAAGATTTCGATGCCGTCGTCCGAGCTGTTGTAAACCTGGATGTGATCGATGGTGGTGCCCGAACCGACGCCGGCCATGGTCAGGCCCTGCAGTTCGTTGCCGGTCGAGATTTCAAAGCCGGAGAACTTGATCTGGACGTAGCGCAGGCGGCCCGAGTTATCGGCCGCGGTGTTGCCGCCGTAGAAGGCGCTGGTGCCCTCGACGGTGCCCGTGCAGGTCACCGGCGCGGTCAGCACTACGCCGTTGTTTGCGCAGTTGGCTTGCGGCGCGCGGCCGGCCAGGACGATACCGCCCCACTGGCCCTGGGAGTCGAGCGTGGTCGTGCCTTCGACGTTCTGACGGCTGGTGAAGACGATCGGCGTGGTGGCGGTGCCTTCGGCGAACAACTGCGAGCCGCGGTTGACCAACAGATAGTCCGAACCGCCCGAGGCGAAGATGCGCACGCCGGCTTCGATGGTCAGGATGCCCTGGGTGCTGCCGGGGATCGGGGACGCCGGGTCAACGCCCATGTCGGTGCCGACCGAGGTGCGGCCGCTGATGGCGTAGATGGTGCCGGCGCGCAGGGGCACGGTCAGGGCGCCGTTGATCTGCAGCGGCAGTTGGCAGGCGCGGAGCGTTCCGCCCGCCACGAGGCCGACGTTGGCGAAGCCGGTCGGGCAATCGGCCGCCGGGGTGCCCGGAGCCGGCGGAGGCGTCCCGCCGCCACCGCCGCCGCCGGGGGGGAACACGCCTTCACCGGGCGAGGCGACTTCAGCCGAGCCGCAAGCGGCGAGCGTAAGAGCGCTGGCGGAAACCGCGAGCAGGGTTGTCAGTCGAAAGCCGGTCATCGTTTCCACCGTGGCTGGTCCATAGGATCAATCGGCAGGGGACCAGCCGCACGGCCTTGATCCCGGCGACGCATCAGCCCCCTGCCCGCGGTCTGGTTAGACGGCGGATCAACGCTGAACGGTGACGGTTAGCGGGCGTCTGTGTGAAGTTGTCTTGGCTGTTCGATGAAAGACGATCCCCGTACGGCGGGATCGTCACAATCGGAGGGGCCGCGCCGGCGCCCGCGATTTGCAGCGGCCGCCACGCCCCGCTAGGGCTCCGGGACGCATCGGGGACAGGTGATGACTGACATTGCGCCGGCCCTTCTCGCCGCCCTGTTCGCCGGGTGCGGCCTCCTCGTCGGCAGCTTCCTCGGGCTGGTCAGCCTTCGCCTCCCGGCCCAGGAGGATATTGTTCGCGGGCGCTCGCGTTGCGGCGGCTGCGGGCGCGACCTCCCGCCCTGGCGGCTGATCCCGCTGGTCAGCTACGTCCTCGCGCGGGGGCGGTGTCGCGATTGCGGCGCGGCGATCCCGGCGCGTTATCCCCTGATGGAGGCGGCCTGCGCCCTGATCGGCGTCTGGGCGGCGTTGAGCCAGCCGGGCCTGGCCGCCGCGGTTCTGACAGCGGTCCTGGGTTGGCAGCTGCTGCTGATCGCCGTGATCGACGGCGAGAATTTCTGGCTCCCGGACTCGCTGACCCTGCCCCTTCTGGCCACGGGCCTGCTGGCGGCGATCCTGCTCGAGGGGGTCGCCCTTCCCGAGGCCGCCATCGGCGCCGGCGTCGGGTTCGCGGCCCTGTGGCTGGTCGGTCGCGCCTATAAGCGCCTGCGCGGTCGCGAGGGCCTCGGCGGCGGCGACCCGATTCTGCTGGCCGCCGGCGGCGCCTGGGTCGGATGGATCGGCCTGCCCAGCATCCTGGTCTGGGCCGCGACGGCCGGCCTCAGCGTGGTGCTGGCCCGCGCCCTGTCGGGCCGCCGGGTCTCGGGCGAAGACCGGCTGCCGTTTGGCGTCTTCCTCGCCCTCGGCATCTGGCTGACCTGGCTGTTCGGGCCGCTGGGCCTGCCCGGCTGACCCGGCGTATCGCCGGGAAACCTTCAGCTGAACGACACAAATCTGCGTTGCAGCTGCGCTAGTCGCCGGACGGGATCCGGGAGCGCATGGCCACGACACGCAAATCCGACGGCGCGGCCGAGGCTCGCAACAACCGGTTGCTGGGCCAGCGTATCGCCCTCTACCGGGCCGCCGCAGGCCTGACCCTGGCCGAGCTGGGCGTGGCCGTCGGCGTCAGCCATCAGTTCATCCAGCACTATGAGACCGGCGAGCGGGCCGTGCCGTTCGGTCGGCTCGTGCAGATCGCGCAGGCGCTCCGGGTGTCGGTGACGACCCTGATCGGAGACGCCTTCGACGCCGACGCCGGCGAGGAGCCCAATGTTCATGTCGTGCTTCAGGTGGCGCGGATCGCCGGCCGGCTTCCGCCCGCCAAGCG
The DNA here is from genome assembly GCF_002483305.1 of Brevundimonas sp. UBA7664. GTDB lineage: Bacteria > Pseudomonadota > Alphaproteobacteria > Caulobacterales > Caulobacteraceae > Brevundimonas. The sequence continues at coordinate 85,087 of NZ_DLHQ01000064.1, forward strand.
CGCCGCGCTCGCCGCCCTGGCCCGCGAACTGGGCCGGCCCTAGCGATCTCTGGGGAAGGTTCTGGCGGAGACGCAGGGATTCGAACCCTGGGTACCCCTTACAGGGTACGACGATTTAGCAAACCGTTGCCTTCAGCCACTCGGCCACGTCTCCGGCAGGCGGCGTGATTAGCCGAGCCTGAGAGGCGACGCAACGGGTCTTCAGCGCGCGCCGTGAACACGCCGTGCGTTAACGGGACAGTGAGGGCGGGCGTGCATGGTGTGCGCGAACCCCTCGCCGCGAGCCCCATGCCCGAAGCCGTCAGCCGCCATTCGTTCGACGCCGCCTTGTCCGGGACGGGCGTCATGGACGCGCAAGGCCTTCAGGCCCTGGCCGGCGCGGCCGTGTCCACTCCGGAGGATGTCGCGGTCGAGGGCGCGGCCCGCCGCGGGCCCTTCCGCCCCGAAGTCTGGCTCAATGCCCGCCAGCGGCACGCCTCCCGTCTGGCGGCTCACTATTTCCGCGCTTTCGACACCCTGGCGGTGATCGGCGTCACCCTGCTGTGCGCCTGGGCCGCCGCGCCGGGGGCGCTGATCCACACGTCAGTCTCGCAGGTCCTGCCCTTCGCCCTCGGCGCGGCCACAGTCCTCGGCCTGATGCGTTCGCTCGGCCGCTACCGGTTCGCCCGGGGCCAGAAGACGGCCCGGCATCTGGCCGCGGTCGCGACGATGGTTCTGGCCGGGGCGGCCGTCACCCTCATATCAGGCTGGGTTCTGGCGGGATCCGGGACCCAGACGACGGCCCATCTGGTCTGGGCCGGGCTGATATTGATCACTCTGAACGCCCTCCACATCGGCTGGAGCGACCTCGTCGGGCGCTGGCGCGCCTCGGGCGCCCTGACCCCCAATATCGTGCTGGTCGGGGCGACCCGGCATGCCGAGTCCCTGATCCGCGAGGCTCTGAAGCGGCGCGACCTCAATGTCCTGGGCATTTTCGACGACCGGCTGGCGCGCAGCCCGCGCGCCATCGAGGGCGTGCCGGTGCTGGGCACGGCCGACGACCTGCTGACCCACAAGATGACCCCCTATGTCGACCGCATCGTCCTGGCCATCGACCCCCGGGCCGAGGCGCGAGTGCGCGAACTGAACGCCCGTCTGCGCACCCTGCCGCATGAGGTGACCGTGCTGGTCGAGCCGGACGGCGCCGCCGAGACGCAGAGCGCGCTGGACCGGCTGGCGGCCGCGCCGCTGGCCGACGTCCAGGGCCCCGCCGACGATGACCGCCGCGCCTTCAACAAGCGGCTGCAGGACATGATCCTGGGCCTGATCGCCCTGGTCCTGCTGGCCCCCGTCATGGCCGTGATCGCCCTGGCCATCCGCCTGGACAGCCCCGGTCCGATCTTCTTCCGCCAGCGCCGCCACGGCTTCAACCACGAGGAAATCGTGGTCTGGAAATTCCGCTCGATGAAGCAGGAGTCCGCCGACGCCACGGCCAGCCGGCAGGTCACGCATGACGACGACCGCGTCACCCGCATCGGCCGCTTTATCCGCAAGACCAGCCTCGACGAACTGCCGCAGCTGCTGAACGTCATCGCCGGCGAGATGTCGCTGGTAGGTCCCCGGCCCCACGCCATCGGCATGAAGACCGGCCACATCGAGAGCGCGCGCCTGGTCGCCGACTACGCCCACCGCCACCGCATCAAGCCCGGCATGACCGGCTGGGCCGCCGTCAACGGCTCGCGCGGACCGCTGCACACCGCCCAGGACGTGCGCCGCCGGGTCCAGCTGGACATCGACTATGTCGAGCGCCAGTCCCTGTGGATGGATCTGTGGATCATGGCGATCACCGTGCCGGTGCTGCTGGGCGACCGCGCGGCCATTCGATGACCAGGGGCCGCTGATGTTCTGGCGCGGCGTCTGGGGCTATCTGCCGGCCAATATCGTGCAGGGGGTGGTCGGTTTTCTGGCCATCATCCTGTTCACCCGCCTGCTCAGCCCCGAGGATTTCGGCCGCTACGCCCTCGCCTTCTCGGTCATGACGCTCGCCCATGTGGCCGTGTTCAGCTGGCTGGAGGCGGCCATGGCGCGCTTCTGGGCCGCCCAGGCGCCGGGCGCCGCCCAGGGGCATTTCGCCAGCCTGTATCGCACCGCCTTCGCGCTCAGCGCCGGTTTCGTGGTCGTCGCCGGGCTGGTGGTCTGGTTCTGGCCCGTCGATCCGCTGTTCCGCATCGCCCTGGCGGCCGGCTTGCTTGGCGCGCCGGCCCGTTGCCTCGTCAAACTCGCCCAGGAACGCTACCGCGCCGCCGGGGAGGTCTCGAAAGCCGCCAATCTTGACATCGCGGTCGCCGTTGGCGGCCTGGCCATCGGCGTCGGTTTCGCCCTGATGGGGGCGGGAGGCGCGGCCCCGCTGCTGGGTCTCGGCCTCGCGCCCCTGGCCGCCCTGCCCTTCGTTCTGCCGGGCGAACTGAAACAGGCGCGGGGCGGCGGCTTCGAGCCCGGTCGGGTCCGTGAATACGCCCTCTACGGCTATCCGATCGCGGCCTCCCTGGCCCTGACCGTGGTGCTGGCCTCGACTGACCGGTTCCTGCTGGCGATCTATATGGATGAGGCGGCGGTGGGCGCCTATCACGCCAGCTATTCGATCGCCAACCGGACGCTGGACGTCCTGTTCCTGTGGCTCGGCACGGCGGGTCAGCCGGCCCTGGTCATGGCCCTGGAGCGCGGCGGACTGGAGCGGCTCAAGGTGGCGGCGCGCGAACAACTGTCGACCTTCCTGCTGATCGGCCTGCCGGCGGCGGCGGGGGTGGCCCTGGTGGCGCGCCCCCTGTCCGAGGTGTTGATCGGCGAGGAACTGCGCACGGCGGCCGCCAGCGTGACGCCGTGGATCGCCCTGTCGGCCCTGCTGTTCGGCCTCACCGCCTATTATTTCGGACAGGCCTTCACCCTCGGCAAGAAGACGAAGCGGCTGCTGATCGCCATGGCCATTCCGGCCGGGCTGAACGTGGTCCTGAACCTGATCCTGGTGCCGCGCTTCGGCCTGATGGGCGCAGCCTGGGCCACGGCGGCCAGTTTCGGCGTCGGCATGGTCTCGACCTGGCTGATCGGCCGCCCCGTCGTGGCCCTGCCGATCCCGTGGGAGAGCCTCGTCCGCTGCGGCGTCGCCACCGCCGTCATGGCGTTGGTCGTGTCGCGCCTGCCCGCGCTCGGCGGCTTCGGCGAACTGATGCTGGACGCGAGCGTCGGCGGGATCGTCTACGCCATCGCGGCCCTGACGCTGAACGCCGCCGGCGTGCGCGACGTGGCCCTGAAGGTTCTGGCCCAGCGCGGCCTGTGGGGAGCGACGGCATGAGCGCGCGGGCGAAACTCACCGACAGCCCCGCCTGGAAGGCCGCGAAACCGGCCGTCTCGGTGCTGATCCCCTTCCTGCGCGACGATCCCTCCGAGCTGTTGAATCTGCTCGACGAGGAGGCCGCCTCGGTCGATGGCGCGGTCGAGATCGTGGTGCTGGACGACGGCACCCGCGACGCGGTCCTGACGGCGCGGCTGGCCGGCCAGATCAGGATCATGGCCCTGCCCGTCCGGCTGATCACCCTGCCCGCCAACGAGGGCCGCTCGATCGGGCGCAACCGGCTGGCCTCGGCCGCCCGCGGGGGCAGCCTGTTGTTCCTCGACAGCGACATGCGGCCCGACCACCGGCGCTTCCTGCGCGACTGGGCCGATCTGGCGGCGCGCGAGGACCCGGCCGTGGCGTTCGGCGGCTTCTCCCTGCTGCAGGCCCCGACCGACGCCCGCTTCGCCGTCCACCGCGCCATGGCCGCCAAGTCGGAGTGCGTGCCGTATATGGAGCGGGCGAAACAGCCCGAGAAATACGTCTACACCTCCAACCTCCTGGTCCGCCGCGACGTGTTCGAGGCCGAGGCCTTCGACCCCGGCTTCACCGGCTGGGGCTGGGAGGATGTGGAGTGGGCTATGCGGGTGTCGCGCCGGTTCCGCGTCGTCCACCTCGACAACGCCGCCACCCATATGGGCCTCGACACGGTGGAGGCCCTCGCCGGCAAATACGAACAGTCGGCCCCGAATTTCGCCCGCATGGCCGAGCGCCACCCGGCGATCGTCGCCGCCTATCCCAGCTACAAGGCGGCCCGCATTCTCAAACGGTTGCCCGCCCTGCCCCGGTTGCGGCGACTGATGCGCCGCGGCGCCGAGGCGGACTGGCTGCCGGTCGGCGCGCGGGCCTTCTCGCTGCGCCTGTACCGCGCCGCCCTCTATGCGGACGCCGTCTGATGGCCGACGTCGCCGTCATCGTCCCGACCCTGCGGCGGCCCGAAAGCCTTGAGCGGGCGCTGCGTTCGCTGTTCGCCCAGACCGGGATCGCCGATCGGGTGGACGGGATCGTCGTCGTCGACAACGACCCCGTTGGATCGGCCGCGGCGACCGTCGAGCCCCTGCGCGCCCTCTCGCCCTGGCCGCTGGTCTATGTTCATGCACCCCGGCCGGGCGTGGCGACCGCGCGCAACGCCGGCCTCGCCGCCACGAACGCGCCCCTGATCGCCTTTCTCGACGACGACGAGGCCGCCGCGCCCGGCTGGCTGGCCGCCCTGCTCAAGGCGCAGACGCAGACCGGCGCCGACGCCGTCTTCGGCCCGATCACCGGCCGCGCGCCCGACGCCGCCCCCTGGCTCAAGCCGTGGCTGGAGCGGTTCTTCGGCCGCGAAGGGCCGGCGCAAACCGGCCTGATCGACACCCCCTACGGCTGCGGCAACTCGCTGATGACCCGCAGCATCGCCCTGCCCGGCCCGGCCCCGTTCAACACCGACGCGGACCAGGCCGGCGGCGAGGACGACGCCCTGTTCGCGGCGCTGGCCGCCCGCGGCGGCCGGTTCGGCTGGGCCGCGGACGCCCATGTCGAGGAGTTCGCGCCGGCGCATCGGGCCACCCTCGACTACGCCCTCGCCCGCGCCTTCGCCTATGGCCAGGGACCAAGTCAAACCGCGGCGGCGGCGCGCAACTGGCCCGGCGTGGCGCGCTGGATGCTGATCGGCGCGGCCCAGACCGCGGTCTGGGGCGCGGCGTCGGCGGCCCTGACCCTCATCGCCAGCCCGAAGCGGGCGGAGATGTACGACCGGACCGCCCGTGGTGTCGGAAAGCTGTTCTGGATGAAGGGGTTCGAGCCGCATTTCTACGGCGCGCGGGAGCTGGCCCGGCTGGACGCCGCGCGACCCTAGCGCCTCGTCCGGGTCCTCAATCCGGCGGTCGCGCCTGAGCGCGATGGCCGGAAGGTTCATCACCAAGGACACCAACTTGCGAACACGGGCCTAGCCCGTCAGCCGCTTCAGGAAGGCCGGGGGGTTGTAGGTCGAGCGGTTGACCACCACGCCCGCGATCTTGCCGCCGACCGCCTCGATCTCGTCACGCAGCATCAGCGGTTCGTTGGCCGCCCCGCTCTCGGCGGCGACGACCAGCACCGTGGCGTCGACATAGGGCGCCAGGGTGATGGCCATGTCGTTGCGGTCGGCCGCGGGCGCGTCGATCACCACGGTGTCGGCGTGTTTGCGCAGGGCGTCCCAGTAGCGCGCGTCGCTGACCGCCTCGGCGCGCTGGCCCGAGCGCAGATGCTCGGCCGCGAACCGGGTGACCCACAGACGCCCGCCGAGGCAGGGGCGCGCCGTCATCAGCCGGGCCGGATGCACGGGCTTGCCGGCCCGGTCCATGATGCGCGGGGTGACGGCGAAGAAGATGGAGCCGTCCGGGGTGGCGATGGCCGCCTTGCCCAGCATGCCGAAGCGGTCGGGCTCGGCGGCGACGGCCTCCATCTGGCCCTGCTGGGCCAGGTCGGCGTCGATAAGCCAGACGGGCCGGCGGGCGCGGACGGCGGCAAGACGGGCGTATTCGCGGGCGACCGTGGACACCCCCTCCCCCGAGGTCGCGGCGGCGATCTGGACCACGCGGCCGCGATGGCCCGGCGCCGGACCCAGCGCCGCCCAGAGAGCCGCCATTTCGGATGTCAGATCGACCATCGAATCGCTACGCGCCCGGTTACAGGCTCCTACGCTAACACGGGCGGGGTCATCGGGCCTTCATCGGAGCGACCGCCAGCACGGGCATGTCGAGGGTTCGGCCGGCCGAGGCCGGGGTCGTATAGCCGCGCCGGGTGAACACCCGCAGCAGGCCGACGCACAGGGCGGTGAAGACGGCGAACAGGAAGACCACGGCCAGCAGGGGCGCCTTCAGGCTCGAACCCCGCGTCGGGGCCTCGGCGCGCTCGATGACATTGACGTTGTCGGCCCCGGCCGCGACCAGGGCGCTGTCGGCGCGGGCGGCGCTCTCGCGCTGCTGGAAGTCGCGCACCAGGGTGGTCAGGACCTCGCGATTGCCGGCCAGGTTGGCGTTGGCCGACTCCAGCCGGGTCAGCTCGGCCTGGCGGGAGCGCAGCTGGCTCAGCTGGCCCTCGGCCACCGCCAGCCGGGCGGCCAGCCCGTCGCGGTCGGCCGCCGCGGTGATCCGCGCGGTCTCGATCTCGGTGAAGATGGTGCTGGGCCCGGTGCGGACCTCCTTGGGTCCGACCGTGGTGCCGGTGGCGACATAGGCCTGCAGGTCGGCGATCTGCTGGTCGATGTCGCGCACGGGCTGGGCCTCGGGCGTATAGCGCGAAAGCAGGGCCTCGCGCTGGGTGCGCAGCTGCAGGATCTGGTCCTGGGCGGAGATGTTCAGGTCCTGCTGCAGCACCACCTCGGCGGGCTGCTGCGCCAGCTGGGCCTCCAGCGTCGACAGCCGCTGGCTGGCCTGGTTCAGCTGCGCCCGCAGCGACAGGGCCTCGGCGTAGGTGGTCTGGTAGGTGGCGGCCAGGGTCGCCTTGGCGGTGGCGAAATCGCCCAGGTCGTTGGACGCCAGGAAGGCGTTATAGGCCTCGTCGGCAGATGTCAGGTCGTCCTCGAACGCCTCCCGCTGGGCGGCGTAGGCGGGGGTGGCGCCGCCGCCGAACACCTGACGGCGCTGGACCAGATACTGGTCCACCACGGCGTTCAGAACCTGGGCCGCCCGCACCGGATCGTCGGATTCGTAAGACGCCGAGATGATGGCGCTGCCCGGGGTCACGCCGACGCCGAGGCCGGCGTCGAGGGCCTTCAACGCCGCGGTTTCCTTTTCGGCCGGCGTGCCGCGCGCCCGGGGGCCCAGGACCACATCGGCGCCCACGGCGCGCACCGCGCGACGCTTGACCTCGAGACTTCCCAGAATCGCGGCCTCCGCCTGGGCGACGGCGTCGGCTTCCAGCGGCTGGCTGCGCTCGGTCGGGCCCACGCGCGGCTGATAGACATATTCCGAGCCCGCGCCGGCATAGACGCTGGCCGTGGCGGTGTAGGATTTCTTCAGCGTCAGCACCGCCGCCGTGCCGATGGCAAACACGGCCAGGAAGATCACGATCATCAGCAGGGAGTCGCGGAACAGCAGGCCGACGACGTCGAAGAAGCCGTAGCGCGGGCGGACTGTCGTGTAGGCCGACGTGCGCATGGGGGGCGGACTGATTCCATCGTACTGGACTTGAGAGATCAGCCTTGGGCCAGCGGCGTTAACCACTGGTTACCCATAAGCGCCGACCCTGCCCTCAACACCGTTTTCGTGGAGTGAGTCCCCATGTCCATCGACCGCCGCCTGTTGCTGCTCGGCCTTGTCGGGGCCGGGACGATGGTCAGCGGCTGTGGCGGCGCGGGGCTCCCGCGCGTGCCGGGACTGGGCGGCGACGATTACGGCTCGCGTATGCCCCTGCCGCAGAGCGGTCGCGGCAGCGACAACCGGGTCCAGGCCCCGGGCAGGACCTCCTTCCCCGAGATCGGCTTCGCCGACTGGTCCGAGGCCGAGCCTGAATACGTTCTGTATCCCGGCGACGAAATCGAGATCGCCACCCCGACCGCCGTCGAGCTGACCCGGACCCAGCGGATCGGCCCGGACGGCCGCATCTCCCTGCCCCTCGTCGGCCAGATCATGGCCGCCGACCGCACCATTGCCGAGGTCGAGGCCGACGCGTCCGCCGCCTACGCCAGCCAGCTGCGCCGGCCGGTGGTCGAGGTGACGCTGAAGACCGCCGGGCCGATCCGCGTCTGGGTCGGCGGCGAGGTGCGCACGCCGGGAATGATCGAGATGAACGGCGACCTCGACGCCTACCAGGCCATCATCCAGGCCGGCGACTTCCTGCCGACCGCCAAACAGGGCGAAGTGGCCCTGATCCGGCGCGGCCGGGGCGGCGTGCGCATGATGCGGGCCGCCGACCTGCGCCCCCGGCGCGGCGAGGTCATCGCCCTCCGCCGTGGCGACATCATCTTCGTCCCGCGCTCGACCCTGGGCGAGGTGGCCAATTTCGTCACCCAGTTCCGCAACGCCCTGCCGATCGGCTTCAGCTATGTGATCGGCGGGCAGTATCAGCAGTTCTGAGGCGTCGCCGGCGCCGAAGCGGAGCCGTGCCTGATCTCGTCGGCAGGCGATGATCCGCCCGCGCCTTTTCTGACGACAGCCACCACGGCATCAGCCATCCTGCCGTCGGGAAATCACGGAGGCGTTGATGCTCGATCATACGTTCAGGGTCTGCGCCGCCGCCGCCGTCCTGTCGCTCGCCGCCGGACTTCAGGCCGCGCATGCCCAGACTCCCGCGCCGTTGCCGCCCGTCCAGGCGCTCAGCGCCACGGTCGGCGAGCGGTCGGCCGCGCCCGGCGTGGTCGCCGCGATCCTGCGGGACGGCAGGGTGACGGAGGTATTCGCCTGGGGCGGCGCCGATTGTGCCGGCGGCGGCGCGGCCGGTGTCAACGCCGCCTATGAAATCGGCTCGATCTCAAAGCACGTGGCCGCCGTCGCCCTGTTGCGGCTGTGGGAGCAGGGGCGCGTCGATCTGGACGGCCCCATCAGCGCCTACCTTGACGACATTCCGACGGCCTGGGGTCAAACGACCCTCCGTCAGCTCGCGACGCACACCAGCGGCATACCGGATTACGAGGAAGCCGGCGGATACGGCGTGTACGAAACCGAGCCGACGCCCGCGCAGGTCTATGCGATCGTCGCGGATCGGCCGCTCGACTTCGAACCCGGGACGCGCTGGTCCTATTCCAACACCGGCTATTTCCTGCTCAGCCGGGTGGTGGAGGAGGTATCCGGCACGGACTTTGGCGACTTCCTGCGGGCCGAGCTGTTCATGCCGCTGGGCATGGGGCACAGCTTCATGGGCGGCTATGCCGCCGCCGACGCGGACTTGGCCCAGGGCTGCAAGCCGGGCGCGGGCGAAGACGCCGCGCGCATTCCGGTGCGTCCGATCCATGAGGCGAGCACCTATGGCGCGGGCGGCGTCTCGACGACGCTGCAGGACTGGGCCCTGTGGGATGATGCGCTGCACGACGGCCGGCTGCTCTCAGCCCGGGCGATGGAGCTGATGCTGACGCCGCAGCGGCTCGCCGATGGCTCATCCACCGGTTATGGCTTCGGGCTGTTCGTCGACGATTTCCGGGGCGCCCGACGCATCCAGCACACCGGTCAGACGCAAGGGTTTGTCGCGGACTATCAGCACTATCCCGAACAGGATTTCAGCGTGGTCACCTTCGCCAACATGTATGGCGCCGGCGTGGGCGGAGTCACCCGCAGCCTGGTCCTGCGTACGATCCCGGAACTGGGCTATGACCGGATCGCGGCGCCGTCCGATCCCGATCCGGCCCGCACACAGGCGGTGCGACAGGCGCTACGTCAGGCGGCGTTCAACGAGGAACCCGCCGATCTTCTCAGCGACGGCATGCGCCGCTTCGCCAGCGCGGAGCAGTTCGCGGCGGCGCGGGCCCAGTTGCGCCCCTATGCCGAACATGCCGGCGCGCTTGTGTATCTTCGCTCGGATGCGCCCGACGGCGAACGGCACATCTACCGGATCACGATCGACGGCGAGACGACCTACCTCACCGTTGTCTGGCGCCAAGGCAAACTAGCGGGCGTCCAGCGTGCGGACAACTAGGCCAAGGGCGGCGAACGCGTGGCGATGATCGCCGCAATAACGTGACCCACCAGAGGCTCCCCCTCACCCCACCGACACCCCCGGCGGCGGCACACTGTCAGCCGGAACGAAGAAGTCCGGCATCAACGGTTTCCCCGGCTCCACGCTGTAGCGGTCGAAATCGCGTTCGCCCCGCTCGTACAGGAAGCTGTCGTCGATCAGGAACCGGCCGGTCAGTTCGCGCGACGGGCTGGTGAAGATGGCGTGGGCGGCGTCGGCCATGATCTCGGGCGTGCGGCAATAGGCCAGGCCGTCCTTGCCGGTCAGGGCGAACTCGATCGCCGCGGTGGCGATGCCGGTGCGTGGCCACAGGGCGTTGCAGGCGATGCCGTCGGCGCGGAACTCCTCGGCCATGCCCAGCATGGCCAGGCTCATGCTGTATTTGGCCATGGTGTAGGCCACGTGCGGCCCGAACCATTTCGGCGACAGGTCCAGCGGCGGCGACAGGGCCAGAATGTGCGGGTTCTGCGCCAGCTTGAGGTGCGGGATACAGGCCTTGGAGACCAGGAAGGTCCCGCGGGCGTTGACCTGGTGCATCAGGTCGTATCGCTTCATCTCGGTGGCCAGGGTGCCGGTCAGCTGGATGGCCGAGGCGTTGTTGACGCAGATGTCGATGCCGCCGAACCGGGCGACCGCGGCCTCGACCGCCGCCAGCACCGAGGCCTCATCGCGCACGTCGACGATCAGCGGCAGAGCCTGGCCGCCGGCCGCCTCGATCTCGGCCGCCGCCGAATAGATGGTGCCTGGCAGATGTTTGTGCGCCTCGGCGGTCTTGGCGGCGATGACGACATTGGCCCCGTCGCGCGCGGCCCTCAGGCCGATGGCCAGTCCGATGCCGCGGCTGGCGCCTGTGATGAACAGCGTCTTGCCCTGAAGTGACATGAGGCTTGGCTCCCGGTTGGTTTCAATAGAAAACGCTTGAAACGCCAGAGGCGCAGATTCCGCACAGGAGCGAAAGACCCATGTCGGCCTTCGAGATTACCCGCGACGGCGCCGTCGCCCATCTGCGGCTGTCTCGCCCGGAAGCGTCCAACGCGCTGGACCTGTCGTTCTGGCGCGACTTCGGCCCGACCTTGAAGGCGCTGGATGCGACCGGCGAGGTCCGCGCGCTGGTCATCTCGGGCGAGGGTCGCAATTTCTGCGCGGGCATGGACATTTCGGTCTTCTCGGGCGGGGCCATCCTGCAGACCGACACGGCCGCCGACCGGCAGGCCTTCCATCAGGCCGCGCGCGAACTGCAGGACACCCTGACCTTGATCGAGAAGGTGCGCTTCCCGGTGATCGCCGCCGTCCAAGGGGCCTGTGTCGGCGCCGGGCTCGACCTTGTCTCAGCCTGTGATCTGCGGCTGGCGGCCGAGGGCGCCTATTTCCGCATCGAGGAGATCAATATCGGCATGATGGCCGATATCGGCAGCCTCCAGCGCCTGCCGCATGTCCTGCCCGAGGCCGTGGTCCGCGAGCTGGCCTATCTGGGCACGTCGCTGACCGCGGACCGGGCCCAGCGTCTGGGTTTCGTCAACGCGGTTCTGCCGGATCCCGAAGCCCTGCTGGCCTCCGCACTGGAGATGGCCCGGGCCATCGCCGCCAAGGCCCCGCTGGCGATCTCGGGCTCCAAGGCCGCGGTCACCTATGCGCGCGACCACACGGTCGCCGAGGGGCTGGAATGGGCGGCGGTGATGCAGGGCTCGATCTGGAACACGGCGGACGTTCTCGCCGCCATCCAGGCCCGGATGACGCGCACGCCCGCGGAGTTCGCGCCGCTGTCGCCCCATGCCGGGATCGGCATCGGCGAAGGCTGAACCTCGGTCTGCGACAAGATGGGCAGGGGCGAAGAGTCGCTACCGTCCCCATGTAGGGGTCGCCCCTGAACACCTGGACCGCACGATCATGAAATCGAAACTCGCCGCCGTGGCCGCAGCCTTGCTGACCTCGGCCTGTTCGACCGTTGGCGTGCGCTCGGGCACCGAGGAGCCGGCCTTTACGGAGGTGGAGCGCGTCGGCGCCGTCGAGATCCGCACCTATGGCGAGCGGATCGCGGCGCAGACCGTGGTGACGGGGTCCAGCGAGGCGGCCCGCAATCGCGGATTCCAGCGGCTGGCCGGCTACATATTCGGAGGGAACACCGCCCGGACCAGCATCGCCATGACGGCGCCGGTCGCCCAGGCCGGCGACGGCGCGTCGGGCCGGTCGCAGAGCATCGCCATGACCGCCCCGGTGGCCCAGGGGGCGGAGGGCCAGGATCGCTGGACGATCCAGTTCTTCATGCCGTCGGAATATACGATGGCCACCCTGCCCGTTCCCCGGGACCCGGCGGTCGTTCTGGCCGTGGTTCCGGCCGAGACCTATGCGGTGCTGCGCTTTTCAGGACTGGGTTCGGCCCGGGCCGTCGCCGAAAAGGAGGCCGAACTGGACGCCGCCCTGACCGGCAGCGGCTGGACCAGCGTCGGCGATCCGGTGGTGTGGTTCTATGACCCGCCCTGGACCCTGCCCCCGCTGCGCCGCAACGAGGTCGCGGTGCGGGTCACCCGTCAGGCCCGCTGAGCGCGGCGCCTGACGACGATCCTCAGGCGGCCAGCGAGACCACGCCGGCGTCGATCCAGCGGCGGGCGGCCTTCTGGGCTTCGGCGATCTCGTCCTGTTCCATCTCCTGGCTCATCTCGCGGCGATAGACGCGCGCCTCGATCGAGCCCTTCATGGCGGCCAGGTTGAAGATCATATGGGCCGAGACGCGGTCCATCGGGCAACCGCCCTGGCCGCTCGAATACATCATGCCCAGACGGAACAGGTCGTCGCCGCTCATGTCGGCGGTCGGCAGGGGCAGACCCTGCTCTTCATTGACCGTGGGCGCCATTTCTTGCGCGTTCATCACCGTATCTCCCGAACCGGCGCCGTTCTGGCCCCGTCCTCTGAGACGCGATCAAATACCCGCGGTTTGAAGGTAAAGTTAACAGCGGAGGCCGTTTGAGGCCTTTTCAGTACAGACCAGCCGAATACTGCGCCCTTGTTCAGACCTCTGAAATAGTTCGGAAATCCCTGATTCACACCTGCTAACGGGGCGTGACCGGGAGGCTTACGAAGGGTTACCGCGCGCGCTGTCCGAACAGCACCTTGCGGGCCGCCTCCGCCGCCTTGCCCGAGGCCGCCAGGCTGCGGCGCATCTCGTCGCCGAGCGCGCGGCCCGCGATCACGGCCGGCCGTTCGCCTACCCGCTTCATCCAGGCCTTGAGGTGGGGGAACTCCGCCAGGTCCTGACCCTGCAGCTCCGGCAGCACCCACGGCCAGGCCGCCATGTCGGCGATGGAATAGTCGCCCGCCAGATAGTCGCGGTCCGCCAGCCGCCGGTCCATCACGCCGTAAAGGCGGTGCGTTTCGTCCGTATAGCGGCGGACGCCATAGGCGATCTGGCGCTGATCCCTGACGATGGCCGGCGCGTACTGGCGGAAATGATGCGTCTGCCCGGCCATCGGCCCTAGGCCCCCGACCTGCCAGAACAGCCACTGGTCGACCTCGGCCTTGCCGCGCGGGTCCTGCGGATAGAACCGCCCGGACTTGACGCCGAGGTATTGCAGGATGGCCCCGGACTCGAAGATCGACAGCGGCTTCCCGTCCGGACCGTCCGGGTCGACGATGGCCGGCATCCGGCCGTTCGGACTGATGGCCTGGAAGGCCGCGCCAAACTGCTCGCCGGCGCCGATGTTCACGGGCTTCATCTCGTAAGGCAGGCCCATCTCCTCGAGCGCGATCGAGATCTTCCAGCCGTTGGGCGTGGGCCAGTACCAGAGTTCGATCGGCGCGGTCATGGGCGGGGTCCTGTGAAGTTGGGACACAGGTGGGCGGATGGCGGCGCAGGTGCAATGGCGGGGGTGGCTAGTGGCCACCGGCGGCGAGCCGCGGCGCCAATCCTGACATTCGCGTTCAGGGAGAGTTCATCCGCCCGGACAGACGCTGGGGCATGATTAACGGGCCGGACCCGGTTTTCCGTCGCCGTCCCTCAGCTGGAGAGTGATCATGAACCGCTTGACCAGGGCCGCGGTGCTCGGCCTGGTGCTGGCCACCGCCGCGCCGATGGCGGCCGAGGCCCAGAGCCGCGGCGACCGCCGTGAAAACCGTCAGGACTATCGCCAGGACCGCCGCGATGATCGTCGCGACTTCCGCCAGGAACGTCGTGATGACCGCCGTGACTGGCGCCAGGGCGACTATGACAACCGGCGTGAGTACCGGCAGGATCGCCGCGACGACCGCCGCGACTTCCGTGAGGAGCGCCGTGACGACCGTCGGGACTTCCGCCGCGAACAGCGGTGGGACCGCAACAATCGCGACTGGTGGCGCGACCGCAATGATTTCCGCGACTATCGCGGCGCCCGCAACGGCTACTGGTACGCGCCCAGCTACGGCTACTACCGCGTCGAGCCGCGGTATTACGGCCAGCGCTGGCAGCGGGGCCACTATCTGCCCTCGGCCTATCGCAGCTACTATGTGCGCGACCCCTACGCCTACAACCTGCGTCCGGCCCCGCGCGGCTACCGCTACGTCCACGCGGGCAATGACATCGTGCTGATCGCCATCGCCACCGGCCTGATCGCCAGCGTCCTGTCGGGCGTCTACTAGAACCCGACCCATGACGCGGAATGCGCCCCGCGAGCTCCGGCTCGCGGGGCGTTTTCGTATCCGCCCCGCAGCCCGGCGATCCGTTCAGTCGCGGTTCATGATGACGGCGCGACCTTGACGATAAGCCGTCTGACAGGGGCGTGCGGGGAAGAATACGAGAATGAAACGCTCTTTGATGGTCGCCGCAGCCGTTGCGGCCTTCGCCGTGCCCGCCATGGCGCCGCTGACCGCCCTGGCCCAGGACGGTGATCGTGGCGGTCGGCGCGGCGCGGCGGCCCGCCAGGACC
>NZ_DLHQ01000062.1 GCF_002483305.1 Brevundimonas sp. UBA7664
CGGCCGCTCCGCGCCCTCCCTGACCGCTTGTCGGCAAGCGGCGCTTGCGCCTGCCTGCGGTTCCGCGCCCGGTGTTGACTAACACTGTCCTCCGGCCGACAAGGCCTGACCCTTATTCCAGCGGTCCCGGCGCTCTTCAGCGGCGGGGCCGTCTCGCTTTTGGAGGTCTTCCCCGTGTCCACTGAACATCTGATGGGTGTCTACAACCGTGCGCCGCTGGAAGTGGATCGGGGTCAGGGCGCGCGTCTGTGGGCGAAGGACGGGACCGAATACCTCGACTGCGTCATGGGCATTTCGACCAACGCCCTCGGCCACGCCAATCCGATCCTCGTCCAGGCGGTCAAGGACCAGGCCGAGAAGCTGTGGCATGTCTCCAACATCTTCAAGATCCCGGGGCAGGAAGCCCTGGCCGACGCCCTGTGCGAAAAGTCGTTCGCGGACGTCGTCTTCTTCACCAACTCGGGCACCGAGGCGGTCGAGTGCGCGATCAAGACGGCGCGCCGGTTTCATTTCGCCAACGGCCAGCCCGAGCGGATCGACATCTACGGCTTCGACGGCTCGTTCCACGGCCGGACCTACGGCGCGATCAACGCGGCGGCCAACCCCAGCTACACCAACGGCTTCGGCCCGCCGATGGAGGGTTTCCACCAGCTGGTCTTCGGCGACCATGAGGCCCTGAAGGCCGCCATCGCCAATCCGAACACCGCCGCCATCATCGTCGAGCCAGTGCAGGGCGAGGGCGGCTGCCGCGCCATTCCCGAGGTCTGCCTGCGCGGCCTGCGCGAGCTGTGCGACGAATACGGCGTCCTGATCATCTTCGACGAGGTCCAGTGCGGCATGGGCCGGACCGGCAAGTTGTGGGCCCATGAATGGGGGGGCATGACCCCCGACATCATGGCCATCGCCAAGGCCCTGGGCGGCGGCTTCCCCATCGGCGCCTGCCTCGCCACGAACCACGCCGCCACCGGCATGGTCGTCGGCGTGCACGGCTCGACCTTCGGCGGCAATCCCCTGGCCATGGCCGTCGGCGCCGCCGCCTTCGCCGAGATCTCGAAGCCTGAGACCCTGGCCCACGTCAACGAGATCGCCGGCTATCTGAAGCAGCAGCTGCATGGGCTGAAGGAGCGCTTCCCCGACGTGATCGTCGAGGTGCGCGGCAAGGGTCTGCTGATGGGCATGAAGCTGGTCCCGAACAACCGCGAATTCATGGGCTGGGCCCGCGACGAGGCGCATCTGCTGGTCGCCGGCGGCGGCGACAATCTGGTCCGCATCCTGCCGCCCCTGAATTTCACGCTGGACGAAGCCCGCGAGGCTGTCGAACGTCTCGAGAAGACCTGCGAGTTCGCCCGCGCGAAGCTGGCCGCGGCCTGACCGGAGACCTGAAGATGGTCCGCCACTTCCTCGACCTCTACAGACTGGAAGCCGGGGACCTGCGCGCCATCGTCGATGACGCCCACGCCCGCAAGTCGGCCCGCAAGGGCTGGCCCAAGGGCCGCGCCGACGCCGATGCGCCGGCGAAAGACCGCGTCCTGGCGATGATCTTCGAGAAGAACTCGACCCGCACCCGCTTCAGCTTCGACGCCGCCATCCGCCAGCTGGGCGGGGCCTCGATCATCGCCAACGCCGGCGACATGCAGCTGGGCCGCGGCGAGCCGGTCGAGGATACGGCCCGCGTCCTGTCGCGCATGGTCGACGCCGTGATGATCCGCGCCAACAGCCACGAGGACGTCGAACGCTTCGCCCGCGTCTCGACCGTGCCGGTGATCAACGGCCTGACCGACCGCTCGCACCCGTGCCAGATCCTGGCCGACATCATGACCATCGAGGAGGCCCGCGGCCCGATCGCCGGCAAGACGATCGCCTGGGTCGGGGACGGCAACAACGTCTGCCACAGCTTCATGCACGCGGCGCCGAAACTGGGCTTCCACCTCAACGTGGCCTGCCCGGCCGACTATCATCCCGACCTGCACGACCTGGCCCGCGGCGGCGACCACGTCACCTTGACCAGCGACCCGCGCGAGGCCGTGGCCGGCGCTGACGTCGTGGTCACCGACACCTGGGTGTCGATGGGCGACGGCGACTATGAGGCGCGGCTGGAAGCCTTCGAAGGCTATGGCGTCGATGATCGGCTGATGGACGCCGCCGCCGGCGACGCCGTCTTCCTCCACTGCCTCCCCGCCCACCGCGGCGAGGAGGTCACCGACGCCGTCATCGACGGCCCCCGCTCGCTGGTCTGGGACGAGGCCGAGAACCGCATCCACGCCCAGAAGGCCGTGCTGGCGTGGTGTTTCGCGGGCTAGCCAGCAAAAAGGGGCGGCCATTCGACCGCCCCTTCAGTCCGTCGCATACCCGACGGCGCCTATTGCAGATTGACGTCCGCGACTCCGCCGGCGTCGGGCAAGGTCTTGGTGAGATTGGCCTTGGCGACCTCATAGAAGAAGCGGGCCGGACCCTTCTTCGACACCCAGATGCGCCCGTCGTCGGCGTCGAAGCGCAGCAGGGTCAGGTGCGGGTCGTCCTTGCCCTCGGGATACCAGGCGGCGAGGATCGGATTCCAGTGCTTGTCGATCAGCGCGGCATTGCGCGGGGCCACCGACAGCGTGCCGTGGATGCAGGCCCAGACCTCCTGGTCCTTCGAGCCATAGGTGAACATGGCCGACTGGTCGGGAATGGCGGCATCCTTCGCCAGGTCGGTGTCGTCGCGGGTGAAGAACCAGATCGTGCCGGTCTCTTCCTCGCGGAAGGCGGTCATCGGCTGGCTGTGATAGCCGGGCTGGTCGAGGCCCAGCATGCCGGTGTTGGACGTCTTGAGGTGGTCCCAGAATTCCTTCTCGGCCTCGGCGGCGGTGAGGGTCTTGTCGCCCATCGGTGCATCTCCTGATCTCGGGGGGTGGATCAGGAATGACCGGAGGCCGGACCGGTTCCGGCCGGGCGTCGCCTAGTACGGCCGCTGGGGCACGCCCATCAGGGTCCCGAGGTGGATGGCCAGGATGAAGACTGCAGCGCCGGACAGCAGCATGATGAAACGCCACGGGATCATGCGCACGCCGCGCGTCAGGTCCCAGGGCCGGGAGCCCCTCCAGCCGGCGAAGACGGCCAGGGCCAGGGCGGCGACAAACAGGGCGAGGGTGACGGTCAGAGTCATCCGCGCGAGGTGGTCCGTCGGAGGTCCCGACGCAAGGGCGAATTCCTTGCCGGGAGGTTAATCTTCATCTGCCGTTAACCACGTCGGCGCGAGATATTCATCGGGTCGCGGCGCTTTCCACAGGAAGATGGGGACACCGCTATATCTTGGGGTTAACCACGCGTTTACACCCATCATCTTGGCGTTTAGCGTTCGACATATGGGTCGGGAGACGAATCAGTGAGCGCAGCCGCGGCGCCTTGGAGCGTGAAGGGCATCGAGCCCAAGGCGCGCGAGATCGCCAAGGACCTCGCCCGTCGCTCCGGCATGACGCTGGGCGAGTGGCTCAACACGATCATCATGGAAGACGGCGACGACGACGAAGGCGGCTTCACGCCCCTGTCGCGCCGTCCCCATGCCGCCGAGAGCATCGACCGGCGCGGCCGCAGCCGCCGCGTGGACGACGCCTACGGATCGGGCGCCAGCGAAGACCAGCTGCAGCGTCTCGGCGCCTCGATCGACGCCATCGCCGCCCGGCTGGAGGCCGCCGAGCGCCGCTCGACCGTCGCCATCCAGGGCGTCGACCAGGCCGTCTCCGGCCTGGTGCGCCGGCTGGAAGGGCAGGACCAGACCGGCAAGGCCTATGGCCGCCGCATCGACGACATCGCCGAGGAGCTGCGCGAGGGGCACAAGCGCCTGCGCCGCTTCGAGCAGGAGATCGGCCCCCAGACCGCCGAGACCTTCGGCAAGGTCGAGACCACGATGGGCGCGCTCGCCGGCCGCCTGTACGACATCGAGGAGCGCCAGCGCTCGGGCGTCAACGAACTGCGCCAGCGGATGGACGCGGTCGAGAAGGCCGCCGGCCCCGGCGTCGGCGCCGACCTTCTGGCCCAGGTCGGTCAGAGGCTGGATCAGGCCCAGAACCGGACCGCCGAGGCGCTCCGGAACTTGCAGAGCTCCTTCGCCGGACTGGACCAGCGGCTGCGCGCCGCCGAGTCGCGGGTCGAGCCCGAGGGGGCCCGCGAGGCGGCCCGGTTCGAAAAGCTGGCCGAGACGCTGAGCCGTCAGGTCGAGGGCAATCGCGCCGAGATGATGCGCCGGCTCGACACCGCCGAGACCGAAGGCCGGATGGACCGCATCGAGCGCGCCGTGCTGGCCATCGGCGATCAGGTCAAGACCTCCGAGGAACGCTCCGCCAAGGCGGTCGAGGCCATGGGCCACGAGGTCCTGCGCATCGCCCAGAACCTGAACGGCCGGGTCCAGTCGATCGAGACCGATACGCCGGTCCGATTCGAGCAGCTGAGCCGCAAGGTCGAGACCGACATGGGCCGGTTCGCCCAGGGCATCGAGCAACGGCTGACCGCGACCGACGACCGTCACGCCCTGGCGCTGGAGAAACTCGGCGGCGAGATCACCCGCATCTCCGACCGGCTGAGCGAACGCATTGCCCAGTCCGAGCGGCGCTCGCAGCAGGCGCTGGAAGACATCGGCCGCCGCCTCGCCGACAGTTCCGCCCGTATCGAACAGGGCTACGACCGCGCCTCGGGCGAACTGGCCGAGCGTATGCGGATGTCGGAAGAGCGCACGGCCGCCCTGATCGCCGAGGCGCGCGGCAATATCGAGCGCCGCGCCGAGCCGGCCCAGCCCGCGCCGGTCGCCCCGGATTCGGACTGGCGGGCGGCCGCCTTCCCCGACGCCGCCTTCCCGGACGCGCCCTTCGCGGACACCGTGTTCGACGATCCGATCTATGCCGAGCAGCAGGCCTGGTCCGCCGACCTGGCGCCGCCGGAACCGGCCGCCGCGCCGTCGCCCGGCGCCGCGCTCGCCGCCGACGCCCTCTTCGACGCCGTCATGCGCGGGGAGCGCGCCGACGAGGCTTCGCCGCCCGCGGTCGCGCCGACGCCGTTCGGCAGCCGTCCCGCGGCCACCTCGCTGGCCGAGGACGTCGGGCCCGCGCCGCAGATCCCGGCCTTCACGCCGCCGCCCTTCCAGGCCGCGGCTCCTGCCGTCCAGCCGGACCAGCCTTCCGCCCCGACCGCCTTCGGACAGGGGTTCGGCGGCGCCGATGTTTCGGATGCGCTGGCCGCGACCGCGCCCGGAAATCGCGAGCCGGGCGCCTTTGATCCCGGACATCACGAGTTCGACGGCGAGACGGATTTCGTCGACCCGCGGGCCCTGCGCGCCGCGGCGGCGCAAGGGCGCGCCTCATCGACGCGCCAGACCATCGACGCGGCCCGCGCCGCCATGGCCGCTCCGGAGGCGGAGGCACCCGCCCGCTCGGGCTTCGGCCTGAAGCGCGGCGGCAAATCGCGTTTGCAGGAACGCCTCGACAAACAGGCCGCCAAGGACGGCGGCACGGTCCGCAAGGCGCTGGGCGCCTCGGCCGTCGCGGTGCTGCTCACCGCCGGCGGCGTCTATGCGACGGGACAACTGACCGGCTCGGGTCTCAGCATCCCCGGCTTGCCGGGCGCGGAGACGGCCTCGCCCATCGCCGCTCTGGCTGTGGTTCCGGCCGCGCCGACCCCGGCCGAACTGGCGCGCGGTGAGGAACTGTACCAACGGGCGACTGAACTGCTGGACGCGGACGACGTCGCCGGAATCGAAACCCTGAAACAGGCTGCCGCAACCGGCTATACGCCGGCCCAGCTGCACCTGGCCGGCCTCTATCAGGACGGGCTCAAGGGGGTCGCCGTCAATCTGTCGGAGGCGCGGGCGTGGATGCGTCGCGCGGCCGACGGCGGCGACGCCCGGGGCATGCACGCCTACGGTATGTATCTGTTCGACGGCGCCGGCGGGGAGCCGGACCGGGACGAAGCCATGACCTGGCTGAAGCGGGCCGCTGAAGCCGGCCTGGTCGACAGCCAGTACAACGTCGCACGGCTCTATGAGACCGGCGACGACGGCATCCGGCCCGACCTGACCGAGGCCTACAAATGGTATCTGATCGCGGCGCGCGCCGGGGATGGCGACGCCCAGTCGGCGGTCGAGCGCCTGCGGGAATCCGTCCCGGCGGCGGCCCGCGGCAAGGCCAGGGCGGACGCCGACCGGTTCACGGTCGAGCCGCTCGCCTGAGACGCGAGACCCGAGCTTTTCTGGCGCATCGGGTGGCGGGGGCCATCGGGTGGGTCTAGGACACCAGCACTTCCGTCGTCGCCTTTCCGGCGCCTAGCCTCAGTTCCAGCCGAAGGCGCGTCCTTTGGATATCTATCTGCCGATCGCCGAGGTTTCGGTGAACTGGCCGCTCCTGGTTCTGCTGGGCGCGGTGGTCGGATTCGTGTCCGGACTGTTCGGCGTCGGGGGCGGCTTCCTGATGGCGCCGATCCTGATCTTCATGGGAATCCCGCCGGCGGTGGCCGTGGCCAGCCAGGCCAGCCACGTCGTCGCCTCCTCGACCTCGGGCGTGATCAGCTACACCAGCCAGAAGGCGGTCGATTACCGGATCGGCGGGGTCATGGCGGTCGGCGGCGTCGTCGGCGCGTTGCTGGGAGTCGAGCTGTTCCGCTATCTGCGTCTGCTCGGCCAGGCCGATATGGCGGTGGCGGTCTCCTACCTGCTCTTCCTCGGCGCCATCGGCACCCTGATGCTCTACGAGAGCCTCGGCCAGATCCTGCGCCGGGTCCGCGGCGAGGTCGTGCCGCACAAGGAGCGTCGCCGGCCGCTGTGGCTCTACGGCCTGCCGCTGAAGATGCGTTTCCCGCGCTCGGGCCTCTACATCAGCGCCATCCCGCCGTTTGCCCTGGGCGGCTTCGCCGGGGTCCTGTCGGCGATCATGGGGGTCGGCGGCGGCTTCATCCTGGTGCCCGCCATGCTCTATGTGCTGCGCATGAAGGCGAGCGTGGTGGTCGGCACCAGCCTGTTCCAGATCATCATCGTCACGGCCATGACCACCATCCTCCAGGCGGGCCGCAACCAGACCGTCGACATCGTCCTGTCCACCCTCCTCCTGTTGGGCGGGGTCGTCGGCGCCCAGTACGGGGCGCGGCTGTCGGGGCGGTTCCGGCCCGACGTCCTGCGGGCCTTCCTGGGCCTGATCGTCCTCCTGGTCGGCATCCAGATGGGGCTGGACCTGTTCGTCCGTCCGTCGGACCTGTTCGCCTTCGCGCCGGGGGTGACGGAATGATCCCGACCCTGCCCCCGCCGCCGCCCGTCCTCTCCGCGCCGGCCCCGGAACGCTCCGTCGGCACGGTCGGCCAGATCCGCGTCGCCGCCGCCATGACCGACGCCCGCGTCCGGGTCGATTCCAGTTTCAGCGGCGCCTCGATCGTCCTCTATGGCGCGGTGTTCAACCCGACCGACCGGCCGGCCGATGTGGTGGTCGTGGTGCGCGGCCCCGACGGGCCGGTCCGTCTGGTCAAGAAGACCCGCAACATGGGCTTCTGGCTCAACAGCCGGCCTGTGTTGTTTGAGGGCGCGCCGGGCTTCTACATGACGGCCTCGACGCGGCCGCTGTCCGACATCGCCGACTTCGGCCAGCTGAGGCGGCTGGGCGTGGGCCTCGATCACCTGCGCATCAACGCCCCGCAGGAGAGCCGCACCGTCACCCGCTATGGCGTGCGCGACGTGGTCGTCAGCCGTCTGGGCGAGGACTATCTGGACTACCGCCGCGCCGTGATCCGGCTGCGCGAGGCGGCGGCCCTGTACAACACCGACCCGGACGGGGTGGAGTTCGTCGACGCCGGCCTGTTCCGCGCCGAGCTGGAGCTGCCCGCCGTGGCCCCGACCGGCCAGTATTTCGCCGAGGTCTGGCTGTTCCAGGACGGCGAGCCGGTCTCGGTCAGCAACCTGACCCTGACCGTCGAAAAGGTCGGCATCGAGCGCGACGTCTATGAGTTCGCCCACCGGCGGCCGTGGAGCTACGGGATCCTGTCCGTCCTGCTGGCGGCCTTCACGGGATGGGGGGCGAGCCGGGTGTTCAGACGGCAGTGATGCCGGCGCTCACACAAATTGCGATCGCCTTCCTGAGCGTTCTGGCTCTTCGCCTCGTCGTCGTTCGACTGCTTCCCAAATCCCTCGGCTGGAAGCGCTCCGCGATCGCGTACGGCTGCCTGATCGCATGGGTCAGCCTCTGCCTGTTGGTTTTGGCCTTGAGCGAGATGCCACTCTACGGCTTCGACAAAACCAATCTACGCCACATCGCCGGCTATTGGGCGATGTGGATCGGCGTCCTCGGGGCCGTCGGTATCCCGATAGTCGTTCTCCTGGATACGATGACGGCGCTGCTGAAAGGGTGGATTGGGCGTTAGTCTGTATCAGCCCGCCGCGAACTCGCTCAGCGCGTCGATCACCGCCCGGTTCTGGTCCTCGGTCCCCACCGTGATGCGCAGGCAGTCGGGCAGGCCGTAGCCGCCGACCGGACGCACGATGATCCCCTTCGAGTTCAGATACTCGTTGGCCGCCGCGGCGTTGCGCGCCTCGTCGGGGAAGCGGACCAGGACGAAGTTTCCGGCCGAGGGGAAGACGTCAAAGCCGAAGCCCTTGATGGCCTGCGTCAGGCGCGGCCGCCAGGCGTGGACCAGATCGCGCGAGGCCTTCTGGTGAGCCTCGTCGCCGAGGGCGGCGACCGCGGCCTCGATGCCGGGGACGGAGACATTGAACGGCAGCCGGATGCGGTCGACCGCCTCGGCCACCTTCAACGGCGCATAGCCGAAGCCGATGCGCAGGCCGCCCAGGCCGTGGATCTTGGAGAAGGTGCGGGTGACGATGATGTTGTCGCTGTCGCGAGCCAGGGGGAAGCTGGTCTCCCAGTCCGGCTCGGCGACGAACTCGGCATAGGCCTCATCGATGACCAGCAGGATGTGCGGCGGCAGGGCCTCGTGCAGGCGCCGGATCTCCTCGGCCGTATTGTAGCTGCCGGTCGGGTTCGAGGGGCTGGAGACATAGACGATGCGGGTGCGGTCATCGACCTCGGCCAGGATAGCCTCGGGCGTCAGCCGGAAGTCGGGCTCGGGCGCCAGCTTGACCGAGGCCTGGTTGGCGAGGGCGCTGATGCGATAGGCTAGGAACCCGTATTTGCCGCTGACGATATTGTCGCCGGCGGTCAGATAGGTCTGGTTCAGCAGGGCGAAAACCTCGTCCGAGCCATTGCCGAAGATCAGCCGCTCGGGCTCCAGCCCATGATGGTCGGCGACCGCCGTCCGCAGCTTCGAGGCCCGGCCGTCCGGGTACATGTGGATCTGGCCCATGGCGGCCGCATAGGCCTCGCGCGCCTTCTCACCCGCGCCGAGCGCGTTCTCGTTGGACGACAGCTTCATCGGCTCGGCCACGCCGTCGATGCGCGACTTGCCGCCGACATAGGGGGCGATGTCGAGAATGCCGGGCTTGGGCGCGGGCGCGTCGGTCATGGGGCGGTCCTCGATATCAGAACTGGGGGGCGGCGCCGATGACGCCGGAAAGGCTGCCGGGCGCGGATGCGAGCCGCCCGTCCTCGGCCTGCACATAGCCCGCGAGCATGAACAGCTTCAAGCCGCCCGCTGCGATCAGCGGGCTGGCCGCGAGGCCGGCGGCGCCGAGCGCCTCGATGATACGGGCGTCCGGGGCTGTGCTGTCGGTGGCCCAGAAGGTGCGGTCGTCGCCGGTCGGACCCGGTTCCGCCTGCTGCACCATCAGGGTCCGCGGCAGGCCATGGCGGTCGTCGGGCAGGGCGGCGACCACGCGCAGGCCGGGCTCCGCCAGCAGCCGGCCCCACCAGGCCTTGCCCGGCGTCAGATCCATCAGCGCGCGCCCGCCCTCGCGGACAGCGACGAGCGCCGGCTCTGGCTCCGCGGCAATTCGCGCGGCCAGGCCGAAACGGTCGGCGGCGAGGACCTGGCTGGTCTGACCCCAGCTCACCAGCGGCGCGCCTGTGGCGGCGTCGACCCGGCCCAGAACGGCGCGGACGGCGGCGGTCTCGGTCTTCGACAGGCCGGTCAGGAGCGCGCGCAGGGCGATGGCGTCCGCATCCGGGGTCGGGCGCGGGCCGGCGGCGATCCGCCGCCGCACGGCCTCGGCCACGGCCCGGTCCAACGCCAGTCGTTCGGCGTCGCCGTCAGGCTCGCTCAGGAGCGCCGGCGGCATCAGAACAGCCGCGGCGCCGGGGCCAGGGCGAAGGGCCCCAGCCAGGTGCGGCCGTCGCGGAACTGGACCACCAGATCGACGCCCCGGTCGCCCGAGGCCGCCGTGGCCGCCGCCGCGCCAGCCGCACCCATGCGGTTGACCGCGCCCGAGCGCGATCCCGCCAGGCCGGAGATGGCCGCCATCGGCTTCTCGGCGGTCAGCGCCAGCGCGCCTTGCAGCCGTCCGTCGCGACCAGCCGACAGGGCGTCGCTGGAGATGACGGCGGTGCTGTCCCCGGCCTTCAGCCGGCCCCGGACCCGGGTGAACCGTCCCCCCGCCGCGGTCCAGGCGGCGAAGACCCCGGCGGAATCCATACCCCGCAGGCGGCTGGCGCCGACGACGGTGGCCTCGATGTCGGCGCTGAGCCGGCCCTGACGCGTCGCGCCCTCGACCGGGCCGCCCGGGCGGCCCCGGGCGTCGACAAGCCGGAACAGCACATCCATCTCGTCGGTCGCGGCGATCCCGTCGGTGAGGTGCGGCCGGGTCTCCAGCTGGATGCGCTCGGCAGAGGCGATGGGGAAGGGTTCGGCGTCGCCGTGGGCGGTGAAGGTCGGCCGGATCATCTCGGCCCTGAGATCGGGGAACCGGTCGGTCAGATGGCTGATGCTCATGCGCAGGCCGTCTCCGCCGATGCCGACCTTGCCCTTGCCGGCGCGGGTCAGGGTCAGGCCGTCGGGAGCGATGATGACCCAGCGGTCGGGGTTCCAGGCATTGGCCTCGGCGACCAGTTCGGGCGCCGCGACGCCGTGGCCGGACGGGGCCAGAATCTCGGCGTGGGGAATCGACACCCGCGCCCGGAAGGGCCAGCCGGTGGTCGTCACATCGGCATGGGTGATGGTCCAGCCGTCCTGCCGCAAGGACTCGACCCGGGTCTCGAGCCGGGTCTCGATCTGGGTCGCCAGATAGAACCACCAGCCGGTCCAGCCGGCCAGCAGCAGGCCGACGATGATGAAGGGCGCGGCGAGGCCGCGGCGGGGGTGGCGGGTCGGGGTCGGGTGCGTATCGGTCATCGAGGATGGGTCTAGTCTGCCTTGAGGAACGCGCCAACCTGCTCCACCGCTTCGGCCAGTCCCATGCGCTGCACGTCCGTGCCGGGCGGCAGGCTGGCGAACAGCCGCGTGGGCGCGGCGGCGTCCAGCATGACGAAGACGCCCTTGTCGTCGGCGCGGCGAATCAGCCGGCCGAAGGCCTGGGCCATTTTGGCGCGGGCCAGGGCGTCGTCGAAATTGCGCCCGCCGCCGCCCTCGCCGCCGAAGCGCAGGCGGCGCGCCTTGTGCAGCAGGTCGGGCCGCGGCCAGGGCACGCGGTCGAAGGCGAGGATGCGCAAGCTGCGGCCCGGCACATCGACCCCGTCCCGGACCGCGTCGGTGCCCAGCAGGCAGGAATCCTGCTCGGCGCGGAACACATCGACCAGCGCCCCGACTTCCAGCGGATCGACGTGCTGGGCGTAGAGGGGGAGGCCCGCCTTCGCCAGATCGGGACCCAGCCGCTCATAGACCGCCTTCAGCCTTCGAATGGCGGTGAACAGGCCCAAGCCCCCGCCGCCCGCGGCGAGGAAGAGTTCGCGCATGGCCGCCGCCGTCTGGCGGGTGTCGTCCTTGACCAGGTCGTTGACGACAATGACCCGCGCATTGGCCGCATAGTCGAACGGGCTCTCGACCTTCAGCGTCCGCGCCGGCTCGATCAGCCGGGCCGAGCCGGTGCGCAGCCGGGCCATGTCGAAGGGATCGTCCGCGTTCGGATCGGACAGGGTGGCGCTGGTCACCAGCACGCCGTGGGCGGGCATGATCACCGCGGCCTCCAGCGGCACGGTCGGGTCGATCCAGTGGCGGCGCAGGGCCACGTCCATGATGCGGCCGAACGCGGCTTCCGCTGAAAGCCAGTCGAGAAAGTCGGGGTCGGGCTCGTCGGACGACACCTCCAGCGCCGCCAGCATCGAGCGCCAGCCGGGCAGGGTCATGCGGGCGCGGCGATCGAGACCGCGCAGGGCCCCTTCGATGCGGGCGCGCGACGCGCCGTCCAGATCGGCCGCCTCGTCGTCGAGGATGTCCTCGAGGTGTCGCGACAGGGCCAGCAGCGGCGCTTCGACAGCGGCGAGCGCCTGCGCGGCCTCGCGCGCGGCCTCCAGCACCGGCTCGGTGACGGGGCGCAGCGAGCATTCCATGCCGAATTCGACGCCACTGCCGGACGCATTCTCGCTCGTCCGTGCCCGGAGTTGTTCCAGCGCAGCCAGCAGGAAGCGCTCAATCGGCCCGACCGGATTGACCTCGCCCGAGGCCGGAGCGATGCGGCCGGAGACGCCCTCGCCGGGCAGCTGCGCCGCGGCGCGGACCGCGTCCTGAAGCGCTTTCGTCGCCGCCTCGTTGTCGGCGCAGAGGTCACCGAGTCGCTGCTCCAGACCGCGCCCGCGCCGTCCGCGCCCCTCGGGCCCGCGCAACCAGCGACGCAGCTCGGCGGCTTCCTGTCCCGACAGGCAGGCCGAGAAGGCGCTGTCGGCGGCGTCGAACAGATGGTGGCCCTCGTCAAAGACGATCCGCTTCAGCGCCGCCGTCTCGCCATCCTGTTTCAGACCGCGCGCCGACCGGGCGCCGTCGAAGGCGGCCTGGGTCATGACCAGGGCGTGGTTGGCGACGACGAGGTCGGCCCGGCGGCTGGCGCGGATGGTCTTCTCGACGAAACAGGTGCGGTAGTGGGGGCAGGCGGCGTGGACGCATTCGCCGCGCCGGTCGACCAGGTTGGCGGCGCTGGCCTGATGGCTGGGGCCCGTGGCGAACAGGCCGGGCAGCCAGCCCGGATAGTCGCCGCCGGTCATGTCGCCGTCGCGCGTATGCATGGCCCAGCGGCTGGCCAGGGCCATGCCGATCAGGTCGCCGTTCCCCAGCTGGGCCGCCTGAACCATGTCCTGCAGGTTCAGCAGGCAGAGGTAGTTTTCGCGGCCCTTGCGCACGACGGTCTTCTTCTTGCGCTCCACGGGATCGGGCCACAGGGCAGCGCTTTCGCGGTCGATCTGACGCTGCAGGGCGCGGGTGTAGGTCGAGACCCAGGCGGCGCCCTGATTGCGCTCGGCCCACAGGCTGGCGGGGGCGAGGTAGCCGAGGGTCTTGCCCGTGCCCGTGCCGGCCTCGGCCAGCAGGAACCGGGGTCGGCCCTCCTCATTGCGCGGCGAGAAGGCGTAGGCGGCCTCAGCGGCATAGTCGGACTGGGTCGGGCGGGTCTCGTCGAGGCCCGAGGCCTGAAGCAGTTTTTCGAGACGGATGCGGGCGCTCTCGCTGTCGACGGGGGCGGAGCCGGCCTCGCCGCGCGGGGCCTCGTCCTCCCATTCCGGCAGGCGCGACCAGACGTCGAGCCCGCTGCCGCGATGGTTGCGGTCGCGGACGGGTAGGTGCTGCAGGGCGCCCGAGACGCGCCAGGCCCACGACCAGCCGGCGCGGCCCAGGGTCTCGGCGAGGGTGAAGGCGGCCTCGCGGTCGGGATAGGCCGGGTCAGCCAGTTCGCGCAGCAGGCCGTCGGCGGCGTGGCGCAGGGCCTCGGCCTGGGCCTCGGCGCCCTTCGGCTCGCTCATCCCCATGGCCAGGGCCAGGCCGCTGGGCGAGGGGGCGCAGAAGCGGGCGGGCCGGACGAAGGCGAACAACTCCAGCACGTCCAGCAACTCGGTCGAGCGGGCCGGCGGGGCGATGCCGAGGCGGCGGGCGGTCAGGCTGGCGTGGGCGACCATGACGGGGGCGGTGGTGAAGGCCCCCTCGGCCGCACCCCGCCCGATCTTCCTCGCGCCCTCGCCATCGCAGATCGCCCCCGCGCCCGGCGGAACGGCGAGCGCCGGCGGCAGGGCCAGCCATGGCTCGGCGCCGGTCAGGGCGGCGGCGGAGGTGAGGGAGTCGGTGGACACGACCGATTGATAGCGGCTAACGGCACGAAACGGAACGGGAACATCTGGCGGAGTTGGACCTATGCGCCTATCCTGCCGGTCATGTCCGCACGCAAGCCACAACTGAAGGTGTCCAACATTGTGATGGCCTGCATCGTCGTAGCATTGATGCTGGTCGCCGCGCTGTTCTTGGTCGTCGGACCAAACCCGGGAGCCTTTCTGAATCCCGATGCCTGTTACGATGCTCGGGGCGCGATGATTTCGTGCGAGGACTAGCCGGCGAGACGGGGGTAGCGCTTTCCCCCCTCTTCGCCGACTGGTTCGCGCGGCGCGGCTGGTCGCCGCGCAGGCACCAGCTGGAGATGATCGCGGCCGCCGAGGCAGGGTCGCACGCCCTGCTGGTCGCGCCGACGGGCGGCGGCAAGACCCTGGCGGGCTTCCTGCCGTCTCTGGTGGAGCTCGCCGAGCGGGGGCCGCGGCCGGCGTTCGGGCCCGGTTCGGGGGTGCACACCCTGTATCTGTCGCCGCTCAAGGCCCTGACCACCGACGTCGAGCGCAATCTGATGACCCCGATCCGCGAGATCGGGCTGAACATCCATGTCGAGAGCCGGACGGGCGATACGAAACAGTCGAAGAAGCAGCGGCAACGGGAGAATCCGCCCGACATCCTGCTGACCACGCCCGAACAGCTGGCCCTGTTCTGCGCCTGGGACGGGGCGCGGGCGTATTTCGCCGACCTGAAATGCGTCGTGCTGGACGAGGTGCATGCGATCTGGAGCGGCAAGCGGGGGGACCTTCTGTCGCTGGGCCTGGGTCGGCTGCAGCAGTTCGCGCCGGGCATGCGGCGGGTGGCGCTGAGCGCGACCGTGGACGATCCGGAGATGATCGCGGACTGGCTGAGGCCCGGTGTGGAGGCCCCCGTCGCCATCGTCCGCGGCGACCCCGGCGCGCCGCCCGTGGTCGATGTGCTGGTCAGCGAGGGCAAGGTGCCGTGGGCCGGCCATACCGGCCAGCACGCCATCCCCGAGGTCTATGAGGCGCTCAAACGCTCCGGAATGACCTTGATCTTCGTCAACACGCGCTGGCAGGCGGAGTTCGTCTTCCAGTCGTTGTGGGCCATCAACGACGACGACCTGCCGATCGCCCTGCACCACGGCTCCCTGGCCGCCGAGCAGCGACGCAAGGTCGAGGCGGCGATGGCGCGGGGCGACCTGCGGGCCGTGGTCTGCACCTCGACGCTCGATCTCGGCATCGACTGGGGCGACGTCGATCTGGTCATCCAGCTGGCCGCGCCCAAGGGGGCCAGCCGGCTGGTGCAGCGGATCGGCCGGGCCAATCACCGGCTGGACGAGCCGTCGCGCGCCCTGATGGTGCCCGCCAGCCGGTTCGAGATGCTGGAATGCCAGGCCGCGCGCGAGGCGGTGGCCGAGAACGCCTTCGACTGGGAGCCGGTGCATACCGGCACGCTCGACACTCTGGCCCAGCACGTCATGGGTTGCGCCTGCTCCGAGCCCTTCGCCCTGGATGATCTGTATGCGGAGGTTACGGGCTGCGGCCCCTATCGCGGGCTCACGTACGAACAGTTCGAGGAGGTGGTCGATCTGGTCGCGACCGGCGGCTACGCCCTGCGCACCTATGAGCGGTTCGCGCGGATCGTCCGGACGCAGGACGGCAAGTGGAAGGTGCGCAACGCCCAGACGGCGCAGCGGCACCGGATGAACGTCGGGACCATCGTGGCGGCCGCGACCCTGAACGTGCGCATCGCCTCGCGCCGCGGCGGGGCGTCGAAACAGCTGATAGGCGGCCGCAAGGTCGGCGAGGCGGAAGAGAACTATTTCGAACAGATGTCCCCCGGCGACACCTTCGTCTTCGCCGGCCAGGTCTGGGCCTTCCAGGGCATCAACGGCATGGACGCGCTGGTCACCCATGCCCAGGACAGGGACCCCAAGATCCCGTCATGGGGCGGCTCCAAATTCCCCATGTCGACGTCGCTGGCCAGCCGGGTCAGGGCCATGATCCAGGACCGCGACCACTGGCGCGTGCTGCCGCCCGACGTGCAGGAGTGGTTGGAACTGCAGGAGGCGCGGTCGGTCATTCCCGACGCCGGGACCCTGCTGGTCGAGACCTTCCCGCGCGGCTCGCGGCATTTCCTCGTCGCCTATCCGTTCGAGGGCGGGCTGGCGCATGCGACCCTGTGCATGCTGCTGACGCGGCGGCTGGACCGGCTGGGCGTCGGGCCGCTGGGGTTCGTCTGCACCGACTATTCCCTGGCCATCTGGTCGATCAAGCCGATGGATGGTCTCGACCTCGGCGCCCTGTTCGAACCCGACATGCTGGGCGACGATCTGGAGAGCTGGCTGGCCGAGAGCTTCATGATGAAGCGCACCTTCCGCAATTGCGCCCTGATCTCGGGGCTGATCGAGAAGCGCCAGCCGGGCAATGAGAAGACCGGGCGGCAGGTGACCTTTTCGACGGACCTGATCTACGACGTGCTGCGCCGCCACCAGCCCGACCATCTGCTGCTCAAGACCGCCCGCGCCGACGCCGCCGCGGGCCTGCTGGACGTGGCCCGGCTGGGCCAGCTGCTCGAGCGGATCCGGGGCCAGATCCGGCATGTGCCGCTGGAGCGGCCCTCACCCTTCTGCGTGCCGGTGCTGGTCCAGATCGGGCGCGAGCGGGTCGGCGGCGGCCAGGCGGCGGAGATGATCCTCGACGCCAATGCCTATGGATTCGACGAGGCGGAGCTGATCGCCGAGGTGATGGCGTGAAGGCGCGCCCACAGCCCCCTCTCCCATTGGGAGAGGGCTTGAGCCTCCGGGAGCGAAGCGATCGGCAAGGCGAAAGGGTGTGGGTCGACGGTTTCAGTCGGCGTAAGCCGCACCCCGATCCCTGCGACGGCTCACGCCGACTGCAACCGTCGACCCTCATCCGACCGCTTTGCGGCCACCTTCTCCCAATGGGAGAAGGACGATGAACGCCGCGCTGAAGCAGGCCCTGTCCCCGGCGCGCTGCCCCAGCGGGGGCCTGCGCGTCTCCATCGAAGGCGAGCCCTGCGTGCTGCGCTGTTCGGGGGCTCTATGGGTGCTGAACCATCAGACCCTGATCGCGGCCGACCTGCATCTGGAGAAGGGCTCGGCCTTTGCCGCCCGCGGCCAGATGCTGCCGCCCTACGACAGCCGGGCGACGCTGGACCGGCTTGAGGCCGAGATCGACGCCCTGCAGCCGGCGGCGGTCGTGCTGCTGGGTGACAGCTTCCACGACGCGGCCTCGGTGAGCCGGATGGCGACGGACGACAAGGCGCGGCTGGACCGGCTGGCGGCGGGCCGCGACTGGATCTGGCTGGAGGGCAACCACGACATCGCCGCCCTCGCCGGGGCGATGGACGATCTCGTGGGCGAGGTGGTGGAAACGATGGCGCTGGGCTCCCTGCGCCTGATCCATGAGCCGCAGCCGGGCGTGCAACCGGGCGAGATCGCCGGCCACCTGCACCCGGCGGCGCGGGTCGCGGCGCACGGGCGCGGCGTGCGGCGGCCGGCCTTTGTGACGGACGGACGGCGCGCGGTGCTGCCGGCGTTCGGGGCGTTCACGGGCGGGCTGGATGTGCGGGACCCGGCGATCGCGGGGCTGTTCGGAGAGCCGCCTATGGCTGCGGCGTTGGGACGGGACCGGGTGCATGCGCTGGCGTGGGAGGCGCTGCGATAGGGTTTCGCACAAGCAGCGCGTTTGACGCCGTCTCGATCCGCTCCTCCAGCTGCGCCATGAACGCGTCCCGCTTCAAACCCGCCGGGATCGCCGGCAGAAACTCATAGACCACCGTCCCCGGGTACCGGCGGAACCCGTGTGCGGGCCAGTGGACGCCCGAATTGGTCGCCATCGGGGTGCAGGGGCAGTCGAGGTCGCGGTACAGCGCCGCGATCCCGGGCTTGTAGTCGGCGGGGGCGCCGACGGGCGCACGGGTGCCTTCCGGGAAGATCAGCATCTGACGGCCCTCGGCGAACCGCAGGCGCGCCTGTCTGACCATGTCCTTCAGCGCCTTCGAATGGGCCGAACGGTCGACGGCGATCATCTTCGTCTTGACCGCAAACCAGCCGAAGAAGGGCAGGGGCGCCAGTTCCTTCTTCATGATGAAACAGTTGTCGGGCAGGACCGCGAACGGGGCGATGACATCCAGCATCGACTGGTGTTTCCCGGCGATCAGGCAGGCCCCGACCGGCATATGTTCCACGCCCCGGAACTCGACCCTGACCCCCGCGATCCAGCGCAGGCCGAACAGGCAGAATTTCGACCAGTTGCGGATCACCCACATCGCCTGACGGTAGGGCATCAGCAGGGCCGGCGACAGGCCGACGGCGAACAGGGCCATCGACAGATAGAGCCAGGCGACGAACAGCAGCGACCGGATGGTGACCACTCAGGCGGCCTTTTCAGCCGGGGCGTCGGCGGGCGCTTCGGCCGTAACGGCTCGGCCGCCGCCGACGGTCGCGCGCGCCAGGGCGGCGAGGTATTTCATATATTCCAGCGTCATACGCCGCGCCGTCACCGCGGCCCTCCACCAGCGGGAATTGTCCAGCGACGGCGTCTCGACGGCATAGGAGGTCAGCTCGACGCCCGGTGCGGCGGCGCGGATCTCGGTCAGGGCGCGGGGCATGTGATAGTCCGAGGTCACCACGATCAGGCTGTCATAGCCCTTGGCGTCCGCCCAGGCGGCGATTTCCTGGGCGTTGCCGACCGTGTCCTCGGCCTCGAAGCCGAGGTCGACGCAGCAGTTGAACAGGCGGTTCGAACCGGGGGTCAGGGCGCGCAGCTCCTGGCGGCGGACCTCGCGGTTGACGCCCGAGATCAGCACCCGCTGGCCCTTGTCCTGCTCCAGAAGGCGGATGGCGGCGTTGACCCGTTCGGCCGAGGGGCCGGTCAGGGCCACGATGGCGTCGGCGCGGGTCGGCTCGGGCGCAGGCGTGAAGCCGCGCACGCGATCGGCGAAGGCGAACAGGCCGATCGTCCAGATCAGCACCAGAATGGCGATGAAGGTCAGAAACTTCATGCGCTTAACCTAGTGACCCCGCTTCAGCCGCGCCAGAGCGGTGAATCGCGCCGCCACAAGCGCCACCGTAGCCGCCAGCAGCGGACATGGCGAGAGAATCAACAGGTCGCTCCAGGCCAGCGGCAGGGCGGGGGTCACGCCCTCGGCCCCGCCGAGAAAACGCAGGCCCGCGACCAGGACCATGGCGACCAGCGCCCCGATGGCTCCCGCCCCGGCGGCCAGCAGGCCGTAACGGGCCTGGAAGAGGCCGGCGATGGCGCCGTCCGAGGCGCCGTTCAGGCTCAACGTATTGATCACCCCCGACTGCGCCGCCATCCCGGCCCGGGTGGCGTAGGCGACGGCGGCTCCGGCGGCGCCGGCGGTGAGCAGGAAGGCGGCGGCTGCAAGGAGGGTGATCAGACCCGCCGACCGCTCGACCTCGCCGCGCCACAGGCTGTGGTCGTCGACGGTGGCGTCCAGCCCGGCCTCGGCCAGGGCCCGGCCCAGGGTCACGGCGCTGGCCGGGGCGGACCGGTCCAGCCGCACCGTGACCAGATGCGGAATGGGCAGGTCGGGCAGGACGGCGTCGCCGATCCAGGGGCGCAACAGGGCCTCGGCGGTCTCGCGGTCCATGGCCTCGGCCTCGTCGACGCCCTCGACCCCGGCCAGGGTCTGGGCGGCGCGGGCAGCGGCCTCGGCCCCGGTCTCGCCGACGCGCGGGCGGACCTGCACCGTGGCCTCGGCCCGCAGCTCGCGGGCCCAGCCGTGGGCGGCGCGGTCCGCCGAAACGGCGCCGACGGCGGACAGGCAGGCGAGGAAGCAGAGGACGGCGATCAGCCCCGCCAGCCAGGCCTCGCCCCCCGCGCCGCGCGGCAGCAGGGGCGCGCGGCCGTTGAAAAGGCGGGCGATCATGCCGCGCCTCCCGTCAGGCGTCCGCCCTCCAGCCGCAGCACCGTCGCGCCGGACCGCTCGGCCAGGGCCTCGTCATGGCTGGCGATCAGCACCGTGGTG
>NZ_DLHQ01000059.1:0-668 GCF_002483305.1 Brevundimonas sp. UBA7664
CCTGGCATGGGCCAGGGCGGGGAGGGGACCGGATCCGGCACGGGCCGCGGCGCCGGCTCTGGCCCGGGCGACGGCGGCACGCGCGCGCGGCTGGTGAGGGGCCCCGGCAACGACCAGATCGCCCGGGTCTATCCCCGCGCCGCCCTGTCGGCGCGACAGGGGGGACGAGGCGTGATCACCTGCGCGGTGCGGCTCGATACGCGCCTGGACAACTGCCGCCTGGTCAGTGAGACGCCTCCGGGCCAGGGGTTTGGCCAGGCGGCCCTGGTGGCCGCGGACGAATTCCGCTTCCAGCCGCCGACCCGGGACGGCCGCCCCGTCAGCGGGCAGGAGATCACTGTGGGGGTCGATTTCGACCCCGGCCGCGTGCGGCGATAACCCCGCGACCCGTTGACGCCGGGGGAATCCCCTGTATAAGGCGCGCTTCCGCGAAGGACGTCGGCGCTCCTGGTCTGTTGACCGGAGCGTTTGTTGCGTCCGTCAACGCGTATCTGGAGAGCTTCGTGGCCCGTATCGCTGGTGTCAACATCCCGACCAACAAGCGCGTAGAGATCGCGCTGCAGTACATCCATGGCATCGGCGCCCACGCCGCCAAGGAAATCACCTCCAAGGTCGGCATCGAATCCGCCCGCCGGGTCAATCAACTGACCGACGCCGAGGTGCTGCAG
>NZ_DLHQ01000059.1:728-105129 GCF_002483305.1 Brevundimonas sp. UBA7664
CCGGTCCGCGGCCAGCGCACCCACACCAACGCCCGCACCCGCAAGGGTCCCGCCAAGCCGATCGCCGGCAAGAAGAAGTAAGACAGACACATGGCCAAGGAACCGGGTCGCGTAAAGAAGCGCGAGCGCAAGAACATCACCTCGGGCGTCGCCCACGTGAATGCGTCCTTCAACAACACCATGATCACGATCACCGATGCCCAGGGCAACGCGATCTCGTGGTCGTCGGCCGGACACATGGGCTTCAAGGGTTCGCGCAAATCGACCCCCTACGCCGCCCAGATGGCCGCCGAAGACGCGGGCAAGAAAGCCCAGGAACACGGCGTCAAGACGCTGGAAGTCAACGTCTCGGGTCCCGGTTCCGGCCGTGAGTCGGCCCTGCGCGCCCTGCAGTCGGTCGGCCTGACCATCACCACCATTCGCGACGTCACGCCGATGCCGCACAACGGTTGCCGTCCGCCCAAGCGCCGCCGCGTCTAAGCGATTTCAACCGACTGACTATCTCCGCCGGTCCTGCCGCTCCTGACGAGGCGCGAGGGACCGGCGCTCCGTTTTCGAGGGACACCCATGATCGAACGTAACTGGCAAGAGCTGATCCGTCCCGAGAAGCCGCAGATCGAGGCGAGCTCCGACCCGCAGCGCAAGTCGCGCCTGGTCGCCGAGCCCCTGGAACGCGGTTTCGGCGTGACGCTCGGCAACGCCCTGCGCCGCGTTCTCCTGTCGTCGCTGCAAGGCGCCGCCGTGACTGCGATCCAGATCGACGGTGTGGTCCATGAATTCTCGTCGCTGGAAGGCGTGCGCGAGGACGTGGTCGACATCGTGCTGAACATCAAGCAGCTGGCGCTGCGCATGCACGCCGAAGGCCCCAAGCGCATGACCCTGCGCGCCACGGGCCCCGGCCCCGTGACGGCTGGCCAGATCGACGTCCCTTCGGACATCGAGGTGCTGAACCCCGACCACGTGATCTGCACGCTCGACGACGGCGCCTCGGTGCGCATGGAACTGACCGTCCAGAACGGCAAGGGCTATGTTGCCTCCGAGCTGAACCGTCCGGAAGACGCCCCGATCGGCCTGATCGCCGTCGACGCCCTGTATTCGCCGGTCAAGCGCGTCGCCTATCGCGTCGAGCCGACCCGTCAGGGCCAGTCGCTGGACTATGACAAGCTGATCCTCGAGGTCGAGACGAACGGCGCGGTCTCGCCGGTGGACGCCGTGGCCTACGCCTCGCGCATCCTCCAGGACCAGCTGCAGATCTTCATCACCTTCGACGAGCCGAAGAAGGCCGTGGAAGCCGTCGACGGCAAGCCCGACCTGCCGTTCAACCCGGCCCTGCTGAAGAAGGTGGACGAGCTGGAACTGTCGGTCCGTTCGGCGAACTGCTTGAAGAACGACAACATCGTCTACATCGGCGACCTGATCCAGAAGACCGAGGGCGAAATGCTTCGCACCCCGAACTTCGGCCGCAAGTCGCTGAACGAGATCAAGGAAGTTCTCGCGACGATGGGCCTCTCGCTCGGCATGGATGTGCCGAACTGGCCGCCCGAAAACATCGAAGACCTGGCCAAGAAATTCGACGACCAGATCTAGTTTCAACCCTCCGCCCTTGATCCTTCGGGATCGCGGAGCGGTTAGAATGTGAGAACCCCAGGTCCGGTGCTCCGGAAACCAGGGTGAGTAGGAGAGACCCCGATGCGCCACGGCGCCGCCTATCGCAAGCTCGGTCGTACGAGCGCACACCGGACCGCCATGTTCGCCAACATGGCTGCGTCGCTGATCAAGCACGAGCAGATCACGACCACGCTTCCCAAGGCGAAGGAACTGCGTCCCTTCGTCGAGAAGCTGGTCACGCTCGCCAAGAAGGGCGACCTGCACGCGCGTCGTCAGGCCATCAGCCACGTCCGTGACGTGCCGCAGGTGGGCAAGCTGTTCGAAACGATCGGCCCGCGCTACGCCGACCGCAACGGCGGCTACATCCGCATCATGAAGGCCGGCTACCGTCACGGCGACAACGCCGCGATGGCCGTGATCGAGTTCGTCGATCGCGACACCGCCGCCAAGGGCCTGGACTCGGGTCCGGTCTATGCCATCGAGGGCGACGAAGAAGCGTAAGCACGCTTCCCGTCTGGGGCTTGAGAAAAGGGCGGTCCGCGCACAGCGGGCCGCCCTTTTTCATCAGCGCCAGGGAAGGACGGGCAGGCCCTGGCTGTCTGTCCGGGCGGCCCGCCGCCAGTGGCCGCCGCCGGACCCCGGGTGATGCACCGATGGCCAATGTCGGGGAGATCCTCTAGACAGACGCGGAAGGGGCCTCGCGGTAGTGGCGGACTCCGGGGTGGTATGGATGTCCTCGGCAGAGTTCCCCGTAAGCCTTGAGGGGGCTGACCTTTCCGTCGCCCTCGAGCAGGATCGGTTCAAACAGTTCCTCGACCAGATTCCGATCGCGGTGGCGGTCTCGGAACTCGTCCCGGTCGAGAAGGTGATCTACGCCAATCACCAGTTCGAGCGCCTGTCGGGCCAGCTGAACGCGGCGGTTCTCGGCAAGGGATGGCAGGGCCTGCCGGGGGCGGCTCTCGGGGCGGAATCACCCGTATCGCTCGGTCAGGCGATCGTCGACGGAGCCGACTACCTCGGCACTTTCAACATGCCTCACAACGACGGCAGCATGCTGGTCGACGCATGGTCGAGCCTCATCGAGGATGACGAGGGCGCGCCGGCTTTCAGACTGGTGGCGCTCGTCGCGGCGGCCACCCGGACACCGTCGATCCTCGAGCAGCTCGAGGAACAGGTCCTGGAAAAGGACACCCAGCTGAAGGAACTTCAGCACCGGGTCCGAAACAACCTTCAAATGATCACCGCGCTCATCCGGGTCGAGGCGCGGGGTGTTTCGGACCGCACGACGGGCGAGGGTTTTGATCGGCTCGCCGGGCGGGTCGAGGCCCTCGGCCTGCTATACCGCGCGTTGAGCGAGAACGAAGGCGACGGAAAGGTCGACCTCGGGATCTATCTGAGCGAGATCGCCTCGGCCGTCATGCGGGCTCACGCCGTGGAGGGAGTCCACCTCGATCTGCAGGTCGATATGTGGCCGGTCTCCCTCGATGTCGCCATGCCGGCAGGGCTCGTGGTCAATGAACTCATGACCAACACGCTCAAGCACGCCTTCAAGGACGCGTCCGGCGGTGCGATCACCCTGCATAGCAAGATCGACGGGGCGGGGGGATGCCGGATCGTCGTCGCGGACGACGGGATCGGTCTGCCGGCGGGATACGCCTGGCCCAAACAGGGCAAGCTGTCGGCGCTGATCGTTCGGTCCCTGCTGCAGAACGCGAGCGCCCGGATGGACGTGCAATCCACGCCCGGCCACGGCATGAGGGTCGAGATCGTCTTCTTGAGTGGAGACGCGACGAGGGTGCGATGATCGACATCGTCTCCTACCGCCCCATCCACGCCGCTGCATGGCGGTCGCTGAATGAGGACTGGTTGCGGGCCGGCGGCTATGCGCTGGAGGCCAAGGACCAGCTTGTCCTCAGCGACCCGCAGGGCGTCATTCTCGACAGGGGCGGCCACATCTTCATCGCAGAGCGCGACGGCGCGCCGGTCGGCTGCTGTTCGCTGATGGCGATGGCCGACGGCGGCTTTGAGGTGGGCAAGATGGCCGTCACTGAGGGCGCGCGGGGCCTCAACCTCGGCTGGCGGCTGCTTGAGGCCTGCGAGGCGGTGGCGCGGGGGCAGGGTGCGCCGCGCCTGTATCTCGAGACCAATGCGGCCCAGACCCACGCCATCGCCCTGTACCGCCGCTTCGGCTTCGTCGATCTGCCGCCGCAGCCGACGCCCTATGCGCGCTGCAACGTCTGGATGGAGAAGCCGCTCTGAGACGGCTATTCCTTCGACAGGTCCTGACGCCGGAACCAGGCCAGGGCTGCGGCCAGCGGGACCAGTGTCCACAGGCCGACGCTGATCCAGGCCTTGACCGCCAGGCCGGCCGGCAGGGCCGCGGCCTCCGCGCCGCCCTTGATGATGGCCTGGATTGTATCGGTCGCCGCGGCCGGGTTGAGCAGTACTGACAGCCAGGCGTCGGGCAGGACGCCCATGGGCATCAGCATCTGCGGCGTGAAGAACTGCGCCACCCCGACGACCAGCGGCACGAACAGCGCCGCCAACAGGGACCGGGTCGCCACCGCCGCCAGCATGCCCATCATCGCGAACTGGATGATGCGCAGCCACGACAGGCCAAGGAAGGCGATGAACTGTCCCGCCGCCTCGGCGGTCACGGCAAAGGTCAGGGTCCGTTCGAACACCGCGGCCTTGATCAGGTTCTCGATGACGCCCGCCAACAGCATCGCCGTCATCGCCGCCAGGGCCAGCCCCGCGGTCACGGCCAGCTTGCCGAGAAGCAGATTGGCCCGGCTGTTGCGGGCGCTGATCAGACGCCAGGTCTCCCAGCGGTAGTCGCCGGCGTAGATGGTCGCCGCCCCGATCAGCACGAACAGCAGGACCAGCGGATTGGCCAGGTTGGCGGCGGACGTCACAAGGGCGTCGGCCAGGTCCAGCGTCCCGCGCCCCAACGCCTCCTTCAGTTCGGCCGGCATCTTCTCGTCGCCGAGGATCTTGGTCTCGCTGCCCTTGAGCACGAAATTGGTCACCGCCCCGATCACCAGGGAGATGATCGGCACGAACATCACGCTCCAGAACAGGGCGGTCCTGTTCTTCGACAGGCGGAAGCCTTCGGCGCGGATGGCGTCAACCAGCATGGATGGTCTCCGGCGCCTGCACGGCGCCCGTCTCGGTGAAGAAGATGGCTTCGAGGTCTGTCCCGACCCAGCGGGCTTCGCTGATGTCGATCCCGGCCTCGACCAGGGCGCGGATCAGGGCCGGGCCTTCCGCGCGCGGAATGTCGGCCAGCGCGGCCTCGCCGTCACGCACGCCCCTGGCGCCCAGCACCGCCAGGACCTTGTCGATCGGCCCGGCCGACAGGCGCAGGCGCTCGCCCACGGCGGTCAGTTCGCTGACGGCGCCTTCGCGCACCAGCTTGCCCTTGTTGAGGATGGCGACGCGGTCGCAGACGCGCTGGACCTCCAGCAACTGGTGGCTGGCCAGCACGACGGTGAGGCCGTCGTCATTGGCGAGGCTGCGGATCAGGGCGCGCATCTCCTGGATGCCGGGGGGATCCATGCCGCTGGTCGGCTCATCCAGAATGATCAACTCAGGCTTGCTGATCAGGGCGGCGGCCACGCCGAGGCGCTGCATCATGCCGACGGAGAAGCCACGCACCTTGCGGTCCGCCGCCTCGGTCAGGCCGACCCGCTCCAGCCAGTACGGTATGTCCGCCGTACCGGTGATGCCATGCTCCAGCGCCAGCCAGCGCAGCACCTGCCGCGCGGTCAGATAGGGGGGATAGCGCGGAGTCTCGATCATCGAGCCCGTCAGGCGCATGTGGGCGATGTCGCCGACCGGTCCGCTCATGATGGTCGCCGTGCCGTCTGTCGGCCGGATCAGGCCCAGCAGGATGCGGAACAGGGTCGACTTGCCGGCCCCGTTGGGCCCCAGCACGCCATAGACCCCGCCGCGCGGAATGGAGAGGTCGAGCCCGTCGAGGGCGCGGACAGTGCCGTAGGTCTTGGTCAGGCCTCGGGTTTCGATAACAGCGGTCATGACGGCAGCTTGACCTCGCCCGCTGGCGCCGCGCAAGGCGTCCCGGCATTAAGGATTCGCAACCTCGGCCTGCGGGATGGCCATGCCGAAGGCGATCAGCTCTCCGTCGGGGGCCAGGACCAGCAGTTCGCGCTGGCCATAGGGCTTGTCCGCCGGCCCGTGCACATCGGCGGGCGGCAGGGTATCCAGCTTCGGCTTCAGCTCGGCGTAAAGGGCGTCCACATCGCGCACGTCGATATAGTGGGCGAACCGCCGATGACCGGCGGGGACCTCGTCGCCCTCGGCCTCCAGCAGGCGGAAACCGACCGTTTCGCGGTGAACATAGGCATAGCCGGGCATCCTGAACGGCACGCTGAACCCGAGGATGTCGGTGAAGAAGTCCAGCGCCTTCCGCAGGTCAGCAACGTGCAGGAAGGGGGTCACCTGAATGAAATTGGTCATGGGCGACCCACCTCGATCAAATGTATCTGTTCGCGCAGACGCGCCTCGATCTCAGGCCAGCGGGGGTCAAGCCAATTCAGCAAATTCTGGCGGGTTGCATTGCCGAGCCTGACCCAGACAACCTGAGGCCCATTCCGACGGGCCGACGCCCAGATGGCGAAATCGCGATCCTTGGTGACGATGATCCTGCCCTCGCGACGCGCGATATCCCATATCGTCGCGTCGCTGACACCGACCCCGCCGAGATCGACTATGTGGGAGGCTTGATGGCCGCGGTCTTCGATCCAGGTCGTCAGCGCCGGCGGTAGCTGGGCGTCGACCAGGAACTTCACGCGGCGACGACAGCCGTGTCGCCGATCGAGGCGGCCGCATAGGCGATGCTGGCGCGGATGTCGTCGGCTTCGAGATAGGGAAAGTCGGTCAGGATTTCCTCGGCGGTTGCGCCGCCGGCCAGCATGTCGAGCACGTCCTGGACCCGCATGCGGGTGCCGCGCAGGCAAGGACGCCCGCCGCACTGTTGGGGGTCAAGGGTCACGCGGGACAGCAGGTCGCTCATGGGCCCAATCTACACCAAGACGAACTTCAGCCAAAGGCTGGGCGCGGCCGAACATCCCCCTTAGGCTCTTGGCCAGCCGGAACGTCAGGAATCAGCAGCCGTTCTCCAGCCTCCGGCGCCTTGATCCTGTCCCAAAGGCGGGGCCGAATGGCCGGGGTTGAGCCTGACTGAACGACCGACTGGATGATGATGAAGACCCGAAGCCTCGCGATCGCCCTCGCCCTGACGCTCGCCGCCTGCGGCCAGCCCAATGACACCCGGGCCCAGGACGGCGTGTTCGCCGAGAACCGGGTCGTCCCCGGCGACGCCCTGGCGATGAAATCCAGCTTCGCCCCGGTCGTGCGCACCGCGGCCCCGGCCGTGGTCAATATCGCCGCCGTCGGGACGCAGCAGGTGCGCGATCCCTTCTGGGGCATTCCGGGCCAGCGTCAGACCGGCTCGGTCGGCTCCGGCGTCATCGTCCGGGCGGACGGGGTGGTGGTGACCAACAACCATGTCATCGAGGGCATGCAGCGCATCCGGGTGACCCTCAGCGACCGGCGCGAATTCTCGGCCCGGGTGGTCCTGGCCGACGAGCGTTCGGACATCGCCGTCCTGCAGCTGGAAGGCGTCGAGGAACGCCTGCCCACTCTCAACATCGACGACCGCGAGGAACAGCAGGTCGGCGATCTGGTGCTGGCCATCGGCAATCCGTTCGGGGTCGGCCAGACCGTGACCAACGGCATCATCTCGGCCCTGAACCGAACCGAGACCGGCATTTCCGACAGCGGCTCCTTCATCCAGACCGACGCGGCCATCAACCCGGGCAATTCGGGCGGCGCGCTGGTCGACATGGACGGCGACCTGATCGGCATCAACACCGCCATCTTCTCGCGGTCCGGATCGTCGTCAGGCGTCGGCTTCGCGGTGCCGGCCTCCATGGTCAAGCGCGTCGTCGATTCCGCCGTCGGGGGCGCCACCGTTGTGGTGCGGCCGTGGCTGGGCGTGAAGGGCGAAGGCGTCAGCGCCGACATCGCGCGCAGCCTCGGTCTCGACCGGCCCCAGGGCCTGGTGGTCACCGAAGTTTATGCCGGCGGTCCGGGCGCGCGCGCCGGCCTGCGCGAGGGCGACGTCATCACCGCCATCGACGGGTCGGAGATCAACGACCAGGGCGGTCTGAATTTCCGCATCGGCACCCGCGCGCCGAATGAGACGGTGGCGGTCACCGTGCTGCGCGACGGACGGACCGAGACGCTGAACGCCCGGGTGCAGCCCCTGCCGGGAAATGCGGACCTCGACAATGCGACGGTCGTCAGCTCCGGCGGCCTTTCGGGGGCCCAAGTGCTGGTCCTCAACCCCGCCCTGGCCGACAGCCTGGGCGGCGACCCCTTCGCCAGCGGCGTGATCGTCGGCCGGGTGCAGCGCGGCAGCTACGCCAACCGGATCGGCCTGCAGGGCGGCGACATCATCCTGGCGGTCAATGGCCGCGCCGTGACGTCGGTGCAGCAGCTGGCCAACGTCGGCCGCGGCTCGGAGCTGACCATCAACCGCCGCGGACAGCGGCTCAACGGGGTGATCCGCTAGGCCTCAGCCCTCCTGTTTCCGGATCGGCGAACCGATCGACCAGGTGTGGCCGAACGGATCGCGGAGCTGGCCGTAGCGGTCGCCCCAGAACTGGTCCGAGAGCGGAAACACGGGGATGCCGCCCGCGAGGATGGCCCGGTTCCACCATTCGTCGGCGTCATCGACCTGGAGGTGGATGATGACCCCCTTGGGGACGATGTCCGGCTCGTGGCCGTATTCGGGGAATTCGTCGTGCAGCAGGACGTCGCCGCCGTTGATCCGCAGCCAGGCATGCATCAGCCGCTCGCCGTCCTCGGCCAGCATGCGCCGCACTTCCTCGGCCCCGAAGGCGCGGGTGT
This sequence comes from Brevundimonas sp. UBA7664, assembly GCF_002483305.1. Classification (GTDB taxonomy): domain Bacteria; phylum Pseudomonadota; class Alphaproteobacteria; order Caulobacterales; family Caulobacteraceae; genus Brevundimonas. The sequence continues at coordinate 9,273 of NZ_DLHQ01000059.1, forward strand.
AGAACTCGATCGCCGCCTGCCCGCCGCGTGAGGGGATGGTCAGGTGAGGGACGATGCCCGTCGTCGGACCCTGTGCGTTCCGGTCGTCAGCCATGTCGCGCTCTCCTCGCTGCGCGGCCACACTAACGCGTGAAATGCGCGCCCGGAACGCCTATCTCTGACCCCGCATGACCGACCTGTTCGAAGCCTCCGGCATCCATCCCCCCGACGCGCCGCTGGCCGACCGGCTGCGGCCCCGCACCCTCGACGAGGTCGTGGGCCAGGATCATCTGCTGGGGCCGGGCGGACCGATCCGGCGCATGGTCGAGGCCGGACGTCTGGGGTCGATGATCCTGTGGGGGCCGCCGGGCACCGGCAAGACCACCATCGCCCGCCTGCTGGCCCAGGCCGCCGGCTACCAGTTCCAGCAGATCAGCGCCGTCTTCTCCGGCGTCGCCGACCTCAAGAAGGCGTTCGAGGCCGCCCGCATGCGTCGCGCCGCCGGCCAGTCGACCCTGCTTTTCGTCGACGAGATTCACCGCTTCAACCGCGCCCAGCAGGACGGCTTCCTGCCGTTCGTGGAGGAGGGGATCGTCACCCTCGTCGGGGCCACGACCGAGAACCCGTCGTTCGAGCTGAACGGGGCGTTGCTGTCCAGGTCGCAGGTCTATGTGCTGAAGCGGCTCGACGATGCGGCGCTGGATCAACTGTTGATTCGTGCCGAGACGCAGGAGGGCAAGACTCTGCCGCTGACCCCGGAATCGCGCCACGCCCTGCTGGCCCTCGCCGACGGCGACGGCCGCTATCTGCTGACCATGTCCGAGGTGCTGTTCGACCTGACCTCGACCGAGCCGCTCGACGTCCAGGCCCTCGCCGGCATCCTGCAGAAGCGCGCGCCCGCTTACGACAAGAGTCGAGAAGAACACTATAACCTCATATCCGCACTGCATAAATCCGTTCGAGGTTCCGACCCCGACGCCGCCCTCTACTGGCTGGCGCGGATGCTGAACGGCGGCGAGGATCCGCTGTATCTGGCCCGCCGCATCGTGCGGATGGCGGTCGAGGACATCGGCGAGGCTGACCCCCTGTCCCTGCTGGTCGCCAATGCGGCCAAGGATACGTACGACTTCCTCGGCAGCCCCGAGGGCGAACTGGCGCTGGCGCAAGCCGTGGTCCATCTGGCCACCGCGCCCAAGTCGGTCGGCGTCTACGAAGCCTTCAAGGCGGCCAAGCGGGCGGCGGCGGAGACCGGCTCGCTCATGCCCCCGGCCCACATCCGCAACGCCCCGACCAAGCTGATGAAGTCGCTCGGCTACGGCAAGGGCTACCAGTACGACCCCGAGACCCCCGAGGGCTTCTCCGGCGCCAACTTCTTCCCCGACGGGATGGATCGCCGCACCTTCTACGCCCCGAAAGGCGAGGGGCATGAGGCCAAGGTGAAGGAGCGGCTGGAGCGCTGGGCGGCCATGCGGGCGGCGCGGAAGGGCGACGAATGAACCTCAACCAGGTCACCGTCGAGGTCGCCGACATCCGCCGTGCCCGCGCCTTCTATCAGCGGCTCGGGCTGGAGCTGATCGTGTCCAGCGACCACTACGCCCGCTTCCTCTGCCCGGGCGGCGCGACCTTCTCGATCCACCTCGCCGAGGCGCCCGCGCCGGGCGGGACGATGGTCTATTTCGAATGCGCCGATCTCGATGCCCGGGTTGCCGCCCTGAAGGCGGCCGGGATCGTCTTCGACAGCGACCCGGCGGATCAGCGGTGGCTCTGGCGCGAGGCCCGGGTGCGCGACCCGGACGGCAACGGCCTTTGCCTGTATTTCGCCGGCGAGAACCGCGTGAACCCGCCGTGGCGGGTCCAGGCGGGCTAGCGTTGCCGTAACGCCGGTTTTGGGTCTAGCTTCCGCCCATCGATCAACCTTGGGAGGGGAAGATGAGCGATACGATGAAGGCCGCGACGCCGTGGCATCTCTGGGCGGTGGGCGTGATCTCGCTGCTGTGGAACGCCTTCGGCGGCTATGATTTCGTGATGAGCGTGACCCAGGGCGAGACCTACTGGCGCGCCTCCGGCATGACCGACGCCATGGTCGCCTATTACAATGCCATGCCGACCTGGATGTATGTTCCGTGGGTGCTGGGGGTCTGGGGCGCGGTGGCGGGGTCGATCCTGCTTCTGATGCGTAACAGGCTGGCGGCGCCCGCCTTCGCCCTGTCCCTGATCGGCGCCGTGGTGAGCCTGGGTTACGGGCTCGCCAATCCGATGCCGCCGCTGCCCGAGGCCATGGCCATGATGAGCTACATGCCCTGGGTCATCGCCGCCATCGCCGCTGTTCTGGCCGCCTACGCCTGGACCATGGGCAAGAAGGGGGTGCTGTCGTGAGCGGCCTGGGACAGACCGTCCGCACGCCTTGGCACCTCTGGGTCGTCGGGGTCCTGGCCCTGCTGTGGAACAGCTTCGGCTGTGTCGACTATTTCATGACCCAGACCCGCATGGACGAATGGTTCGCCCAGATGGGCATGACCGCGGCGCAGGTCGAATATTTCAAGGCCATGCCGATGTGGACGCACGCGGCCTGGGCGATCGGTGTCTGGGGCGGCGCCCTCGGCGCCATCCTGCTGCTGCTGCGCCGCAAGCTGGCCCTGCCGGTGTTCGTGGCCTCCTTCCTCGGCTGGTTGGCGGGCGCGGTCTACGCCTTCGCCCTGTCGGACGGGATGCAGGCCATGGGCTCGATGTGGCCGATGCAGATCATCATCGGCGTCGCCTGCCTTTTCTTCATCTGGTACGCCCGGATGATGAGCCGGAACCGCGTGCTGCGCTGAGGGGCTGACGGACGGTCGGTCTTTCGCCTATGCAGGCGCGGTGACCGACCGTACCCCCGTTTCCCTGTCCGAGGCCGAAATCGTCGCCGTCCGCTCGTGGGTGATCCACGAGGACGAGGCGGTCATCGCCTTCAACAAGCCCGCGGGCCTGTCCAGCCAGGGCGGGCGCATCCAGGCGCATACGCTGGATGACCTGCTGTGGGCCTTCGCCCGCTCGAACGGCAAACGGCCCGACCTGGTGCACCGGCTGGACCGCGACACCTCGGGCGTGATCCTGGCGGCGAAGACCAAACCGGCGGCGGGTTTCCTCGGCAAGGCCATGCAGGCGCGGCGGTTCAAGAAGACCTATCTGGCCCTGCTGTCGGCGGCGCCCGAGCCGAGGGCGGGGACCATCGACACGCCCCTGCTGCGTCAGGAGATCGGCCGCGAGAGCTATATGCGCGCTGTCGCCCCCGACACGCCCGGCGCCGTGGCCGCGCTGAGCCGCTATCGCACCCTGTCGGCCACCGACGACGGCGCTCTGGTCGAGCTCGACCCCGCCACCGGGCGGATGCACCAGCTGCGCGTCCACATGGCCTCGATCGGCCGCCCGATGGCCGGGGACGCCCGCTACGGCGGGGCCCTGACCTTCGCCGGGCGAGGCGCTCCACGGCTGATGCTGCACGCGGCGAAACTGGTGTTTCCCCATCCCGACGGCGGCTACCGCACCGTCGAGGCGCCGCCGCCCGAGGATTTCGAGGCGCTGAAGGCGGCGGCGGGGCTGTAGGCTTCGGAACCACGCAGTCCGCCTCGCGCTATCCCACAGACGCCCGGAGAGCCGCCATGAACCGTCTGACCCTGCCCCTGATCGCCGCCGCCGGCCTCGCCCTGTCGGCCTGCGCCAGTCTCGCACCCTACGGCGCCCAGATGGGACCGGGCGGGCAGGGCTATGCCGAGCAGCGGATCGAATCCAATCGCTACCGGGTGACCTACAGCGGTGTCGGCGCGCCCGGGCCGGTGGCCGACTACGCCCTGCTGCGCGCCGCCGAACTGACCACCGCCCAAGGCTATGACTGGTTCGAGGTGACCCAGCGCTGGATTGACGGCCGGCCGGACAGCGCCGGCGGCATGCGCCCCAGCGTCGGCGTGAGTTACGGCTCGGGGCGGTCCTCGGGTCGATACGGCAGCTATTCAAGCTCCGGCGTCGGCGTCGGCGTCGGCCTGAATTTCAGCGGCCCCTCGCCGACCTCGACCACGTTGGAAGTGGTGATGGGGAACGGCCCGCGCCCCGACCGCCCCCACGCCTATGACGCCCGGGGCGTGCAGGACAATCTGCGGCGATAGGAAGTGGCTGGTGGTGAGTGATTGGTGGCTGGCCACAGCTGTGCGACGGCGCGGTCGGCGTCGCCTTCCGCCACCGGAAGTGCAGCAGCGCGAACCACGAGCCACTAGCCACTATCCACTGGCGGCGCAGCCGCCTCAGCGCCCGCCGCGCGTCAGGGCCCGGTATTCGACCAGCCGCTCCTTGTCGCGCCGCACCTGGTCGGCGACGGCGTTGTCGACGTCCAGCGAGGCGTAGCGGACCCAGCCGTCGACGCCCAGCTTGTCCTGGATCGCGGCCGTCGGCGTGCGCCAGCGGAAATAGGACAGCCAGCTGACCAGAACGCCGAGCACCGCGGCCAGTCCCTGCAGGGCGCGGAAACCGGCCTCGCCGGTCGCCGCCGGCGGCGTCTCGAGCGCAAGCACCGCCAGGCCGACGATCAGCACCAGCGGGGTCATGATCCGCTGTGCCCAGCGCATCCAGTAGCGTTCGCGGCGCACGCGCCACAACTCCATCTGGACGTGCTTTTCGAGGTATTCCATCCGCGCGCCCAGCCACATGGTCAGCCGGGTCAGATACATGGCGCGCTGGCCCCAGCCCTTGCCGTCCTGCTGGAACTGGGTTTCGGCTTGGTCGGCCATGGCGCGGGCGGTGGTGAACAGGTTCTGCAGTTCGCGCGTCCGCTGCACGATCTCGCGCGACAGCTCGTAGGAGTCGTTCTCGATCTGGAACCGGTACTGGATGAACAGCACCGCCTGCAGACCCCAGTAGAGGCCGAAGGCGGCCAGCATCGCCCCGGCGGCGAGGCCCAGGCCCATGGCTTCGGATCCGGTCCAGTCCCTGAACCAGCCCGGGCCGAGGATGGCGAGGGCGGCGAAGGCGGCCAGCGCCCCGGCCTGGCTCAGCCGCTTGACAGTGACGTGGACGATCAGGGCCCGGAACACCCGGCGACCATAGCCGTGAATCCGGCTGCGGATGTCGGTGTCGACCGGGAAGCGTTCCTCGATCTGCCGGCTGAACAGGACGTGGAAGCGATCGGGCTTTCCGTCGGTCTCCCAGAACGGAAAGATGTCCAGCGGCTGGTTGAAATATTCGTCGATGTGCGACGAGACGATCGCCTCGGCCTCGGGCGTGGCGGCGAAATACTCGCTCTCGGAGATCGGGCGCAGGATCCCGTCGCCCCCGCGAAGCGGCGCGCGACCGTGGCTCGGGGTCGGCGGGGGGACGGCCCGGTTGGGACTGTCCTCGGCTCCGCGCGGGGGCGGGTTGGGCGTGGCGTGCAGCCGGGCGTCCTCGCCGTGGCCGCCGTGGCCGCCGTCGTGCGGGGCGCCGTGCCCGTGGCCATCGTGACCGTGGTTGTGATCGTCGTGCGACATGGCGCTTCGGCGGTCCCTTGAATCAACAGCCCGGCAGTATGGCAGATCGCGCCGCCGGGCCGACGGCGTTCCCCCTGGGCGCGAAGCGGCGCCGCTGTCAGGTATCGCCGTTAACCGTAGGTCCCGGCAAGTGAAGTTTCAGTCAGAACGGGTACCGCGCCATGGCGGCGGCGCAGGCCAGCAGCGGAACAAGCAGCAGGGCCTCCAGTCCGACCCACAGCCGCGCCCGTTTCAGCTCGCCGGCCGGGGGGGTGTAGGCGGCGCCGGCGGCGGCCTTGCGCCAACGGAAGAACAGCAGCGTGGGCCCGATCGACAGCAGGCCGATGGCGACGAAGGCGGCGATCTTGCCCCAGAAGAACGGATTCTCGGCATAGAAGTCCCAGCCCTTGCCGCCCCAGATTACACGGCAGACGCCGATTGCGAGTACCAGGCCCGCCGTCATGCCGAAGCGGGAATCCAGCCGGACCAGCCGGACCGGATCGACCGTGGCGGTCTTCAACAGCACGCCCTCCATGGCCAGAACGGCGACGAGGCCGAAGACCGCGACGTGGTGCAGTATGGCGAGAAGGAGGTCAGTCATGGATCACGCTCAAAGGGCAGGCCGAGAAGTTGGCAGGGTGCTGGTGGCGTCGCAATCGAACCGTCCGATGACGTCACCGGTGAACAAGTGCGTCGTCTCCAGTCCTCCCACGACGTCTATCCGAGCGACCTGATGCTCGAGAAGACAGCGGGCGCCCGGCGAGGGCAGGGGGGCGTCGCCGCTCATGAAGGGCGCGTAGAAGGCGCGGCCCGCGCCATCCTCCGTTCGCGTCATGATCAGGACGGCGGTCATCAGGATCCCCGACCCAACTCCGGGGGACGGGCCGCGCCCGGTCACCGTGACGGTCGATGTCGCTTCGACGCGGGGCGCCTGAACCAGAGCCACGAAAGCCCGCAGTTCCTCCTGGCTGGGCTGAGCCGGAGGCGGCGGTTCCTGAAACAGCATTTCGCAATCCCTCCTGCCTCACAGAGACGGCCATGATGTGTATAAGCCCCGCATCATGACACGTCTTCTCATCGTCGCAGCCGGGGGCGCCCTCGGGGCCGTCGCCCGCTACGGGGTCGGCGTCTGGGCCCGGCGCCTGTTGCCGACCGCCCAGTGGCCTTGGGCCACGCTGACGGTCAATGTCGTCGGCGGCCTGCTGATGGGGCTGCTGGCCGGCTGGCTGGCCTTCCGCGGCGGCGCCCACAGCGAGAGCCTGCGCCTGTTCGCCGCCGTCGGCGTGCTGGGCGGCTTCACCACCTTTTCGGCCTTTTCGCTGGAGGCGGCGCTGATGATCGAGCGCCGTCAATTGGCCATGGCGGGCGGTTACGTCGCCGCCTCGGTGGTCCTGTCGATCGCCGCCCTGTTTATCGGCCTGATGGTCGCCCGCCGCGCCTTCGGAGCCGCCCTTTGACTGACGAACCTATCCAGGAAGCGGAACCCGCCCCCAAGCGCGAGGTGCTGACCATCTATGTCGCCGAGGCCGAGGACGGCATCCGGCTCGACCGCTGGTTCCGCCGGCGCTGGCCGCACCTGTCCAACATCCAGGTGCAGAAGATGGCCCGCAGCGGCCAGATCCGCGTAGACGGCGCCCGCATCAAGCCCGAAGGCCGCCTGACCGCCGGCGCCGCCGTGCGCGTCCCCCCGATCCCCGACGACACCTCGCGTCAGGCCGGCGACGTCCACACCCTGTCCCCTCAGGATATAAAGTTCGCCAAGTCGCTGGTCCTCTACGAGGACGATATGGTCATCGCCATCAACAAGCCCCACGGCCTCGCCGTCCAGGGCGGCACCAAGACCAGCCGCCACGTCGACCGGCTGCTGTCGGCCTGGGGGGAGGGGATGGACCGCCCGCGTCTGGTGCACCGTCTCGACCGCGACACCTCCGGCGTCCTGCTGCTCGGCAAGGGCCCCGAGGCGGCCAAGCGGCTGGCGGGGGCCTTCGCCCGGCGTCAGGCGAAGAAGACCTACTGGGCCATCGTCATCGGCAACCCCAAGCCCGCCGCGGGCCAGATCGACATGCCGCTGAAGAAGACCGGCATCAACGACTTCGAGATGATGCGCCCGGCCGACCGCAAGGACCCGCGCGCCGAGCCGGCCGAGACCGCCTTCGCCACCATCAGCCGGGCCGCCCACCGCGCCAGCTGGATGGCCCTGCGGCCCTTCACCGGCCGGACCCACCAGCTGCGCGCCCACATGGCCGGCATCGGCCATCCGATCCTCGGCGATCCCAAATACGGGGACGAGAAGTCGAAGGAGCTGTCCGGCCCGTTGAAGCTGCAGCTGCATGCCCGCAGCATCGAGCTGGAACACCCGCGCGGCGGCATGCTGAAGGTCGAGGCGCCGCTGAGCCCGGAAATGCGCGCCGGCATGGCCCATTTCGGCTTCGAGGAGTCCGAGGGCGACGAGAGCGATCCGTTCGAAGGGGTGCGCCGCCAGCGATGAGACCCCTCGCCGTTTTCGACATCGACGGAACCCTCGTCGACAGCCGCGCCTCGATCCACCGCGCCGCCTGCGAGGCGGCGCGCGACATCGGCCTGCCCGAGCCGGACTATGACCGCGTCCGCCAGATCGTCGGCCTGTCGCTGGATCACGCCATGGCGGTGCTGGAGCCGGGGCTCGACGCGCCGACCCTGGCCCGTTTCGTCGCCGGCTTCCGCGCCAGCTTCAACCGCATGTACGAAGAGGGGCACGAGGAGCCGCTCTATCCGGGGGCCATGGAGACCATCCGCCGCCTGCACCGCGACGGCTGGCGGCTGGCGCTCGCCACCGGCCAGAACCGCCGCGGCGTGGCCCGCAATCTGGCGCGCGAGGGCTGGGCCGACCTGTTCATCTCGTCCCACTGCGCCGAGGACGGGCCCGGCAAGCCCGATCCCGCCATGCTGCACGCCGCCATGGCCGCGTGCGACGCCTGTCCGGCCACGACGCTCATGATCGGCGACACCGCCCATGACATCCAGATGGCGATCAACGCCGGCGTCCTGCCGCTGGGCGTCGCCTGGGGCTTCCATACGGTCGAGGAACAGCAGGCCGCCGGGGCCCGACACGTCGCCCGATCCTTCGCCGAACTGACCGTGGTGCTGGACGGCTTCGCCGACCTGACCCGCGCCGCCTGAGACCGTCATGAGCCACATTCCGCCCCTCGATCCCAATGTCGCCGCCCGCAAGGGCTTCCGCGAGTCCGAGGAGCGCCTCAAACGCTTCTGGACCGCCGTAGACTTGGCGGAAGGGGAAGGCGGCTGGGCCGTGACGCTGGACGGCCGCACGCCGAAGACCCCGGCCCACGCAAAACTGGTCCTGCCGACCGGGGCCGCCGCCCGCCTCGTCGCCGATGAGTGGGCCGCCCAGGGCGAGTTCATCGATCCGGCGGCCATGCCCGCCACCCGCCTGGCCTCGACCGCCATCGACCGCGTCAGCCAGGTCCGCGAGGCCGTGGCCGAGGAGATCGCCGCCTTCTCCGGCTCGGACCTGCTCTGCTACCTCGCGGAGCATCCCACCTCGCTGGCCGTCGAACAGGCGCGCGAGTGGACGCCGTGGCGCGACTGGGCGGCGATCGAGCTGGGCGTGGTGTTGGAGCCCGCCGAGGGCATCGTCCACCGCCCTCAGGACCCGGCCGCCATCGCCCGCGTCGCCGAACTGGCCCTGCGCCTCGACGACTTCTCCCTGACCGGCCTGGCCCTGGCCACACCCCTGCTGGGGTCGGCGGTTCTGGCGCTGGCGGTTCAGCGCGGCGTGCTGGCCGGTGAGGCCGCCTTCGAACTCAGCCGCCTCGACGAGGCCTTCCAGGAGCGCCAGTGGGGCGTCGACGCCGAGGCCGCCGAACGCACCGCCGCCCGCCGCGCCGAGGCCAAGCTGCTGGACCGCTGGTTCAGGGCGCTGGAAGACTGATTTTCCAAAGTGGAAAATAATCACTTGCCGTGATGGAAAGTCATGATACGCTTTCCATATTGGAAAGTGAGAGTTCGCCATGACGCAAGACCCCAGCCCCCAGGAAGCCCTGGCTTCGATCCAGGCCGCCCGCACCGGCGTGGCCTCCGTCGCCGACTACCCGATCGGCTATGACATCCTGTACGGCGCCGTCTGCGCCCTGCTGGTCGCGGGACCGGGCCTCCCGCACCCGTGGTCCATCGTCATCATCCCGGTCGCCATGGCCGGTCTGGCCTGGATGGTGACCGCCTGGCGAAAGAAGTTCGGCTGGTGGGTCAGCGGCTATTCGCCGAAGCGGGCGCGCTGGGTGTCTTACGGACTGGGCGTCGTCTTCCTCGCCCTGGCCTTCCTTTCGGTTCGCGGTCAGGGCGCGGGCCCCGACTGGCTCTTCCTTGTCTCCGGCGCCCTCGGCTTCGTCGCCGCCATCATCGGCAACCGCCTTTGGATGCACGTGTGGCGCAAGGAACTGGCGGAGGGGCCGCAGTGAGCGCCGTCCCCGTCTTCGACCCCGTCATCCATGCCCCCGGCCGGCTGCAGATCTGCGCCATCCTGTCGGGCGTCGACGACGCCGAGTTCGCCATGATCCGCGACCGTATCGGCGTCTCGGACTCGGTCCTGTCCAAACACGTCAAACAGCTGGAGGAGGCGGGCTACGTCGCCCTGACCAAGGCCCCCTTCGACGGCCGCCAGCGCACCTGGCTGGCCCTGACCGGCCAGGGCCGCAGGGCCTTCGCCGCCCACGTCGCCGAACTGCAGCGGCTGGCGGCGATGACGGCGCCGCAACCGATGGGGCAGGGCTTCTCGGGGTAGCCCGCGCAGGTTCATCACGAAGGACACAAAGGATCCACAAAGGGCACGAAGACGCCGGTGGATCGCCGCGCAGCGGCAATCCTGATCTGTGCAGGATTGAATGTCCCTTCGGGACGGGCAGGCTCCCTTCGTGTTCTTCGTGTCCCCTTGGTGTCCCTTGTGATGAACCGACCAGCGCCACCGGTTTGCCGTCGCCGCTTGCCTCCGCCCCCGGCCCTCCTTAAGCCTCCCGCTCAAGGAGACGCCGCATGAACACCATCCTCGACCAGCTGGAACAGCGCCGCGCCGGCGCCCGCCTCGGCGGCGGTGAAAAGCGGATCGCCAGCCAGCACGCCAAGGGCAAGCTGACCGCGCGCGAGCGGATCGACGTCCTGCTCGACGAGGGCTCCTTCGAGGAGACCGATATGTTCGTCGAGCACCGCTCGACCCAGTTCGGCATGGAAAACCAGCGCATCCCCGGCGACGGCGTGGTCACCGGCCGCGGCGCCATCGGCGGCCGTCTGGTCTATGTCTTCTCCAAGGATTTCACGGTCTTCGGCGGCTCTCTTTCGGGCGCCCACGCGGCCAAGATCGTCAAGATCCAGACCATGGCCCTGACCAACGGCGCCCCGATCATCGGCCTGTTCGACGCCGGCGGCGCCCGCATCCAGGAGGGGGTCGAGGCCCTCGCCGGCTATGCCGACATCTTCCTGCAGAACACCCTGGCCTCGGGCGTCATCCCCCAGATCAGCGTCATCATGGGCCCCTGCGCCGGCGGCGACGTCTATTCCCCGGCCATCACCGACTTCATCTTCATGGTGAAGGACACCTCCTACATGTACGTCACCGGCCCCGATGTGGTGAAGACGGTCACCAATGAGGTGGTCACCCACGAGGACCTCGGCGGCGCGCGTGTGCACTCGCAGAAGTCCGGCGTCGCCGACGGCGCCTTCGAGAACGACCTGGAGGCCCTCAGCGAGGTCCGCCGCCTGATCGGCTTCCTGCCCCTGTCCAACCGCGAAAAGCCCCCCGTCCGAGACTCCTACGACGACCCCGAGCGCGACGAGGCCAGCCTCGACACCCTGGTCCCGGCCAATCCGAACCAGCCCTATGACATCAAGGAGCTGATCCTGAAGACGGTCGACGAGGCCGAATTCTTCGAGATCGCCCCCGACTTCGCCCGCAACATCGTCACCGGCTTCGGCCGCCTCGACGGCCAGACCGTCGGGGTCGTCGCCAACCAGCCCCAGGTCCTGGCCGGCGTCCTCGACATCGACTCCAGCCGCAAGGCCGCCCGCTTCGTCCGCTTCTGCGACGCCTTCGACATCCCGCTGGTGACCTTCGTCGACGTGCCCGGCTTCATGCCCGGCACGCGCCAGGAGTACGGCGGCCTGATCAAACACGGCGCCAAACTGCTGTTCGCCTATGCCGAGGCCACCGTGCCCAAGCTGACGGTCATCACCCGCAAGGCCTATGGCGGCGCCTATGACGTGATGAGCTCCAAACATCTGCGCGGCGACGTCAACTACGCCTGGCCCTCGGCCGAGATCGCCGTCATGGGCGCCAAGGGCGCGGTCGAGATCATCTTCCGCAAGGAGGCCGGCGACCCCGAGGCGCTGGCCGCCCGCGAGGCCGAGTACAAGGACAAGTTCGCCAACCCGTTCGTGGCGGCGGGCCTGGGCTATATCGACGACGTGATCATGCCGCACGGGACCCGGCGCCGGCTGATCCGGGCGCTACGGACGCTGAAGAACAAGCAGCAGGAGAATCCGTGGAAGAAGCACGATAATATTCCGCTGTGAGCCGTCTTCGTCCAATCCAGCTCATGTTCAGTCTCGGTGCTGGCCTCGCGCTGACGGCCTGTATTGAGACCGCGCCTCCTGAGGCCTTGGCTCCCGTATCCGAAGGCATCGATGAAGTTCGCATCGTCGCAAGCGTTGGCTGCACCCGGTCGACACAGGGCTCAGGCAACCTCTGTCAGACTATATCTGATCCCGACCGCATCGCGCGGATCGAAGCCTTTGTCGATGCGCGACTTGAAGGGTGGAGCACGCCATTCGCTGGTGCTCCCATCCTTTCGATTCACGTTCAATTTTATCGTAATGGCGAGTTCATCGAATCCTTCGGGATCGGCGCGGAATCGTTTGAGAGGCGCACCTTCCTGAGCCGGCGAGCCAAACGACTGGAGGTGGACGAGGCCTTGTCACTTGTGGATCTCAACCGATCGCACCTCCGGCATCGGACAGACGACCCAATCCCGGGTTGACCAACCTCCTCTTCCTCTGCGCCCGCAACCGCCACCCCCACGGCCGAACAGGTGTTCGCGTCCCGCCCCGGCGTCGAGACCGCCTCCGCCGGCCTGGCGCCCGATGCGGTGACGGCCCTGCCTTACCCGGATAGGCTGGCGGCATGAACCCGTCCTCCGCCAAGGCTGCCTTCGCCGACATCAGACCCGAGGGCGGCGCCGACATCGCTGCGGCCCGCGCCGAGGACCGGACCCGCGTCGCCCGCATGCTGGCGACCCGCCCGGCGGACTGGTCCGACGAGGACATCGACCTCGTCGCCTTCAAGGCGATGAACACCCTCGGCGGTCCCGAGACGTACAAATGGATCCTGCCGCATTTCCTCGAACGCAGCGTCGCCAGCCCCCGCCACGGGTGGCTGATCGTGTCCGAAGTGCTGGCCGAAAAGCTGGACCGCGCCGGGTTCGACGACTGGCCCGAACCCCAACGCGCCGCGATGCTGGAGATGCTCGCGCAATGGGCTGCGGCGCAGCCCGGTCTGTTCCCGGGCGACCCGACCTATGACCCGTCGGATGATGCTGTCCTCCGCCAGTGGATCGAGGCGCGAACCTGACCAACCTCCTCTTCCTCTGCTCCCGCAACCGCCTCCGCTCCCCCACGGCCGAGCAGGTGTTCGCGTCCCGGCCCGGCGTCGAGACCGCCTCCGCCGGCCTGGCGCCCGATGCTGAGGAGCTGTGCTCCGCCGAACTGGTGGAATGGGCCGACATCATCTTCGTCATGGAGCGCGTCCACCGCGCGAAACTCCAGCGCCGCTTCAGGGCCCATCTGAAGCGCGCCCGCGTCATCTGCCTCGACATCCCCGACGACTACGCCTTCATACAGCCCGAGCTGGTGGCGCTGCTGGAGAAGAAGGTGGGGCCGTTTCTCTGAGGGGAGGGTGAGATCAGCTCACCCGCCGCCCTCGATCCGGATATCCACCCGGCGGTTCTCGCGTTCCGGCCCGTCCTCCGGCCCGACCACCTGCGGGCGTTCCTCGCCGTAGGACCGGATCTCGATCATCGAGGCCGGCACGCCCAGCGCGATCAGACGGTCGGCGACCGCGCGGGCGCGGGCGAGGGCGATGCGGGCGTTGGCCTCGCGCGAGCCGACGGCGTCGGCGTGGCCGGTGACGATCACCCGCATCAGGCCGCTGCTGTCGCGATAGCGGACGGCCCGCTCGATCCGCACCATGGCCTCGGGGTCGAGGGCGATCGATCCGGAGTCGAAATAGACCTCATAGTCGCGCGAGCCGGAGGGCGGCGCGACCACGGGCGGCGGCGGCGGTCCGGCGGGTTCGAGGACCGGCGGCGGGGCGGTGACGGGCGGGGACTCCTCCTCCTCCTCATCCGCGCGCACGGTCTCGGGCGCATCGGGCTTGTAGCGGCGGCGCAGGGCGCAGTTGTCGTCTGAGGCCTCGCCGCCGGACCGGGTCAGGAAATAGGTCTGTCCGTCGGGCCGCCCGTCGTACCGGGCCGGATCGAGGGCGCGGTCGTCGATCGGCAGGTCCGCCAGGGCGCAGCGGATGTCGTTGAGGATGAAGGGGTTGTCCGAATAGTAGCCGTGCCCCAGGCCGAACAGGGTGCTGGCCACCGGGGTGGCGTCGATGGTGGTGTAGCCGGGGACGCCGCGGATCCACGGCCGGTCGCCGTCGGTCTGGCCGAGGCGGGGGCTGCGGTTCAGCACGCGGGAAACCCACAGGGCGGAGTCGTCGTCCGAGGCATAGACGGTGACGTTGGGCTGCAGAGTGTCCAGCTTGCCCGCCACGATGCCGAACACGTCGCGCTCGACGTCGGCGGCGGCCAGGATGATGCGGAACTCCACCTCGGGGCGGTTCCCGTCCAGCAGCCGGGCCTCGGCATAGTCCTCCAGCGCCTGGGTCAGGACGCGATTGCCCATCGAATGGGCGATGATGTTGATCCGCGCGGGGCGGACCTCATCCAGCAGCAGGTCGAGGAAGGCCTTCAGATGCGGCACGGCGGCGTCGGCCAGCTGCTGGTCGCCGAAATAGGCCCAGGGGGTGACCGAGGCCTGCGACGGCCAGGCGAACAGCACCGGCGCGCCCGGATCGAAGCGCCGGTCCTCGCGCAGGTCGACCGTCAGCTGGGCGGAGCTGATCAGGGCGGGTTCGAAGCCGACGTTGAAGCCATGCACGAACAGCAGGATCGACGGCTCGCCCTCGGTGTCGGACACCGCATCGCCCAGGTCGTCAACGAACCGGTCCCGGCCCTGGGCGGTGATGCGGGTGATCATCACATAGCGTTCGAGGAGGTTCGGGTCCTCGGGCGGTTCTCCGGTCAGCAGGGGGGTCTCGCCCCGCTCGCGCGGCGTGCCGTCGGCCTTGAGCCGCGGCAGCCAGACATCGGCCCGCCCCAGCCGCAGTTCGCCGGCGTCGCCGCGCGCCACCTGATCGACGTCGACCTCGGCCTCGCCCTGCGCCGTCGCGACGATCGCCCGGTTGGAGCCGTAGAAGACGCGCACGCAGGTGACGTCGGCGTCGAACGCCTCACAATCCGTGCCGAAGGCGGTCGGGTGCCGCAGGGTGGGCGCGCAGGCGGACAGGCCCAGCAGAACGAGCACCCCGACGACGCCGCGCACAACCATACCGCCCCTCGCTGAACCCTGATCGGTCGCGGATAAGGCCACGCCGCCCGGCCAGCGTCCAGAGGCGGACGCGCCGCGGCTAGATCACATCCGCCGTCAACGCCGCCAGCGTCGTCGTGAGGGTGAACACCACCCCCGCCGGCTCATAGGTCAGGGTCGTCGCCCCGCCGACATAGCCGGACAGGGCCCGCTGGATCATGCCCGTGCCGAAGCCCGTCCGCGTCGGCGGGGCCACGGGCGGGCCGCCGCTTTCGGTCCAGGACAGGGCGAAGACCGTGTCCGCCTCGCCCGGGGTCAGGGTCCAGCTCACCGCCACCCGTCCGCCGTCCGCCGACAGGGCCCCGTATTTGATCGCATTGGTGGTCAGCTCGTGCAGGGCCAGCGACAGGGCGAGGGCGCAGCGCGGGGCCAGGTCGACGTCGGGGCCCGACATCGTCACCTGACCTTCGCGGCCGTGCGGACGGAAGGCCTCGGCCACGACGTCGGCCATGCGGGCGCCGGTCAGGGTGGTCTGGGTCAGAAGATCCTGCGCCGAGCCGAGCGCGCCCAGCCGGTCGATGAAGGCGGCGCGCGCCTCGACCGGATCGGAGGTGGAGCGGAAGGTCTGGCTGGCGATGGCCTGGACCATGGCCAGCACATTCTTGATGCGGTGGTTCATCTCCAGCGCCAGCAGCCGCTGCTGTTCCTCGGCCCGCTTCAACTCGGTGATGTCGCGCGACACCGAGAGCAGGCTCTCGGGCTTGCCGTCCGCGCCGAACACGGGCGTCACCTGCACGTCCCACCAGCGCGGATTGCCCTTGGCGGTATTGGCCGGTCCCTGGAAGCGGTAGTTGCGTCCGGCCCGCGCCTCGGCCACCGCCCTGGCCGCCTCGGCATGGCTGTCGCCCTCCCAGAAGGACGACCAGGGACAGCCGCGCAGCTGGTTGAAGTCGCTGACCTCCATGACCCGCTGCCCGCCCTCGCTCATGAAGGTCAGGTCGCCGTCGAGGTTGAGCAGTTTGATGCAGTCGTTGGAGGCGGCGAGCACCGTGCGCACGAAGGCGGCGTCAATCGTGTCGGCGTTGAAGGGCATGGACGAGCCCTAAAGGCTCCCGCACCGGTTAGCCAGCTTGGCCGTTCCTCCGGCGGTGGTCCGCCGGGTGCGCCTACCGCGAGACGGCTCCCAGTCCCGCCCTCAACCCCTCCGCATCCCGACCGAGCCCGGCCTCGACCGCCGCATGCTCGGCGACCCAGACGGGTGTCGCCGCCGCCAGCAGCGCCCGGCCGGCGTCGGTCAGGGCCGCGCGGCGCCCGCGCCGGTCCTTCTCGTCGACCCGCACGACCACCGCCCCCATCCGCTCCAGCGGCTTCAGGTTCGCGGTCACCGTTGAGCGGTCCATGACCAGCAGGGCCGCGACGGCGCCGATGGTCGGCGGCTCGGGCCGGTTCAGGCTGTTCAACAGCGAGAACTGACCGCTGGTGATCCCCAGCGGGCGGAAGGCCTCATCGAACCGCCGCGACAGGGCCCGCGCCGCCCGCTGGGCGTGCAGGCACAGGCAGTGATCCTTGATGTGGAGGGTGGTCGCCCAGGCCGCCGGGTTTGACATGGTTCCAGATATGTTGATATCAACTCAAATGTCAATCAGACGCTTCAGAAGGAGCCCCCCATGATCCAGGTCACCGCCTTCAAATGGGTGCCGCCCTTCGCCCAGGGCTCGGTCCGCGACATCCGCGTCCGTTGGGCGCTGGAGGAGGCGGGTCTGGGCTATGATGACCGGCTGTTGGGCTTCGAGGACACGGCGACTCCGCAGTATCGCGCGCTCCAGCCCTTCGGCCAGGTGCCGGCCTTCAGCGACGGCAAGGTCGAGATGTTCGAGAGCGGGGCCATCGTCCTCTACATCGCCCAGTCCTCGGACCAGCTGATGCCCGCCGACCCCGCCGGCCGCGCCATGGTCATGACCTGGCTGTTCGCCGCCTCGAACAGCATAGAACCCTGGGTCGCCCCGCTGGCCGACATCGACCTGTTCCACGCCGGCGAGGCCTGGACGGTCGAGCGCCGCCCGCAGGTCGAGGCGCAGCTGCGCAAGCGGCTCGGCGACCTTCAGGCCGCGCTGGGCGACCGCAAATGGTTCGCCAATGACCGCTTCAGCGCCGCCGACATCCTGATGACCCACGTCCTGCGTGACCTGCGCCATACGGACATCGTCGCTGACTTCCCGGCGCTGGCGGATTATGTCGCGCGCGCGGAGGCCCGGCCGGCGTTCAGGCGGGCGCTGGCGGATCAGATGAAGCCGTTCAGGGCGGCGGAGGCGCAGAACCCGGCGCTGGTCGGTGGGGCGGCCTGATATGGCCCGCCTCGTCTTCGACATGAACGTCTCGCTGGACGGCTATGTCGACCACGACAAATTCATGCCCGATCCGGCGCTCTTCCGGCACTGGATCGAGGTGGTGCGCACCGCGACCGGCCAGATCTACGGCCGCAAGCTCTATGAGATCATGCGCTATTGGGAGCAGGACGATCCGGCGTGGACCGACGATCATCGTGCGTTCGCGGACGCCTGGCGCAACGAGCGCAAATGGGTCGTGTCGCGCACCCTGACCTCGGTCGGTCCCAACGCCACCCTGATCGCCCACGACGTGGAAGGCGCGGTCCGCCGGCTGAAGGATGAGTTCGACGGAGAGATTCACGTCGGCGGGCCGGCTCTGGCGCAAGGTCTGACCGACCTCGGCCTGATCGACGAATACAGGCTCTACATCCACCCCGTGGTTCTGGGGCAGGGCGCGCCCTTCTTCGCCGGGGCCCGGCCACCGCTCCGTGTCACGGCGCATGAGCGGATCGGCGGCGAGGCGATCCGGCTGACCTGCGTGCCGGCCGGCGACGGCTGAAACAGTGTCTTCCCGCCCCGTATCATCTCGCCCCTTGCGACCCTCGAAGGCGCCTTTCCGACCCTATGGAAGACGTCGCCCAGGCCCCTGCGACCGTATCTGACGCAGGTGCGTGCATACTGATCAAATGCCCAGCGGGCCGGTCTTTGACAGTCTTCCAAACCCCGCCGCGTCCGCCCAGGACCCGGCGCACGCCCTTCGACCCGCTGCGGTCGGCTTCCTGAAAATTCGGTCCGCAATTTCCAGGGTGAAACCGTACCTTCTCGACCCCTCAGCCGACCAGCGCCGCCCGCTCTTCCGCCGTCAGCATCCGCCACTTGCCCTCAGGCAGATTGTCCAGCTTTAGCGGCCCGATCCGCACCCGGATCAAGTCGACGACCTCGAGGTCAACCATCTCGCACATCCGGCGGATCTGCCGGTTGCGGCCCTCGCGCAGGATGAATTTCAGGCGGAACGACTCCATCCGGCTGACATAGGCCGGCTTCAGCTGACGGCCGTCCAGCATCAGGCCGTGACGCAGGATCTTCAGCTTCCTCTCGGTGATGTCGCCCGTCACCCGGACCAGATATTCCTTGTCCAGGTCGGACTCCGGCCCGATCACCGCCTTGGCCACCACCCCGTCGGACGACAGCAGCAACAGGCCCCGCGAGTCCTCATCCAGCCGCCCGATGGGGGGCAGGGAGACCTCGTCCGCGGGCGTCACGCCTTCGCCGACCCTGTTATTGTCGGTGACCAGCCGAACCGCGGGCAGTTTGTTGGGCTCCGGCTGGCCCGAGACGTAGCCGAGCGGCTTGTGCATGACGATGGTGACGCCCTCGGCGAGGGCCGCTGTGGCCCGATCGCTGAGGGTCAGGGTCTGGCCCGGCTCAAGCTTTCGCCCCGCGTCCGCGACCACCTCGCCATCCACCGACACCAGCCCGTCGGCGATCAGGGCGTCGGCCTCGCGCCGCGAGCAGACGCCGGTCTGGCCCAGCCATTTGTTGATCCGCACCGGCTCGAGGCCGTTATAGGTCTTCGAAAAGCTCATCGGGTCCGCCGGAACAGAAGCATCAGATTGTTCGCCGGCATCTGGACCCGCCGCGTCAGCGCCAGCCCCCCGGCCTTCGCCGCCGCGGCCACTTCGTCCCGGTCGCGCAGGCCCCAGGCGGGATCCCGGGCCTTCAGGCTCTCGTCAAAGGCGGCGTTCGACGCCGTCAGCGGGACCTCCGCCTCGCGGTACGGCCCGTACAGGACCAGCAGTCCGCCCACCGCCAGCCGGCTCCCGGCCAGCGCCATCAGGCCCTCGGTCGCCGCCCACGGGCTGATGTGAATCATGTTGATGCAGACCACCGCCTGCATCGAGCCCTCCGGCCAGGTCGCCGGATCGAGCACGTCCAGCGCCAGGGGCGGGCCCAGATTGGGCAGGCTCGCGGCCGCCGCCCAGGCTTCGATGCTGGCCCGCGCCTCCGGACTGGGGTCGCTGGGCGTCCAGTCGAGGCCGGGCAGGGCGCTGGCGAAGGCGACGGCGTGTTGGCCCGAGCCGGCGGCGATCTCCAGGACCCGGCCCCGCCCCGGCAGGTGCGCCTTCAGCACCTCCAGAATCGGTGCGGTATTCCGCGCCACGGCGGGCGAGGCGAGGGCTCCGTCGGGAGTCGCGGCGATCGGGTCCATCGTCTGCATGCCGCCCCGATACCCCGCGCCGGCCCGCGCCGCGACCGGAATTATGCAGGCCTCGTCAGGCGCCTCGCTTGCGAGAGGTTGAAACGTGCATCGGTTGACGCCGCGTCGCCTTAGGTGTCATTCCGCCCCTGAAACATTGCGTGATATCACGCAAGGGAGCGCCACGGCGGCGTCAGATCGCCGGGCAGACGTCAGGAGAGTTCGAGTGACCGCATCCGCCATCCCGGGCCAGATTTCGGGCCTGCACCCGGCACCGACCGCGCACGCCGGCCTCGTGGCCTGGGTCGAGCAGATCGCCGCCCTGACCAAACCCGCCCGCGTCCACTGGTGCGACGGCTCGGAGGCCGAGAAGGCCGCCATCGTCGCCGACCTGATCGGCAAGGGCACGCTGCGCGAACTGGACCAGACCAAACGCCCCGGCTGCTACTACGCCGCCTCGGACCCCAAGGATGTCGCCCGCGTCGAGAGCCGCACCTTCATCTGCCCGGCCGACAAGGCCGACGCCGGCCCGACCAACAACTGGGCCGACCCGACCGAGATGCGGGAGCGCCTCAACGGCCTGTTCGACGGCTGCATGGCCGGCCGGACCATGTATGTCGTGCCCTTCTCCATGGGCCCGCTGGGCTCGGAGCTCAGCGCCCTCGGCGTCGAGATCACCGACAGCGGCTATGTCGCTATATCCATGGGCATCATGACCCGCATGGGCCAGCCGGTGCTGGACCTGATGGGCGAGGACGGCGTCTTCGTGCCGGCCGTCCACACGCTGGGCGCCCCGCTGGCCGCGGGCCAGGCGGACGTGCCGTGGCCCTGCAATGAGGACAAGTGGATCGTCCACTATCCCGAGACCCGCGAGATCTGGTCCTACGGTTCGGGCTATGGCGGCAACGCCCTGCTGGGCAAGAAATGCTACGCCCTGCGCATCGCCTCGGTCATGGCCCGCGACGAAGGCTGGCTGGCCGAGCATATGCTGATCCTCAAGCTGACCGATCCGAAGGGCCGCGCCAAATACGTCGCCGCCGCCTTCCCGTCGGCCTGCGGCAAGACCAATCTGGCCATGCTCCAGCCGACGCTGGACGGCTGGAAGGCCGAGACCATCGGCGACGACATCGCCTGGATGCGCTTTGGCGATGACGGCCGCCTCTACGCCGTGAACCCGGAAGCCGGCTTCTTCGGCGTGGCCCCCGGCACCAGCCGCAACACCAACCAGAACGCCCTGGCGACGATGGGGACCAATACGGTCTTCACGAACACGGCCCTGACCCACGACAACGATGTCTGGTGGGAAGGCCTGACGAAGGTCGCCCCCGAGGGTCTGACCAACTGGAAGGGCCAGCCCCACGATCCGGCCTCGGGTGAACCGGCGGCCCACGCCAATGCCCGCTTCGCCGCCCCGGCCTCGCAGTGCCCGACCATCGCGCCGGAATGGGAGGACCCGAAGGGCGTGCCGATCGACGCCATCCTGTTCGGGGGCCGCCGCGCCTCGGCCGTGCCGCTGGTGACCGAGGCCTTTGACTGGGAGCACGGCGTGTTCATGGGTTCGTCGGTCGCCTCGGAAGGCACCGCCGCCGCCGAGAACGCCATCGGGACCCTGCGCCGCGATCCCTTCGCCATGCTGCCGTTCTGCGGCTACAACATGGGCGACTATTTCGCCCACTGGCTGTCGATGGCGGGCAAGACCGAGGCCGCGAAGCTGCCCCGCCTCTACTTCGTCAACTGGTTCCGCAAGAATGAGGACGGCCAGTTCGTCTGGCCCGGCTTCGGCGACAACGCCCGCGTCCTCAAATGGATCGCCGAACGGCTCGACGGCGAGGCCGAGGCCGTCGACACGCCGGTCGGCCGGGTGCCGAGCCGCGAGGCGCTGGACCTGTCCGGCCTGAGCCTGTCGGACGCTGATCTGTCGACCCTGCTGGACGTCGATGTCGCGGTCTGGGCCGAGGAAGCCTCGTTGATTCCCGACTTCTACGCCCAGTTCGGCGACCGCCTGCCCCGGGCCCTGTGGGAGCAGCATGCGGCCCTGACCGCCCGCATCGAGGCGAACCGCGCCGCGGCCATCGCGGCCGAGTAGCGATCACGCCTTGCAATCGGAGCCCGGGCGGTCGATCTGATGGCCCGTGGCTTCCTCCCCTGATGTGATCATCATCGGCGCCGGCGTGCTCGGTCTCTGCACCGCGGCGGAGCTTGGCGCGCGCGGCCACGCCGTGACCGTGATCGATCCCGGCGGGTTCAACGCCAGCTCGGCCGCCGCCGGCATGATCGCTCCGGCGCTGGAATGCCTGTCCGACGAGGCCACGCCCGAGCGGGCCGCCCTGCTGAGGCGCGCCCGCGACCTGTGGCCCGCCTTCGCCGAGACTCACGGTCTGACGCTGATCCGGGACGGGGTCGACTGGCGCGGGCCTGATCCCGAGGACGCCATCGCCCGCATGAAGGCCATGGGGTTCGCCGCTGAGGCGGCGCCCGGCGGCCTGACTTCGCCCGAGGACTGGCGGGTCGAGGTCGTGTCCGGCCTCAAGGCGCTTGCCCGGTCCGCCGGCGTCACCATCGTCCGCGGGTCGGTCGCCAGCCTGTTCGCCGATGCGCGGCGCTGGCGGATCCAGTCCGGCGACGGCCGCCTGTGGTTTACGCCGACGGTGGTGCTGGCCACCGGGGCCGCCCCCCCGCTTCCGGGTCTCCCCGACCAGGTCGCCGCCGCCGTCTCCGCAATCGAGCCGGTGCGCGGCCAGTTGACGCCGGTCGCGGCGCAATCGCCGCCCCGCCCCCTGCGGACGCCCGCCGTCTATGTGGTTCCCGACTCCGGTGGCGTCGTCATCGGCGCCACGATGGAGCGCGGTCGCCGCGACCTGGAGCCCGATCTCGACGAATCCGCTCGCCGCGTCGCCGCCGGTCTGACCCTGCTGGACGCGGAAGGGGTGGCCGGGACGCCGCGCGTCGGCGTGCGCGGCGCCACCGCCGACGGTCTGCCCCTGGCGGGCCCCTCGGGCGAGCCGGGCCTGCATCTGGCCCTGGCGCCATTCCGCAACGGCTGGCTGCTGGGGCCGCTGGTCGCCCGGACGGTCGCCGATGCAGTCGAGGGCGGCGCGCCGTCGCCGGACGCCGCCGCCCTCGATCCGCTCAGGTTCGCCTGATCAGTCTGCGGGCGGGTTGAAGCGCAGGCTGATGTTCACCCGCGACCCCTGCGCCGCGCCGTTGACGGTGCGTGGATTGACCCGGAACTGGCGTGACAGTCCCTGCGCCGCCCGGCCGAATCCATAGCCGCCCGGCGTTTCCCGCGTGACGTTGCAGTCGGTCACCGCCCCGGTCGGCAGCACCAGGCAGTTGAGCGACGCCGACCCCGCGATCCCGGCGTTGATGGCCCGCGCCGGATAGGCGCGCGTCATCTGATCAGCCGAGGGTTGGCGCGACCAGCTGGGGTTGGTGATGACCGCCGGCGGTTGCGGGCGGGCGGGTTCGACCGGGACGTTGTCGACGGGTTCCGGAGTTTCTGTCGTCAGGTTGATTGTGGTGCTGGTCTCAGCGGCCTTGTCGCCCTGGATCACGCTGATCGTCTCGACGTCCGCCGGGGGCGCCGGGGTCTCGTTCACCCGGGTGTTGGGGGGCGTCGGCGGAACCGGCTTGGGCTCGGGCAAGGGCTTGGGCTCTGGCGGCCGCTCCATGGTGACGTCGATCGGTGTCGGATCGGCCGGCGCCTGCACCAAGGGCATTTCAAACCGCTGGTAGTACATCGCCGCGCCAAGGCCGACGTGGGCCGCAACGACGATGCCGGTGGCGACCCAGGCGGCCTTCAGGTTCCGGGGCGTCCTGCGTTCGTGGAAATCGATGGGGCTCACCAGTCCGGGGCCGCCCGCTGTCTTGATCATCATGGCCGTCTCATCCCTGTCTTATCGCCGTCCCCACAGCGTCCCACGGCGAAGTTGAGCGCCGACCTCGCGGCAAGTTTGGGGCGAGCGCCGCCTTGAAAGCGCCACCGTGCCTTTGCCGTCCCAGCGAAGGTTAAGAGCCTGTGGACGCGGCGGCCGCCGTTAGGGTTTGATTAACCACGAACCCCCAGCGTCATGACTCATGAACATCGGAGCGATTCCATCCTCTGGCGGGGTCGAGGCGGCCATCCGGCGCGCGTCGAACGCCACTGGCGTGGACGCTGACTTCCTGGTCCGGACGGCCCGCCGCGAGAGCGCGATGAACCCGTCCGCCCGGGCCCGCACCTCTTCGGCGGCGGGCCTGTTCCAGTTCATTGAACAGACATGGCTCGGCACGGTGAAGGCCCATGGGGCCAAGCACGGATACGGCCAGTACGCCGATCTGATCTATCGCGGCGGGGACGGGCGCTGGCGGGTCGAGGGCTCGGCGCGCAACGTCGTCCTGGACCTGCGGTTCGATCCCCAGGCGGCCTCGACCATGGCGGCGGAGCTGACGGCGTCGAACGCGGCCTATCTGCGGGGGCGCTCGGGTCGCGAGCCGGGCGCGGGCGACCTGTACGCCGCACACTTCCTGGGGCCGGCCGGCGCGGCCCAGTTGATGGACGCCATGGACCGGCGTCCCGGCTCCAGCGCGGTGGCGCTGTTCCCGGAGGCGGCCGCCGCCAACCGGTCGATTTTCTTCCGTGACGGCCGACCCGCGACGGTGGCCGAGGTGCACGCCAACCTGCAGCGCAGCGCGGGAGACGGCGCGCCGGCGGCGGGGGCGGGATCCGCGCCTGCCGCGCCTGACCTCACCGAGCGCGACCAGATGCTGGCGGCGCGGTTGGACCGGCTGAAGCAGGATCAGAGCCTGCTGGCCCTGCTGCTCGGACAGGACGGAGACGGCAAGGCCGGCGGCTTCGGTGGTGCGTTCGGCCCGGAAACGAGCCAGGGCGTCTGATCGCGAATCCGGCGATGGTGAACCGCCCGTTAAGGATGGTGAGCCAATGCTGACCGGCAAAGCCTGGACCCGCCCATGACCGCCTATCGCGCCCGCCTGACCGAGATCGACATCCGCCGCCTGATCAAGGCGACGGACGCGGACGAGCGGGCCGCCGCGGCGCACAAGTTGTGCCGCAGCATGGACAAGGCTGAACTCGACGACGAGGACCGCGCGGCGGCGCAGAAAATCCTCCGCATGCTGGCTCAGGACGCGGCGGAACTGGTGCGCCGGGCGATGGCCGTGACGCTGAAGGCGTCGGATCTGATTCCCCGGGACGTGGCCCGCAAGCTGGCCGCCGATGTCGACAGCGTCGCCCTGCCGCTGATCAATTTCTCGCCGGCCTTCACCGACGAGGACCTGATCGAGATCGTGCAGGCTGGATCGCCGCTGCGTCAGGTCGCTGTGGCGGGCCGCCCCGACGTCGGCCGCGACGTGGCGACGGCGCTGGCCGAGGTCGGTTGCGAACAGGCCGTGCGCACCCTGGCCGCCAACGACAACGCCGATGTCGCCGAGGCGGCGCTGGGCCGCTGCATCGACCGATTCGGGACCTCGCCCGAGATCGTGGCCGCGATCGCCTATCGTCAGGTCCTGCCACTCTCGGTGACCGAGCGATTGGTGGAGCTGGCGTCCGAGGCGGTGCGCGAGCACCTGGTCACCCGCCACGCCGTGGCGCCGGAAACCGCCATCCGTCTGGCCGCCTTCGCCCGCGAAAGGGCGACGGTCGATCTGGTCGACCAGGCGTCCAGCCACGCCGATCTGCCGCAGTTTGTGGCCAAGCTGAATGCCCGTCGGGTCCTGACGGCCTCGCTGCTGTTGCGGGCGCTGGCGCGGGGCCAGATGGCGCTGTTCGAGCATGGGGTCGCCGAGCTGGCCGGGACGCCGCATGAACGGGCCTGGCTGATGATCCACGACGCCGGGCCGTTGGGACTCAAGGCCATCTACGATCGCGCCGGCCTTCCGCCGCGCCTGTTCCAGGCCTATCGCGCCGGGGTCGATACCTGGCGCGTCCTGCAAGCCGAGGGGGTGGACACCTCCGGCGACGGTTTCCGCCAACAGATGCTGGAACGCTTCCTGACCCAGCGCCCCAATGCGCCGCGCGAGGATCTGGCCTATCTGATGGAGCGGCTGGAACATGACCCGCTGCCGGCCCGGCCGCGCATCAGCGCCGCGGCCTGACAGCAAAACGCCCGCCGGAGGCGGGCGTCAGCGTCGTCGCCGGGTCAGGGAAAGGGTCAGCCCAGGTGGTCGGCGACCCGCGCCTCGAGCGTGTCGGCCAGGATCTTGCCCACCGGATGATCGTCGGTCTGGATTTGATCGCGGACGACGGCCTTGATGGCGTCGATGTGGGCGTCCAGCAGGACAATCGGGGCCGCCATGCGCTTGGCGGGATCATCCATCATCTTGCACAGCGAGCCGGCGAGGCGGGTCACCAGCGGATACTGGTAGGTCGTGCCCAGCCCCTTGAGGTCATGAGCGCGAAAATACAGGGCTTCGGCCGTCGCGGCGTTGTAGCCGAGCGTGCGGATGTCGGTCTGGGCCTTGTCCAGCTTGACGATCTCGTCCTGCAGCCATTGGCCGAACTGGGCCGACATCGCCTTCAGGGCCTCTTCGGCCTTGGCGATGGCGCCGGCGTCGATGCCGCCGAAGCCGCCGCCAACCTTCATGCGAAGGGTGTTGGGCGGGCGAATGACCTGGGCCGGGTTGCTCACGGCAGACTCCTGAGTACGGACTGGAGCGACCCTCGCACCGACCTCCTTAAAAAGCGGTGCACGTTCGTCAGGACGCGAACTGCTCGGCCAGAACCCGCTCCTCGAACGATCGGCCGGCGTCGAACAGCATGGTCAGGGCGATGTCGCGGCGTTCGCGAACCTCGACACGGACGACGCGTCGAATCTCAAGACTGTCGGCCGTGGCGCTGACCGGCCGTTTGTCAGGCTCCAGCACCTCGAAACAAACCCGAGACCGATGGGGCAACAGCGCCCCGCGCCAGCGCCGCGGCCGGAAGGCGCTGATCGGCGTCAGCGCCAGCACGCGGGAGTCGAGCGGAATGATGGGGCCATGCGCTGATAGATTGTAGGCCGTAGAACCGGCTGCCGTGGCCAGCATGCAGCCGTCGCACGACAGCTCTTCCAGTCGGACTCGGCCATCGACGGTGATCCGCAACTTGGCGCTCTGGCGGGTCTGGCGCAGCAGGGAGACCTCATTGATCGCCAGCCCGCTGTGGACCTCGCCACTCTCGGTCCAGGCGTCCATCTGGAGCGGATGGATCACGGCGCGCCCGGCTTCGGCCAGCCGCTCCAGCAGCCCGTCCTCCTCGAAGTCGTTCATCAGGAAGCCGATGGAGCCGCGGTTCATGCCGAACACCGGGGTGCGACGTTTCAGGACGGCGTGAAGCGTCTCAAGCATGAAGCCGTCGCCGCCGAGCGCCACGATGACCTCCGCCTCGCCCGGATCGACGGAGCCATAGCGCGCCGCCAGGCGGTCACGCGCACTTTGAGCCTCGGGCCGGTCCGAGGCGGCGAAGGCGATACGGATGGGGGCGGGCGCGGGTTCGGTCACGCAGGCACGCAAGCCGAGCCGGAGGGGGAAGTCAAACGGCGGCTTGCAGTTCGCTCTGTTCGCTGCCGACCAGGACCCGGAAGGCGCGTCCGGCGGAGCCCTGCGAAAGCGCGCCCCGCAGCCAGACCGCCTCGCCCCGGTCGCCGGGCAGGGAGTCATTCAGCTTGCGCAACTCGACCAGCAGCGTCGGGAAGACCGCCCGGTCAATCCCGACCGCGGCGCAGGCATAGTAGAGGGCTTCGGGCGTCGGCGCCGCAAGCGCCGCGCGGGCCTGACTGACCGTGAAACCGCCCAGCGCGGCCAGTCCGTGCGCGAACAGGCTGAGGCGTTTTTCCCGGATGGCCCGTATCAGAAGCCCGGGGCGGAGCTGGCCGGCGGACTGAAGCTTGTCGACCAGCCGCCGCTCCATCTCGTCGCGATCCGCGTCGTCAGGGGGCGCCTGCTCCGGCTTTGCGGGGCGCATAATGCCCTCCACGGCGTCGTAGACCGCCGCCCCAAGGGCCTGTTCATCGACGGTGAAGCGGGCCGCGATGGACTGGCGCAAAGCGGTCCCGACCCACTGGTACAACTGCTCGGCCAAGGCCTCCGTCAGGAGTGGATGGCGTGTCAGAGGGCCTCGCAGGGCGGCGATGCGGCGGGAGTGCTCGACCAGCCGGCGCACGCCATCGGTGCTGATCTCCGCTGTGCGGTTGGTGGTCAGGGCCATGAGCACAGCGGGATCGGCCCGGTCGATCACGGCGTCGGCCACCCGCCCGCTGATATGCGGCCTCCGGGCGATGGCGATCTGGTGTTCCAGCGACGCCTCGATCAGGACCCGCAAAAGGTCCTCGTCCTGCAGAACGGGACTGGATGCCAGAATCGGGCGGGCGATCTCGATCTCGTCGAGGGCCAGAACATTGACCAGCGCAGCGGGGGCCCAGTCGGCCTGAGCCAGCTTCTCGGAAAGCACCTTGCGCACTTCGCGCTCGGCCTGGCGGGCGAGCGTCAGGAATATTTCGCCGAGCACGGGCGACAGCTCGCCCGTCGGCGGACAGGCGTCGCAGAGGGCGACCACGCCCAGCAGGAGTCGATGGCGCGCGTCCGGGCTTGGATTGTGGGCGAGGGCCAGCAGATCGCTGGGCGTCGGCGCGGCGCGCTGGGCAGGCTGGAGTTGGACGAGGACCACGGGCGTCTCCGGCGCGCCGACGATCAGTCAGCCAGCCGAGCCTAAATCAGGCGCACTAAGACGCGGTTAACGGAAGCTGAATCTTGACGGCGGCTCCGCACAGCGCGACCGTACGCGGCCAAGTAGAAAAAGGATCGCGACCATGGCCGATGGCGCCGCTGTTTCCCTGAAGTCGAGGGTGTCCGAGGCGGAGTGGGCCGTCCGGGTTGAACTGGCCGCCTTGTACCGTCTGGTGGCCCTGCACGGGTGGGACGACATGATCTTCACCCACATCTCGGCCCGCGTGCCGGGACCGGAGCACCATTTCCTGATCAACCCCTATGGCTGGTATTTCGAGGAGATGACCGCCTCCTGCCTGGTCAAGGTCGATCTGGATGGAAACATCGTCCAGGACACGACCAGCTTCATCAATCCGGCCGGCTTCACCATCCATTCGGCCATTCACGGCGCCCGGGAGGACGCCCATTTCGTCATCCACCTGCACACCGTGGCGGGCGTCGGCGTGGCGGCGCAGACGGAGGGGCTGCTGCCCATCGGCCAGAATGCGTGCCTGCTCCAGCATCAGGTCGCCTATCACGGCTACGAGGGCCTGGCGCTGAACCATGAGGAGCGTGAACGGCTGGTGGCCGATCTGGGCGACAAGCCGCTGATGCTGTTGCGCAACCACGGGACCCTGGCGGTGGGCCAGACCGCGGCCCAGGCCTGGATCGGCATGTTCTTCCTCGAGCGGGCCTGCGCCCAACAGGTGGCGGCGCTGTCGGGGGGACGCGAACATGTGCTGTTCGCCCCGGACGCCGCCCAGGCGGAGACCAAGGAGCAGGGCAGGGGCATCGGCTTCATTTCCGCCCTGGCATGGCCCGGCGCCCTGCGGATGCTGGACCGGAAATCACCCGGCTACGACGTGTGAAACCCGCCGGCGGTCTTCTGGCCGCTATGGCCGCAATGGCCGTGCTCGTCGGCGCGGGACCGGCCGCGGCGGACGCATGGACGCGGTCGAAGGGCGAGGCGCTCGTCATCATCAAGTATGAGGACATGCGGGCCGACCGGGGCTTCGACATGACCGGGTCGCTCGCCGACCTTCCCGCCGGGCGCCGGGACACGTCCCTCGGGGTGTTCGCCGAATACGGCGTGACCGACCGCCTGACCCTGCGCTTCAAGGGCGACTGGCAGACCGGCGAGGACGCCTTCTTCGACTATGAAGGCCGCGGGCCGCTCGAGGTCGGGGTGAACTGGCAGGTCTGGCGCGACGACCGCGCCGCGCTCAGCCTCTACGCCGGCTATGCCGACGGTGGAGAGGGGCGCAACGCCGGCTATGCGGCGCCCGGCGTCGGCGACAGCGACTGGGAGGTACGGGCCTCGGTGGGGCGGTCGTTCGGCGGCGCCACACAGTGGGGACACACCGGGTC
This sequence comes from Brevundimonas sp. UBA7664, assembly GCF_002483305.1. Classification (GTDB taxonomy): domain Bacteria; phylum Pseudomonadota; class Alphaproteobacteria; order Caulobacterales; family Caulobacteraceae; genus Brevundimonas. The sequence continues at coordinate 38,915 of NZ_DLHQ01000059.1, forward strand.
TTTCGTCGAGCTCCAGGCGGCGCGGCGGATACGACAGGGACTGCCGGACGAAACCCGGGTCGACGCGACGGCGGGGGCCCACCTCGGGGACGACTGGATGGTGCTGGCCCAGGCCTTTGGCGGCGAGGCCGACGACGGCGGTCCCCGCTGGCTGTCAGTAGAGGCCTCGGTGGTCCGGGACTTCGGCGACTGGAGCTTGCAGGCCGGTTGGCGACAGGCCGTGGCGGGGCGCGAGACCCCGGAATCCGGCGGACCGGTGATCGCCGTGTGGCGACGGTTCTGACTGCGGCGCTTGGACGCGCCATGTGGCGACGGAAACGGGAACAGCAGCCGTTACAAGAAGCTTACTTGCGTCGACGGCGTCAGCCGCTAAGTCGGCTCGTCCCAATGCCTGAGAGCCTCCCGAGTGATCAAACGCCATTTCTTCCTCGTCGCCGCCGCCGTCCTGCTCGCCCTGATGGTCCTCGCGGTCGTCCTTCGGATGGCGTTCGGGGGTGATGAGAAGGGCGGCGGCCCGGGCGGAACCGGCGGGCCCGGCGGGGGACGGGGCCAGGCGGTGTCGCAGGCGGTCGCCACCGAGCGACAGTTCACCGACCAGATCCGGGTGCTGGGCGTCGCCCGGGGCCGCCGATCGGTCAACATCACCTCATCGACCAGCGAACTGATCACCCGCGTCCTGTTCACCGACGGCCAGCGGGTCGCGGCCGGGGCGCCCCTGGTGGAGCTTCAGGCGCGCGAAGAGGACGCCGGCATTATCGAGGCCCGCGCCCAGGTCGCCCAGGCCCAGCGCCAGTACGATCGATACAAGACGCTCGCCGACCGCGGGATCGCCCCACGGGTGACGGCGGAGGATGCGGAAACCGCGCTTGAGAGCGCCCGGGCCTCGCTGTCGGCGGCCCAGGCCCGGCGTGGCGACCGGCTGATCCGCGCGCCCTTCTCCGGGGTGCTGGGGCTCAGTTCCGTCACGGCCGGAACGCTGGTCAATCCGGGCGGCGTCATCACCACCCTGGACGACATCGATGTGATCCGGGTCGATTTCCCGGTGCCCGAACGCTATCTCGGCGTTCTGCGTACCGGCGCGCCGATCTCGGCCAACGTCGATGCCTATGGCGAGCAGACCTTCTCGGGTCGCATCGCCCTGATCGACACGCGGGTGAACGAACAGACCCGGTCGGTGACGGCGCGGGCCGAAATCCCCAATCCCGGGGCCCGCATCCGGCCCGGCATGGCGGTCCGCGTGGCCGTCGAACAGGGCGTGCGCACCGCGCCGGCCGTGCCCGAGGGCGCGGTCCAGTATGAGGGCGAGGGCGCTTTCGTCTATCGCATCGCCCGCGGCGAGCGGGGCCTGACCGCCCAGCGGGTCGAGGTCGAGACCGGCGCCGTCGAGGGCGGCTTCGTCGAAATCCTGTCCGGCCTCGCCGCCGGCGACCGGGTCGTCGGCTCCGGCCTCAATCGCATCCAGCCGGGCGCGCCCGTCACAGTCGCGGGGCGCGGCGGGGCGGGCGCCCCCGCCAAGGGCGCCGCCCGATGATGCTGTCCGATCTCGCCGTCCGCCGCCCCGTCTTTGCGGCGGTGGCGGCCATCGTGCTGTGCGTGGTGGGGGCCGCGGCCTTCTTCTTCCTGCCGGTGCGGGAACTGCCCGATGTCGATCCGCCGATCGTCTCGGTCAGCACCAGCTACGCCGGGGCCTCGGCCGAGGTCATCGAGAGCCGGATCACCGAGCCGATTGAGCAACAGATCGCAGGCATCCAGGGCGTCGAGCGGATCAACTCCACCAGCCGGGATGGACGCTCCAACGTCTCCATCGAGTTCTCGCTCGACCGCAATATCGACGACGCCGCCAACGACGTGCGCGACCGGGTGTCGCGTGTCGTGGGCCGGCTGCCGGACCAGGCCAATCCGCCCGAGGTGTCCAAGGCCGACACGGACAGCCAGCCGATCATGGTGCTGTTCCTGCGCTCGCCGACGCTGAACCGGCTGGAGCTGACGGACTATGCCGACCGCTATCTGATCGACCGTCTGGCCACCGTGCCGGGCGTGGCGCAGGTGCAGATCTACGGCGAGCAGCGCTATTCGATGCGCATCTGGCTGGACCCGGCGGCCCTGGCGGCGCGCGGACTCACCGTCACCGACGTCGAGTCGGCCCTGACCAGTCAGAACGTCGAACTGCCGGCCGGCCAGCTCGAGACCGGCGAGAAGAATTACACCGTCCGGGTGGCGCGCAACTACGCCTACGCCGAGGATTTCCGCCAGCTGCCGATCGGCACGCGGGGATCCGGTCCGGCGGCGGCGGCGGCGGCGGCGGCGGGCGCGGCGGCGACCGGAGGCCTGCCCAGCGGCGCGACCGGCGCGATCCAGGCGCAGGGCGCCTACGTCACCCGCCTCGGCGATATCGCCCGCGTCGTCGAGGCGCCCGAGGAAGATCGCCGCCTGTTCCGTGGCAACGGCCTCGACCAGATCGGCCTCGCCGTCACCCGCCAGGCCCAGTCGAACGACTTGGCCATCTCCGACGGTGTTAACGACCTGCTGGACGAGATCCGCTCGAGCCTGCCCGAGGGTGCCGAACTGGTCGTCGGGTCCGACAATTCGGTCTTCACCTCCCACGCCATCGACGAGGTCTGGATCACCATCGGCATCTCGCTGGTGCTGGTCGCCCTGGTCAATTTCATTTTCCTGGGCAGTCTGCGGGCCGCCTTCATCCCGACGATCGTGGCGCCGATCTGCCTGCTGGCCACCTTCATCGTCCTGGCCCCGCTGGGCTTCTCGCTCAACCTGCTGACGCTGCTGGCCTTGGTGCTCGCCATCGGCCTGGTGGTCGACGACGCCATCGTGGTGACCGAGAACATCCAGCGCCGCATCGATCACGGCGAGCCACCGCTGGTGGCGGCCGAACGCGGCGCCCGTCAGGTGTTCTTCGCCGTGGTCGCCACCACCGTGGTGCTGCTGGCGGTGTTCGCCCCGCTGCTGTTCCTGCCCGGCTACGTCGGACGGCTGTTCGTGGAGCTGGCGGCGGCGATCGCGGCCGCGGTGGCCTTCTCAGCCTTCCTGGCGCTCACCCTCTCGCCGATGCTGGCCTCGCGCATCCTGCGCCCCGCCGCCGGCGGCGGCTGGGTCGCCCGCAAGGTCGACCGCGCCATGGAGGCGCTCAAGAACTCCTACGCCAATTCACTCAAGGCCCTGCTGGGCCGGCGCGTCGCGGTCGCCGGGGTCAGCGGCCTGATCCTGCTCGTCGCCGGGGGCGCGGCGTTCATGTTCGTGACCCTGCCCGACGAACTGGTGCCGCCGGAGGATCGGGGGCGGGTGTCCGTCCGGGTCCAGGGGCCCGAGGGCGCCGGCTTCGACACGACCCGCCGGATCATGCTGGGGCTCGAGCCGATCCTGGCCGAATACAAGGCCAGCGGCGAGGTCGACAGCTACCTCGTCTCTGCGCCCGGCTTTGGCGGCGGCAGCTTCAACTCGGGCAACGCCAGCCTCACCCTGGCTGACTGGTCCGAGCGCGACCGGTCCGCCGACGAGATTGCCCAGGAACTGAACGGCAAGCTGCGCGGCCAGACCGACGCCCAGGTCAACGCCTCGGTGCCCGGCGCCTTCCAGCGCGGCGGCGGCAACTCCAACTCGGTCGAAATGGTCGTGACCGGCTCGGAGTATGAGGACATCTATCGCTGGCTGCAGCCGGTGCTGGCCCGGGCGCTCGAGAATCCGGGCTTCTCGCGCCCGCGGGTCAACTACGAGCCCAATTCGCCGCGCCTGCTGGTTGATGTTGATCCCGAAAAGGCGGCGGCCCTCGGGGTCTCGGCCCAGTCGATCGGCCGAACCCTGGAGACCATGTTTGGTTCGCGCCGCGCGACCACCTATCTGCGCGGCGGCCAGGAATACGACGTCATCCTGCAGACCGAGCGCGACAACCGCCGCACCGTCGGCGATCTCGAGGCCCTCTATGTGGCCACGGGCGGCGGCCAGCTGGTGCCGCTGTCGTCGGTGGTCACCACCCAGACGTCGGGCGACACGCCCGACCGTCGCCGGCTGGACCGTCAGCGGGCCATAACCCTGAACGCCGATCTCAATCCCGGGACCACCATCGCCGACGCCACCGCCTTCCTGACCGAGGTGGCCGCCGAACAGCCGCAAGGCGTCGTGACGACCCAGTGGGGCGGCGCGGCCCGCGATCAGCAGGAAGCGGGCGGGGCCGTCGCCGCGGCCTTCGGTCTGGCCCTGCTGCTGGTCTTCCTGGTGCTGGCGGCCCAGTTCGAGAGCTGGATTACGCCGGCTGTGATCATGCTGACCGTGCCCCTGGCGGCGGCGGGTGGCCTGTTCGGCCTGCTGATGGCCGGGTCCAGCCTGAATATCTACAGCCAGATCGGTCTGATCATCCTGATCGGGGTGGCGGCCAAGAACGGTATTCTGATCGTCGAGTTCGCCAACCAGCTTCGTGACCAGGGCCGGTCGATCCACGACGCGATCATCGAGTCGTCGACGCTGCGTCTGCGGCCGATCATCATGACCTCGATCGCCACCGCCTTCGGCGCCCTGCCGCTGGTGCTGTGGCAGGGGGCGGGGGCCGGCAGCCGCCAGACCATCGGCGTGGTGATCTTCTCCGGTGCGATGTTCGCGACGCTGCTGACCCTGTTCGTGGTGCCGGTGATCTATGGGGTGCTGGCGCGCTTCACCAAGTCGCCGGAGTACACCGCCCGCAAGATCGAGGAGTGGGAGGCGCAGGAAGCCACGGCCAACGACAAGGTCCCGGCCGCGGCGGAGTAGGCGTCAGGGCGCCGGCGGCGTGTAGCCGGTCTCGACCTTGAGGAAGGCGATGACGTCGCGGCGGTCGGTCGGGTCGGGGATGCCGGCGAAGGACATCTTCGTGCCCTTCAGGAAGGTGCGCGGGTTCTCCAGCCAGTGGTCGAGCCGCTCGCCGTCCCAGGCGAAACCGGCGTCCTTCACCGCGGTGGAGTAATTGAAGCCGGCGACCGCGCCCGCCTGCCGTCCGAAGACGCCATGGAGGTTCGGCCCCGTCATGTTCGGTCCACCCTCGGTGATGGTGTGACAGGACCGGCAGCGGGCGAAGACGCGGCGGCCATTGTCCAGATCGGCCTGGTTCCACGGCGCGGGCAGGGCGGCCAGCAGGGCCGCCTTCTCCGCCGTGGTTGGCGCGGGCGCGGCCGCCGGCGGGGCGGACCTCCCTGACTCCGCGGCCGGCGCGCTGCTGGCATCGCTCCCCTGACCGCAACCGGCCAGGGCAAGGGCGACGAGGGCAGTGAGTGCAGGGCGGATCATGGGCCGGCTCCGGTTTGTCCTGACGAGTGATAGCTGAACCACGGCGCCGGGCAACCGGCTGCGGCGAGATGCCGGGCTGGACGAATGCCAGTCGCACCTGATAATCAGTGTCAACAGGCGCGGCAGGTTGCGCCGATGATTCACGAGCGTCATGTCCGACACCCGCAAACTCAGCCATGCCCGCCAGGGCGACCGGGGCGTCATCGTCCAGGTCGGCGATCACGGTCTCCATGACGAACACGCGATGGAGCTGGTGCGCAGGCTGCTGGAGCTCGGCTTCGTCGAGGGCGCGCGGGTCGAACTGCTCCACGAGGGCCTGTTTGGCCGCGACCCCATCGCCATGAAGGTCGATGACATGCGGGTCGCGCTGCGCCGGCATGAGGCCGCCAGCCTGACCGTGTGTTTCGAACCGGCCATGATCCCCGAGCCGGAATTCGCGACTCAAGAAGTCGCCGCCTGATGGACATGGCGGTACGGAGCGCGCGGGTCGCGCTCGTCGGCAATCCGAACAGCGGCAAGACGGCCCTGTTCAACGCCCTGACCGGCGCCCACCAGAAGGTCGCCAACTACGCCGGCGTCACCGTGGAGCGGAAGGAGGGCCTGATCCGCTCGGCGGATGGCGGTGTGATGTCCGTGCTGGACCTGCCAGGCACCTATTCCCTGCGCGCCCGGAGCCCGGACGAGGAGGTCACCCGCGACGCGGTGCTGGGCCGGCTGGCCGGCGAGCAGGCGCCGGACGGGATCGTCGCGGTGGCCGATGCGACCAACCTGCGGCTGGTTTTGCGTCTGGTGCTCGAGCTCAAGGCGGTCGGACGACCGATGGTGCTGGCGCTCAACATGTATGACATCGCCCAGCGTCAGGGCCTGCGCATCGACCTGGAACGGCTGTCGTCCGAACTGGGCCTGGCGGTGGTGCCGACGACGGCGACGCGGAAGCGCGGCATCGAGGACCTCATCGCCGCTGTCGAGGCGATGGTCGACGCCCGGTCTCAGGTGGTGGAAAGCGTCTGGACTCCGCCGGACGCGACCGCCCTGCGCAGCGCGGCCCGCGAGGCCGAACGCATCATGAAGGCGTGCGTCCAACCGCCGGAGCGGCCCGACACCCTGACTGGCCGGATCGACTCCGTGCTGCTGCATCCGATCGGCGGACTGCTGATCCTGACCGCGATCATGTTTGTGATGTTCCAGGCGGTCTTCAGCTGGGCCACGCCGTTCGCGGACGGCATAGAGGCGCTCCTCGCCGGCGTGGGTCTGGCGGTGGCGGCGGTGATGCCGGACGGCATCTGGCAGAGCCTGATCGTCGACGGGCTGATCGCTGGCGTGGGCAGCGTGCTCGTCTTCCTGCCCCAGATCCTGATCCTGTTCTTCTTCATTATCCTGCTCGAGGACTTCGGCTACATGGCCCGCGCCGCGTTCCTGCTGGACCGGATCATGGGCGTCGCCGGCCTTCACGGCCGGGCCTTCGTTCCTTTGCTGTCCAGCGTGGCCTGCGCCATTCCAGGCGTGATGGCGGCGCGGGTGATCGACTCGAAACGCGACCGCCTGACCACCATCATGGTGGCGCCCCTGATGACCTGTTCAGCGCGGATTCCGGTCTACACGCTGATCATCGGCGCCTTCATTCCGAACGAGCAGGTCTGGGGCTTCGCCAATCTCCAGGGCCTCGTCATGTTCGGCCTCTACGCCGCCGGCATCGTCAGCGCCCTGACGGTGTCCTTCGTCATCCGCAAGGTGTTCTGGCGCGGCGCCGTGGAGCCTTTCATGATGGAGCTTCCCGCCTACAAGACGCCCGATCCCAAGAGCGTGGTGTTCAACCTGTGGCTCCGCGCGCGGATATTCCTCGAGCGGGCCGGGCGCATCATTCTGCCGCTGATGATCATCGTCTGGGCGCTGGCGACCTTCCCCTACCCCCCCGAGGGCGCGACCCAGCCCGCGATCGACTACAGTTTCGCCGGCATGATCGGCCACGCCCTGGAGCCGATCTTCGCGCCGATCGGGTTCAACTGGCAGATGGTCATCGCCCTGATACCGGGGATGGCCGCCCGCGAGGTCGCCGTCGCGGCCCTCGGCACGGTCTATGCGGTGGCTGATCCGGAAAGCGCCACCAGCCTGCTGGGCGCCACCCTGGCGGCCCAGTGGTCGCTGGCCACCGGCCTGGCCTTCCTCGCCTGGTACGTCTTCGCGCCCCAGTGCGTGGCGACGCTTGGCGTGGTCAAGCGCGAGCTGAACTCGTGGAAATGGATGTGGGTCATGGTCATCTATATGTTCGGACTGGCCTATCTGGCGGCCTTCGTCGTCTACCGGATCGCGGTCGCCCTGGGCGGGGGCTGATCGGCAGCGCGTTCGTGCTCCAGGCGAACCATGGTTGACAAGCGTCAAAGCATGAGGCGAATCCCCGGATGTCCGGGGAGAATGAAATGCTGTCGCCGCTGAAACCTTTGTTGTGCCGACACGAATTCTATTGGTCCGAGCGGCATCGCGCCGACCGCTGCCGACGCTGCGGCAAGACCCAGGCCGCCAGTCCCCAGGAATCATCCTCCCTCGTGAACGGGGCCACGCCGTCGCTGAGCGTGGATGAAGTGTTGAAGTCGTTCGCTTCCGAAGGGCCCCAGGGCGCGATGGACAGCGCCTTCTTCGATATCCCGACCCCTGAGCAGCCCGCGCCAACGGCTGCGCGGTCCCGATCGAAGGGACCCAGCGCCAAGGTGCTGAAGGCCCAGGCCAGTGAAAGGCGTGAAAACCTTCTGGCTCTGCTGGACCGGATCGCCGTGGGCGGACAGCCCAGCCGGCAGGACTCCCTGGATGCGCTGCTCGCAGTCATCGAGGACGCCCACTCCGCTGATCCGGTGCTTTTCGGCCCGAACGCCGCCGGCCATTTCGCCAGGCTGCACGAGGCGCGGGGCGGCCTGATCTTCTAGGGTGCTGGTGCCGGCTGCAGGAATCGAACCCGCGACATCCAGTTTACAAAACTGGCGCTCTACCAACTGAGCTAAGCCGGCCGCCGCCTCGACGGGCGGCCCTTATGCTGGCGCATGGCCGAGGACGTCAAGGCGGGTCCGCCGCGCCCTCGTTCGCCCGGCCGGCCGGTCCTGCCTGGCGGGGTCCGTTCGGTTAGGGGTCTGTCGCGAGACCGCGCCGGTTGCTAAGGCGACAGGAGTGCTACGAGGGCCGACCATGACCAAGACGATCGAACTGTCCCACTGGATCAACGGCGAGAAGGTCGAGGCGGACCGCCCGGGTGAGAGCCTCAATCCGTCGGACACGCGAGAGGTGGTCGCCCGCACGCCCGACGGCGGCGAGGCCGAGGTGAATGCGGCGGTGGCGGCGGCGAAGGCGGCGTTCCCGGCCTGGGCGGACGCCTCGCCCGAGATGCGTTCCGACATCCTCGACCGCGCCGGGACCCTGGTCATGGAGCGCCGCGAGGCGCTGGGGCGGCTGCTGTCGCGCGAGGAGGGCAAGACCCTGGCCGAGGGGATCGGCGAGACCGTCCGCGCCGGCCGGGTGCTGAAATATTTCGCCGGCGAGGCCCTGCGCGTCCACGGCCAGAACCTGGCCTCGGTGCGGCCCGGGGTGGAGATCCAGACCTATCGTCAGGCGGTCGGCGTCTATGGCCTGATCACCCCGTGGAATTTCCCCATCGCCATTCCCGCCTGGAAGGCGGCGCCGGCGCTGGCCTTCGGCAATACGGTGGTCATGAAGCCCGCCGGGCCGACGCCCGCAACCGCCGAGGCCCTGGTCGCCATCCTGCATGAGGCGGGCCTGCCGAAAGGCGTGTTGAATCTCGTCATCGGGCGCGGCCGGGTCGGACAGGCGATCGTTGACCATCCGGACGTGGACGGGGTCAGCTTCACCGGCTCCCAGGGCGTGGGCGCGGGCGTCGCCGCCGGCGCCGTGCGGCGTCAGGCGCGCGTCCAGCTGGAGATGGGCGGCAAGAACCCGCTGATCGTGCTCGACGACGCCGATCTGGATCGGGCGGTTCAGATCGCGCTGGACGGCTCGTTCTTCGCCACCGGCCAACGCTGCACCGCCTCAAGCCGGCTGATCGTGCAGGACGGTATCCACGACCGCTTCGTCGCCGCCCTGGCCGAACGGGTCGCGGCGCTGCGGGTGGGCGATGCGCTTGATCCGGAGACCCAGATGGGTCCGGCCGTGTCCGAGGATCAGATGGAGACCTCCTACCGCTACGTCGAGGTGGCGCGGGGCGAGGGCGGGCGGATCGTCACCGGTGGTGCGCGTCTGCAGCTGGAGAAGCCGGGCTGGTACGTCCAGCCGACCCTGATCGCCGACACCGCGGCCGGCATGCGGATCAACCATGAAGAGGTCTTCGGCCCCGTCGCCTCGACCATCCGGGTCAAGGACTACGAGCAGGCGCTGGAGATCGCCAACGGCGTCGAGTTCGGCCTGTCCGCCGGCATCGTCACCGGCTCGCTGAAACACGCCCGTGATTTCCAGCGGCGGGCGAAGGCGGGCATGACGATGGTCAATCTGCCGACCGCGGGGGTGGACTATCATGTCCCGTTCGGCGGCTCGAAATCCTCCAGCTACGGCGCCCGGGAGCAGGGCTTCGCGGCGGTGGAGTTCTTCACCCAGACCAAGACGAGCTATTCGGCGGGCTGACGCGGGCCGGTCGCTTGCCAGCGTCCGCCAACGGCGACATCATTCGCGAAAGTCCATTCTGCAGCGAAACGTCGGGGGAATGATGGACACGACCTTGGGGCTGCCGGCGATCCGGCAGGTCGGCCTCGCCGCGCCGTTCGGCTGGCTGGCCGCGGGCTGGGGGGACCTGATGAAGGCTCCGGGCCCCCTTCTGCTGTACGGGGCCGGCGTCGCGGCCGGCAGTTTCGCGCTCTGCTACGGAGTCTACGTCACCAACGGCGCCTTCTGGGTCATGGCGCTGACGATCGGCTTCGTCATGATCGCCCCCGTTCTCGCCATGGGGCCCTATGAGGCCGGCCGTCTGATCGAGAGGGGCGAACGACCGAAATTGGGGCAGATCCTGTTCGTGCGCTCGGCGTTTCGGCAGGACGTCGCCTACCTCAGCCTGCTGCTGGTGATGCTCTACTTCCTGTGGGGGCGGGTCGCTCAGATCGTCTACGGGCTGTCGACGTACCAGATTCACCGCGATTTCGACGCCCTCGCGGCCTTCGCCCTGGGCACCGAGGATGGCCGGGGCATGCTCATGGCCGGATCCCTTACGGGCGGGGTGCTCGCTTTCGTGGCCTATGCGCTGGTCGTCGTATCCGCGCCCATGCTGCTCCACTCGGGCGCCAATGTGTTTGCGGCGGTGGCCACCAGCGTGCGCGCCGTCAACGCAAGCTTCCTGCCGCTGCTGCTCTGGGCGGTGATCATCACCATCCTGCTGTTGATGTCGGCGGCGACGGGTTTTCTCGCCCTGGTCGTCGTCTTCCCGTGGCTGGGGCTCGCCAGCTGGCGCGCCTACCGCGATCTGGTCGTGGAGCACGAAGCGGCGGCGGACGGGCTGCCTGACGCCGCGTAGCGGCCGGGGGCTCTCACAGGCATCCGTGAGGCCCGGTGGCGGTGCTGTCAGTCCAACGACAACTTGTCTCCAGTCGCAGCGGGTAGAGGGCAGGGGATGCAGACCCTGGCCCTACCAGAGCTGGAGCAAGGCTGGTTGCCGACCCGGCTCTCGAGCCTGATTTATATTGGCTGCGACATCATGTCAGCACCGCCTCAGCCGCGGCCAGGTCTTCGGCGGTGTTAATGTTCATGAAAGGATCGCCTCTCTCGACGGACCAGTCCACGACGGCGCAGCCCACGGCCTCGCTCAGGCCGCGAAGGGACAGCCGCCCCTCTTCGGCCCGTCGCACCACCGTGGGCACGACGGAGGTTCGCCAGAGGGCGCAGACCGGATGCAGCCGTCCGTCGCTGGCGGCGACCGCGACTCCGACCTCAGAGGTCAGGGCCTGCTCCAGCCGATGGTGCAGGTCGTCTGGCAGGAAGGGCATGTCGCAGGCCAGGGTCAGGACCCGGTCGGCGCCGGCCTCCGCGGCCCAGGACAAGGCCGAGAGCAGGCCTGCCAGCGGCCCTTCGATACCCGGTGCGTCCAGCACCACGGTCCCGTCGAAGCCGGCGACCTGTTCGGGGCTGCGCGCGACGAGGATGGAGGGCGCCGCGATGACGTGCGCGTGGGTCAGGGCGTGATCCAGCAGGCGGGCTCCACCCAGCAGGCGGCGCGGCTTGTCGCCGCCGATCCGCCGGCCGGCCCCGCCGGCGAGGATGGCCACCACCAGGCCCATTCAGCGCGCCCCGGGGCGTCGCGGAACGGGCGGGCGCGAGGCCGGGCGGGGACCGGCGCCCCGCGCGGGAAGCGGGGGCGGCGCAACCAGCCGCCCGGCTGCGCCGACATCGCTGACGGTCGTCTCCAGATCCCGGACCAGGCCGTCGCGAATGGAATAGATCCAGCCATGGATCGACAGCGGCTGGCCCCGGCGCCAGGCGTCGGTGACAAATGGATTGCGGGACAGGGACCGCACCTGGGCCAGGACGTTCTTTTCGCAAATGAAGTTAACCCGGGTTTCGGGATCCTGGATGGCGTCGAGATCGGTGTGATGGTCTTCGCACAGGCGCTGAACCCGCTGCATCCAGTGATCGAGGATGCCGTGGCGCTGGCCATCCAGCACGGCCCGCACGCCACCACATCCATAATGGCCGCAGACGATGATGTGGCGAACCTTCAGCGTCTCAAGGGCGAACTGGAGCACCGCCAGCAGGTTCATGTCCTGGGCCGGGGCGAGATTGGCGACGTTGCGATGGACAAACAGTTCGCCGGGTTGAAGGCCGACGATCTCGTTGGCCGGAACCCGACTGTCGGAACAGCCGATCCACAGATAGTCCGGCGCCTGCTGTTCCGAGAGCCGGCGGAAATACCCCGGATCAAGCCGGGTCCGGGTGGCCGCCCAGTCCAGGTTGTTGCGTAGCAGGGCCTCGATCATGACGCCGCCTCATCGCCTTCGGGATCCAGCAGGACACCGCGGCGGGCCGCCAGCCGGATGCTCAGCGATCTGAGGTCGGCAGCCGTCAGACGAAGGCGGGCGATCGGCAGAACCACGGCGTTCTCCAGAGCGATGTGGCGGCGCTCGTGCAGGGCGAAGTCCGTGAAAAGGAGTCGGCTCTCCCGATCCTGACCGGGAGCCCGGCCGTCAGCGAGGGCCCGTTCCAGCGCGACGATGAGGGTGCGGGCGCGGTGTAGGTCATCGTGGTGCTCGGCCGACAGCGCCCCCAGAACGGAGTCCAGTTCGTCGGCGGGCTGGCAGCGCCGCCGCAGCAGCGGAAACAGGTCATCTTCCTCATCGATGACGTGCAGCGGCATGTCATGGCGCAGGAAGGCCAGTATCTCGTGGGCCTCATCGCTCAGCAGGACCGTCGCGTTGCCGACCCGTTCAATCAGCTGACACAGCTGGCGATGACGATAGTGTTCCGCGAACAGCCAGTTGAGCGGTTCATGGATCAGTTCTGGCGGCAGCGGTTCTATCCCGGGGCTCTGGCTCATCGGTCGTTCGCTCTCTGCCCGGTCATCGGCCTAGAACCGATAGTCGAGGGCGGCCCAGACCTTGTCGCGGTCCGGGACGGCAGCCACAGCGCCGTCGAAATGGGCGCCCTTCAGCTCGAGGGCCCAGCGGGCGTCGAGCACCAGTCGCGCCGACACGTCGAGTTCCCTCCCGTAGCGGGCTGAGCCGTCAGCGTCATGAAAGTCGCGCCAGGAAGCGCTCAGGACGCCGCTTCGGCCCACGGGCGGATGAGTCACCGCATAGCTCGCCGTGGCGGAAACGTCGCGCAGTCCGTCCCTGGGCGTGGTCAGAAAGACATCGGCCCAGCCCTGGAAGGCGTGAAGGGTCGCCAGGGGGGTCTGAAACGCCTGGACGCCGTTTCCGTCGAGGCGCTCGAGGGCGAGAATCGCGGTGAAGGGACCGCGCTTCAGGCCCGCCGAGACCAGCCCATAGTCGAGGTCGAACCGGGCGGGATTGGCCCCGTACTCAGACTGGCGGGCGTATTCGACTGTGTAGAGGGCCGACCAGTCCGGTGACAGACTACCGCTTCCCTCCAGTCGCGCGCCCCAGGTCGCCGAGGACTGGGCGCGGGCGTTGCTGAAATCCAGCAGGTAGCCATAGGCCGTAATCCTGCCCACCGGGGTCGGGGCCTCGACGTTGATGAGATGACTGTCCGAGCGCCACTCGCCCACGGGACTGTCGTCGCCGAACACCCTGTGGACCCGGTCGATCCAGGCATAGGTGACTGTGAGCGGCTCGAACGCACGGGTGGTCACCTTGACCGCATCAAAGGTCTGTTCGTTCTGGCGGAAGCCGACATTGCCGACGAACCGGGCTGTGCCCAGCACGATGCGTTGCCGCCCCAGGATCACCTCGGTGTCCGGCAGGCCGGTCCAGGCGACCTGCAGCCGGTTGAGTTCGAATGCTTCGGGATCGGCCACCACGGGGTAGGTCGGGGGGCCGTGGATGGTGTCGTTGTAGTCATCGACGAAAGCGACGACCCCCTCGCCCTCGACCAGGACACGGAAGCCGGACCGCTCCGGACTCTGCCAACCGAAGCGCGCGCGCAGGGTCAGGGCGGTTGCGTCGTCGAGCCCGTCCTGGCTGACGCCTTCATAGCGCAGGCGGCTCTCGAACAGGATGTCGCCCGATCGCGTCGAGGCGGCGGGCGCCGGCGGAGCAGTGGGCGGGGCCGGAGTCTGTGCGCTTGCCATAGCTGGCGCCGCGATCGCAGCGAGCGCCAAAAGGGTCGTTTGACCAACGGTCGGCATCTCAGTGTCTCCGCACGATGGCGTAGGATCGGCCCGGCGCTTTCAGTTTCGATTTCAGGATCGCCCGCACGCAGGCCAGCGCGGGATCGTCCGAGCCCTGGGCGGCAGAGATCAGGCGGGTCCAGCCCTGGTCGTCGGCGCCCTGTATGAAGCCCGCAATTTCGCCCTGGACGAATTCGGCTAAACTGACTCCGTTCGTCGCGGCCGTCTGACGGGCCTGGACGGCCAGTGCCGGGTCGGCTTCGTCCAGCCAGACCTCAAGACGCGCGGTGACCGCGGCCTGGTCGTTCAGCAAGTCACCCAGAGACAGAGCCCCGGGGGCGAGACCGCCGTCTTCGGTCACGCTGAGCGCCACGCCGCATTCCCGGGCCTCAGCCGCAAGGCCGGAGACATAGCGGGCTGCGGCCGCCGTCCAGGCCCGGCTCTCAAGATGCAGGGCGATACGGGGAAGGACATGCTCGAAAGGCAATCGGCGGCCCTCGATGCGGCGGTCCAAGCGCAGGACATGCCAGCCGAAACGCGATCGCACAGGTTCGGACGCGGTCTCGCCGTCCTGCAACAGGTCCAATCCAGCCTCGACCTCGGTCGCGAGATCGCCGGGTGATAGCTGCCCCAGGGAGCCGCCGACGCCTTTGGAGGGGCAGTCCGAGAGCGTCTCGGCGAGGTCCGCAAACCGATGGGGATGCCACGCCAGTTCGGCGATTGCCGCGCTGGCCGCGTCGCGCGCCGATTGCCAGGCGGCCTCGTCGTCGCCCTTCGGTGCGAACAGAATATGGGAGGCCTGGGTCAGGGGCGGGGTGCGAAACCGTTCCGGCGCGCTGTCATACACTCGCTGACATTCCGCCTCTCCGGGCCGTTCGACCTCGATCTCGATGTCCAGCACGGCCCGGACCAGGGCCTCCTCCGGCGTCTCCTCGCGACCATCCTCGTCCTGTTCCGCCCGGGGCGTCAGGCCGAGCTGGTGCGCCCGATCCAGCAGCAGGGCCTTGATGGCGAGCGCATGAGCGGCCGCCGTCCGCGCCTCTTCCGGGGTTGCGGCGGGATGGTTCTGGGCTTCCTCGGCGACCAGCCGCTCAGGCAGGGCCACCCCGTCGATGACGATGACCCCGCTCATTGGCCCAAGTCTCCGGCGCGGCGGGCGACCGGCATCCGGCGCTTGCTGCGGACCAGCTGCCAGCCGCGGCGATTCAGGTACCAGACCGGGGCCGATAGCATGTGAACCAGCCGCGTGAACGGGAAGATCAGCATAATGGTCAGGCCGAGGGTCAGGTGCGCCTTGAAGATCCAGTGGACGTCGGCGACGAAGCCCGCGCTGGCCGGATTCAGGGTGAAGATTCCCTGGGCCCAGGTCATGAATTTGATCATCTCGTGGCCGTCGAGATGGCCCAGCGACAGAGGAATGGTGGCGAGGCCGAGACACAGTTGGGCCAGCAGAATGGCCAGGATGGCGGTGTCGCCGAAACTGGAGTTCTGGCGGATCCGTGGATCAAACACGCGCCTGTGCAGGAGCAGGAGACCGCCAACGAGGCAGGCGGCCCCGGCGACGCCGCCGGCGACGATGGCCAGCATCTGTTTGAAACCATGGCTGACGCCAAGGAAGTCCCAAACCGCGATCGGCGTGAGAAGTCCGACGAAATGGCCGGCGAAGATGGCGAGGATTCCGAGGTGGAACAGCACCGAGCCCAGCATCAACTGCTTGCGCCGCAGAAGCTGGGACGAGCCGGTGCGCCAGGTGAACTGCTCGCGGTCGAAGCGCAGCACCGAGCCGATCACCAGGACCGCCATGGCGATATAGGGATAGACCCCGAAGACAATGAAATTCAGGTCCATGTGACGATCCTCAGGCGGCCGCGCCGGCGCGGCGGCTCTTGTCGGGGGGCGGGGCGGCGTTCATGGCGGAGAGCATGGAGTCGGCTTTCGGACAGCCGGCGTCGGACGGGCCGAAGGTGACCGCGGTCTCCTCCCAGGCCTTGTCCAGCGCCTCCAGGTCGTCCGGGTTGTCGTCGGGCTCCTGCATCAGGGCGGCGACAGCGTCGGAGTCGGGCACCGCACCGGTCATGGCCGTCAGCGCCCCGAACACGGCCCGGTAGGGGCTTTCGCGCTTGTGCAGCCGCTCGGTCAGGGCGGCGAGGACGTGCGCCCCCTCGCCCAGCAGGGAGGCGGCTTCCTCCTCCGGCAGGGTCGACAGGAAGTCGAGGAACACCGGCAGGTGATCGGGCAGCTCGTTAGCCGTCAGCTCCAGTCCGTAGGACCGGTACAGTTCGACGAGGGCCGCCATTGCCTGTCCGCGGTCGCGGCTCTCGCCGTGAATGTGCTCATACAGGTTCAGCGATAGCGACCGGGTCCGGTCGAACAGGTGAACGAAACCTTCCTGGAGGTCGAAGAGGTCCTCCCGTTCCAGCTTGCGGACCAGCTTCTCCAGCGCCCCCACGATCGGAGCGGGGACCATGCCTTCCGAGCGAATGGTGTCCATGATCGCCGGCGCGGCAGCCTGGACGTCGGCAGTCGGATAGCTGAGGAGAAGCGCCAGGGCGCGATAGGTCAATGCCATGATCAGGCCACCTCTGCTGTCGGTTTGGCGCGTGAGCGTTTGTCGGGGCCGAACAGGCCCAGTTCGGTGCGGCCGCCTGAACAACCGTTGCCGAAGGTGAAGCCGCAGCCGCCGCGCAGGTCGTAGGCGTCCTCGACCGTCTCGCGATGGGTCGAAGGGATGACGAACCGATCCTCGTAATCGGCGATGGCCATGATCTTGTACATGTCGTCGATCTGGACGGCGGTCAGGCCGACCGTTTCGGCGAGGCCGTGGTCGATCCGTCCGTCCACGGTCCGGGCCCGCATATAGGCCCGCATGGCCAGCATCCGCCGCAGCGCCAGGGTCACCGGCGCCTCGACGCCAGCGGTCAGCAGGTTGGCGAGGTATTTCACCGGAATGCGGAGCGAGTTCACATCCGGCATCTCGCCGTCCATCTCCAGGGCTCCGACGGCGGCGGCGTTCTGGATCGGCGACAGCGGTGGCACATACCAGACCATCGGCAGGGTCCGGTATTCGGGGTGCAGCGGGAAGGCGACCTTCCAGTCGATGGCCATCTTGTAGACCGGGCTGCGTCGAGCACCCTCGAGCCAGGCTTCCGGCACGCCGTCGGCGCGGGCCTGGGCAATGACGGCGGGGTCGTGGGGATCCAGGAAGATGTCGAGCTGGGCCTGGTAGAGGTCTTTCACGTCCGGGGTGGAAGCGGCCGCCTCGATCCGGTCGGCGTCATAGAGCAGTACGCCAAGATAGCGGATGCGGCCGACGCAGGTCTCAGAACAGACGGTCGGTTGGCCGACCTCGATGCGCGGGAAGCAGAAGGTGCATTTCTCCGATTTGCCGGAGTCCCAGTTGTAATAGATCTTCTTGTACGGGCAGGCCGAGACGCACATCCGCCAGCCCCGGCACTTGTCCTGGTCGATGAGGACGATGCCGTCTTCCTCGCGCTTGTAGATCGCGCCGGAAGGACAGGCGGCCACGCAGGTGGGGTTGAGGCAGTGCTCGCAAAGCCTTGGCAGGTACATCATGAAGGTGTTTTCGAACTGGCCGTAGATCTCCTTCTGGATCCCCTCGAAATTCGTGTCCTGAGACCGCTTCGAGAATTCGCCGCCGAGGATTTCCTCCCAGTTCGGGCCCCATTCGATCTTCTCCATCCGCTTGCCGGTGATCTGCGAACGCGGCCGGGCGGTGGGGAAATGCTTCATCTCCGGCGCCGTCTGCAGGTGGCCGTAGTCGAAGTCGAAGGGCTCGTAATAGTCGTCGATCTCGGGCAGGTCGGGGTTGGCGAAGATCTTGGCCAAGATGCGCCATTTGGCGCCCATGCGCGGCTCGATCTTGCCGTTGGCCTTGCGCCGCCAGCCGCCGTTCCACTTCTTCTGGTTCTCCCACTCCTTGGGATAGCCGATGCCCGGCTTGGTCTCGACGTTGTTGAACCAGGCGTATTCGACGCCCTTGCGGCTGGTCCAGACGTTCTTGCAGGTCACCGAACAGGTGTGACAGCCGATGCATTTGTCGAGGTTCAGCACCATGCCGATCTGTGCGCGGATCTTCATTGGCCGAACTCCTTGGATTCGAGCGGCTCATCGAGCCAGTCGACCGTCTTCATCTTGCGGAGAACGATGAACTCGTCCCGGTTGGAGCCCACGGTGCCGTAATAGTTGAAGCCGTAGGACAGCTGGGCGTAGCCGCCGATCATGTGGGTCGGCTTCAGCACGGTGCGGGTGACCGAGTTGTGGATGCCGCCGCGCCGGCCGGTGATCTCCGACCCCGGCGTGTTCACGATCTTCTCCTGGGCGTGGTACATGAAGGTCGTGCCTTCACGGATCCGCTGGGAGACCACGGCCCGGGCTGTCAGCGCCCCGTTGGCGTTGAAGACCTCGATCCAGTCGTTGTCGACGATGCCGGCCTTGCGGGCGTCCGTCTCCGAAATCCAGACGACCGGCCCGCCGCGATTGAGCGTCAGCATCAGCAGATTGTCGGAATAGGTGGAGTGGATGCCCCACTTCTGGTGCGGGGTGATGAAGTTGAGGACGATCTCGGTCTCGCCGTTGGGCTTGAGACCCTTCACATGCGTCGTCTTCAGATCGATCGGCGGCTTGTAGACGCAGAGCGCCTCGCCGAAGGCCCGCATCCACAGGTGATCCTGATAGAGCTGCTGGCGGCCGGTGAGCGTCCGCCAAGGGATCAGCTCATGCACATTGGTGTAGCCGGCGGTGTAGCAGACCTTTTCGCTCTCGATGCCCGACCAGATGGGCGATGAGATGATCTTGCGCGGCTGGGCGAGCAGATCGCGGAAGCGGATCTTCTCGTCCTCCTTGGGCAGGGCCAGGTGGGCGTGCTCGCGACCGGTTTGTTTCTCCAGCGCCTCCCAGGCCTTGACCGCGACCTCGCCATTAGTCTCCGGCGCCAGCATCAGGATGGTCTCGCAGGCGTCGATGTCGGTATCGATGCTGGGCATGCCTTCTGTCAGGCCGGGCTCGAGCACGGCGCCGTTCAACTCGCGCAGCAGATCGACCTCATGTCCGGTCTTCCAAGCCAGGCCCTTGCCGCCGTTCCCGACCTTGTCGAGCAGCGGGCCGAGGGCTGTGAACTGCTTGTAGAGGTTGGGATAATCGCGCTCGACCACGGTGATCTGGGGCATGGTCTTGCCCGGGATCGCCTCGCACTCGCCGAGGAACCAGTCCTTCACCTCGAACGGCTGCGCCATCTCGCCGGGGCTGTCGTGCTGGATCGGGGTGAGGACGACGTCCTTCTCCCTGCCCAGGACCTCGGGCGCCACCTGCGAGAACTTCTTCGCGATGGCCTTGAAGATCTGCCAGTCCGACTTCGACTCCCAGGCGGGGTCCACGGCCGCCGAAAGCGGGTGGATGAAGGGGTGCATGTCGGAGGTGTTGAGGTCGTTCTTCTCGTACCAGGTCGCCGTCGGCAGAACGATGTCGGAATAGACCGCCGTGGTCGACATGCGGAAGTCGAGTGTCACCAGCAGGTCGAGTTTTCCTTCCGGCGCCTCGTCATGCCAGACGACGTCGACGGGCTTTACCTGACCGGTCTCGCCCAGATCCTTGCCCTGGACGCCGTGCGAGGCGCCGAGCAGGTGTTTGAGGAAATACTCGTGGCCCTTGCCGGAGGACCCCAGCAGGTTCGAGCGCCAGATGAACATGTTCCGCGGCCAGTTGGCCGGGTCGTCCGGGTCCATGCAGGACAGCTGGATCGAGCGGTCTTTCAGTCCGTCGAGGGTGTAGGTCTTGGGGTCGACGCCAGCCGCTTCGGCCGCCTTGGCCACATCAAGCGAGTTGGTCTTCAACGCCGGGGCTGAGGGCAGCCAGCCCATCCGCTCGGCCCGAACGTTGAAGTCGATCATCGACGCCTTCCACGGGCCGTCGGGAGCCGTAGGCGAAAGCAGTTCGTCGATGCCGACGGTCTCGTAGCGCCATTGGTCGGAGTGGGCGTAGAAGAAGGAGGTGGAGTTCTGCTGCCGCGGCGGACGGATCCAGTCGGTGGCGAAGGCCAGGGGAGCCCAGCCGGTCTGCGGCCGCAGCTTTTCCTGACCGACATAGTGGGCCCAGCCGCCGCCGGATTGACCGACGCAACCGCACATCACCAGCATGTTGATGACGCCACGGTAGTTCATGTCCATGTGGAACCAGTGGTTCATCGCCGCGCCGATGATCACCATCGACTTGCCGTTGGTCTTCTCGGCATTGGTGGCGAAGCCGCGGGCGGTGGCGATGATCTGGTCGCGCGGGACCGAGGTGATGGCTTCGGCCCAAGCCGGGGAATAGGGCTGCAGGTCGTCGAAGGACTCAGGCATGCAGTCGCCGCCGAAGCCCTGGTCCACGCCGTAGTTGGCAAGGAACAGGTCGTAGACGCAGGCCACCAGCGCTTCGCCGTCCTTCAGTTTCACCCGCCGGACCGGCACGTTGCGGGTCAGGACATCGGGGTGGTCTGTGGAGGCGAAGCCATTGCTGGCAGTGTTAGCGAAATAGGGGAAGCGGACGCCGGCCACTTCATCATGAGCGTCCTTGAGGCCCAGCTTCAGCTTGGTCTCGCGACCCGCGGCGTCACGTTCCTCAAGGTTCCAGCGGCCGTCCTCGCCCCAGCGGAAGCCGATCGAGCCATTGGGCACGACGATCTCGCCGGTAGCTTCGTCGATGGCGACCGTCTTCCAGTCGGGGTTGTTGGCCTGTTCGAGGTCGCCGACGAAATCCGACGCCCGCACCAGGCGTTCGGGCACATAGCCGCCCTCCTGGGGGACGAGGCGGACCAGCATCGGCAGGTCGCTGTACTGGCGCAGGTAGTCGCGGAAATACGGGACCTGCTTGTCGACGTGATACTCCTTGAGGATCACGTGGCCGAAGGCCATGGCCAGGGCTGCGTCGGTCCCTTGTTTGACCGGAAGCCACAGGTCCGAGAATTTCGAGGCCTCGGAGTAATCGGGGCAGATGACGACGGACTTGGCGCCGCGGTAGCGGGCCTCGGTGTAGAAATGGGCGTCTGGCGTGCGGGTCTGGGGAACGTTCGAGCCCCACAGCAGCATGAAGCTGGAATTGTACCAGTCGGCGCTCTCGGCGACGTCGGTCTGCTCGCCCCAGGTCTGGGGCGAAGCCGGTGGCAGATCGCAATACCAGTCATAGAAGGAGCCGGTGACCCCGCCCAGCAGCTGCAGGTAGCGGGCGCCGGCCGCATAGGAGATCATCGACATGGCCGGGATCGGCGAGAAACCGAACACCCGGTCGGGGCCCCAGCGCTTGACCGTATGGGCGTTGGCCGCGGCGATGATCTCGGTGATCTCGTCCCAGGTGCCCCGCACAAAGCCGCCGGCGCCGCGCATACTCGTATAGGACTTGCGAGCAACCGGATCGTTCTGGATCGACGCCCAGGCCGCGACCGGCTCCATGGTCTCGCGCGCCTTGCGCCACACGCGCAGCAGGCGGGACCGCACCAGCGGGTATTTCACGCGGTTGGCCGAATACAGATACCAGCTGTAGCTGGCCCCACGGGCGCAGCCGCGTGGTTCGTGATTGGGCAGGTCGGGCCGGGTGCGGGGGTAGTCGGTCTGCTGGGTCTCCCAGGTGACGATCCCGCCCTTGACGTAGATCTTCCAGGAGCAGGAGCCCGTGCAGTTCACGCCGTGGGTCGAGCGCACGACCTTGTCGTGGCGCCAGCGGTTCCGATAGGCCTCCTCCCAGCCGCGATCCTCGTCGTTCATAACGCCGTGACGGTCGGAGAACAGCTCGGTCTTGCGCGTGAAGAAGGCGAGACGGTCAAGGGTATGGCTCATGATCAGGCCGCCGTTTTCAGGGTGGGGTTCAGGATCGAGCGCCGGCGGGCGTAGAACACCCAGTTCACGACAGCGCAGGTGATGTAGAAGGCCAGGAAGATGTAGAGGGCGGTGACCGGACCCCCGGTGGCCTTCATCGAGTTGGCGAAGGCCAGGGGAATGAAGAAGCCGCCGTAGGCGCCGATGGCCGACGAGAAGCCGACGATGGCCGCCCCTTCCAGCTCCGCCGCCTTCAGCCGCTCGGCGGGCGTTGCGAGGGGCAGGAGGCGGGGCATGTCGGCGCGCACGAGGGCCGGGATCATCTGGAAGGTCGAGGCGTTGCCCACGCCGGTCCAGAAGAACAGCCAGATGAAGCTGGCGAAGAACAGGCCGAACACTGGCTCGCCGCCGAAGGCGCCGACGCTGTAGAGCACCGCCAGCACGCCTGCGATCAGCGCATAGAAGACGACCTGGGTAACGTTATGGCCGCCCCAGCGGTCGGAAACCCAGCCTGTCATCGCCCGCGAGGCTGCGCCCACCAGCGGCCCGAGGAAGGCGATCTGCAGGATATTGACGTCGGGAAACAGGGTCTTGCCCAGCAGCGGAAAGGCCGCCGAGAAGCCAATGAACGAGCCGAAGGTGCCGATGTAGAGGTAGCACATCAGCCAGTTGTGCTTGCGCTTGAACACCACGGCCTGCTCACGGAACGAGGCGCGGGCGGAGGCGACATCGTTCATTCCAAACCACGCCGCAGCGGCGGCGATCAGGATGAACGGCACCCAGACGAAGCCGGCGTTCTGCAGCCAGACCTGATGCTGGACGCCATTTTCCAGATAGGTCTGGGGCGCTCCGAACAGGGGCGTGAACAGGGCGATGCCGGTGACCAGCGGCGCCGTGAACTGGAGGACGCTGACGCCCAGGTTGCCGAAGCCTGCGTTGAGAGCGAGCGCGTTGCCCTTCTGGGCCTTGGGGAAGAAGAAGCCGATATTGGCCATCGACGAGGCGAAGGCCCCGCCGCCCAGGCCGCACAGCAGGGCGAGGATGACGAAGACGACATACGGCGTCCCCGTGTCCTGCACCGCCATCCCGATGCCAACGGCGGGGATCGCCAGCGACAGAGTGGAAAGGGTGGTCCAGAGGCGACCCCCGAAAATCGGGACCATGAAGCTGTAGAAGATCCGCAGCGTCGCCCCGGACAGCGCAGGAAGCGCGGTCAGCCAGAACAGCTCGGCCGTCGAGAACTGGAAACCGACCATGTTGAGGCGGGTCGCCGCCGTCGACCAAAGCATCCAGATGGAAAAGGCCAGCAGCAGGTTCGGGATCGAGATCCACAGATTGCGACGCGCGATCTGCTGGCCGGTGGAGGCCCAGAACGCCGGCTCTTCCGGGCGCCAGTCGTGCAGGATGTGACGGGACATGCGCGTCTTTCTCTAGTGCGAAGAAGCAGGGGCGGCAGAGGCGGTCTTATCGGGACCGACCCCGGCGAGCTCGGGAAATTCTGGCAGCGTCGCCAGCATGGGCGAGCGACGGCGCTCCATCCGACGGACGGCGAAATGCATCCAGATCAGGGCCGCGAGGACGAGCAGGAACAGCAGCATGAAACAGCTGGTCCAGACCCCGGTCAGGTCGTTCAGGACGCCAAAGGTGATGGGCAGGATGAAGCCGCCCAGTCCGCCGATCATGCCCACCAGCCCGGCGACGGAGCCGACGTGGTCCGGGTAGTAGACCGGGATGTGTTTGAAGACGGCCGCCTTGCCCAGGCTCATCGCGAAGCCGAGCACAAAGACCACCACGGTGAAGACCGGCAGGTTCATCGCCAGGCGGAAGCGGATGGGCCCGTCGATGCCGTCGACCACATAGGTCGTCGCGGGATAGGCGAGGATGAAGGCGCAGATGACGCTGATGATGAAGGTCAGATACATGACCTTGCGGGCGCCGACCCGGTCCGAGAGCCAGCCGCCGAATACCCGGAACAGCGAGCCGGGGATCGAGTATGCGGCGGCCAGCATCCCGGCCACGCCGATGCCTACTCCGTAGGCGCCGGTCAGATAGTGCGGGAGCCAGAGGGCGAGGGCGACGAACCCGCCGAAGACGAAGAAATAGTACAGCGCGAACCGCCAGACGCGGAGGTCCTTCAGCGGCTCCAGTTGCATCCAGGCCGCCACGGGCTTCTGGCCCGTCCGCCGACGCTCAACCAGCTGGGGCTCGTCCCGGGTCAGGAAGAAGGCCGCGAGCGCGATGAGAAGAAGGGCTCCGGCCCAGACCTGCGCCACCGCTTCCCAGCCCAGCGTCAGCATGACGAAGGGCGCCGCGAATTTGGTCACCGCCGCGCCGACATTGCCGGCCCCGAAGATGCCGAGCGCCGTGCCCTGCCGTCCGGCGGGGAAGAATTTCGAGACATAGGCGACGCCGACCGCGAAGGCCCCGCCCGCCATGCCGACGCCGAGGGCGGCGACGAGGAACTGGGGATAGGTCTCGGCGTAGGACAGCAGGAAGGTGGCTGCGGCGGCCAGGATCATGACGATCAGGCTGACCCGCCGTCCGCCGAACTGTTCGGTCCAGACTCCCAGGAACACGCGCACCAGCGAACCGGTCAGGATCGGCGTGCCGACCAGCAGGCCAAACTGCGCTTCTGTCAGGCCGAGGTCAGCCTTGATCTGGACCCCGATGATCGAGAAGATCGTCCATACTGCGAAGCAGGCCGTGAAGGCGAAGGTGCTGACCCACAGGGCCGAAGTGGCGCCTGGCGCTGCTGTTTCAGAGGCGGATACCACCGGACCTGCTCCATGGAACGTCGCCGCTTGCCGGCTGTCGTTCCATGACTCCTAGCGCGCGTTCTGAATGCGCTATTTGATGGTTATCAATTGAAGTCTTGGAGGAGTTGGCTAAATCGGGATTGGATACAAGAAAACAGTAGTAAAACGAAAATCGTCGGCTGCTGGATTGTCGCAATCATCTACGCCGATTGATACTCGTCAAGTGATGTTCTAGTGATAGGTCGCGGCCGCACGGAGCGAAGCCGATCAGCCCAGAGCCTCGCTACCGAGTCGCACGAGGAACCAACACAATGACCATGCGCCCCGCCGATCTGGACCGTGTCAGGGCCCTGCCGTTGTTCTCGCGGACCACCCCGGAGGTTTTCCGTGATGTGACGGCCGGCGCCTTCCTGCAGCGGTTCCCCGCCGGCACCACCCTTCTGATGGAGGGCGACACGGTCGACTTCCTGTATGTGCTGCTTGACGGGGCGGTCGAACTGCAGGGGTCCTGGAAGGAAAAGGAGACCACCCTGGCGCTGCTGCGGCCAGTCTCGACGTTTATTCTGGCGGCTGTCGTCCTGGACGCTGACGCGCTGATGTCGGCGCGGACCCTCGAGCGGTCGGAGATCCTGATGCTGTCGGGAGAGGCCCTTCGCCGCACCATGAGACAGGACGCCGACTTCAGCTTTGCGGTGTCCCAGGAACTGTCGGGCTGTTACCGCGGCCTGGTCCGGGCCGTAAAGAACCAGAAGCTTCGCGGGGGCGTCGAGCGGCTGGCCAACTATCTGATCACCCAGCGGGTTCGACAGGGAATGCGTGACCCGATCGTCCTGCCGCATGAGAAGCGGGTGCTGGCCTCGCTGCTCGGCATGTCTCCGGAGAATCTGTCACGGGCCTTCGCCAACCTGTCGAGCTACGGGGTGGTCGTGCATGGCGCGGAGGTCAACCTTGGCCGTCCAGAGGCCCTCGAGCGACTGGCCCGTCCGCACCCGCTGATCGACAATCACATGCCGCCGCCGAAGGGCGTCGTCGGCAAGGCGGAAAGCGAGAGATGGGCCACCCAGACGGGGCGCACCTGCGGCACCGTTCTCGGCTGATCAGCCCCCGAGCTGGGACAGGTTCCGCAGGTCGCCCGAACGCCCCAGAGCAAGCGAATGGCCCGCAGTTTTTCCTCCCAGAGAGGAGACGATGCGCTGTGACAGCGCCTCGCGGTCTTCGTCATCCTGTAGCAGATCGCGCAGATCGACGCCGCCGTCGCCGAACAGGCACAAGCGAAGCTTGCCCTTCGAGGTGACCCGCAACCGGTTGCAGCTGTCGCAGAAGCCGGGTGCGTATGGGGCGATCAGGCCGATGGCGCCGGCATGATCGGGATGGTGATATTCCAGCGCCGGCCCGGCGTCGAAGGCGCGCGGCGCCGGGACCCAGCCGTTCCGGTTCAGCCAGTCGCGTAGCCCCTGGGCCTTGACGTGATGGCGGGCAAAATAGTCGTCATTGTCGGTCGTCTTCATCAGCTCGATGAAGCGAACTGCGACCGGCCGATCCCTGACAAAGCGCGCCCAGCCGTCGAAGCCGGCCTCGGCCGTCTCGCGCAGCAGGACCGCGTTGACCTTCACGGCGGAGAAGCCCTCGGCCAGCGCCAGGTCGAGGCCCGTCAGAACCTGGTTCAGCTTGTCGTGGCCGGTGATCTGGTGGAACGTTTCCGGGTCGATCGAGTCAATGCTGACGTTGATGTGGCTGAGGCCGGAGGCCCGCCAGTCGACCGCGTGACGCGCCAGGTTCCAGCCGTTCGTGGTCATCGCGACCTTGGCCACCCCGGGCGCGGCCGCGACCGTCTCGATGATGGCGTTGAAGTCCTTGCGAACCGTGGGCTCCCCTCCAGTCAGGCGAACCTTGCTGAGCCCCAGATCGGAAAAACCGGCGACCAGACGGCGAATCTCGTCGACTGTCAGGAACGACAGCGGTCCGGTCTTTTTCCAGCCGTTCGGCAGGCAGTAGGTGCAACTGAAATTGCAGACCTCCGTCACCGAAAGGCGAAGGTAGTGAAACCGGCGGCCGAAGCCGTCGGCCATGGGGGCGGCGTCGAGCGCCATGGAAGCTCCTTTCCAAATACGGGAGGCGGAGGGATTTCTCCCGCCGCCCTCGATCCTTGCGGATCCGGCCGTCGGACCATGGCGCGCGGGCGCTACAGGTCAGGCGGCTCGGAGCGAACTCAGGGGGTTTGATAGTCGACCAGCCCCGCACACCCTATGACACGGGGCGCGACGGGCCTTGATGAAGATCAAGCGCGCTTTCGGCCCCCTTTGTGCGGTTGCCTGGCTCGCCATGCTAGGCAGGAGTGCGGGCCCGGCGAACGGCGCGGGCGGAGGTTCGATTGATGACGACGGCGGGCGCCAGCCTTGGTCGACGAGGGGCGCTGGTGGTGCTTGCAGGCACGGCGCTGACCGCCTGTGCGCCCCGTCGCTCTGCCAGCACGCCGCTGATCGACCTTTTCGCCGCCGCCAGCCTGCGCGAAGTCCTGGACGCGGCCGCCGCGGAACACCAACAGCAGACCGGCCGGATTGTTCGGGCCAGCTACGCCGGCAGCGCCAAGCTGGCCCGCCAGATCGCCCAGGGCGCCCCGGCCGATCTGTTCATTTCGGCCGACGAGCGCTGGATGGACTGGCTGGGTCAGCGCGGCCTTGTCGATACGTCCGCACGGCGTCGGCTGGCCAGCAACGCACTGGTGCTGGTCGCGCCGGTCTCCGACTCCGGCGATCCTGTCGATCTCTCTTCCCCAGCCGCTTTCATCGACCGATTGGGCGGAGGCCGACTGGCGATCGCCGACTCCTCAATACCGGCGGGTCGCTACGGAGAGCAGGCCTTGGTCCGCCTGAACCTCTGGTCCGGGGTCAAGGACCGGCGGGCACCCGGAGATGACGTCCGCGCCGCCTTGTCTCTCGTCGCGCGCGGAGAGGTCCCGCTGGGTCTGGTCTATGCGACTGATGCATTAGCCGAGCCACGGGTGCGCGTGGTGGCGACCTTTCCACCTGCCAGCCACGATCCGATCGTCTATCCGGGGGCTCCGGTTCGTCGGCGGGACGGAGCCGGCGACCCCGCGGCCGCGCAGGCCTTTCTGGATATGCTGGCCGGCGCCGAGGGAAAGGCCCTGTTCCGGCGGTTCGGCTTCGCTCCGGCGCCGGCCCAGACCTGAGGGTTCCGAATGTTCGCGCTGAGCCCCGAAGAGCTGCAGATCATCGGCCTGTCGATGAAGGTCGCCCTGACGGCGACGCTGTTCAGCCTGCCGCCCGGGATCGCGATCGCCTATCTGCTGTCGCGCTACAGCTTCCCCGGCAAGGCCCTGTTGTCGGGCCTGACGCACCTGCCCCTGATCCTTCCTCCCGTGGTGACCGGCTATGCCCTGCTGATGCTGTTCGGTCGCAGCGGCACTCTGGGCAAACTCCTCGAGCCGATTGGGATTGTCTTCGCCTTCGACTGGACCGGCGCCGCCCTCGCTGCGGCGGTCATGGGCTTCCCCCTGCTGGTGCGGGCCGTGCGCCTGTCGTTCGACATGGTCGATCCCCGGATCGAACAAGCGGCCGAAACGCTCGGCGCGCGGCCTGTCGTCCGCTTCCTCACCATCACCCTGCCGCTGGCGCTGCCCGGCGTGGCGGCCGGGGCGGTACTGGGCTTCGCCAAGGCGCTAGGCGAGTTCGGCGCCACCATCACCTTCGTCGCCAGCATCCCCGGAGAGACGCGCACCTTGCCGCTGGCCATATACAGCCTGCTCCAGGCTCCCGACGGCGCGGCGGCCCTGTTGAGATTGGTCCTGATCTCGGTCGGCGTGTCGATCGGCGCCCTCGTTCTCTCGGAATGGGGCGCGCGCTCCGTCGCGCGGCGGGTCGGAGGGATGCGGTGATGCTCGAGGTGTCAGCGCATATCGTCCGCGACGACTTCTCTCTGGAAGTCGCCTTCTCGAGCGACGCCCGCATCACCTGCCTGTTCGGTCGCTCCGGGGCCGGCAAGACCACGGTGGCCGAACTTGTCGCGGGCCTGATCCCGCCCGTCCGGGGTCGGGTGGTGCTGGACGGGGAGGTGCTCCTCGATACTGATGCAGGGGTGTCGGTCCCGGTCTGGAAACGCCGCATCGGCTACGTCTTCCAGGACGCGCGGTTGTTTCCGCACATGACGGTCCGCGACAACCTCCTGTACGGCCCCCGCCGGTCGGGCGATCCGGAACCCGCCCTTGACGAGGCGGTGGCTCTGTTGGGACTCGAAAACCTGCTGGAGCGCCGACCCGGTTCGTTGTCCGGCGGCGAGGCCCGACGGGTCGCGATCGGACGGGCCCTGCTGATCCGTCCCCGTCTGCTGATCCTCGATGAGCCTCTGGCGGGGCTGGACGGCGCCCGTCGTGGGGACATCCTGCCGTATCTGGATCAGCTGGCCCGGACTGGACCGCCCATCCTCTATGTCAGCCACGCGGTCGAGGAAGTCGCCCGCCTCGCGGATCGTGTGGTGTTGGTCGGGGACGGCCGCGCCGTCGGCGCCGAGCCGCCGGATGCGGCGTTTGATCGACCGGAAGCCGAGACCGCCGCCGGGCTCAGCGCGCCCCTGTCGATTATCGACGGGCGGGTCACCGCGCACGACCCGGCAAGTAACGCGACCCGCATCGATCTGGCGGGCACCCCGTTTCTGGCCCCGCCCCTCGATGTGGCTCCGGGCGACCGGTTGCGGGTCGTCGTTGACGCACGGGATGTGGCCCTCGCCCTGACGGATCCGGTCGACGCCAGCTTTCAGAACCGCCTGCCCATGCAGGTCGCGGCGCTGGAAGTTCGGTCTGACGGTGTCCTCGTACGTCTCGAGGCGGGCGGGCTGAGGCTGAAGGCTCTGGTCACCCGGCAAGCGAGCGAACAACTCGCCCTGGCGTCGGGTAAGCAGGTGATCGCCTTGGTCAAGGCGACCGCCGCGGCCCGCTACGCCTGACCGGGATCAGACGCGATCCGGGCGGGGCGACAGCAGCATCGGGCCATAGCCGACCACGAAGGCCAGGAAGGCCGCTGACCAGAGCCCTGCCGAGACCATCAACAAGGGTTGATAGAGGGTCGGCAAGAGACCGCCTGTCACCCGGGTCAGGGCCGCGGCATTGATCAGGACATAGATCAGGACCTCAATCCTGCCGGCCGCCAGGGGGCGACCGGTGTGTCCCCGACTGGCCCGGGTCATGATGGCGAGAGTCATCACCCCGATCGCGCCGGCTGTCAGGGCGTGGACGCCGACAGAGGGCGGAACCAGACCGGGTGCTGCGACCGACAAGCCCGTGAAGAAGAGGCCCGCAGCCAGCCACAGATAGCCGAGGTGCAGAATCCAGACGAGCGGTTCCGCCACCGTGGCGTCTCCGCGCCAGCGGATCAGCCGGACCAGGTTCAGCCCTCCCGCCGCCAGCAACAGCGCGCCCGCGGCCGGATGCGTCGGCGCCACGCTCCAGGCCAACAAGCCCGCAGCGGTGACGGCCAGGGTGACCACGTCCAAGCGGCCCGCGACGGCGGGCAGAGGGCCGCCGCGTTTGGTCTGCCAGTTGCGGGTGAAACTCGGGGTGACCCGTCCGCCGATCACAGCGATCAGCAGGGCCACAACCGCCAGGCCCAACCGGGTGGACAGGTTGGCGACGCCGCCGGCCCCTGCCTCAAGGTGAAATCCGGCATTGGCGAGGGCGAAGAGGGTGACCATGACGGCGACGGGCACGTTGCGCCAGTTCTGCCCGGCCAACACTTCCCGCCAGACCACCCCGGCCATGGCGAACAGGAACAGGCCGTCGATGATCAACGGCCAGACTTCCGTCGACAGATCCGCATTCAGAGCCGTGGCGAGCATGGCGGCTCTCCCCGCCAGCCACAGGCCGAACAGCAGGGCCAGGGGCGTGCCCACGACCGGCAGACGACCGGTCCAGTTGGGAACAGCGGTCAGCAGAAAGCCGACGACGACCGCTCCCGTGTAGCCGAACAACATTTCGTGGACGTGCCAGCTCAGACCCACAGGCCCGCCGCTGAGAAAGGCATAAAGCCAGAGCGGAGCGGCGATGGCGGCCCAAAGCGCAGAGAACAGGAAGAAGGGGCGCAGGCCGACGCTGAAAACGGCGGGACCGCGATGGGCACGAATGGCAGCGGCGGTGTTCATGGGGACTCCCGGACGGCGGATACGGTCTGCATAGAGGACCGGAGCGGAGACCCAGTTGATGAACTGGCCGCTGCGGCCTGCCCTTCGTCAAGGCGATGGATCAGCCTGTCTGGCGAGCGCCAGAAGCATCTGCTGAGCCTCGGCTGACCGTTCCAGAAGCTCGCGCCAGACAGGAATCGCGATCGCTTCGTCCAGCCCGCAACGTCGCGCCGTCGACTGGACGCGGGCGAGGACGGCGGCGATCCGGGCGGGATCCCGAACGCTGTCCGGCCCCGCCTTGAGTGCGGCAATGATGGCGACCTGGCGCTGGCGTGCCGCGACAAGCCGCACAAGGACCGAATCGATCTGGTCAATCCGCGCACGACGGGCCTCGAGTTCGGACAGGTTCATGCCGCAACCTCCCGAGCCCCTCGGTGAGCGCCGGCCGCCCCGTGCAGATAACCGCTGACCAGAGGTCCGGGCGGCCCAAGAGGCTCGATCCCCTGGGCAAGTTCCCACGATGTGAGCTGCCCGGTGGTGAACGCCCGGAACAGGTTACAGACCGCGACCATGTCCAGACTGTGCGGCGACAGCCGAAGAACCGACACGCCGACTTCCTTGAGCCGCTGGATTTCAACGTCGACCAGCTGACATCCGTGCGACAGCGTCTGCAGGCCGTTCACGGCCAGGAAGTCCTGACCCTCGATTGTCGTGACGTCCATGCCATCGGGGTGTTGGTCACAAACATAGCGGCAGGCGTCGCGGTGCAGTCCCTCCATCCGGGCCTGGGCGCAGCGGCTCGACAGGGCGAGCGGCAAACGACCGAAGGCGAATAGCTCAAGTTCGAGCTCCGGGCAGGCCTGCGCGATCTCGGCGATGGAGGTCAGGGGAAGTTCGACGTTGGCGCAAAGGCGCACACAGCCCATCCGCACCAGCTCCGCCGCGGCGGGGGCGTTGTAGACGTTCAACAGCGGGCCGGCGACGAAGGGTGCGGGCGCCCGGCTCCAGACCGCTGACATGTCCCCGGCCTCGATCAGATGATCGGGATCCGCGGCCAGCTCTGCCGCCAACCGGCGCTCCCGGGACGTGGAGGGAAGGGCGAGAGTGGACCAGATCACTGTCTTGCCCGCGGTTTCCAGCCGCTCGGCGGCCCGCGCCAGGACGTCCTGCAGCAAAGGCTGGCGCTTTCCGCAGACGACCTCGCCGAGATAGACCGTTTCGACCGGGGCCTCGTCGGCGATCCGGGCATAGAAGGCCTCGACCCGCTCCGCGGGCCAGTTGAATAGCAACGGTCCGATCGCCAGTTCCATCAACCCGCTCATCGCCAGCGTTTCCGATAGGCGCCGGTTGTCTCGCGCGCACCCTCGGCGAGGTCGCCCAGCAGGGACTCATAGGGAGCCGGAGATTCCCCACGTCCAATGGCGTCGATGGCGGCCCGGAAGGCGGCGGTGACACGCGCCACATAGGCGCGGCCCCTCTGTCGTCCCTCGATCTTGACAGCGGTGACCCCCGCCCGTGCCAGCCCGGCCAGCAGGCTCATGGCGTTGAGGCTGACCGGATCCTCGAAGAGATAGGCCGGCTCCCCGGCCGCGCCGCGGAACCGGCCCTTGCACAGGGTCGGGTATCCGCCCACCTGGCCCGCCGGCAGCCGGTCGATGGCGAAGCCTGATAGCCGCGTCGTGCGCTCACCACGATCTTCGGTGAAGGTTACAGCCTCGGGCGGCGAACATACGCCGGACAGGTTCGGAGACCG
Source organism: Brevundimonas sp. UBA7664 (assembly GCF_002483305.1). Taxonomy (GTDB): domain Bacteria; phylum Pseudomonadota; class Alphaproteobacteria; order Caulobacterales; family Caulobacteraceae; genus Brevundimonas. The sequence continues at coordinate 71,390 of NZ_DLHQ01000059.1, forward strand.
TCCGGTGGCATAGGACGACAGGGCGCAGCGGCCTTCCGCCATCACGCACAGGCCGCCATAGACGAAGGCCTCGGTCTCGGCGGATATTTCCGGAGTCAGGCTCCGGATTTCCTCGACGCTGAGGACGCGGGGCAGAACCACCCGTTTCACGCCGTATTCGCGAGCGTAGAAGGCGATCGCCTCAGGGGTGCCCGCCGCCGCCTGGACTGACAGGTGAAGCCGGGTGTCCGGATGGTTCGCGCGCATATGCGACAGCACAGCGAGATCGGCGGCGATCACGGCGTCCACGCCCGCGGCTGCGGCGGCGTCGGCGGAGCGTCGCCAGAGATCAGTTGCGTCGGCCCGGGCGAAGGTGTTCAGCGCCAGCAGAACGCGGGCGCCGCGTTCGTGCGCCCAGTCGGTCGCTGCCCGCAGCTCCTCGGGAGAGAAGTTCAGGCCCGGGAAATTACGCGCGTTGGTCTCGTCGCGGAAGCCGCAGTAGACGCTGTCCGCCCCGGCATCGATCGCGGCCTTCAGCATGGCGGGCGAGCCGGCAGGGCACACCAGCTCCAGCGCGCCGGTCATGGCCGAACCTCGGCCTGACGCCAGCGCCCGACGACGGACAACACCGTCTGCAGCATCGGTTCGAGCCCTCGCGGCAGACCCAGGATGTCAGCCATCGTCAACTCCGAGGCTTCAAGCGCATTGTGCAGAGCGAGGATGGCGGCGGTGTCTCCGTCGATATCGATGCGCCGCTGGAAAAAGGCTCCATCAGCGTCTCCGCGCCCGTCGAAGAGAGCCAGAAGGGTCAGCAAGGAGCCGCTGATGTGAGCCGAAGCGGCGCCGTCATCCGAGTCCGGCCGCACCACCCGTATGGAACCGGCCACGCCGTCCGGCCGCATCTCGAAGGCGATGGGCAGGTCGGCGGGGCTGATCCGGATAGTGGCGTGGCGGACAGGTCCGAGCCGCTCGAACGCCTCGGGCTGACGGCGGGCGACCCCGCGAAGCGACGCTGTCAGCAGGGTCTCGACGGGTCTCCGCGCCCGATACATCAGTTCGGTCCAGCGACGGGTGGGCGACGAGACCCTTAGCGGGGCTATCCGCATCGGGAGTAGCCGCAGTCGAGGCAGCTGTCGCAGCCCTCCTTGCGAACCAGGCCCGGCGTGCCGCATCGCGGACAAGACGACGGGGCGTGGACTGCCACAGTCGCGGCCACGGTCGCGGACCCGGGCGCCGGATCGGGCGCAGCCGTGGCAGCGCCGCCGGCCGAGAGGGCCATGTGGCGCTCGATCACCGCGCCGATGGCCGCAGGGAGGGACGGCGTATAGCGCCCCTCCATCCAGGCGCCGCCGCCGGGATCGAACACCGCCTTCAGTTCTTCCGCCACGAAGGAGACGTCGCCGCCGCGCCGGAAGACGGCCGAGACCATCCGGGTCAGGGCGACCGTCCAGGCGTAGTGGGCCATGTTCTTGGAGTTGACGAAGATCTCCATCGGACGACGTTCGCCCCCATCCTCCTCGCCGGAATCGTTGATGGTCACATAGACCGCGTGCGGGTCCAGCGGCCAACGCACCTTGTAGGTCGCGCCCTCGAGCCGCGCCGGCCTGGGCGTCAGGACAGGTTCTGCCGGGACCGGGGCAAGCGTGGGTGTGGGTTCGACGCTCAGCACTGAACCGGTGATGGCGTTGGGCCGATAGGTGGTCAGTCCCTTGCAGCCCAGACGATAGCCCTGGCGATAGACGTCGGAGAAGGCGTCGAAGGCGATGTCCTCCGGGCAATTGATGGTCTTGGAGATCGAACTGTCGATCTGGGCCTGGGCCGCCGCCTGCATCCGCAGATGATGTTCGGGTGTCAGGGTCTGGGCGCTGACGAAGGCCTCCCCTGGCGCGCTCTCCAGAGGAGCATCTGCCCCCTTGAGCCGCTTCCAGAGCGCCAGGGCGTAGTCCTCGACGGCCTCCTCGCGCTTGGTGCCGTCGGGCTGCAACACCTTGCGGGTGTAGGCGAAGGCGAACACCGGCTCGATCCCCGAAGAGACATTCCCGGCCAGCAGAGAGGTCGTGCCAGTCGGGGCGATCGACGTCAGACAACCGTTTCTCAAACCGTGGCGCGCGATCAGTTCGCGGGTCTCGGGATCGAGGCTGGCCATGTTGGGCCGCTCAAGCATGGCCGGATCGTAGAGGGGGAAGGCGCCCTTTTCGGCCGCCAGTTCGGCCGAAGCGCGATAGGCCTCGCGCCGGATCACCCCGAGCCATTGTTCCGTCAGGGCCACGGCGCGGTCCTCGCCATAACGGGCACCGCAGAAGATCAGGGCGTCGGCCAGCCCCGTTACGCCAAGGCCGAGGCGGCGCTTGGCGCGGGCCTCCGCTTCCTGGGCCGGCAGGGGGAAGCGGGAGATGTCGATGACGTTGTCCAGCATCCGCACGGCTGTGCGAGTGAGCGCCGCCAGCTCCACCTCGTCCATGGCCGCGCCGGATTCGAACGGCTCGGAGACGAGGCGAGCGAGATTGATCGACCCCAGCAGACAGGCTCCATAGGGCGGCAGCATCTGTTCGCCGCAGGGATTGGAGGCCGAGATCACCTCGCAATGGGCCAGGTTGTTGGCGGCGTTCACCCGGTCAATGAAGATCACCCCCGGTTCGGCGGCGTCATAGGTGGCCTGCATCAGGCGGTTCCACAGGTCCGCCGCCCGGACCGTGCGCCGGACCTCGCCGTTGAACACCAGGGGCCAGTCCGCGTCGGCGTCCAGGGCGGTCATGAAGGCGTCGGGGACCAGCACCGAGAGGTTGAAATTCCGGAAGCGGACCGCGTTTCGTTTGGCGTCGATGAAGGCCTCGATGTCCGGATGGTCGATCCGGAGGCAACCCATCATCGCCCCGCGCCTCTGACCCGCCGACATGATCGTCCGACACATCGAGTCCCAGACGTCCATGAAGCTGAGCGGGCCCGAGGCCTCCGCGCCGACCCCCCGAACCGGCGCCCCTGAGGGTCGGACCGTGGAGAAGTCCATTCCCACGCCGCCGCCCTGCTGCATGGTGACCGCGGCTTCCCGCAGATGCTGAAAGATGCCGTCGAGATCGTCAGGAACCGTCCCCATGACGAAACAATTGAACAGGGTCACGGCGCGGCCCGTGCCGGCTCCGGCGAGAATTCGCCCGGCGGGCAGGAAGCGATAGCCTTCGAGGGCCTCCCGGAACCGGGCGCGCCAGCGTCCCCGCGACTTCGCGGGTTCAGCTTCGGCGAGGGCGGCGGCGACCCGGTCCCACGTGGCCTCGACGGTCGCGTCTCCCGCCCCATCGTGCGGCCGGAAACGATATTTGCTGCTCCAGATCTCACCGGCCAGCGGACTGTCGAACGCCATGTCTGCACCCCTTCAAAAGCGGAGTTCAGACTCGGTGATTCCCTGCGGCGCGGGGAAGGCTTCCGTGGGTGTCGCGGAGCCGGACCGCCATCAACGCGAGGCTTGATTGACGTCAAGCAACGGCCGGCGCCGACGGTCTAGGAAGACGCTTCGACGCGCCCGTGAAAGCGGAGCGCGCAACGAAGAGGACACCCTCGATCATGGCGCTTGAACATCTGTCTGTCGGCGAGATCGCCGTCATCCTTCCGGGAGCTGCCACGGTCTTTCGCCGCCACAAGATCGATTTCTGCTGCAAGGGCGATACCGTGCTCGCGAAGGAAGCGGAGAGCCGCGGCCTGGACCTGGCGGCCCTCGAGGCGGAACTCCACGCCTTGGAAACCCCGGGGGTCCATGCGCCCGCAGAGACTGCCGATCTGATCGCCCACATCATTGAGCGCTATCACAAGGTGCACCGGCGCGAATTCCCCGAGGTCATCGCATTGGCCCGCCGGGTCGAGTCAGTTCATCAGGACAGGACCGACTGTCCCCGCGGGCTCGCCAACCTGCTCGCCGATATGTTCGAGGACCTCGAAGACCACCAGCACAAGGAAGAGGCGGTCCTGTTTCCAGCCATGATCAGGGGCATGGGTCCGGTTCTGCGTGATCCGATCGCCCGGATGATGCAGGACCATGACGACCTTGGGGCGTTGCTCCGCTTCATGGCGGAGCTGACCGACGACTTCGTCCCGCCGGAAGGGGCTTGCACCACCTGGCGTGCTCTTTATGCCGGCTGCAGCAAGCTGGACATGGACCTGCGCGAGCATGTCCACCTCGAGAACAACATCCTGTTCCAGCGCTTCCTCTGAGCGGGTTCAGAAGTCCAGAACGAGGGCATTGTCGCCAGCGTTGAGGGCGGCAGCGCCGGCCCGACGCCGGATCAGCACATCGGCTGTCGCCAGGGCCATCTGGGTCGCGGAATCCTGGACAGCCAGTCCCGCGACGCCGCCTCCGACCAGACGGCCGCGCTCAAAGGTTTCCCGATCTCCACAGGCCTTCAGCGGCGCGGTCAGGGTCATGTCCCGCCAGCCCAGCAGTGCGGCAGGATCTCGGCCCGTCAGGCCCGCGACCAGCGGCGCCATGAACAGGCGGGCCGTCACCAGCGCCGAGGTCGGGTTGCCGGGCAGACCCAAGATCAGGGTGCCGTCTGCCCGCCCGAACCAGACCGGCTTGCCGGGCTTGATGGCCACCTTGGAGAAGATCAGCTCCAGCCCGAAGGGCGCGAACATCGAACGGGCGTAGTCCTTCTCGCCGACGGATGCGCCGCCCGTCACGACCACCAGATCGGCCTCGCTCAGGGCAAGTCGAGCGGCGGCCTCAAGGGTCTCGGGCGTGTCGGTCAGGCGGCGACGTTCGACCACCTCGCCGCCGGATTGCCGCGCCAGGGCGGCGACCCCGAACGAGACGCTTTCCGGAATACTGCCGGGTGTCTCGAGCGCCTGTCCCGGCTCCGCCAGTTCATCACCGGTGCCGAGGATGACTATGCGCGGCCGGCGCACGACCGACAGGTCGGCGACATCCGCCGCGGCGGCGGCGACCATCGCGCGAAAGCCGAGGAGGGTCCCGGCCGGCAGCAGGGTATCACCGGCCCGGAAATCCGAACCGGCCGCGCGGATGTGAGTCGCCGGTCCGGGCGGGACCTCGAACAGGGCCAGATCGCCGTCGCGGCCGACAATCTCCTGGACCACGACCCTGTCGGCCCCGTGGGGTACGGGTCCTCCGGTGAAGACCCGGGCGCAGGTTCCGGCGGGCAGGCTTGGCACGTCCGCTCGCCCGGCGAAGGCGACGGTGGCGATGGGAAGTCGGGCCGGCAATGTCGCAAGGTCGGCGTCGCGCACGGCATAGCCGTCCATGGCCGATACCGCAGCGCGCGGGGCGTCGCCGCGGGCCCGCAGATCGGCGGCCAGGACGCGGTCGGCGGCGGCGTCCAGCGCCACCGTCTCGCAAGGGAGGGGGCGGGCCTCGTTCAGGATCAGGGCGAGGGCGGTATCGAAATCGATCACGACACGGTCCAGTCGCCCGAGCGGCCGCCGGATTTGGACAGCAGCCGGACCTGGCTGATCACCATCCCGCGGTCGGCCGCCTTGAGCATGTCGTACAGGGTGAGACAGGCCACCGAGACGGCCGTCAGGGCTTCCATCTCGACGCCGGTGGGACCGGAGACACGCGCCTCGGCGGTGACGACGAAGCCGGGCAGCGCCTCGTCGAGGTCGATCTTCACCGAGACCTTGTCGAGGCCGAGGGGGTGACAAAGCGGAATCAGGTCGGCCGTGCGCTTGGCGCCCATGATCCCCGCCAGTTCGGCGGTGGTGATGACGGCGCCCTTGGGCGCATGGTCGTCCCGGACGAGGGCAAGGGTCGCGGGCGCGCAGATGACCCACCCCTCCGCCACAGCCCGCCGCGATGTCGGCGTCTTGTCGCCGACATCAACCATGTGCACGCGCCCGCCGCTGTCCAGATGGGTCAGGGCGCTCACGGGCAGATACCCCTGAAGCGCGGGATCTGGCCAACCAGGGAACAAGGCCGGAAGCGGCTGTCCAGTTCTTCGGCCAGCACCAGGTCCCAGGCGTCCCGGCACGCTCCGGTCGAACCCGGCACGCAGAAGACGAACGTGTCCTCGGCCTGTCCCGCGAGGGCCCGAGACTGCAGGGTCGCCACGCCGACGGTGCCCAGGCTTGCCAGGTGGAAGACCACGGAAAAGCCCTCCAGTTCGCGCCGAAACAGCGGCTTTACCGCTTCTGGGGTCACGTCGCGGGGCGAAAAGCCCGTGCCGCCTGTCGTCAGAACCACATCTACGTCCGGGTCCTCGATCCAGATTCTCAGCTGGCTCCGGATGGCATCCACCTCGTCGTGGACGATGGCCTTCCCCTTCAGCACATGGCCCGCCGTGGTCAGACGTTCGACCAGCGTGCCGCCCGAGGTGTCAGTCGTTTCATCGCGGGTGTCCGAGATGGTCAGCACCGCGATGTTGAGCGGGTGAAACGGCAGTGTCTCGTCAATTCTTCCGGCCATCAGGGGGTCTCGTCCTTCCAACGCGCCAGGGCGGCGCGGTCCTCGTCTACGGGTTCGATCCAGCGTGTGCCGGAGGGGCCGGTCTCGCGCTTCCAGAATGCGGCCTCGGTCTTGAGCCTGTCCATCAGATAGTCCGCCGCTGCGAAGGCTTCGCGCCGGTGGGCCGCGGCGGCGGCGACGAAGACGATGGTCTCGCCGGGGACGATCTCGCCGCATCGATGGACCACGACCAGATCCGTAACCGGGAAGCGCACCGCGGCGGCTTCGGCGATATCCTGCATCGAACGCTCGGTCATGCCGGGATACCAATCCAGGGTGAGAGTCTCGACGACCGAACCGTCTTTGCCCGCGCCTCGAGCCAGGCCGGTGAACGTCACCACAGCGCCCTCGACCGTGCGGCCGGCGAGAAACGCCTCAAGCTCCGCAGGGGCGGACAGGGTCGTGCTGGTGAGCCTGACGTCGAGGGCCATCTCAGCCCCCCGAAAACAGTGAAAAGAAGGCGATCTCCTGACCCGGCCGGGCCAAGGCGTCCTCTCCGACGACGACCAGATCAACCGACGCGCGGACGTCGGGCCGCAGCAGGGCGTCCGCTGCGACCTCGTCGCGCTCGGCCAGCAGGCGACGGATCTCTCGAACCGGAAGTCCCTCGGCGGGCAAGTCCAGGCGCCCCTTCGGGCCCAGACGCTCGCCGACCCGGCCAAAGAACAGGATAGGGCTCATGGTCGTCTCCATCTCAGGCCGCCTTCGCTTCGTCGGGGTCGGCCAGTGCCTGGCGCAACTCCTCAATGAAGCGCGGCAGCAGGTCGTGCCGCACCGAGGGGTCAGACCAATAGGGATTCATGAACACGCAACGGATGACCAGCATCCCGGCATCACCCTCGGATCGGTCATCGTAGCCGCCATGGCCGCCGAGCAGATCGGCGATCAGCGCGGCGTTGTCGGCCCCCAGGGTCGTCTTGGACACAGCGAAATGGGGCGATCTCTGGAAATGATCAAAGACGGCCTGATTGCGGGCGTTGGAAAGGCTCAGCGCCTCGCCTGGGCGAGCCAGCGAGAAGCAGGCGATATTGCTGTCGGCGGGCAGGAAACGCGCTTCCGGGACAGCTTCCCTTATGGCAGCTTCGAAAGCCTGACGGGTCTCAACCGTAGTGGCCATCAGAGCCCCGAGGCCGGCCGCGCCGAAGCCGAGGGTTTCCGCCGTCAGCCAGGTCGCCGCGGCGCCGGCCGCCGACCGCGACCCTTCCAGCGTCGATGACCATTTTCCATCGCCCAGTTCCGGCCGGTCCAGATAGGGGGCGTCAAAGGCGGAGACGGCGTAATGTTCGGCGTCCGGCGTCAGGAAAGCTCCGCAGGCATAGGGCACATAGCCCAGCTTGTGCGGGTCGATGGTGATCGAATCCGAACGTCCCATGGCCCGCAGTGCGGCGGCCGTCTCCGGCGCCAGGACCGCTTCCTCCGGGCCGTTCAGCATGGCCCGGAGGAAGCCGCCATAGGCCGCGTCGACGTGGCGCCAGATGCGCCAACCTCGCTCCGCCCGCCACAGGTCCAACCGGTCATAGAGGCGATCGAGCGGATCAATGGCCCCGGTCTCGGTGGCCCCGGCCACGGCGACGGCCATCAGGATCGGTCTTCCATCAGCCTGGGCGCGTTCCACCTGGCGTTCGAAATCGGCGAGGTCCAGGTGACCGCCCTGGTCCAGGGCCACGCTCCAGATCGCCTCGCCGCCCAGACCGAAGACGTTGGCCGATTTGCTCCAGGAATAGTGCCGGTTTCCCGGAACCAGCATCACCGGCCCCCGGTAATCCCGTCCCGACGCCCGGCTGATCCGTCGCCAGACGTCGCCCGGATTGGACGCCGCCGCGCTGCAGGATTTCAGGACATTGTCCGATACGGCGTGAGCGGTTTGCAGGCTGCGGAACTGTTTCCAGCCCATATGGGCCGCAGCGAACGGATCCAGGGTCTCGCCGGTGACTTCCGAAACATGCAGCGCCAGCGCCAGCCAGTGGTCCAGTCGATAGCGTGCGCGCCAGACCGCCTCGAAATTAGCCACCGTCCCGCCGGAGGTGAAATGCCCTTGGGCCTGAGCGGGATCATAGCCCAGCATGCTGGCAAGGGCGGCGATGGCCTCCGTCTCAATCACGCTGCCGACCCGGCTGGCGTCGCGCGAACTGTTGTTGGGATTGTGCAGCATGGCCGCGAACCAGCCCAGCAGACCGGGCAGGGACAGGTCGGCCTTCATGTGAGCGATGTAGCGCGGCGAGAACGTCGGGGTCTCCGCCGTCAGGGCGTCGCAGAGCGTCAGCAACCGCTGCCCGAGCAGATCTCCCTCGCGTGCGGGGGAACCTGCGACGGGGGGCGCGACGTCGGAGGCGCTGTCTTCGAAGCGTCCGGAGCGCCAGCGAAACCAATGGTCGAGTGTGGCGTCGATCTCGCCGCGCAGCCGGCGTTCATTTTCGGATCGCGCGCCGGGGAAATAGATGCGGACGAGCTCGCGTGACGGGTCTGCGGTCATCGGAACGTCGGTTGCCTCTCTGCCCGGACCGGGCCGGTCCGATGGACTTACAGCCTGCGTCGCCAAAACGAATTGGCATCCATCAAGCGCCCGGACGAACCCCGTCAAAGGCCGGGTCGCGACGTCGGGTCACCCGATCTCCAGGAAGTCGCCCTCGGGTCCATAAGCCGCGAAGCCGCTGATCCGACCATCCCGCACAGCCTCGACCATGGTCTCCAGTGCGAGGTCGATGCGGGCCTTGTCAGGCGGACGCCCGGCCTGTCCCGACAGGCTCGCGGCGAACACGATGCTCCACGGCGGCCCGGCCCGTTCGGCCTCCGAGACGAGGGCCTTGAAGTCAGGGAGGTCCCGCGGAGCCTTGTCGACGCACATCAGCGGCCCGAGCGCGCCGCCTCGTCCCGCCCGGAAGCGCGCGTCCTGCTCCGGCGTGGCCCCGTCGGGCAGTTCGGCGCCGGCGAAGACGAACAGAAGACGCTGCGGCTCGGGCTCGGCGGCGGCGGCGGCCAGAAGCTGGCCGAAATGCGAGGTGTTTCTCATCTGGTGCAGGGTAGGGTAAACGAGCGCTTCCTGTCTTGCGCCCACGCAAATTCGTGGACTGGCTGATGCTGAAGCGGCCGTTCTTGGCGCGGATGCCAATGTCTCCTCTTAGCGCACTGCTGACCTTGTGAGTTCCTAGGGCCGCGCCCCATCCTTCTTCTGCACCAGCTTGATCTTGTTCCAGGCTTCTTGGCCCTCGCGCCACCGCTTCATATCGAACCCGGGCTGCCGTCTGGTCTTTTCGTCCGGCAGGACAGCGCCGATCATGTCGGCCATCCGCTGCTCGGTCTCCATCTCCGCCTGGTAAAACTCGCTGTGCCTGGACTTGCGTTTCAGTTGCTGTTTCAACTCAGCGACCTCTTCCAAGGCAACCACGCGCCGGTTGAGCATCTTGTCCCATAGCTTCTTCTCATCCTCGGTTTCCGGGCCGTTGATCGTAACCTTCAGCGTCTTGGTATCGACACTGATCTCATGCGGATGGGGGACCGGCTCGGGGCGCGGCTCGCCTCGGGCATCGCAGCGTTTGAACTCGCTTTCCCAGACATCCTTGTAGTTGATTGCTGCCTTGAACAGGAAAGTCCGGTCTTCCATCGACTTGTCTTGCACGGCCTTGACCATGCTGGTGATGGCGATCTGGGCGCGGTGATTGCCCTTCAGCGCTGAGACGCCGAGGCTGCGTACGACCGCCTGGATAAGGGGCAGCTCAATGATCTCGTCATTCTCCCGGATCTGGATCGGCCGGATGGCCTCGGCCAACACCAGATCCGCCATGTGATGGGTCATCACAGGGTCGACGATCGTTGGGCGGTCGAGGGCCGGTTGCTTACGCGGCCGGCCGCGGGGATTGCCGGAGCGGCCCTTCTGGAACTGGTGTTCGACCGGGGGGCGGGCGTAACCGACCACCACGGCCGTACCGGGCGTGTGAGGGGGGAGCTTGTCGTTCAAGCTGCCAGCCCTCCAAGACGCTGGATCGCGACGTCATCGAACGGGGTCCCGCCCTCATGAAGCACGGCCGGCTTGCCGGTCAGCCGCTCGAACCGCCTGATGATCACATCGCAATAGTGCGGATCGAACTCGATCAGCCGAGCGGCGCGGCCGCAGATTTCCGCGGCGATCAGGGTGGTGCCCGAGCCGCCGAAGCCGTCCAGCACGATGTCCCCACGCCTTGAACAGTCGCGGATGGCGTCCGCCACCATCGCGACCGGTTTTACGGTCGGGTGCATGGCCAGATCCTCTGCTCGGGTCGAACCCATGGAACTGATGCCGGCATAGTCCCAGACGTTGGTGCGATATCGGCCTGTGTCGCCGAGGCCAAAGGTGTTGGTGTGGGGCGCTGTCCCGACCTTGTAGGCGAACACCAGCTCGTGCTTGGACCGGTAGAAGGTCCCCATGCCGCCGTTGGTCTTGTTCCAGACGCACAGGTTCTTCAGCTCGGAGAACACCTGCGCCCCGGCGTTCAGCAGCTCTGTCATGTGCCGCCAGTCCATGCAGACGAAGGCGATGGCACCGTCGCGGCAGTTGGCGGCCATGGGCTTGAGCGCGGCGGCCAGGAAGCCGGTGAAGGCGTCCTGGCTCATCTCACCAACGCCCATGGCGAACTCGCGATGCCGGATCCGGCCGGAGCCGCAGACGTGCCCGTCGATCGGCACATTGTAGGGCGGGTCGGTGAACACCAGGTCCACCCGCTCGTCTCCCAGGAGCCGCGCATAGTCGGCTGCCTCGCGGGCATCCCCGCAGACCAGCCGGTGGCGCCCCAACACCCACACGTCGCCCATACGCGTGACCGCCCCGGCGGCGATCGCCGGGATCTCATCCTCGACGCCGGGCGGCGCCTCAGGGTCCCGCTCACGCGCCGCGTCCAGCGTGAAGTCGACCTCAGCCAGCGAGAAACCGGTGAGGGTCACGTCGAAGTCCAGATCGATCAGCGCCTCCAGCTCGATGGCCAGGATGTCCTGATCCCAGCCGGCGTTCAGGGCCAGCTTGTTGTCGGCGAGCACATAGGCCCGGCGTTCCTCGGCAGAGAGGTGCGAGAGCCGCAGGGTGGGGACAGTCTTCAGTCCCAGCAGCTTGGCCGCCTCCACCCTGCCGTGGCCGGCGATGATCTCGCTGTCGTCACTGACCAGCACCGGATTGGTGAACCCGAAGCGCTCGATGCTGTCGGCGATCTGGCGGATCTGTTTGCGGGAATGGGTCCGGGCGTTGCGGCTGTAGGGCTGCAGTTCGGACGGAGAGCGGGCCTCGACGACTCGATGAGCGACGGCTGTGTTCATGGGGTGAACATAGCGCGAACATTGATTCGCATGGCCCCACTTCAGGCCGCTGTCCACAGCGCTGGAAAAATATCCCCCTCCGACTGGACTGCGGCCCGGAACGGAGCGTCAGTGTCTGCGCGCCCGGCCACTCCGGGCTCGTTCCGGTGGGGGCAGATGAGCCCCGCGGAGCCGGGCCCCTGATGACCATTATCCACGCCACCGACATTGATTGCGCGACCATCGGCGACCTCGGCCTAGAGCCACTTCGAACGATCTGGCGCGAGCGCTTCGGGGCCGCGCCGTCGATCCGCTCGCCAGAGATCCTCGCCCTGATGCTGGCCTGGCGCATTCAGGCGGCGCGCGAAGGCGGTCTCCAAGGCGATCTTCGACGGACCATCCGCCGCCCGGCCTCGGCGCCTGTCGCCACAGCGCTGACCCCGGGCACGCGGTTGACCCGGGAATGGCAGGGCGTGCGTCACGAGGTGGTGGTCGAGCCCGACGGGCGTTTGCGCCATCGTGATGAGTTGCACCTCAGCCTGTCGCAGGTCGCTCGCAAGATCACCGGTTCGCGCTGGAACGGACCGCGCTTCTTCGGCCTGCGCGCCGGGGAGGAGGGCGCATGACCGCTCGGCCCGTCGTCCGCTGCGCCCTCTATACGAGGAAGAGCAGCGAGGAGGGGCTGGATCAGGCCTTCAACAGCCTGCATGCCCAGCGTGAGGCCTGCGAGGCCTATGTCCGCAGCCAGGCCAGCGAGGGCTGGAAGGTCCTGCCTGACGTGTATGATGACGGCGGCTTCTCGGGCGGCAACATCGAACGGCCGGCCCTCAAGCGCCTGCTGGAGGATATCGACGCCGGCAAGGTCGACACCATTGTCGTTTACAAGATCGACCGGCTAACCCGGTCGCTGCCCGACTTCGCCCGCATCGTCGATCGGCTGGACAAGGCGCAGGCGTCGTTTGTCTCGGTGACCCAGTCGTTCAACACCACCACCTCCATGGGGCGGCTGACGCTGAACGTGCTGCTGTCATTCGCCCAGTTCGAGCGCGAGGTCACTGGCGAACGCATCCGCGACAAGATCGCAGCCTCCAAGGCCAAAGGGATGTGGATGGGCGGCATGCCGCCCCTGGGTTACGACCCTCCAACGGACAGGGCGACCCGGTCCCTCGTGCGCAACGAGCCCGAGGCGGAACAGGTCCGGACCATCTTCAACCTGTATCTGGAGCTGGGGTCGGTCTCGGCGCTGGAAGCCCGGCTGGCGCAGGAGGGCATGCGCTCCAAGGTCTGGGTCAGCGCGAAAGGCAGCACTTCCGGCGGCGTACCGCTCAGCCGCGGCGCCCTGTTCCACATGCTGCGCAACCGCGTTTACCTCGGCGAGATCGTCCATGGAGCGACCAGCGTCGCCGGCTGCCATCCGCCGATCGTCGAGCCCGACGTGTTCGCCAGAGTGCAGACGCAGCTCGCCGCCAACACCCGCGCCCGCAAGGAACGACCTCTTCGATCGGCGCAGCTTCCGCTCAAAGGACTGGTGTTCGACGCCGACGGCCATCCTATGAGCCCCTCGTTCGGCTACGGCCGGGGTGGGCGAGTCTACCGCTACTACGTCTCGGCGCCGCTGCAGCAGGGCCGCAAGGTCGAGGAGCGGGAAGGGGTGCTGCGGCGGGTCTCCGCCGAAGCCCTTGAGGAGGCGGTGCGCACGCAACTGGCGACAGTGTCGCCGGGAGGAGATGAGCGATCCTTTGCGGCGCTGCTGAAACCGGTGCGGCGGGTAGAGGTGCTCCCCGAGGCGCTCCGGATTGCCTTCCACGCAAAGGCCTTGCCCCGGGATGTGCGCGACAGGCTTTACCCTTGCGATACCCACGCGGACCAGGTGGTGTTGGTCGCTCCTGTGCGCTGTCAGGCGCGCGGCGGCCGGACATGGGTGCTGACTCCGGTATGCGGATCGGCCGTCCGCAAGGCGCGGCGCGACCCGGTGTTGATCCGCGGCCTTCGCCAGGCGCACAAGATCGCCGCCGGCCTTGGCTGGCGCGCAAGCGACGGCGCGTTCGTTGGATCGGGCAAGGCGCCAACGAGCAGCTACGAGCGCCGGCTCTGGCCGTTAGTGTTCCTGGCGCCTGATATCCAGCAGTCCATCCTCGAAGGTCGCCAGCCGCCCGCGCTCACGCTCGACCAGTTACTGAAGATGCGGCTTCCGACCGGCTGGCCTGATCAGCGGCACGCGTTGGGCTTCGACGGAAAATGATCCCTGTTTCGCTCAGGAACACTCCCTGTTCCGGGAAATATCGATCCCTGTTCTGCGCCAAAATGATCCCTGTTTCGGTGGAATATCGTTCCCTGTTAATTTCGGACCGGATGGAAGCTAAAACCGGACGAAATGCCCGCGCTGACTGGCTTTGCGAGGCCCGGCGGGTTCCTGAGCCCGAAATCGGGTTCTCGAAAAACATCTGAATTCCCTGTTCCGGGCCATAACAGGGAAACTCCACCAGATGCGGTTCGCACAGAGACTGGGGGCCGAACAGCGGCCGAGTGGCTGCTCCGAAGCGGCCTTAATGGGGGGCAGTACGGGAGTTTGGCGGCGAATAGTCCCGACGATCCGGGCCCTTCCGGGGCCGGGGTCAGATCAGAGAACTGTTACGGGGGTGAGTGGCGGAGAGGGTGGGATTCGAACCCACGGTGCCCGCAAAGGCACGCCGCATTTCGAGTGCGGTACATTCGACCACTCTGCCACCTCTCCGCGGGGCCGATAGACGCTTGGTCGAGCGAGCGGCTTCTCTAATGGGCGAGGGGCTGCGCCGCAAGCCGGGTTCGGGAGAAATCGCTCAGCGTTGCGCCGGAAGGGGCAGACCGAGGGCTTCGCCGGTGGCCAGGTCGCCGTCGATGACGCGGAACAGTTCGGCGGGGCGGCCGCCGGTGGCGGCGGACAGGAGGCCGGTCGGCTGGACCAGGCCGGTGCGTTCGACGCCGCGGCGGAAATTCTGCTTGTGCAGCGACAGGCCGGTGATCGCCTCGGCGGCGGCCTGCAGTTCGGACAGGGTGAAGGTCGGCGGCATCAGGTCGAAGAGGACCGGGCGGTATTTCAGCTTGCTGCGCAGGCGGCCAAGGCCGGTGGCGAGGATGCGGCGGTGGTCGGAGACCATGGGGCGGCCAGAGGCGGTCGGCAGGGGCGGCAGGTCCTGATCGCGGGCGGCCTCGGCGACCAGTCCGGCCTCGTAGAGCAGCTCATAGCGGTCCAGCACCCGGCCCTCGTTCCAGCGGTGGGCCGGGGTGGTGGCGAACAGGGTCTCGATCCGGGCCTGACGACGCGGGTCGTCGACGGCCCACGTGGCCAGGTCGTCGATCAGGGGGGCGAGGCAGGCGGGCGGGCCGTCGCGGCGGTCTTCCCAGGGGAAGATGTCCAGCACCGGGGTCCAGCGGGCCTCGGCCAGGGGGGCGTCGGCGGCGTCGGCGGTCAGGGCGAGGTAGCCGACCGAGACCTCGCGGCGTCGCTCGGGACCCGGGGTGGCGCGGGGGCTGTCCCGGCCGAGGTCGCCGAAGGTGTAGAGCTGTTCGACGAAGCCGAGGCGGAAGCCGGTCTGGGCGGTGACGAAGGCGCGCAGGGCCAGTTCGAAAGTGCGGTCGCGGCCCGGGTCGAAGGGGCCGAAGGGCAGGGCGGCGGCGCCGTCCTCGCCCGGCGTGGTCAGGACGCAGGCCTTGCGGTCGCGCAGGGCGATGACGACCGCCGAGAGGCCGATGCGCACGCCCTGTTCAGCCGGCGCGCCCATCGCCTATTCCGTATGCCAGGCGTCGGCGGCGGGCATCAGGCCGACGGCCTCGGCCAGGACGCGGTAGCGTTCGAGGTAGCGTTGCTGGGCGACGGGGGCGGGCAGGGGGTCGATGATCAGGTCGTAGCCGGGAGGTGGCGAGCCGAACAGGCTCAGGCCCTCCTTCTTGCTGAAGCCGGCCAGTTGGGTGGCCTCGAAATAGGCGCAGGCGACGTCGGCCTTCTTGATCAGGGTCTTGATCTCGACCGGGTTCTTCGGCGGGAGGCCGAAGCGGAGGTGGATGGCGCCTTCCAGTCGGGCCTCGAAGGCCTTGTAGTTGACGCCCAGCGCCGCCTTGAAGGGCGAGATCATGTCGCCGATCACATATTCCGGTGCATCGTGCAGCAATGCCATCAGGCACTCGTCGGCATTGCAACGGTTCTGCTGGCGGAAGATCGCCTCGACGACAAGCGAATGTTGCGCCACCGAAAAGGCGTGGTCGCCGTTGGTCTGGCCGTTCCAGCGCGCGACGCGGGCAAGCCCGTGTGCGATGTCGGACAGCTCGATGTCGAGCGGCGACGGATTGAGCAGGTCGAGGCGGCGGCCCGACAGCATGCGCTGCCAGGCGCGGGGTTCCGTCTTGGCGCGGGCGGCTCCGCTCATTGCGCCGGCACCTCGGCGGTTTCCTGCGGGAAGGCAAGGCCCGTCCATTGCGGCAGGGCGACGGTGACAGGCATGCCGTCGGCGGTGATCGGCGTGCCGCCATGCATGGCGTCGGCCGCGCGGTCGATGCGCACGATGGCAAGGCCGCGCGTGCCGGACACGCTGCCGAGCGTGCCGATCGGCTTGCCGCCGGCCAGAAGCTCGGTGCCGGTCGCGGGAAGGTCGGCCTCGGCGCTGACGATGACGGGACGGCGGCGCGCGGTGCCGCGGTGCTGCATGCGGGAGACGACTTCCTGCCCGACATAGCAGCCCTGGCGGAAGGAAAGGCCGCCGGTGAGGTCGAGCAGCACATCGTGCGGAAAGGCATCGCCGAGCGCATAGTCCTGGCCGGCTTCGACAAGGCCGGTGCCGATGCGCAGGGCGTCATAGAGCGCCGGGTCGTCGTCGCCGCCGGTGCCTGGGCGGCGCGAGAGGAGAAGGCCGGCCTTGGCGAAGCGGCCGTCCTGCGGCGCGCCGGCCTCGGGCGCGTCCCAGGCGATCGCCACCGTGTCGCCCTCGACGGTTGCAAGGTCGACCGCGGCGCGCAGCTTGTACATGGTCAGGCGCTTCAGGAGTGCATCGCGCTGTGCGTCCGTCGTCTCGATCAGGAAGGCGCCGTCGCCGTCGCGGCATATTAGAAAGTCGAACAGAATCTTGCCCTGCGGCGTCAGCAGGGCACCGGGACGAATCTCGCCGGTCGCAAGGTCGGGCAGGTTGGTGGTGATGAGCGATTGCAGGAAGGTCTCGGCATCGGCACCGGAAATGCGGAGGAAGGCGCGGCCGGAAAGTGTGACGGAAGGCATGATTCGATCCAGATTGTGCGCCCGCCGGCACCATGCGGCAGCGGGCGGTGCATGATCGCACCCGTTGAAACAGAGGTAGAACGGCCGGGCGCCTTTCGCAAGGTCGTGCCGCCTTGCGCTGTACGTCCGGATGGCGGAGAAGGACGCCGCGCGAAGAAAGGTGATCCATGATGACGGCAACGCCGACACTTCCCCACGATGCATGGGCCGCCTGGCACCCGCAGGAGCTCGCCCACCGGCTAGCCGGCGTCACACGGCCCTGGTGCATCGTCGGCGGCTGGGCGCTCGATCTCTGGCACGGGGAGCAGATGCGGCCGCACGACGACCTCGAATTCACCATTCTGCGCACCGATTTTGCGGATTTCCGCGCAGCCTTGCCGGGCCTGCGTCTCCATACGGTCGGCGACGGCCATGTCGAGCCGCTCGGCGCGGAGGACATGCTGCCTTCAGGCATCGCGCAGGTCTGGTGCGAGGATGTAGCGGCGGGCTGCTGGCGTGTCGACATGATGCTGGAGGACGGCACGCCCGAGACCTGGGTCTACAAGCGCGATCCGTCGATCCGCCTGCCGCGCGCCGATGCCGTGCGCAGGACGGGCGGTGGCATCGCCTATCTCGCGCCGGAGATCGTCCTGCTGTTCAAGGCAAAATACCGGCGCGACAAGGACGAGGCGGATTTCGCCAAGGCGTTGCCGCGGCTCGACGCAAAGCAAAGGTGCTGGTTGCAGGCGTGCCTCGCGCAGGCCTATCCGGATCATGCCTGGAGCGCGGTCTTGTAAGGCTCAGTCGCCGGTGACGAAGAATTTCCACTGGCCGTCCGGCGTGATGCCGACGCGATAGAAATTGTAGCTGCCGAATTCCTTCATGTCGGCGAAGTCGCCGGCGGTGACGATGCGCAGCAGCTCCACCTTTTCCGGCGGTGTCAGCGTGGCGAGCGACTTTTCGGCGAAATAGGGCCAGACATACATTTCGTCCGCGGTGCCCTTGCCGACATGCACGAAGCCGGTCGCCAGCACGTCGAGCAGGATCGCCAGAACCTCGATGCCTTCCTCGTCGCCCGACTGGCCCTTGAGGGTTTCGACGGGCCCTTCGTCGGTCTCGACGATGGAGACCTGCGTTTCCGTCATGCCCTTGCCGAGCAGGGGGCGCAGGCGCTCGATATCGCCGGAGGCGGCAGCCTCAACGATGAGTTCGCGCATGCGGCGCACGGGTTCCGGCGCCTTGGCGATGTCGGAGAAGAACTCGACCGGAACCTCCGGTTCGTCGTCAGCCTTGTCGTCGGTGGCGGGCGCGTCGTCGGAGGGTTCTGTCACCGCCTGGTTACGGCGAATCAGCGGATCGGGCAGCGGCAGTTCGAGAGGGCCGGTTTCTTCCTGCTCCTCCTCGACGGGCGGCGTCTGGCCGTCCTCGGCCGGCTTCTGCGGCACCTGACCCTGTTCGTTCTTCAACTCGCTGAGCGCAAAGGCGGGACGGACGGGTGCCACCAGTGCCGTCGTCGTGAAAAGCACGGACAAGACGATGAGGCTGCTGCGAAACAGCGTTTTGCCGTCAGGCGACGTCTGCATGACTTGTCTTTCCAGCCTATTGCAGGATGCGCTCGGGGGAGAATTCTCCAGCCAGCATGCGCTCGCGCAGCGATTCGAGCATCGCCTCCGCGCCACGTTCGCCGTGAATGCGAATCGTCTCGCGCATGGCGAGCGCGATGGCGGCATCGGCGATGATTTCCGGTTCGATGCCATCAGCCATGCCGTCGGCCCAGGCCTCGTTCTGGTATTCCAGAGCGGCCTGCATCTTCTCGTGCACGATCATCTCGTCGATATCGTTGAGAGTAGGTTCCATTGATCGGTCCATGCGGGGCATTCAGTTCTTACTTGACTGTTAACGACCTTAGCAGCCTTTTCCCAAAACGGCACTGGGTCCTGTAAAAAGAGGTTAATTAACCGCTAATTTCCGAAGCGTGCGGTAATTTCTGTGGCAAGTGTTGCACCTTCGTTACGGTATCTCTCTTCTGCGACAACAGCCGAGTCGGTGCAAGCGGTATAGATGGCGGCAAAGGAACGATATCCACGGTTGAATGCCGCGGTCAGTTTCTCCTGTCTTTTCGGCTCGTTAGCGGCTTCCAGCTCGATGAGGCGCTGCATCGAGGCCCGCCAGCCGTCCTCCGGCTTGTCCATGCAGAGATTGCGCAGGTAGTGCACGGCGCCGAGGATTTCCGAGAGCCGTTCCAGCCGTTCGTCATAGGGTGCGGGCTTTTCCTCGATGGCCGCCGCGGGCGGTGTTTCCTTCGCGTCACCTTTTGCCTTCTGGGCGAAGGCGGGCGCGGAAAGCGTCAGGGTGAGAAGGAGGGCGAGCCGAATCACCGTCATGCGGTCTGCCCCGTGCGTTCCGCCTCGAGGCGCCGGATGCATTCGCGCACGCTGTCCGGCGCCGGCAGCTTTTCGATCTCCCCGGCCGTGTACCAACCGACGGCCGCCGCATCGTCCGAGGCGACGGCGATGGCCGTGGCATCCGCCTTCACCTTGAAGACGGAGAGGCGGAACGACGGGCTGCCGGGGCCGTCTTCCCGGCCGGGCAGGTCGTAGGTCGCGAAAAGCAGTGGTTTTTCGGCGCTGATGCCGGTTTCCTCGAAGAGTTCGCGCAGCGCCGTCTCGGCCGGCGTCTCGCCCGGCTCGCCGCGCCCGCCGGGAAAGGCATACATGTCCGCCGAGGGCGGGTTGCTGCGCAGGACCAGGAGATAGCGCCCGTCGCGTTCGATGATGGCGGAGGAGGCGGGCTGGGGCGTCTTGGATTTCTTCATCGCGGTCCGGTTCGGTTGCGCTCGATTGACCCCTTATAGGCAAAGTGCGATGACGATGCCATGTGTGGACGATTTGCATTGCTGGCCAAGCGGGATCTTGCGCGCGACTATCTCGATCTCGCCGAGCTGGACGACCTGACCGAGCGCTACAACATCGCCCCGACGCAGCCGATCCTGGTCGTCGTCGCGGGGGAAAGGCAGGAGCCCGGCAGCAACCTGCCGGAGCGTAAGGCCATGCTGGTGCGCTGGGGTTTCATGCCCGGCTGGGTGAAGGACCCGCGCGACTTTCCGCTGCTCATCAATGCGCGCGCCGAGACGGCGATCGGCAAGGCCTCGTTCCGCGCCGCCATGCGCCATCGCCGCGTCCTCGTGCCGGCCTCCGGTTTTTTCGAATGGCGCCGGCCGGAAGGGAAGGGCGCCAAGGCGCAGGCCTACTGGATCCGCCCGAAGAAGGGCGAGATTCTCGCCTTTGCCGGACTGGTGGAGACGTGGTCTTCCGCCGACGGTTCGGAGGTCGACACCGGCGCGATCCTGACGACCGCGGCCAACAACGACATTGCCCGCATCCACGACCGCATGCCCGTCGTCATCCGCAGGCAGGACTTTTCGCGCTGGCTCGACTGCAAGACGCAGGAGCCGCGTGAGGTGGCTGATCTGATGAAGCCGATCGACGACGGTTTCTTCGAGGCGATCCCGGTCTCCGACAAGGTGGGCAAGGTCGCCAATATGGGGCCGGATATCCTGGAGCCGGTGGAAGAGCGGGCCGACGAAGCGCCGGCGGAAAAGAAAAAGGGCGCGGAAGCGCCCCCATCACCGTCCGACCAGCTGTCGCTGTTCTGAAATCGCGCCGGCGAGGCCGCCTTGGAGCGGCTCAATCGTAGAGCGGCTGGAGCACGGCCGGAATATCGCGCTTGGAGCGCTTGTCCTCTGTCTTCGCCTCGGGCTTGCAGCGCGTGGCGGCCACGACGGCGGGCAGGCCGAGCGGCTTGTAGCGCGCCTGGAGGTTTTCGTTTGCCGCATGGTTCTGCGGCGGCTGTTTTCGTGCGGTCGACATTGTCTTTCTCCTGAATTGTCAGGCAGCCCCGTTTCGATCCCCCGGTTGCTACCCCCGATGCGTTATGCATTTACGCGACCCATTCGGCCAAATTCTGCTCAAATTTTGATCGATCTGCGGCAAGCGACTGAAAACACAGGTTTTCGAGATCAACTATTGTGACGGCCGCAAACATTCATTTCCTCGGAACCTGCCGCACCTTGATCATCAGAAAGGCCGCGATGACGGCGCGGATGCCGATCGGATTGTAGCGGCTGGCAAGATCGGTCTCGGGGCGTGTCTCTGTCTTCCGGGTCGTCATGATGCTGTCCCTTCGGTTTGCCGGCGGGCACTGCCGGTCTCACCCCTTCTTTTTCCCATGCGGGCAGGGGCGGCCGTGTCACCGCGGGAACAGGAGGCCTGGCGAGAATTTCGTCCGGGAACGGGCCGCGCCCGCTTGACCGGACGCCCGCACGGCGCGATAAAGCAGGCCATGAAAACGGTACTCTGCATTCGCCGGAGCATTATTCGCTAGCGCACGCGCTGGCCCGGCCGTTTTCGTCCCTCAAAATCCCCGGATGACAACGACCCGGCCAGCCGGGTTTACGCCTTTTGGGGAGATTTCTATGGCCGAAAAGCCGGTCCTGACGCTGTACAACACGCTCACGCGCTCGAAGGAGCCCTTCGCTCCCATCGATCCCGACAATGTGCGCATGTATGTCTGCGGCCCGACGGTCTACGACTTCGCCCATATCGGCAATGCGCGGCCGGTCATCGTCTTTGATGTGCTGTACCGCCTGCTGCGCCATGTCTACGGCGAAGACCACGTCACCTATGCCCGCAACATCACCGACGTCGACGACAAGATCAACGCCCGGGCACTGCGCGATTTCGGAAAGGAGATCGGCGACGGCACGCTTTCGCTCAACGAGGCGATCCGCCGGGTGACGGAGAAGACGGCGAACCAGTTCCACGCGGATATCGCCGCGCTCGGCACCATGGAGCCGACGCACGAGCCCCGCGCCACGGAGTTCGTCCAGCCGCGCGGCGACGGCAAGGTCGACATGATCACGCTGATCGAACGCCTCATCGAGCGCGGCCATGCCTATCAGGCGGGCGGCGAGGTGCTGTTCGACACGCAGTCCATGGCCGACTACGGCCAGCTTTCCAAGCGCAACCTCGACGAACAGCAGGCCGGCGCCCGCGTCGCCGTCGACGTGCACAAGAAGAACCCCGGCGATTTCGTGCTCTGGAAGCTCTCCTCGCCGGAAGAGCCCGGCTGGGAAAGCCCCTGGGGCCGCGGTCGTCCGGGCTGGCACATCGAGTGCTCCGCCATGTCTGCCGCCTATCTCGGCGAGACCTTCGACATCCATGGCGGCGGCCTCGACCTCATCTTCCCGCACCACGAGAACGAGATCGCCCAGTCGCGCTGCGCGCATGGCACGCCGGTCATGTCGAATGTCTGGATGCACAACGGCTTCCTGCAGGTCGAAGGCCGCAAGATGTCGAAGTCCGAGGGCAATTTCTTCACGATCGCAGAACTCTTGCACGAGGAGAAGTTCGGCGGCCGCAAGTGGCCGGGCGAGGTGCTGCGCCTCGCCATGCTGATGACGCATTACCGCGAACCGATCGACTTCTCCGTCAAGCGGCTGGAAGAGGCGGAGCGCCTGCTTGCCAAATGGCCCGCCGGTGGCAATCCGGCCGAGGGCCGGGTGGATGAAAGCGTGCGTGCGCCGCTTTTCGACGATCTCAACACCGTCGCGGCCGTGCAGGCGCTGCATGCGCTCGCCCAGTGCGCCAATGCCGATCCGCTGATGCTGCCGGTCTTCGCTGCCAGCGCCGAACTTCTTGGCGTCCTGCCGAAGAAGGCCGAGATCTCCAAGGCGCTCGAGGATAGCATCGAAACGCTGATCCAACTTCGCCTGGAAATGCTCAAGGCGAAGAACTTCGCCGAAGCCGACAAGATTCGCGACGACCTCGCCGCCAGGGGAGTCCAGCTGAAGGACGGCAAGGACGCCCAGACGGGCGAGCGCGTGACGACATGGGAGGTGAAAAGGTGACCACCCCCTTCTACACCGGCGGGTGCCAGTGCGGTGCCGTGCGCTTTCATGTCGAAGGGGCGCTCGGCGATGCGTCGGTCTGTCATTGCCGCATGTGCCAGAAGGCGAGCGGCAATTTCTATCTGCCGCTGGTCTCCGTGCGGCAGGCCAAGCTGACCTGGACGCGGGGAGAGCCGAAGCGCTTCCAGTCGTCGAACCACGGCTATCGCGGCTTCTGTGCCGATTGCGGCACGCCGCTGACCTATGAAGCGCCGGACGGCGTGGCGCTGACCATCGCCGCTTTTGACGACCCGGCGGAGATCGCCCCGCGCATCCAGTGGGGCGTCGAGGCGAAGCTGCCCTATGTGGACGCGATTTGCGACCTGCCGGGGGAAGAGACAATGGCGGACCAGGAGGCGGCGTCCTTCCTCGCCGACCTTGTCTCCTACCAGCATCCGGACCACGACACGGACGCATGGCCGCCGGAGCGCAAGCCATGAGCATTTCCCGCATCTATACCGGCGGGTGCCAGTGCGGCGCGGTGCGCTATCGGGTGGAAGGGACACTCGGCGATCCGCATCTGTGTCATTGCCGCATGTGCCAGAAGGCGGCCGGCAACTATTTCCTGCCGCTTGCCAATGCGCCACGCGACCGTTTCACCATGACCCGCGGCGAGGCCGGCTGGTTCCAGTCCTCGGAGATCGTGCGCCGCGGTTTCTGCCGCGATTGCGGCACGCCGCTGTTCTACGACGCGCTCGCCGCCGACCATATCAATGTGACACTCGGCTCGCTCGACGATCCCGACGATGTCCGCCCGGTCGCTCAGGCGGGCGTCGAATCGCGGCTCGTCTGGTTCGCGCAGCTGGCGAAACTGCCGGAAAGCGAGAGCGAGGACGGCGAGTTCGGCGCGGCGCGGCACATCGTGGTCCGCGCCTCCAACCGCCAGCACCCGGACTATGACACGGACCATTGGCCGCCGGAGGACATTCCATGACCGAGACCCGGCCGGAGCTCGGTTTTCCGCGCAAGTGGCTCTATCTCATCGCCGGCAAGCTGATCCTGATCACCGCCGTGGTGGTCGCCGTCGTCGTCTATTCCGCCTATCGTTGAAGGAGCTGCCATGAGCGTCGAACAGGAAGAGACAAGAACCGGGGGCTGCCAGTGCGGCGCCGTGCGTTTCCGTATCAAGGGCGGGCTCGGCCGCCCGTCGATCTGCCATTGCCGCATGTGCCAGAAGCAGTTCGGCGGTTTTTTCGGCCCGCTCGTCACGGTCGAGGGCGAGGTGGAGTGGCCGCGCGGCGAGCCGGCCTATTTCCAGTCCTCGATCAACATCGCCCGCGGCTTCTGCCAGCAATGCGGCACGCCGCTGGCCTACAAGCATCCCGGCGGGCTGGAGATCGCCATCGGCGCCTTCGACAGGCGCGATGACCTCGCGCCGCAGATCCAGGTCAATTTCGACGCACGGCTTCCCTGGGTCGAGGCGATCTTTTCCGCGCCCGCCCACAAGGACCCCGATTATTACAGCCAGCAGGAGAAGATCATCTCCTTCCAGCACCCCGACCACGAAACCGAAAACTGGCCTGCCCACGGAATGAAATTATGAGCGAGACCCTGCGTACCCTCTATCCCGAAATCGAACCCTATGCCTCCGGCCATCTCGACGTCGGCGATGGGCATGTCATCTACTGGGAGCGCGCCGGAACGCCCGGTGCGAAGCCGGCGGTGTTCCTGCATGGCGGCCCCGGCGGCGGGTTCTCGCCCGCCCACCGCCGCCTGTTCGATCCCGCCCTCTACGACGTGACGCTGTTCGACCAGCGCGGTTGCGGCAAGTCCACGCCGCATGCGGAGCTGGAGGCCAACACGACCTGGCATCTCGTTGCCGACATCGAACGCCTGCGGAAAATGGCCGGCGCCGAAAAATGGCTGGTCTTCGGCGGCTCCTGGGGCTCGACGCTGGCGCTTGCCTATGCGGAAAAATATCCCGAGCGCGTCTCCGAGCTCGTGGTGCGCGGCATCTACATGCTCACCAAGGGCGAGCTCGACTGGTACTACCAGTTCGGCGTCTCGGAAATGTTCCCCGACAAGTGGGAGCGTTTCATCGCGCCCATTCCCCCGGAAGAGCGGCACGAGATGATGCATGCCTATCACCGCCGCCTGACGAGCGATGACAAGGCGACGCGTATCGCCGCGGCGCTTGCCTGGAGCCTGTGGGAAGGCGAGACGATCACGTTGCTGCCGGAGCCCTCGACGAGCGACAAGTTCGGCGAGGACGAGTTCGCCCACGCCTTTGCCCGCATCGAGAACCACTTCTTCGTCAATGCCGGCTGGCTGGACGAGGGGCAGCTCCTGCGCGACGCGCACAAGCTGCAGGGCATTCCCGGCCTCATCGTGCACGGGCGCTACGACATGCCGTGCCCGGCAAAACAGGCCTGGGCCCTGCACAAGGCGTGGCCTGAGGCGGAATTCTACCTCGTTGAGGGGGCGGGCCACGCCTATTCCGAGCCGGGCATTCTCGACCGGCTGATCTACGCGACGGACAAGTTCGCGGGGAAAGTTTGAGAGACTGCCCCTCACCCAAACCCTCTGCCCGCATGCGGGGAGAGGGGGCCCGTCGAATGCAGGATTCGGGTTCGAGGTTTTCGGCGCGGCATATTCCTTCTCCTCACCTGCGGGGAGAGGGTGGCGGCAGCCGGATGAGGGGCGGATTGAAGTGTTCAATGAGTTCCCAGGGAGGGAACAGATGAAAAAAGACCGTATCTACCTTTTCGACACCACGCTGCGTGACGGCCAGCAGACGCCCGGCATCGACTTTTCCGTCGAGGACAAGATCGCCATTGCCGGCATGCTGGACGCGTTCGGCCTGGACTATGTCGAGGGCGGCTATCCCGGGGCCAACCCGACGGATACGGCTTTCTTCTCGAAGAAGCGCACCGGCCGCGCGAAATTCGTCGCCTTCGGCATGACGAAACGCGCCGGCATTTCCGCCTCCAACGATCCTGGCCTTGCCGCGCTTCTCGACTCGAAGAGCGACGCGATCTGTCTTGTCGCCAAGAGCTGGGACTATCATGTGCGCGTGGCGCTCGGCTGTTCCAACGAGGAGAACCTCGAGAGCATTGCCGAATCGGTCAAGGCCGTCGCCGCCTCCGGTCGCGAAGCCATGGTCGACTGCGAGCATTTCTTCGACGGCTACAAGGCCAATCCGGCCTATGCGCTGGCCTGTGCCGCCACGGCCTATGCCTCCGGCGCCCGCTGGGTGGTGCTGTGCGACACCAATGGCGGCACGCAGCCGTCGGAGGTGCAGGCGATCGTCCGGGCGGTGATCGCCGCCGGTGTGCCCGGCGACAATCTCGGCATCCACGCCCACAACGACACGGGGCAGGCCGTCGCCAATTCGCTCGCCGCCATCGAGGCCGGCGTGCGCCAGATCCAGGGTACGCTGAACGGCATCGGCGAGCGCTGCGGCAATGCCAATCTGGTGACGCTCATCCCGACGCTGGCGCTGAAGGAGACCTATGCGACGCGCTTTTCGATCGGCATCGACACGGAGGACCTGACGGGCCTCACCAAGCTTGCCCATACCTTCGACGAATTGCTGAACCGTTCGCCGGACCATCAGGCGCCCTATGTCGGGGCTTCCGCCTTCGCCACCAAGGCCGGCATCCATGCCTCGGCGCTCCTGAAAGACCCGCGCACCTACGAACATGTGACGCCGGAAAGCGTCGGCAACCTGCGCAAGGTCATGGTGTCCGACCAGGGCGGCAAGGCGAACTTCATCAATGCGCTCAAGCTGCGCGGCATCACCGTCAGCAAGGATGACCCGAAGCTCGATCGTCTCATCCAGATCGTCAAGGAACGCGAGGCGACCGGGTATGCCTATGAGGGCGCGGATGCGAGCTTCGCGCTGCTGGCCTACCGCACGCTCGGCACGGTGCCGGAGTTTTTCCACGTCGAAAGCTTCCGCGTGATGGTGGAGCGCCGCTACGACGCCAACGGCCAGCTCAAGACCGTCTCGGAGGCCGTGGTGCGCGTCGTCGTTGATGGCGAGACGATGATGTCCGTTGCCGAAGGTCACGGCCCGGTCAACGCGCTCGATCTCGCGCTGCGCAAGGACCTTGGCAAGTATCAGGCCGAGATCGCCGACCTGGAGCTGGCGGATTACAAGGTGCGTATCCTCAACGGCGGCACCGAGGCCATCACCCGCGTCCTGATCGAATCCACCGATGCCAGCGGCGCGCGCTGGTGGACGGTCGGGGTTTCCGACAACATCATCGACGCGTCCTTCCAGGCCTTGATGGATTCCATCATCTACAAGCTCCTGAAGAACCGCGGGGAGGCGGGGCGGGTGGCCGCGGAGTAACGGGGCGAGGTTCAGCGCCGCTCATCGTCCCTTCACCGGAATGAATTGGTGCATAACCTTCCTTTGGAGTATCCCGTCGAAAAATCCATGAAATGACGGGATACCACGCCATGGCCGACGCTAAATCCACCAGCGGCCCCGAAACCGGCGATTCGCCGCGCGGTTTCGCCTTCGCCTTGACGGCCTACGTGTTCTGGGGGTTCCTGCCCTTCTTCATGAAGGCCGTCGCCCACATTCCCGCTGCCGAGGTGGTGGCGCACCGGATCGTCTGGTCGGTGCCGCTCGCCGGGCTGGTGCTGATCTGGCTCGGCCGCACCGCCGATATCAAGGTGGCGTTGCGCTCGCCGCGCATGCTCGCCATGGCGACGCTGACGGCGGTGCTGATCACCATCAACTGGGGCATCTATGTCTGGGCCATCGGCGCCGGCCGGGCCATCGAGACGGCCCTCGGTTATTACATCAACCCGCTTTTCTCGATCTTCCTCGGCGCCGTCCTCCTGAAGGAAAAACTCGACCGGACGCAGATTCTGGCGATCGGGCTTGCGGCCTTGGCGGTGGGGATCCTTGCCTTCGACGCCGGCGGGCTGCCGTGGGTGTCCATCAGCCTCTGCATCTCCTGGGGCTTCTATGCCTTCTTCCGCAAGACGCTGCCGATCGGTCCGAATCAGGGTTTCTTCCTGGAGGTTCTGCTGTTGAGCGTGCCGGCGCTCGGCTATATTTTCTGGCTCGAATCCTCGGGGCAGGGCCATTTCGGTGATACCGGTGCCGCCGATGTTCTCTGGCTGCTCGCCTGCGGCGTCGTCACTGCCATCCCGCTGATGATCTATGCCAATGGCGCCAAGCTGCTGCGCCTGTCCACCATCGGCATCATGCAGTACATCGCGCCGACGATGATCTTCTTCATCGCCGTCTTCGCCTTCAACGAACCTTTCGGCACGACGAAGCTCATCGCCTTCGCCTTCATCTGGGCCGCGCTTCTCCTCTATTCCAGCTCCATGCTACGGACGGCGCGGACAAAGCGTCTTGCGGCCATGGAGCTCAAGCCGGCGGAATAGACGATGGCCGTTTTGCAGACGGCGCGTCTGACGCTCAGCCCTTGCCGGCCAGGCGACCGTGCGGACTTCATCGATCTGGAGCGTGATCCGGAGGTGATGCGCTTTCTGAACGGGGGATATGCCGTCGATCGGGAGACGGTCGCGCCGAACGCGACCTTTCTGATGCCGACCGGCACGGAGCCCTATGTCTGGACAGCCCGTCGGACGGCCGATGGCGTCTTTGTCGGCTGGTTCTGCCTCTGGCCGGAAAGCGAGACGCTGGCTGAACTCGGCTATCGCC
Organism: Brevundimonas sp. UBA7664; assembly: GCF_002483305.1. GTDB lineage: Bacteria > Pseudomonadota > Alphaproteobacteria > Caulobacterales > Caulobacteraceae > Brevundimonas. The sequence goes on from NZ_DLHQ01000059.1 coordinate 99,876, forward strand.
TGCATCGCGTGAACTGGGGCCAGGGGTTGGCCGCAGAGGGGGCGGAGGCTCTCGTCGACTGGGGTTTTGAAACCGCCGGATACGAAAAGATCGTGGCGACGACGATGACCGTGAACCAGGCTTCGCGCCGCGTCATGGAAAAGATCGGCATGAGGCATGCGCGGACGGTGTCCGGCGATTTTCCCGATCCGATCGCGGGCAGTGAGCACGGCGAAGTGTGGTACGAACTCGACCGCCTGTAAGGCGAGCTTCCGTTTCTCTTGAGAAGATCAGAGCCTGGCGATGATGTCGGCTTCGCCTTCGCGGTCGACCTGGCCGGCCCAATGGTCAACGAGCGCCGCGACGATCTCTTCCGGTTCGTCGATCACCATCGGCTGCACGAGATGGGCCGTGTGGATGAAGCCTTCGTCCGCCATGTGGCGGATGAGCTTGAGCATCGGGTCCCAGAAGCCGCCGATATTGGCGAAGACCATTGGCTTGCGGTGGCGGCCGAGTTGTGCCCAGGTCATCACCTCGACGATCTCCTCCAGCGTGCCGATGCCGCCCGGCAGCGCCACGAAAGCGTCGGCGCGCTCGAACATCTTGTGTTTGCGCTCGTGCATGTCGGGCGTGATGATCAGCTCGGAGAGCTGGCCGAGCGAATGGCGGGTGGCCTCCATATCCACGAGAAATTGCGGTATGATGCCGGTGACGCGGCCGCCATGCGAGAGCACGCCGCTGGCCACCGCCCCCATGATGCCTTTCGTGCCGCCGCCATAGACGAGGCGGAGATGGTTTTCGGCCATCGCCTTGCCGAGGCGTCGCCCGGCGGAGACATAGGTGGTTTCGCGGCCCGGCTGGGAGCCGCAGTAGACGCAGACGGATCGAATCGGCAGGGTTTGTTCGCTCATGACGGGATTCAGCCACCCGGCTGGCAGCCCGTCAAGGATAATGACGAAAAAGCGCGGGGCGGCGGCTCCGGAACGTCCCGGGAACCTTGTGCAAAACATTGGGAATCGATAGCAATTTCAGGAGGGGACCCCCGGGAAACCGGGACAGAGAGAGAGTTGATGATGAAGAACAAGACCGGTCTGGTGGCCTTGATCGTGCTGGCGGCGGCAACGCTGCTCATGGTTTTCTTCGTGCTGCCCAACATGAACAAGGACAAGCCGGCCGAAACCCCGGTCGCGAGCCTTACCAATACGACGACGCAAGGCGGCGGCGAGACCACGACGGCCGAGGGCAAGCAGGCCCGTCCGACGACGGGAACCGGCGAGGCAGCGACGGGTGGAGAAGCGACCGGCACGGGCTCTGCTGCCGGAAGCGAGAAGCCGGCCGATGCGACGATAGGCGAGGCTGCGACCGCGACCCAGGAGGTCGCCAAGGCGGAAACGACGCCGGCCGATCCGGCCGCCGGCTGGGTCACGCCTGCCTTCGATCTCCTGCGCGTCGAGCCCGATGGTTCGACGGTGATCGCCGGCCGCGGCCAGCCGAACACCAAGCTGGAGATCAAGAATGGCGAGACCGTCGTCGCGACGGCCGATATCGGCCCGTCCGGCGATTTCGCGGCCGTCTTCGATCAGCCGCTCTCGGCCGGCGACTATCAGCTCACCCTGAACACCAAGGACGACAAGGGCGTCTCGAAGACCTCGGACGAGGTGGCGACCGTCTCCGTGCCGAAGGATGCCGGCGGCGAGCTCCTGGCCATGGTCTCCAAGCCCGGCGAGGCGAGCCGCCTGATCACGGTGCCGGACACCGCGGACAAGGCCGCCGCTACCGCGGAAAAGACCATCGACCAGCCAGCCGGCGAAACCGCCGCTGCCACCGATGCAGGCGCAGCCGGCACCGCGGGCGAACAGCCTGCCGGGACGGAAACGGCCGGGACGAGCGGCGGCAATGCGGCAGCCACGGGCGAAACCGCCACGGCCGCTGCGACGGAGACGGCGGGTGCAGCCGGCAGCGCGGCGACGGAAACGGCGGCCAAGCCCCAGGCCCGTGTTTCGGCCGTCGAGCTGGAAGGCGAGCGCATGTTCATTGCCGGCACGGCCAAGCCGGGTGCGCTTGTGCGTATCTATGCCGACGACACGCTCGTCGGCGAGGCGAAGGCGGATGATCAGGGCCGCTACGTGGCCGATGGCACGATCGACCTGTCGGTCGGCCGCCACACCGTCCGCGCCGACGTGATGAGCCCGGATGGCAGCAAGGTCGAATTCCGCGCTTCCGTTCCGTTCGATCGGCCGGAAGGCGAACAGGTCGCCGTTGTCGCGCAGGAGAATGCCACCGGCGATACCGCCCCGGCGCTCGGCCTCATCGGCGGCGGCACGTTCGACAAGCTGCGCACCGAGGCCGACAAGGCGCTGGCGCTGCTCAAGGGCCTCTATGCCGATGGCCGCCTGCCGACCGTCGAGGAGCTGGCGGCTGCCCGGTCCGCGACGGAGATCGCGCTGAAGTCGCTATCGGAGTTCAAGCCCGGCCCGGAAGAGGGCGATGCGGCCCGCGACATGGCCGCCAAGGCCTCGGCCGCTGCGGCCACGGCGCTCGCCCGCCTCCAGGCCCTGCCGAAGGACGCTGCCGCTGTCGGCGGTGCTCTCGGCTCGATCGAGACGGCCGTTGCCGATGCGCTGGCTCCGGCCATCGAGAAGGCGGAGGCCGTGGTCGGCGCGGCGTCGGCCGCGGCGGACAGCTCCATCGAGGCGCTGGCCGGCCAGGCGACGGCGCTCCAGCAGCAGTTCGTTGCGCTGTTCTCCGACGGCCGCAATGCGACGTCGGCGGAAATCCAGACCGCCCGCACCGCGCTTGAAGGCGCCCTCAAGGGCATCACCGGCTTCACGCCCCCGGCGGGCACGGCCGCGGATGTGACGGCGGCCATCGAAAAGCTGAAGGGCTGGGCCTCGACCGCGCTCGACCGCTTCGCCGCGGTTCCGGCCGGCGCCGGCAAGGAGGCCTATCAGCAGGCGCTTGTGGCGCTGGAAGGCATGCCCTCGCTGACGGCCGCCGCCAACGCCGTTGCGTCGGGCAGCGAAGCGGTGGGCGGTGCGCCGGTTGCCGACGCTGCGAGCCCGGCGGAGGAAACCACGACGGCCGGCGGCACCGCGGCTGCGACCGGCAGCGAGAGCGGCACCGCCACCTCGGGCGAAGCCGCCGCAACGGGCAGCGGACAGGCGGTTGCCGAGGAGCCGGAAACGGTCGAGCAGGCGCCGCTGCAGCAGAGCAAGACCTCGGTCATCATCCGCCGCGGCGACACGCTCTGGCAGATCTCCCGCCGCATCTACGGCAAGGGTGTACGCTACACGACGATCTACCTCGCCAACGAGGACCAGATCGCCGATCCGGACCGCATCATCCCCGGCCAGGTCTTCGGCGTGCCGGACAAGACGGTGGAAAGCGATGCGGAGGCGGAAGAGCTGCACCGCAAGCGCGTTCGCGGCAATTGATCCCTCGCAGGTCCGGCAGTGCGGAGTTTGCCGGACTTGCACAAGGACAATTTCCCGCCGGCCGTTGCGAAGCGGCCGGCAAGGACCTATCTCCCCGATGCGGCGCCCCTACCGGGCGCCGCATTTTCATTCGGCAAGTCCGGCAAGAAACGAAGACCGGGGCGTGACGGCGACCCGGCGGAGGCCAGCGTGGCGAGAACGACGAAAAAGACGGTTTCGGCCGACAGCAGCAATCCCCTCCACACGCTGGTGAACCTCTGGCCCTATATGTGGCCTTCCGACCGGCCCGACCTGAAGATGCGCGTCGTCTGGGCGTCCGTCTTCCTGCTCGCCTCGAAAATCGTGCTGCTGCTGGTGCCCTATTTCTTCAAGTGGGCAACGGATGCGCTGAACGGCAAGGCGGATGCCGTCTCGCTTCTGCCGACCTTCCTGCTTGGCGCCGTCATGCTGGTGCTTGCCTACAACGGTGCGCGCATCCTGCAGGCCGGCCTCAACCAGCTGCGCGACGCGCTGTTTGCCAGCGTCGGGCAATATGCCGTGCGCCAGCTCGCCTACCGCACCTTCGTGCACCTGCACCGCCTGTCGCTGCGCTTCCATCTGGAGCGGCGCACCGGCGGCCTGTCGCGCGTCATCGAGCGCGGCACCAAGGGCATCGAGACGATCGTGCGCTTCACGATCCTCAACAGCGTGCCGACCTTCATCGAGTTCCTGCTCACCGCCGCCATCTTCTGGTGGGGTTACGGGCTGCAGTATCTTCTCGTCACGGCCGTCACTGTCTGTCTCTACATCTGGTTCACGGTGCGTGCGAGCGACTGGCGCATCTCGATCCGCCGCTCGATGAACGACAGCGACACCGAAGCCAACACCAAGGCGATCGACTCGCTGCTCAACTTCGAGACGGTCAAGTATTTCGGCAACGAGGAGATGGAGGCGCGCCGCTTCGACCAGTCCATGGCGCGCTACGAGAAGGCGGCGACCCAGGTCTGGACCTCGCTCGGCTGGCTCAACTTCGGTCAGGCGCTGATCTTCGGCGTCGGCATGGCGGTCATGATGGCGATGTCGGCGCTTGCCGTGCAGCGCGGCGAGCAGACGGTCGGCGATTTCGTCTTCATCAACGCCATGCTGATCCAGCTCGCCATCCCGCTCAACTTCATCGGCTTCGTCTACCGCGAAATCCGCCAGGGCCTGACGGATATCGAACAGATGTTCGATCTGCTCGAAGTGGAGGAAGAGGTACAGGACAAGCCCGGTGCCAAGGACCTCATCATCGCCGACGGCGCGATCTCCTTCAGGGACGTGCACTTTTCCTATGATCCGGCGCGGCCGATCCTCAAGGGCGTCTCCTTCGATGTTCCCGCCGGCAAGACCGTCGCCGTCGTCGGCCCGTCCGGCGCAGGGAAGTCGACGCTTTCGCGGCTGCTCTATCGTTTCTACGACGTGCAGGAGGGCGCGATCACCATCGACGGGCAGGATGTACGCGATGTCACGCAGAAGAGCCTGCGCTCGGTGATCGGCATGGTGCCGCAGGATACCGTGCTCTTTAATGACACGATCGCTTACAACATCCGCTACGGCCGACCTGGCGCCAGCGACGAGGAGGTCACCGCCGCCGCTGAGGCGGCGCAGATCGGCCCCTTCATCCGCCACTTGCCGGAAGGCTTCAAGGCGATGGTCGGTGAGCGTGGCCTGAAACTCTCCGGCGGTGAGAAGCAGCGCGTCGCCATCGCCCGCACCATCCTGAAGAGCCCGCCGATCCTCATTCTCGACGAGGCGACCTCGGCGCTCGACACCCGCACGGAGCAGGAAATCCAGGCGGCACTCGACGTCGTCTCGAAGAACCG
>NZ_DLHQ01000059.1:105163-114995 GCF_002483305.1 Brevundimonas sp. UBA7664
ATCATCGTGCTGAAGGACGGCGGCATTGCCGAGCGCGGCACGCATGGCGAATTGATGCAGCGCGACGACGGCCTCTACGCCTCCATGTGGAACCGCCAGCGCGAGGCCGTGCAGGCCGAGGAGCGCCTGAAGCAGGTGCGCGAAAGCGATGAGCTCGGTATTGTCGTGCGCGGTGCGCCCGCCGCGGAGTGATCACGCTCCCGGCGCGGCGAAGAGGATCAGGTTGCCGTCCGGATCGAGGAGGATGAAGGTCCGCGCCCCCCAGGGCTCCGTCCGGAGCGTTTTGTGGAACGCGACGCCGGCCGCCTGATAGCCGAGGAAAAGCGCCTTGATCTCCGCCGCGCTGTCGAGCGTGATCGAGGCCGAAAGCAGTTCTTCCCGTTGGCGGATGTCTCCGACGAAGACGGGCTCGTGCACCAGTCGCAGGCAGAGCCGTGCCCGGTCACGCACAACGACCCCGTAGAATGGCGGGTCGCCATAGGCGAAATCGACGGCAAAGCCGAGTTTTTCCGTGAAGAAGGCGAGGGAGGCGGCGAAATCGGCGACGTAGAGGATCGGCTCCGCTCCGCTGAGGATCGGGCCTTGCTGCATGCTTTCGGTCGTGCTGTTCATGATGGGGGCTCCTGTTCTGAGCGCCTGCCAGTCCGCAAACCCGTTCTGACGGGCGACGAGCGCCTGCGCATCGGCAAGCGAGAATGCGGCGTCGAGCACCTCCCGATCGGTCAGATCCCGGAAAGCGGGCAGACCGGCGCGGATGATCGCCGCCACCGGATGGTGTCGTTCACGATGCCAGCGCAGGAACTGCTTGGCCTGCTTGCGGAGGTTTTCGATGTTCGGCATGGGCGCTGCTACGGTTTCGGTCGTAGGTGGGCATTGCCCCTTCGGCTCCCGCCGATGCGCCCTACAGCAACACGGAAAGTGTGCCCGCACCGCCCGGCGGTTGTCAACCGCAGGGCGGGAAAGCACGGTATCGGACGGTTGAGAACCGCACTTGCACCTGGTGGGTCGGGCACCGGAGAGGGCCGTGCGCCTGGGGGCTAATCGCCACGCCGCATTGCCCCCATCGCCATTTCACGCTAGGTCGATGGCGTGAAATCATCAGGAGATGTCGGAAGATGAGTTTGGTCGATACGATACGCAGCACCCTGGTGCCGATTCATCGGGAGGGCTGGAAGTTCGTGGCCGGCTTCTTCGTCGCCTCGCTGCTCCTCGGCGCAGCCTGGGAACCGCTGATGTGGATCGGCTTCGTGCTCACGGCCTGGTGCGCCTACTTCTTCCGCGATCCCGAGCGCCTGACGCCGCAGGATGACGATCTTGTGATCAGCCCGGCCGATGGCCGCGTCTCGGCCGTCGCCATGGTGACGCCGCCGGCCGAACTGGAACTCGGTGACCAGCCGATGATGCGCATCTCGGTCTTCATGAACGTCTTCAATTGCCATGTGAACCGCGCGCCGATGCGTGGCCGCGTCACGCGCGTCGCCTATCGTGCGGGAAAATTCCTCAATGCCGATCTCGACAAGGCGAGCCAGGAGAACGAGCGCAACGGCCTCGTCATCGAGAGCGCGCACGGGCCGATCGGCGTCGTGCAGATCGCCGGCCTCGTCGCCCGCCGCATCCTGTGCTGGACCAACATGAACGACAGCCTGGAGGCCGGCGAACGCTTCGGCCTCATCCGCTTCGGCTCGCGCCTCGACGTCTTCCTTCCGGCAGGCGTGCAGCCGCGCGTCAGCGTTGGTCAGACGGCGATCGCCGGTGAGACGGTGCTGGCAGAATTCGGCTCGGCCAAGGGGCCGGTCATCAGCCGTCGCGGCTGAGGAAACGAGAAGAGAGGCAACAGGCAGTCGCCAACAGGGTTTCGCAACATCGACCCTTTCTGCCTGCCGCCCGAAAACAGCAAAGCGAAAAGCGATGGACACACCCTTTCCGCCCTATGAGCCGAATGGACCGAACGACGAAGCGCGCGGTCCGCGCCTGCGGGAAATCCCGCTGCGCATCATCATCCCGAACCTCATCACGGTGCTTGCCATCTGCGCGGGTCTCACCGGTATCAGGCTCGCCTTCGAAAACCGGTACGAGCTCGCCGTCGGCATGGTGCTGCTCGCCGCCTTCCTCGATGGCATCGATGGGCGTATCGCGCGCCTCCTGAAGGCCACCTCGAAGTTCGGCGGCCAGATGGATTCGCTCGCCGACATCGTCAATTTCGGCGTGGCGCCGGCACTCGTGCTCTACGTCTTCATCCTCGACCAGGCGCGCTCCTTCGGTTGGATCGCGGCGCTGATCTATGCTATCGCCGCCGGCCTCAGGCTGGCGCGTTTCAACGTCATGGCCGAGCGTGAGACCAAGGCGAAGTGGCAATCGGAATATTTTGTCGGGGTGCCGGCACCGGCCGGCGCCATGCTGGTGCTGTTGCCGGTCTATCTCGGTTTCCTTGGTCTCGCGCCGAGCCCGCTCTTTGCCTATCTCGCGTCCGGCTACACCGTGCTGATCGGCTTCCTGCTGGTCAGCCGCCTGCCGGTCTGGTCCGGCAAGTCGGAAGGCAGCCGCATCCGTCGTGACCTCGTGCTGCCGGGCATTCTGCTCGTCGTGCTCTATGTCGCAACGCTGATGAGCTTCACCTGGGAAACCATGGTGGTGACGGTCGTCGCCTATCTGGCGACCCTGCCGTTCGGCGCCCGCTCCTGGCAGCGTAAATATGGCGGCTGGACGGCGCCAGTGACACCGGGGGCCAGCGAGTTCCCCGAGGATCCCGACGGGCAGTAGCAACGCCCATCACATCCATGTGAATTTTCAGAAAGCCCTGTCCACATGCTGTGGGCAGGGCTTGATTTTTTATTGCAGGTCGATTAACTAGCAATCAAATAGATAGTAAGCTAATTGTATTTGGACTACTGAGATGAACACACCCGATCCGCGCGAGCGTATCCTGGACGACCTTTCCCGCGTGCAGCGCAAGATGCGCGCCTTGTTCGACGCCCGTGTGAAGGAGCGGGGGCTGACGCTGCCCCGCGCCCGCGCACTTCTGATCCTCGGCCGTGGCGTTAATCTCAACCAGCGTGAGCTCGCCGACGAACTCGACATCGAGACGCCGACGCTCGTGCGCCTGCTCGACGGCATGGAGAAGCAGGGTTTCATCCAGCGCCAGTCGGTGGAGGGCGACCGCCGCGCCAAGCAGATCGCCATGACGCCGCGCGGCGCCAAGGTCGCCGGAGAGGTGCTGGAGCTCGCCCGCTCGCTGCGCGCCGACGTGCTGAAGAGCATTTCGGCGCAGGACATGTCGACCACCGTCAAGGTGTTCGCCGCCATGTCCGACAATATCGCGCAGAGCTGTCGGGAGTGCGTCGAGGCATGAGCGCCGTTCCCGCTGCCGACGGGCGCGGAGGGGAGGGCGAGCCGCCGCGATCCGGGGCGCAGGAGCCGGCCGAGGAAAAACCCGCCGCCCCGCCACCGCCGCCGCCCATGGCGCCGCCAAGGGCTGCCGCCTACATGATCGCCTCCACCCTGCTCGCCATGACGCAGGGCTTCGGCCTGAACCTCGTCGCCGCCAACATCCCGCAGCTCCAGGGCCCATTCGGCGCCACCGCTGCCGAGGCGACCTGGCTGATGGCCGCCTACATGGCGCCGAACGCCTCGCTCTCGCTGGCGCTCATCAAGATCCGCAACCAGTTTGGCCTGCGCCCCTTCGCCGAACTCGGCATCGCCGCCTTTCTCCTCGTGTCGGTGGCGCATATCTTCATCACGGACCTGCAGTCCGCCCTCGTGCTGCGCTTCTTCGCCGGCATCGCGGCGGCACCGCTTTCCTCGCTCGGCTTCCTCTACATGCTGGAGGCCTTCAGCCCGGCGCGCAAGCTGACGATCGGCATCTCGCTCGCGCTGACCAATATCGGTCTTGCCGCCCCGCTCACCCGGTTCATCTCGCCGGCGCTCATCGATCTCGGCGGTGTGCGGGCGCTGCTGCGTTTCGAGCTGGCGCTTGCCATGCTCTCCTTCGCAGCGATCTATCTCCTGCCGCTGGCGCCGCCACCGCGGGCAAAGGTCATCGAGAAGCTCGATATCGTCAGCTACTTGTTCATCGCCGTCGGTTTCGGCTCGGGTGCCGTCGTGCTGGTGCTCGGCCGGCAATATTGGTGGCTGGAGGCCCCCTGGATCGGCACCCTGCTCGTTGTCATGGTCGGCGCGCTCACCATCGCCGCCGTCATCGAGCTTAACCGTGAAAGGCCGTTGATCGACCTGCGCTGGCTGTTCAGCCGCGAGATGCTGCACTTTGCCGCCGTGCTGGTGCTGTTCCGGCTGATGCTGGCCGAACAGACCGCCGTCGCCGGCAATTTCTTCCAGATCACCGGTCTGCAGAACGATCAGCTGGCCGGGCTCTACGGCATGGTGGCGCTCGCCACCGCCGCGGGCGGCCTTCTCTGTGCGGCCATCCTGAAGCCCGGCCGGGAGCCGGGTATCCATATGGTGGCGCTGCTTTTGATCGGCGCCGGCGCCTTTCTCGACAGCCGGGCGACGAACCTGACGCGGCCGGAGCAGATGTATGTCAGCCAGGCGATGATCGCCGCCGGCGGCAGCCTGTTCCTGCCGCCGGCCATTGCTTCCGGTTTCACGCTGGCGCTGCGCAAGGGGCCGCAATACATCCTTAGCTTCATCGTCGTCTTCCTGGTCACGCAGAGCCTCGGCGGCCTTGCCGGCTCGGCGCTGTTCGGCTCCTTCATCACGCTGCGCGAGAAGTTCCACTCGAACATCCTCGCCGAGGCGATGACGCTTGCCGATCCGCTCGTTGCCGGCCGCGTGGCGCAGCTTTCCGCCGCCTATGGCCGCACGATCATCGATCCGGCCGTGCTGAAGGCGGAGGGCGTCGCGCTGCTCGGCCAACAGGTGACGCGGGAGGCCAATGTGCTCGCCCACAACGATGCCTTCCTCGTCATCGCGCTGCTTGCCGTCGGCGCCGCCGCGGCGCTCGCCATCCACATGCTCTACATCCGCATCAGAGAGGCCAGCGCTCGCAATGGCGAGCCGGCGGCCGTTGAAGGTTGACCGAAATGAAGACTTACATCCGCAATACCGCCACGGCGCTCGCCCTCGTCCTCGGCGTGACCGGCATCGGCGCAGTGCTCTACGCCTGGCAGCTGCCGCCCTTTGCCAGCGACGTCCAGACGACGGACAATGCCTATGTGCGCGGCTACGTGACGCTGATCAGCCCGCAGCTCGCCGGCTACGTCACCGAGGTGTCCGTGAAGGACTACGAGACGGTCAAGGTCGGCGCGGTGCTCGCCCGGCTCGACGACCGCATCTTCCGCCAGAAGGTCGAGCAGGCCAATGCCACGCTCGCCAGCCAGAAGGCGGCGCTCGCCAATTCCGAGCAGCAGGAGAACGCCGCCAAGGCGCGCATCGGCGCCAGCGAGGCGGCGCTCGACAGCGCGACCTACGCCAAGCGCCGGGCGGAGGAGAACTGGAACCGCATCGAGGAGCTGTCGAACAAGGGCATCGCCACCCAGAGCGATCGCGAGCAGAGCCGCACCACGCTTGACCAGGCGGAAGCGTCCATTGCGCAGGCGCAGGCGAATCTTGAAGTCTCCCGGCAGGACCTGCAGACGATCATCGTCGGCCGTGATTCCCTGCGCGCCGCGGTGGCGGGTGCGGAGGCCTCGGTGGAGCTCGCCAGGATCGATCTTTCCAACACGGTCATCACCGCCCCGCGTGACGGTGCCGTGGGCGAGGTGGGCGTCAAGCTCGGCCAGTATGTCGCCGCCGGCACACAGCTGATGGCCGTCGTGCCGCATGACACCTGGGTCATCGCCAACTTCAAGGAAACCCAGCTCGCCTATATCCAGCCCGGCCAGAAGGTCGAGGTCAGCGTCGATGCGCTGAAGCACGCGACGCTGACCGGCCATGTCGAGCGCTTCTCGCCTGCCGCCGGCTCGGAGTTCAGCGTGATCAAGCCCGACAACGCCACCGGCAATTTTACAAAGATCGCCCAACGCGTGCCCGTGCGCATCAGCATCGACCAGGGGCAGGACATGGCGAAGCGCCTCGCACCGGGGCTTTCGGTGGTGGTGAAGACGGTGGTGGGGGAGTAGGGATGGGCTTGGCGGGCTGAACACCCCCTCTGCCCTGCCGGGCAGAGGGGGTGTTCAGCCCGAACCGGATCACTCCGGCAGGCGATAGTCCAGCAAACGCCCCTGGCGCATGTCGAAGAGCTTGCCCGTTTCGGCATAGTCGGGTGCGACGAGCGACAGGATGACCTTGGCGACCTCCGAGGGATGCTGCAGGGTCGAAGGGTCCTCGCCGGGGATGGCCTGTGCGCGCATGGCGGTGCGGGTGGCGCCGGGGTCGAGCGAGGTGATGCGCAGGGCGGTGCGCTGCGTCTCGCCGGCCCAGGTGCGCGCCAGCGCCTCCACAGCGGCCTTGGAGGCCGAGTAGGGGCCCCAGAAGGGCTTGCATTTGTGTGCGGCGCTGGACGAGAGGATGACGGCGCGGCCGGCATCCGATTTCAGGAGCAGCGGCTCAAGCGAGCGGATCAGCCGCCAGGTGGCGGTGACGTTGATCGCCATCACCTTGTCGAACACCTTCGCTTCGATATGGCCGATCGGCGAGATCGTGCCGAGCACGCCGGCGTTCGCGACGAGAATGTCCAGCTTGCCCCAGCGCTCGAAGATCGAGCCGCCGAGCTTGTCGATCGCCGGCATGTCGGCGAGGTCGAAGGGCACCAGCGTTGCCGCGCCGCCGGCGGCCTTGATGGCATCGTCCAGTTCTTCGAGGCCACCGATCGTGCGGGCGCAGGCGATGACATGCGCGCCGGCCTTTGCGAGTTCGAGGGCGGTGAAATAGCCGATACCGCGCGACGCGCCGGTGACCAGCGCGAGGCGGCCTTTCAGGTCGATGCTCATACTATCTTCGATTATCCGTTGCTTGCCATTACCGAGACCTTCCGTCCCATCGTCTCGCCTTCCTTGTCAAGGAGGCGCGTCGGATAGTCGCCGGTGAAGTAATGGTCGGTGAACTGCGGGCGGGCCGGGTTGCGGCCCTCGCCGCCGACGGCGCGGTAGAGCCCGTCGATGGAGAGGAACTCCAGCGAATCCGCCCCGATATACTTCGCCATCGCCTTGACGTCGTTGTACTGGTTGGCGAGCAGCTTGTCCCGGTCGGGCGTGTCGATGCCGTAGAAGTCGGGGTAGAAGATCATCGGGCTGGCGACGCGGATATGCACTTCCTTGGCGCCTGCATCGCGGATCATCTGCACGATCTTCAGCGACGTCGTGCCGCGCACGATCGAATCGTCGACGAGGATGACGCGCTTGCCGGCGATCATCGCGCGGTTGGCGGAATGCTTCAGCTTCACGCCGAAGGCACGGATCTGCTGTGTCGGCTCGATGAAGGTGCGGCCGACATAGTGGTTGCGGATGATGCCGTATTCGAACGGGATGCCGCTTTCCTGCGCGTAGCCGAGTGCCGCGGGCGTGCCGCCATCCGGGACGGGAACGACGACGTCGCCCTCGACCGGGTGTTCCTTGGCAAGGTTCATGCCCATGTTCTTGCGTGCGACATAGACCGAACGGCCACCGACAACGGAATCGGGGCGGGCGAAATAGACGTATTCAAAGAGGCAGAGGCGTTCCGGCTGCGGATTGCCCGATTTCTTCGCCTCGATGGTGATCGAGCCGTCCGGCTGGATTTCGCAAACGATGATCTCGCCGTTCTCGACGTCGCGGATGTACTTCGCGCCGATGATGTCGAGCGCGCAGGTTTCCGAGCAGAAGATCGGCTTGCCGTCGAGCTCGCCCATGACGAGCGGACGGATGCCCGTGGGGTCGCGCGCGGCGATCAGCTTGGTGCGGGTGATGCCGAGCATCGAGTAGCCGCCTTCCATCTGGCGGATCGCATCGATGAAGCGGTCGGTCGTGGAGGTGTAGCGCGAGCGGGCGATGAGGTGGAGCACCACTTCCGTGTCCGATGTCGACTGACAGATGGCGCCGCCCGCGATGATCTGCCGGCGCAGCGTCAGGCCGTTGGTGAAGTTGCCGTTATGGGCGACGGCGATGCCGCCGACTTCCAGTTCCGCAAAGAGCGGCTGTACATTGCGCAGCGCCACTTCTCCCGTCGTGGAGTAGCGCGTGTGTCCGATCGCCATGTTGCCGGGCAGCTTGGCGAGCGTCACCGGGTTCGTATAGTGGTCGCCGACGAGGCCCATATGCTTTTCCGTATGGAACTGCTTGCCGTCGAAGGAGACGATACCGGCGGCTTCCTGGCCGCGGTGCTGGAGCGCGTGCAGGCCGAGCGCCGTCAGCGTTGCGGCTTCCGGATGACCGAGAATGCCGAAGACGCCGCACTCTTCGTGAAGCGTGTCGCCATCGAGATCGTCGTCGTGGCGGCCGGGGAACTGGAAGTCGCTCATTGCTGCAAGCCTTTGCTCGGGACCGTAAGAGGTTGCACGGGGTTCTGGGTCATTCGGCAAGGCCCATATGGGTATTGCCTAAAGCATTTGCCACCGAGGCCCGGAAGCGTCAGTGGCTGATGGTCTATCCTACCAAAAAATCGGGGAGCCTGCCTTCGCCATTTCTCGCGAGTATCAGCTCCCCTGATCGATTTATCCGTTTGTGGCGGGCGTCTCTTCGGCGGGCGCCTGGTTCGTGCCGCCGGAGGCGCCATCCGGATCCTCCGTGCCGCCTTCGGTGGGCGCGCCTTCGGCGGATTTGCCGCGCAGGCGGTCGAGGATCGTCGCGTCGGCATCTTCCGGCAGGAGCGCCACGAGGCGCGAGCCGAGATTGTCGAGCAGCGGCTTGGATTTTGCCGTGGTGACCCAGGACGGCTGCTGCTGCGGCGCGACCAGCCAGTTGAAGAACAGCATGGCGACGACGACGAGCAGGATGCCGCGCGCTGCACCGAACAGGAAGCCAAGCGTACGGTCCAGCGCGCCGATGCGGCTGTCGATGATGAAATCGGCCATGCGCATGGTGATGAAGGAGATCACGATGAGCGCGACGAGGAAGACGGCAGCAGCCGAGCCGACCATGGCGACCGTATCGCTCGTCGTATAGTCCTTCGCATAGGGCACGAGGACCGGATAGAGGAAGTAGGCGGCTGCCGCGGCACCCACCCAGCTGGCGACGGAGAGCACCTCACGCGAAAAACCGCGCACCATCGCCAGTACGGCGGAGAACAGCGCGACGCCGATGACGATACCGTCGAGAATTGTGATGGGCATGTTCGTCCTACTCCAAACCCGAAATGTCGCCGGGCCCCGCCTCGTTCAAGCGGGGGCACCTTAGCGGAAGGCGTCTTCGCCGTCTCAGTTCGGCACGCCGGCGACCGATGTTTCCCACAGGCCATTGCCGTTTGCCGGAGGGCGTCAAACGTCCTCGTCTTCCCGCTTCAGGGCGCTCTTCGAACCGGCAATGCGCGCCACCAGATCCGGCAGGCTGTCGATCTCGCTCCAGCGGCCGCCATTGCCCTTGGGCAGATCGGCGGAACCGGCGGGCAGGACGGCCTGCGAAAAACCCAGCTTTTCCGCCTCCTTGAGGCGCTGGGCGGTGTGCGCCACCGGGCGGATTGCGCCCGACAGGCTGACTTCGCCGAAATAGACGCAATCGGCAGGAAGGGCAAGACCGGCAAGCGACGAAACGAGCGCCGAGGCGACCGCAAGGTCTGCAGCCGGTTCCGAGATACGGTAGCCGCCCGCCACATTGAGGTAGACGTCGTGTTGACCGAGGCGCACGCCGCAATGGGCCTCCAGCACGGCGAGGATCATCGAAAGCCGCGCCGAATCCCAGCCGACGACCGCACGGCGCGGCGTGCCGAGCGAGGTGGGGGCGACGAGGGCCTGCACCTCGACCAGCAC
>NZ_DLHQ01000059.1:115001-125313 GCF_002483305.1 Brevundimonas sp. UBA7664
GGCCGCGTGCCCTCCATGCCGGCAAAGACCGCCGCGCCCGGCGATTTCGCATTGCGCTCGCCGAGGAAGAGTTCGGACGGGTTTGAGACTTCGCGAAGGCCCTTGTCGGACATCTCGAAGACACCGATCTCGTCCGTCGGGCCGAAACGGTTCTTGACGGTGCGCAGGATGCGGTAGTGGTGGCCGCGGTCGCCTTCGAAATAGAGCACGGCATCGACCATGTGCTCGACGACACGCGGGCCGGCGATCTGGCCTTCCTTGGTGACATGGCCGACGAGCACCATGGCGGCGCCCGTCTGCTTGGCGAAGCGGATCATCGCCTGCACGCCGGTGCGCACCTGCGTCACCGTCCCGGGCGCGGCCTCGGCGGTGTCGCTCCACAGGGTCTGGATCGAATCGATGATCACGAGATCGGGCCGCTTGCCTTCGCCGACGGTGGCGAGGATGTCCTCGACATTGGTCTCGGCGGCGAGCAGCACGTCGGTCTCGGCGGCCTGCAGGCGCTGGGCGCGCAGGCGCACCTGCGCCACGGCCTCTTCGCCCGAGACATAGATGATGCGGTGGCCGCGGCGGGAGAGGGCGGCGGCGGCCTGCATAAGAAGGGTGGATTTGCCGATGCCGGGATCGCCGCCGATCAGCACGGCCGAGCCCCGCACGAAGCCGCCACCTGTGGCACGGTCGAGCTCGCCGATGCCGGTGTGGATGCGCGGGGCTTCCTCGATCTCGCCGGAGAGAGCGGTCAGCGCAACGGGGCGGCCCTTCTTCGGTACCTTGCCGGGGCCGGAGCCGATGCCGCCCATCGGATCTTCCTCGACGACGGTGTTCCACTCGCCGCAGCCCTCGCATTTCCCGACCCAGCGGGAATGGGCGGTGCCGCAGTTCTGGCAGACGAATTGGGTGCGGGCTTTCGCCATAAAATCTCGCTTTCCGGAATCGTTCCGGAAGTCCCTAGCACAAAAGGGGAACGTGTCCTATTTTTTCGCCGCTTCGTAGCGTCGTTCGTAACGCCTTCCGAGGCTGGTCAGGAGCTCGTAGTCGATCGTGCCGCCGGCGCGGGCCACATCCTCGATGGGCATATTACGGCCGAAGAGCTCGATGAAGTCGCCGGGCCGGACGCTTCCCTCCGGCAGGTCCGTCACGTCGAAATGGGTGAGATCCATGGTGACGCGGCCGATCAGCGGTACCGCGCGGCCGTGCAGCACGCCGCCGGCACCCGGGACGTTCGTCTTGCGCAGCGGCACGCCTGAGCCGGAAAGGGCGCGCATGTAGCCATCCGCATAGCCGACCGCGGCGACGGCGATGCGCGTGTCGCGGGTGAAGACGGTGGTGGCGCCGTAGCTGACGCTTTCGCCGGCTTTCGCCTCGCGCACCTGGAGGATACGGGCTTCGGCGGTGACGACCGGCTTCATCGGGTTCGGCGCGTCGTTGACGGCCGCGCCGCCATAGAGCGAGATGCCCGGGCGGGTGAGGGTGAAGTGATACTCTTCGCCGAGGAAGATGCCGGCCGAATTGGCCAGCGTCGCATCGATGCCGTCGAAGGCATCGACGGCGGTGCGGAACCGCTGGAGCTGCTGGCGGTTGAGCGGGTGGTTCGGATCATCCGCGCAGGCGAGATGGCTGAGCAGCATGATCGGCGAGAAGCTCGCCGGCCGCGCCACGTCGCCGGCAAGCGCCAGGGCATCTTCGACGCGCAGGCCGAGCCGGCTCATACCCGTGTCGACATGCAGCACGCAGGGGTGGTCGCTTCCGTCGGAGACCGCGGCCATGAAGACGGCGAGCTGTTCCTCCGAGGCAATGACCGGCACGAGGTCGAACTCGAAGAACAGCCGCTCGGAGCCGGCCCACATGCCGGACAGAACGTAGATGCGGGCATCCGGCAGCGTCGCGCGCAACGCAGCGCCTTCCGCCGGGGTGGCGACGAAGAAATCGCGCGCACCTGCCAGATGAAAGGTCCTTGCCGCCGGTTCGAGGCCGATGCCGTAGGCGTCGGCCTTCAGCACCGCGGCGGTGCGCGCCGCGCCGGAGCGCCGCGCCATGGCGCGCCAGTTGTCGGCAAGCGCAGAAAGATCGATCGTCAGACGAGCATGGTCCTCGCCGGCGACGGGCAGGGTGGAGCGGGTGGGCGTGTGGTGCGTGCTCATTTCAGTGAGATACAGCCTGTGGACCATGGCGGCAATACGGCCGCCGGCTGCATTGCCGGTACGAAACGCGGCCTCTATGGTGCCGCGCCGAAAGGGAGAGACGATGCGGGCAGGAATGAGAACGGCCGTTGGGGCGATGGCCCTCGCCCTTTCGGGCGAGGCGGCGGTTGCGGAGAGCGTGCCGACGGATGCCGCGATGCGCGAGGCGCATGCGGTGCTGCTCGGCCTTGCCCAGGACGGTGCGGTGCCGGTGCGCGAGGCGGGCGCGGACATCTACTATTCCATCGTCGACAATCCCGAGGCGCCCCGGCTGGTGACCCGGCTGGAAGTCTCCGGAGCGCCCTGCCGTGCCCGCACGACCGCAGCCCTGCAGTTCCCGGAAAAGTGGGCGACGCTGACGCTCGGCCTGGTCGATCTCAGCCGCGTGACGGCGGTCACGGCCTATGCCTCTGCCGATGACATGATCGCGGAGGCAAAACCCATTCCGCTCGCCTCTCCCGACGTGGAGCAGATCGTTCTGACGGGCGAGGGGCTCTATTGTTCGAGCCGCATGGCGCTTTCAGGGGAGAGTGGGGCCTCTGACGGCACCTGCTCCGACAGGCTGGACCTGTCGATGATGGACGAGGAGCAAAAGGCGCGCGGCCGGCGGGCGCTTGCCATCGTGGGCGATTTCTGCAAGGCCCCGGCTTTCGGGAAGCGGTGAGCGGGCAAGAGGAGGATTGCCCCTCATCTGGCCTGCCGGCCACCTTCTCCCCGCAAGCGGGGCGAAGGGGATGTGCGGCACCGGCTTCCCCAACCAATGATGGTTCGTGACGCAAGTTCCCTCTCCTCGCTTGCGGAGAGAGGGTGAGGGGCGAATCCCGGCTCCCGTCAATGCTCGTACTGGGTGAACGACGGATCGGCGAGGTCGGTGAAGCGGGTGTATTCCGACTGGAAGGCCAGTTTCACCGTGCCGGTCGGTCCGTGGCGCTGCTTGGCGATGATGACGTCCGCCGTGCCCTTCACGGCCTCGAACTTCATCTTCCACTCTTCGTATTTCGGGTCGAACTCGTCGCGCGGCTCGAGGTTCTTCACGTAGTATTCCTCGCGGAACACGAAGAGCACCACGTCGGCGTCCTGTTCGATCGAGCCCGATTCGCGAAGGTCGGAAAGCTGCGGGCGCTTGTCCTCGCGGCTTTCCACCTGACGGGAGAGCTGGGAGAGCGCGATGATCGGCACGTTCAGCTCCTTGCCGAGCGCCTTGAGGCCGGTGGTGATCTGGGTGATTTCCTGCACGCGGTTGTCGCTGGATTTTCCCGAGCCGGTCATCAGCTGGATATAGTCCACCACGAGGCAATCGAGGCCGCGCTGGCGCTTGAGGCGGCGGGCGCGGGCGGAAAGCTGGGCGATCGAGATACCACCGGTCTGGTCGATATAGAGCGGCACCTTCTGCATCATCTGGCTGCAGGCGACCAGCTTTTCGAAATCGGCCTCGGAAATGTCACCACGACGGATTTTTGACGAGGAAACTTCCGTCTGCTCGGAAATGATACGCGTTGCGAGCTGTTCGGACGACATTTCGAGCGAATAGAAGCCGACGACGCCGCCGTTCTTCGCCTTGAAGGAACCGTCCGCCTGCACTTCCGGCTCGTAGGAGGCGGCGATGTTGTAGGCGATGTTGGTGGCAAGCGAGGTCTTGCCCATGCCGGGGCGCCCGGCGAGCACGATCAAGTCCGAGCGCTGCAGGCCGCCCATGCGGCCATCGAGCGAGTGGATGCCGGTGGAAATGCCCGATAGCGAGCCGTCGCGCTCGAAGGCGGCGCCGGCCATGTCAATCGCCAGCGCAACGGCATCGTTGAACGACTGGAAGCCGCCATCGTAGCGGCCGGTTTCGGCCAGTTCGAACAGGCGCCGTTCGGCATCCTCGATCTGGTTCTGCGGCGGCATATCGAGCGGCGCGTCATAGGCGATGTTGACCATGTCCTCGCCGATGGTGATCAGCGAGCGGCGCAGCGCCAGGTCATAGATGGCGCGGCCGTAATCCTCCGCGTTGATGATCGTCACGGCTTCGGCGGCAAGGCGCGCGAGGTACTGCGGGATCGTCAGGTCGCCGACCTTGCCGTCGGCGGGCAGGTGGGTCTTCAGCGTGATCGTCGTCGCGATCTTGCCCATGCGAATCGTGTCGCCGGCAAGCTCGTAGATCTTGCGGTGCAGCGGCTCGTTGAAGTGCATGGGCTTCAGGAAATCCGAGACGCGGTAATAGGCATCGTTGTTGACCAGGATCGCGCCGAGCAGCGCCTGTTCGGCCTCGACGTTGTTCGGTGCCTCGCGATGATGCAGCTCCGCATTGTCGCGGCCCGCCTGGCTGAGTTTGCGCACGGCGTCGTTCATCGTCCCGAATCTCCCCATCCCTGTTTGCGAAGGCCGCTGGTTTGGTTTCTTTGCTGTCGGGGGTCAAGCGCTTCCGACTCGGCCCGACCATTAAGCCCGTTGTTAGACTTTTCCACAGGCGTGCGGGACACAGCAAGCCCGGATTGCGCCGGGCCTGCTGGCTTTCGGTTGACACCGCTTTCGAATCTCAGAGCGAGGCTTCCTGCGGAAACTGCCGCGCACCGCGGCGTTCGCCCTTGGGATTGCCCTCGTGCGCCTTGAGACAATCCTCGCCCCGGCCGATATATTCGCGCGTCAGCGGCGCGGCCTTCTGGTCATGCGCCAGCTGAAGCTGGAAGACGACGAGGTTCTGCCAGCGAAAGGCACTCTCGGAGGCCGCGAGGTAGAACTCCCAGATCCGGCAGAATTTCTCGTCGTAGAGCGCCTTGGCCTCGTCGCGCCGGGCCATGAAGCGTTCCCGCCAGTGGCGCAACGTTTCGGCATAGTGCAGGCGCAGGATTTCCACATCCGTCACGGCAAGCCCGCTCTTCTCCACCGCCTGCATGACCTCCGAAAGGGCAGGGATATAGCCGCCCGGGAAGATGTACTTCTCGATGAACGGGTTGTTGGCGGAGGGACGGTCCGTGCGGCCGATCGTGTGCAGCAGCATCACCCCGTCCTGCTTCAGGAGCGACGCGCTCTTGCGGAAGAAGGTCAGGTAGTTCGGGCGGCCGACATGTTCGAACATGCCGACCGAGACGATGCGGTCGAACGGGCCGTCCGTGTTGCGATAGTCCTGCAGCAGGAACCTGACCTCTTCCGAGAGTCCGGCTTCGCTCGCCCGCGTCACGGAAAGGGCGTGCTGCTCGTCGGAGAGCGTCACGCCCGTGACCTTGGCGCCGAGCTGCCGGGCGAGGTAGAGCGCCATGCCGCCCCAGCCGCTGCCGATGTCGAGCACGCTCTGACCTGGCCGGATGATGTTGAGCTTTGCCGCGATGTGGCGCTTCTTGGCAAGCTGCGCGTCGTCGAGCGTCTGGTCCGGCCGTTCGAAATAGGCGCAGGAATATTGCCGGTCCTGGTCGAGGAAGAGATCGTAGAGCGCACCCGTCAGGTCATAGTGGTGCTGCACGTTCTTGCGCGAGCGTACGATGCTGTTCTTCTCCCGTATCCAGCGGAAGAGGTAGCGCGCCCGTTCGAGCAGGTGGTTCCAGCGACTGTCGTAATATTTGAAATCGGGATTGCCGGTAAAGATGGTCGTCAGGAGGTCGTAGATATCGCCCTCCACGATCTCGATATCCCCCGTGCCATAGTGATGCCCGAGATAGTAGGCAGGGTCGAGGGCGAGGCCCCAGACCGCTTTCTTCGTGTTGAGACGCATGTGGACGGGATTTCCGGTGCCGTCGCCGAAGCTCTGGCGGGTGCCGTCCGGGTAGGTGATCGTCAGATTTCCGGTCTCGACGAGGCGGGAAACGAGAGCCTGTACAATGAATTTCATTCGCTAAACTCCGTCGCGCTTAAAAAATCTGGCGGAACGGGTCTGGTCGCAAACCGGCCTAAAAAAAGCGGCCCGACCGCCAATCCAGTCTAACGACATATAAATATTGATGCGAAAATCCGGATTTCAAGCCGTGCCTTTCGGCTGCCGCAAAAGCAAAGGGCCGGCAAAGCCGGCCCCAAAAAGCAGATGAGCCGGCAAAGCCGGCTCACTGTTGTTCTCAGGCTTCGTCTTCGTCTACGCCGTCGGCTTCCGGATCGAAGAAGTCGGCTGCCGTCAGGGCGTCTTCGTCAACGCCGTAGATGGCGTCGGCAGAGGTCAGGCTTTCGCCCTTCGACTGACGTTCGGCTTCTTCGACGGAGCGGGCAACGTTGACTTCGACCGAGATCTCGACTTCGGCGTGCAGGTGCAGGACGACCTTGTGCAGGCCGATCGCCTTGATCGGGGTGTTGAGCTCGACCTGGTTGCGGCCGATGTTGAAGCCTTCGGCAGCCAGCGCCTCGATGACGTCGCGGGCAGCGACCGAGCCGTAGAGCTGGCCGGTTTCGCCGGCGGAGCGGACGATGATGAAGGACTTGCCGTCGAGCTTCTCGGCGACGGCCTGGGCTTCCGACTTGCGCTCGAGGTTGCGGGCTTCGAGCGTCGCACGCTCGGATTCGAAGCGCTTCTTGTTGGCTTCGTTGGCGCGCAGCGCCTTGCCGAGCGGCAGCAGGTAGTTACGGGCAAAGCCGTCGCGAACCTTTACGGTTTCGCCCATCTGGCCGAGCTTGGCGATGCGTTCGAGGAGAATGACGTCCATTTTAGAGTTCCTTTCTGAATGTCAGGTGTTCTGGTTTTTCTTCTCTGCCGGGCCGGCTGGCGTCAGCGCGATGGTGCGCCGCGTGTCCATCAGGCCCAGAATGAGGATGGCGAAGATCGGTATGGTGAAGAGCAGTACCGAGATATAGGCGAACCACAGGGCGAACAGCCGCCACGGCTTGCCGCGCGTCCTGAAATGCAGGCTCGCAAAGCCGGCAAGCACGAAACCGGCCCCGAAGGTGCCGCAGACGAGCGCGCCGATGATCGCCGGCACGCCGCCCATGAAGGCGAGAACGAGACCGGCGAGGAAGAAGAAGATCGCGTTGCGGTGCATGCGCAGCGTCGAGGGCATATCCTCGCGCGGGCGAAGGCCGCGGCCGGACAGGCGCACGATGAAGGTCGCAACGTAGTATGCGGCGAACAGCAGGAACACCCAGAGAGCGCCCTGCACCAGCGGCAGCGCCAGCGCGAAAACGGCCTTGAGCTGCGCGACGGCGGTCGCATCGGGATTGTAGAGCGGTTCCTGCGCTTTCAGCGTCGCGATGACGATATCGACGAGCTGGCTCGCCATGGCGCTGTCGTAGCCGACGATCGCGCCGACGGCGACCATGCCGAGCGTCACCATGACGGCGAGATGTGCGAGGATGTTGGACAGCGGATACCAGGCGAGTGCATTGTCCGGGCCGCCGAGTTCGGAGGCGGGGCGGGCAAGATTCGCGAGATTGGAGAGCCAGCCGGCCGGGATCAGCGTGATGATGACGATCAGCAGCGCGAAATGCGAGGAGACCAGCATGGAGGCGGTCGCGCCGCCGGCGACGACGGCGATCAGCGCGCTGGCATTGCCCCAGCCGAGGCCGGCAATCAGAATCGGAAGAGCGGACGCGGCGTAAAGCACGATCGCGAGAGTCGACTGCGCGTTCGCGCTCAGCGAAAGCAGAGCGGCGGTCACACCGGCAATCAGGCCGGTCGCAATCGAGGTCGGCGTCAAGGTCTTCAAAGGTTCGCTGTCCTGTCTCATCAGACAGTTAGAGGAGCTTCCTGACAAACTTGTTCAGGACTGTTTCCCCAACATGGGATTAGGCTTCAGATTTTTCGCAATCCCGGACGCAAAACCGTTTCACACTTTTGCTGGAATTTCTCTGAAAGCCGGCGGCTCCGATCCGCGCCCAACGCGGAAGGGAAAGGGGGAAGGCGGCAGAACCGTCTTCCCCGGAGTCATGCATCCCGGCCCGACGTCGAGTCAGGCCGCAGAGTCAGTATGCTTACGCTACGACGTAGGGCAGCAGGCCGAGGAAGCGGGCGCGCTTGATCGCCTTGGCGAGTTCGCGCTGCTTCTTCTGGGAAACGGCCGTGATGCGGGACGGAACGATCTTGCCACGCTCGGAAATGTAGCGCGACAGGAGACGGACGTCCTTGTAGTCGATCTTCGGTGCGTTTGCGCCCGAGAAGGGGCAGGTCTTGCGGCGGCGGTGGAACGGACGGCGTGCCGGAGCGGAAGAAACATCAGCCATAGTCAAAATCTCCTTCTGCTTCGATTACGCGCGGTCTTCACGGGCCGGACGGTCGCCACGCGGCGGGCGGTCGCCGAAGTCGCGGCGCGGACGGTCACCGAAATCGCGGCGCGGGCCACGATCGTCGCCATCACGGCGCGGACGGTCGTCGCGGTCACGCTTCTGCATCATGGCCGACGGGCCTTCTTCGTGGGCTTCCACGGCGATGGTCATGTAACGAAGAACGTCTTCGTTGATGCGCATCTGGCGTTCCATCTCGTGGATGGCGGCGGCCGGAGCGTCGATGTCCATCAGCGCGTAATGCGCCTTTCGGTTCTTCTTGATGCGGTAGGTGAGGGACTTGAGGCCCCAGTTCTCAACCCGGCCGACCTTGCCGCCGAGCGATTCGATCACACCCTTGTACTGTTCGACGAGAGCGTCGACCTGCTGGGCGGACACGTCCTGGCGGGCCAGGAATACATGTTCGTAAAGAGCCATGTGGCTTTGCCTTTCTTGCGTTTACACCCGAAACCGGCGCCAAGCCTCAACGACAGTTCTCAAGGGCGGAAAGCCCGAAGCAAGAAAAGCGTTAATCCAGACGGTCGAGAGCGGAGACACGGGAGGCCGGAGCCCTTGGCTCCAACGGCGGTCTTTTGGGATCGCCGGCCCTCCGTTCAGCCACCAGCCGATTGACCGGGTGTGTTGAACAGCGCGCCTTATACGGATTTTCCGGCGGAAAGCAAGTCTTGCACTCCAGAAGCGTGCTGACCCGTTTTGCAACAGGGCGGGAACCAAATGGAAGACGCCGCGTTGTTCATTCCGATCCAACCAGATGGAGTGACAGACATGCAAGACCCGAACCTTGTCAATCGTCCCCCGGAAGATCGCACGACGCGTCCGGTGGATGACCGCGGACCGACCGTCGTGAACCAGAGCAGCGGGAGTGGCACGGGCGGCTGGGCAGTGGCCGTGATTCTCGCAGTGCTCGTTGCCGTGGGCATCTTCTATTTCGTCGGCAGCGGAACGCCGGGTGACGGCGTCGACCCGAACGCCAACACCTCGGCCATCGGCACGACGGACACGGCGCCGGCCGGCGGCACGGCAACGGATGGCCAGACGGGCGGTGCTACCGGCACGCAGCCGCTGGAAGGCCAGCCGAGCGGCGGCCAGCAGCCCGCCGAAGGTGGTGGCGCGACCACGACCACGCCGTAACGTCACCCCGCAAAGAGCAGGGCGAAAGGAAACCCGTCGGCAACGGCGGGTTTCTTTCGTCGTCGCGGTTTTTTTGAAGCCCGGTGTCGGGTCGCGGCCGCGCCGAACGTCTACACTGCATGGGCCGCGATCGATGGCCTCGTAACCGGATGGAGGATGCACCAATGCCGAAGAACACGATCTGCCTGTGGTTTGACAAGGATGCCGAAGCGGCCGCCCGCTTTTATGCCGCGACGTTTCCCGACAGCGCCGTGGGCGATGTCACCCGCGCGCCGGGCGATTACCCCGATGGCAAGCAGGGAGAAGTGCTGGTCGTCGGCTTCACGGTTGCCGGCATTCCGTGCATCGGCCTGAACGGCGGGCCGACCTTCAAGCACAACGAAGCCTTCTCCTTCCAGATATCCACGGAGGATCAGGAAGAGACCGACCGTTACTGGAATGCGATCGTCGGCAATGGCGGGCAGGAAAGCGAGTGCGGCTGGTGCAAGGACAAATGGGGTATCTCTTGGCAGATCACGCCGCGCGTCCTCATGGATGCGCTTGCCGCCGGTGGCGACGAGGCGAAACGCGCCTTCAACGTGATGATGACGATGAAGAAGATCGACGTCGCCGCCATCGAGGCGGCCCGGCGCGGCTGAGTCGCGAACCCTTTCGGAAGATAAGAGACGGGCGGCCAATGGCCGCCCGCTTCTTGTCAGATCGGCGCGGGATAGAGCCGGTGGATGCGGCGGATGCCATTCGTCACGTCGGCCGAGAGAGTTACGTCGACGGCGCCGATATCCGTCTTCAGCTGCTCCATCGACGTCGCGCCGATGATGACGGAGGCC
>NZ_DLHQ01000056.1 GCF_002483305.1 Brevundimonas sp. UBA7664
CTCATCAACCTCGACTTCGCCGACATCCGCACCGTCATGGGCGAGATGGGCAAGGCGATGATGGGCACGGGCGAGGCCTCGGGCGAGGACCGCGCCCTGCAGGCGGCCCAGAACGCCATCGCCAACCCGCTGCTGGACGAGACCTCGCTGAAGGGCGCCAAGGCTGTACTGGTGAACATCACCGGCGGCATGGACATGACCCTGCTGGAAGTCGACGAGGCCGCCAACGCCATCGCCGGCGAGGTGGACGCCGACGCCAACATCATCTTCGGCGCCGCCTTCGACCCGGCCCTGGACGGCAAGATCCGCGTCTCCGTCGTGGCTACCGGCATGGAAGATCTGGCCGCGGCCAAGACCACGCCGAATGCGACGACCTCGGCTTTTGACGCCCGCCGCCCGACCCCGGCTTACGCCGCCTCGCGCGCCGAGCCGGTGCGTCATGAGCCGGTCCGCGCCGAGGCGCCGCGCCAGCCCGAGTCCGTGCCGATCGTGCCGACCTTCCAGTCGAGCCAGGCGACCTACGGGACGGCGGCGCGCGCTCCCGAGCCGCGCCCGGAGCCGGTGATCCACGCCGCTGAGGACCGCACGCTGGAGCCGATCGTCGATCCGTGGGTCGAGGAATATGAATCCGCGCCGCGCAGCCGGACGGCGGCCGAAAAGACCGCTCCTGTCGCCCAGGGCGATCTGTACATGGACCGGACCGGCGACCGCGCCGCCGCCCAGGCCGAGCCGCGCCGGGAAGAGCCGGCGTATGACGATTATGACGATCGCGATCATCGCAAGTCGGGCTGGAGCCTGTTCGGGCGCGGCAAGCGCCAGCCGGCGCAGCCGACCTATCCCGGTCCGTCGCGTCCGACCGACGCCCGGATGACCGAGATGCGCTCGACCAGCCAGACCCAGCCCGCCGCCGAACCGGAGCTGAACCAGGCCGAGGACGATCTGGAAATCCCGTCCTTCCTGCGTCGCCTCGCGAACTAGATCCTTCGACCATCAGGAAAGCCCCGGAGTTCGCGCTCCGGGGTTTTTCACGTCCGGTACGGTTACCGCGACCGAAACAATCCGAAACCCGACTTTCATTTCGCTGTTGCAAAGCCGTCGCTAGACGGTTGCTGGGGCGAACTCCGCACGACAGAGGCGGGGCGCAGAAGATGCAGAGAGTTTGAGTTTGCCGGTCCGCAACGACCATCACCAGAGGACGACCGTCGCCCCCGCGATCATCGCGGGCGTGGGCGTGCACACGGGCGACCGGGTGCGTCTGGCCGTGCGTCCGGCGCCGGTCGGCACGGGCATCGTCTTCGTGCGCACCGACATCAAGGACCGCGACAACCGCATTCCGGTCTCGGGCGAGGCCGTCGTAGACGCCCGGCTGAACACCATGATCGAGAACGCCGCCGGCGTTCGCCTGTCGACCATCGAACACCTGATGGCGGCCTTCGCCGCGCTGGGCGTGTCGAACGCCGTGGTCGAGGTCGATGGGCCCGAACTGCCGATCCTGGACGGTTCGGCGCTGCAGTTCGTCCAGCTGCTGGACCGCGCCGGCTTCCGCCGCCAGGAAGCGCCGGTCCGCTATATCGAGATCCTCGAGCCGATCCGGGTCCAGGAGGGCGACAAGTCCGCCGTCCTGCTGCCCTGCGACCGTTATGAGATGCGGTTCGAGATCGACTTCGACACGCCGGTGATCGGCAATCAGGTGGTGGACTTCGTCGTCGACGAGGAGACCTTCCGCAACGAGATCATGGCCGCCCGCACCTTCGGCTTCGCCCATGAGGTCGAGGCCCTGCGCAAGGCCGGTCTGGCGCGCGGCGGTTCGCTGGAGAACGCCGTGGTCATCGACGGCGACCAGATCCTGAACCCCGGCGGGCTGCGGATGGAGCGCGAGTTCGTCAAGCACAAGGCCCTGGACGCGATCGGCGACCTGTATGTGCTCGGCGCGCCCCTGCTGGGCCGCTACGAGGGCGTCAAGGCGGGCCACGCGATCAACAACCTGCTGGTCCGCGAACTGCTGGCCAATCCGCAGGCATGGCGCGAGGTGACGCGCGTGCCCGAGCTGGCGATGGCGGGCTGAACACCCGTCTCGCGGGGTGAGAATTCGACGACTCTTTCAGAGCGACTTCGAATACCGAATGCGAGGAATTGAGAGATTACGGCGACGCCGTACTCGCCTTTCCTTCTCCCATTGGGAGAAGGTGGCGCGTAGCGCCGGATGTGGGCGACTGGTTGAAGCGGCGAAGCCGCCCCCCGACAGACGACCCACACCCTTTCGCGCAAGGACGACGGCTGCGCCGTCGTGCGCTCAAGCCCTCTCCCAATGGGAGAGGGTCATACGAGACTGATCGCGCTCATCAGCCGGCCGAAATCGGCTTCCCCGTCCAGATAGGCCCGACGGTTAGAATAGAACCGCGCCGCATCGACGCGCGTGTCGTCGCCGGTCCAGGCGGCGTCGGCGACGCCGGCCTGTTCCAGCCTCCAGAGGACGAACGCCGGAAGGTCGAACAGGCGTTTGTCGACGGTCTCGCCCGGCGCGAAGAACCGGGCGGCGCCCGGATCGTGGTGCTCGAACCGGTCCTGGAAATCGGCGCCGACTTCGTAAGAGGCCTGGGCGATGCAGGGGCCGACGACGGCGACCATGCGGCGCGGCTCGGCGCCGAGCGCCTGCATGGCGGCGACGGTGGAGTGGACGACGCCGTCCAGGGCGCCCTTCCAGCCCGCATGGGCCGCGCCGACGATCCCGGCCTCGGGATCGGCCAGCAGGATCGGGGCGCAGTCAGCGGTCAGGACGGCGCAGAGGACGCCGGGCGCGGCGCTGACCGTGGCGTCGCCCTCGGGCCGCGCGCCCTTCCAGCCGGCCTCGGCGACGCGGGCGATGGCGGAATGGATCTGGAAACAGGCGGCGAGGTCGTCGGAGACGCCGCCGAGGTGTTCGGCGACGCGGCGGCGGTTCTCGGCGATGGCGGCGGGGTCGTCCTTCGAGCCGACGCCGGTGTTGAGGCCTTCGTAGAGGCCGGTCGAGACGCCGCCTTGCCGGGTGAAGAAGCCGTGGCGGACGCCGGCGCGGTCCAGCAGGGGGTGGGTGATGGGGGACAGCGTCATGGTCAGTCCTCGAACCCGGGCACGACAAGGGAACGCGGCGAGAAGATCGCGCAGGCCTTGAACAGGGTTCCCATCTGGTCGTCGGCGGTCAGCCGGGCCAGCTGACGGTCGATGATCGCGGCGGCGTCGGGGCGGCCCTCTTTCAGACGGTGAGCGCGGGCCTCGATGCCGAGCAGGTTGAGGAACTCGCCCTGACCCATCGTCCCGGTCACGTCGGCCCCGGCGTGGATCGCGGCCTCGAGCACCGAGGGGAAGTCGGCCCACTGGGTCAGGTCGACCTCGCCGGGCGTCTCCAGCGGATCGACCTTCTGGTGGCGGCGCAGGCCCTGGAGGGTGTCACCGGCCTCGCGCCGGGCGCGGCCGTAGTCGATCAGAAGCGCCGCCCCGGAGGCGGCCTTGACCAGCGCGCCGAGGTCACGGCCGAAGGCGGCCTGCTGGTCCGATATCTCGATCGTCTGGCCCGGTTCGACCTCGAAGTCCGGGCGCTTGAAGCCGCCGGTGATCTTGACCAGGCCAAACTGAAGCGCGCCGTCATCGGTGACGCCGATGCGGCGTTCGGCCCAGCCGTCCTCGGTCTTCACGAACTGGCGGGCGGGCAGGCAGTCGAGCACCTCATTGGCGATCAGGATCACCGGGGCATCGGTCTCGATCCGGTCCAGCGAGGTGACCCAGCGCGGGTGGAGGTCGCTGTCGGCCAGCATCCGGGCCTGGGCCTCGCGCAGCGGGGGGCTGGGCTCGATCAGGATCAGGTCGACGGCGCGCAGGAATTCGGGGTCCAGCCGGGCGGCGCGCATCGCGTCGGCCATCAGGGTCCCGTCGCCGGGTCCGACCTCGACCAGCCGCACCCTTTCCGGCGCGCCCAGACGCCGCCACAGCTCGACCGCCCACAGGCCGATCAGCTCACCGAACATCTGGCTGATCATCGGCGCGGTGATGAAGTCGCCGGTCGCGCCGATGGCGGGCCGGGTGGCGTAGTAGCCGTCCTGCGGGTCGTGCAGGCAGCGGCTGACATAGTCGGCCACCGTCATCGGCCCGGTCAGGGCGATCTCGCGCGCCAGACGTTCCTGCAGCGACATAGGCTCAGGCGGCGACCGGCGGCCGGCTCCAGGCGCGCCAGATCAGCCAGGCGCCGATCAGCATCATCGGAACCGACAGCATCATGCCCATGGTCAGGCCGAGCGGCAGTTCGGACAGCTTGCCGGGGTCCGGCTGGCGGACGTTCTCCAGAGAGGCCCGCACCAGGCCGTAGCCGAACAGGAAGATGCCGGTGACATAGCCGGGCTTGGCCAGCAGCTTCGCCTTGTAGACGGCCAGCCACAGGATGACGGCCAGGGCGATGCCCTCGAGGCCCGCCTCATAGAGCTGGCTGGGATGGCGCGGGACGAGGCCGGCCGGGCAGAAGCCGTACATGGTCTCGATGGTGCGGTTGCAGAACACCATGCCCCAGGGCGCGTCGGTCGGGCGACCCCACAGCTCGCCGTTGATGAAATTGGCCATGCGGCCGAAGAACAGGCCGATCGGCGCGACCGGCGCGATCAGGTCGCCGAGGCTGAGCAGCCGGATCCGGTGCTTCCAGGCGAACCAGCCGATCGCCACGCTGACGCCGATCAGACCGCCATGGAACGCCATGCCGCCGTCCCACAGCCGGAACAGGGCCAGCCGCTCGCCCCAGTCCGCGCCCGTGACCAGGTCGACATAGAGCGATGGCTTGTAGAAGAGGGCGAAGCCGAACCGGCCGCCGAGGATGATGCCGAGCGTGATCCACAGCACCAGGTCGTCCAGCTGGACGGACGTGACCGGCGGTTTGCCGGGCTGCCAGACGGCGTTGTCGCGCGCCAGACGGCTGGCGTACCACCAGCCCAGAACAATGCCCGCCACATAGGCGAGGGCGTACCAGCGAATGTCCAGCGGACCGATGCTGAACCAGACGGGTTCGATGTCAGGAAATGGCACGGGCGCTCCACAAAGGCCGGTTCTCGCCAGAGGGGTTTAGCAAGCGTCGCCGCCCCCGTCCCTGAAATTTCCGCAACACGCGCGCGTCGCCCAATTCAGGCCATAGGTCGCATCGACAGCAAGGTTTCGTTCACCATATCGGGTGAACCTTCATTAACGATGCTCGTTGGTCCGAGCCGGAGAGTTTCATGCAGACCCGCAACCCCCTCCTCGACGAGTTCGCCAAGCTGACCACGGGGGCCATGGGCCTGGCCCAGGCGGCGGGCGAGGAGGCGAAGACGGCCTTCCGCGCCGGCACGGACCGGATGGCTGCCGACCTCGATCTGGTCCGCCGCGACGAATTCGATGCGCTGAAGGCCGAAATCGCGGCGCTGCGGGCCGAGATCGCGGCGCTGAAGTCGCCAGAGAAGTCGCCTGCGAAGACGGCAAAAAAGCCTGCCACGGGAACGTCCACAGGCCCCGTTCCCCCTCAGGACGCAGCCGGTTGAGCCGAATCTGCGAACCCGCCTACCGTTCGGTGACAGGGCGTGAGTCGCGCCCGGAGATGACGTAATGGACGCTGTCCGGCCCGAAGAAACCGAAATGCCGCACGATCCGCTGGACGTCGTCGAGCATGTCCTGGTGGCCGAAAACCTGCCGTTCGACCGCACCGACGAGGGCGATCTGGCCTTCGCCCTGGCCGGCGACTGGAAGGACTATGAGTTGTGGTTCGCCTGGCGGCCGGAGGGCGATTGCCTTCAGCTGTGCTGCGCGCTGGACCTGCAGGCCTCGAAGTCACGCCGGGCGGCGGCCTATGAACTGGTCGGCCTGATCAACCAGCGGACCTGGATGGGCCATTTCGAGGTCTGGGCCGAGGACGGCGAGATCGTCTTCCGCCATTCGCTGGCCCTGCCGATGGGCGAACGCCCGACCCTGGCCCAGGCGGCCTCGATGATCGACGCGGCGGTCGAGGCGGCGGACCGCTACTACCCCGCCTTCGACTTCATGATCCGCGGCAACAAGAAGCCGCAGGAGGCGATCGACTCCTGCCTGTTCGAGACCGTCGGCACGGCCTGAGGCCATGAACGCAAACGCGAGAGCCGGAACCGTCGCCCTTGTCGGCTGCGGACGGCTGGGTTCGGCCATTCTGGAGGGATGGTTGAAGACCGGCGCGGTCGACGCGCGCGATCTGATCATCCTGACCCCGTCGGACAAGCCGGCCGCCGAGGCGGCGCGGACGAAGGGCGCGCGGGTCAACCCGGCGTCGGCCGCCTTGAGCGAGGCGCGGGCGCTGGTGCTGGCGGTCAAGCCGGCGATGTGGCGCGAGGCCCTGACGCCGCTGGCCGGTGATCTGAATCCGGACGCCGTGGTCGTCTCCGTGATGGCCGGCGTGGCGGCCGCGGACATCGGCGCCGTGTCAGGCCGCCCGGTTGCCCGGGTCATGCCGACCACGGCCGTGGCGCAGGGACAGGGAGTCGCCGCGCTGTGGTCGGCGGACGCCGGGGCCCGCGAAACGGCGCGAGGGCTGTTCGCGGCCATGGCCGATGTCGTGGATCTCGACCTTGAAGCCCTTATCGACGCCGCCACCGCCAACGCCGGCTCCGCCCCGGCCTTCATCCACGCCTTCGTCCAGGCGCTGGCGCGAGCGGGCGAGGCAGAGGGGCTGCCAGCCGATGCGGCGACGCGACTGGCGCGCGGCGCGTTGCGCTCGGCGGGGGCGAGCGTCGGGACGGGAGAGACGCTGGAGGCCCTGATCGCCCGCATCGCCTCGCCGGGCGGCACGACGCGGGCGGGGCTGGACGCCATGGCGGCGACGGGCGACCTGGACCGGGCGGCCGGGGCCGCGGTCAGGGCCGCCGTGCAACGGGCGCGAAGCTTCTAGTCGGTCACGTAGCCACCGTCGGCGAGGTTGTCGGCCCGCCGCCGCCGGAGGGATATCAGCCCGGCAGGCGGATCAGGGCCCGGAGGCCGCCCATGTCGCTGCGTTCGAGCGTGATGTCGCCGCCGTGCCCGCGCGCCACGTCGCGGGCGATGGCCAGCCCGAGGCCGACCCCCTTGCTGTTCTGGTTGCGCGAGGCGTCGAGGCGGGAGAAGGGGTGGAAGGCCTCTTCATGCATGTCCTCGGGAATGCCGGGCCCGTCATCCTCGACCGCCACCTCCAGCCCGCCGGAGGGCAGGGGGCGGGCGCTGAGGCGGACATGCTCGCCATGGGCGGCGGCGTTGCCGGCCAGGTTGGTCAGGGCGCGCTTGAACGCCAGCGGGCGCAGCGAGGCGGTCAGGTCCGCGGGCGCGCTGACCTCGACCCCGGCCCCGGCGCGGCGGACGTCCTCGGCGGCCGTCTGCAGCAGGTCGGTGATCGACACCGTCTGGGCCGCCTCGCCGGCCTCGCCGCGGGCGAAGGCGAGGTATTCGTCGATCATGTGCTCCATCTCGTCGAGGTCGCCCTGCATGGCGCCAGCGCGCTTGAACGGCGGCGCCAGCGCCAGTTCGAGACGCAGGCGCGTCAGGGGGGTGCGCAGGTCGTGGCTGACCGAGGCCAGCAGGGCAGTGCGCTGGTCGATGTGACGCTGGATCCGCTCGCGCATGGCGAGGAAGGCGACGGCGGCGGCGCGGACCTCGCGGGCGCCGTGCGGCTTGAACCGCGCGTTGGTCTCGCCCCGCCCGAACGCCTCGGCGGCCTCGGCCAGCCGTTCGATGGCCCGGACCTGGTTGCGGATGAACAGGATGGCGACGCTCATCAGCAGGACGGTGGCGATGGTCAGCCACAGGACGAAGATGTGGGCCTGGGTGGCCACGGCGCGTTCCCGGGGCGCGATGATGCGCAGCACTCCCTGCGGCTGCTGCACGCGGATATCGACGTAGGCGGGGTAGCGTGTGGTGTCGAACCAGACAGGCTGGTCAATGCGGTTGGCCAGCGCCCTCTCGAGCGTGCGGTCGACGACGCCGATCGGGCCGCGCCGGGTGGACTCGGGCAGGGCAGCCCCCTCCTGCAGGGCGATGGACAAGGACATCGAGCGCTGGGCGCGCTGGGAGATGACGGCCAGATTCTCCGCCGTCGGATCGTCGCGCCAGCTTTCGGCGGCCCAGGCGATGTCGCCGGCGAGGCCGTCGGAAAGGCGGGCGGTGACCGTCTGCCAGTGCATGTCGAAGAAGGCCCAGGTGACGGCCACCTGCATGACCAGAACGGGCAGGACAATGATCAGCAGCGACCGTCCCCAAAGCGAGGTCGGCAGGCGCCGCTTGAGGAACCGCGGCCACAACGAGGCTGGCAAGAGTCTCAACGTCCTTCCCCCGAGATGGGGGAAGGAAGGTAGAGGGCGCACTCCATCAGTCCGGGGCCAGCATATAGCCGACGCCGCGCACGGTCTGGAGGTAGCGTGGGTTCTTGGGGTCCGCCTCCAGCTTGCGGCGCAGGCGGGTGACCTGCACGTCGACGGCGCGGCCGGTGATGTCGGCGGTGTCGGGCGACAGGCTCATGCGCTCGACGGCGGAATGGGCGTGGATGGCCAGGGTCTTCAGAAGCTGGGCCTCCGCCTCGGTCAGGCGTTGCAGCTTGCCGTCGCGCATCAGCTCCAGCCGCTCCATGTCGAACACGGCCGGCCCCAGCTTGATCTCGCGCGGGGTCAGGGGCTTGCCGCCGGTGCGGCGCAGGATGGCGTCGACGCGCAGGGCCAGTTCCCGCGGGTCGAACGGCTTGGACATATAGTCGTCGGCCCCCCGCGACAGGCCCTCGATGCGGTCGTCGGGATCGCCGCGGGCGGTCAGCAGCAGGACGGGGGTCTTCGAGGTCTCGGCCTTGGAGCGGACCCATGTGGTCAGGTCGAAACCGCTCTCGCCCGGCATCATGACGTCGAGCACGACCAGATCGAATTCGATCAGCTCCATCAGGCGCTTGGCGGCCGCGGCGTGGGCGGCGCCGGTGACGCGATAGCCCTCGCGGGCGAGGAATTCCTTCAGCAGTTCGCGGATGCGGTCATCGTCATCGACGACCAGCAGATGTCGACCGGCGCCCGCGCCGGCGACCGGGCCGGACCGGCCATGCGAGCGCACATCGCTCATGCCGAAGCGACCGACGTAGGGGTCCAGGCGTTGACCTGAGCGATTCCGGCGGCTCTAACCCGGTGATCAGCGCGGGAGACGTTATTCAATGGCCTTCGTTCCTATCGACGATCGTGACGGTTGGATCTGGTTTGACGGCGAATTCGTGCCCTGGCGGGAAGCCCGCGTGCATGTTTTGACCCACGCACTCCACTACGCGTCTTCTGTTTTCGAAGGCGAGCGGATGTACAATGGCCAGATCTTCAAATTGACGGAGCACACGAACCGGCTGTTCCGTTCGGCCGAGGTGCTCGACTTCCAGATTCCGTTCACGGTGGCGCAGATCAACGACGCCTGCAAGGAGACCTGCGCCCGAAACGGCCTGACCGACGCCTATGTGCGCCCGATCGCCTTCCGCGGGTCGGAACAGGTCAGCGTCTCGGCCCAGGAAACCCGGACCCGCGTGGCCATCGCGGTGTGGGACTGGCCCAGCTATTTCGACGCCGATACCAAGGCGAAGGGCATTCGCCTGTGCTGGGCGCCCTACAAGCGGCCGTCGCCGGAAACCGCGCCGACCGAAGCCAAGGCGGCGGGCCTGTACATGATCGGCACCATCAACCGTCACTTCGCCGAGGCGCGCGGCTATGCCGACGCCATGCTGCTGGACTGGCGCGGCTATGTCGCCGAGGCGACGGGCGCCAACGTCTTCTTCGTACAGGACGGCCGGCTGATCACCCCGCCGGCCGACGGGGCGATCCTGAATGGCATCACCCGCCAGACCGTGCTGGAGATGCTGGCCGCGCGCGGGCTCGAGGTCGAGGTGCGCCACATTCTGCCGGAGGAACTGGCCGGGTTCAGCGAATGCTTCCTGTGCGGCACGGCGGCCGAGATCACCCCGGTGAGCGAGATCGGCGACGATCGCTTCACCCCGGGTGACCTCAGCCTCAGCCTGATGGACGAGTACAGCCGGCTGGTCCGCGGCCAGCTCTAGGCCGACGCGGGCTTCCGGCGGCGGATGCCCCACCAGACGGCGCCGCCGATGACGACGATCGGCAGCAGGATCGAGCCGGCGGTGATCAGGATGGCCAGCATGCCCATCGACAGGCCGAAGGCGTCGCCCAGCGCACGGGCGACCGGGCGCGTCGGGCTGTCGGCGGCCATGACGCCGCCCTGGCGGTACTCGAGCGTCAGCCGGGCCGACTGGACCCGGTCGTTGAGTGCGCGCAGTTCGATCTGCTGGGCGTCGTACTGGCGACGCAGCTCGGCCAGGTCGCGCTCGATCTCCAGCCGCTGGGCCATGGTTCCCCCGCGCCGCGCCTGAAGGTCCTCGATGCGTTGGGTCAGGGAGGCTGTGGTGCGTGCGCCGGTCGTGGCCACATCGATGCCGCGCGTGACGTCCTCGCCGTCGGTGACGGCTTCGTCGAGGCGGCCGCCGGCGTTCTGGGCGTCGAGGGCGAGGCCACTGCGGAAGCGGTTGATCCATTCCGGCTGGCCGCGCAGTTCCAGCTGTCCGGCGGGTTCGCGCGCGGTCCAGTCGGCCTGGGCCGAGATCACCTGGCAGTAGCCTGGTCCGGCCGAGGCGCAGGCCAGTTCGTGTCGGCTCATCATCTCGGCGCCCCGGTCGCGCGGCAGGGACAGGGCGTATCGGTAGGCGTAGGCGATCTGCGCCACCGGGGCGAGCGGAGCCGGCCGCGGCGTCGTGACCGGGGCAGGCCCGGCTGGGTTGCGCAGGGTCGTGGCCGCGGCGTCGGCGGGCGCCCCGGCGGCGGCGTCGGCTGACGCGGCTTCATACGACTGAGCCTGTTTGTCATCACTCGGCGGCGAACATCCCGCCAGCACGATCAGTCCGGCCGAGGCCAGCATCAGAGCCTTGCGCATCGTCATTCTCCCTGTCCCGTGGTGATCACGGTTTCGTGATGACGCGCGTGGAAGGCGACGGATTCAGGGCTGGAAACGAGCGAAACGGCGGCTTGCCATTCCCGGCGCCGTGGCGTTCAACAGGGCGGGGCCGGCGGGGAGCCGGCGGGGAAGTCGTCCATGTTCAGCCTGCTGAATCTCCAGAGCCTTCTCGGGCTGGTCGTGATCGTCGCCGCCTGCTGGGGCCTGTCCGAGAACCGGCGCGCCTTTCCGTGGCGGCTGACGCTGGGGGCCATCGCGGTGCAGGCGGCGCTGGTGCTGGCCCTGTTCGCCATCCCGGGCTCTCAGAACGTGCTGGCGGCGGTCACCGGCGCGGTCGACGGCCTGAACGCCGCGACGCAGCGCGGGACCCAGTTCGTGTTCGGCTATCTGGCGGGGGGCGACCAGCCCTATGCGGTGACCAACGACGGCGCGCTGTTCACCTTCGCCTTCCAGGTCCTGCCGCTGATCCTGGTGATCTCGGCCCTGTCGGCGCTGCTGTGGCACTGGAAGGTGCTGAAGTGGATCACCCACGGCTTCGGCATCCTGTTCCAGCGCACCATGGGTCTGGGCGGCGCCTCGGCGCTTGCGGTGGCGGCCAACATCTTCCTGGGCATGATCGAGAGCCCGATCGTGATCCGGGCGTATCTGGACAAGCTGACCCGGTCCGAACTGTTCCTGATGATGGTGGTCGGGCTGGCGACCGTGGCCGGATCGACCATGGTGGCCTACGCCGCCATCCTGGGCCCGGTGCTGCCGAACGCGGCGGGTCACGTGCTGGTCGCCTCGATCGTCTCGGCGCCGGCGGGCATTCTGCTGGCGCGGATCATGATCCCGGAAAAGCCGGGCGAGGGTGGAGCCCATGCCGAGTACGATTCCGCGCTGAAGTACGACAGCGCCATCGACGCCATCGTCAAGGGCACGGCCGACGGGCTGATGGTGGTGCTGAACATCTCGGCGGTGCTGATCGTGTTCGTGGCCCTGGTGGCGCTGGTCAACGTCATGCTGGGCGGCTTCTGGCTGTTCGGGGATCACGTCACGGTCGAGCGGGTGCTGGGCTGGCTGTTCATGCCGGTCGCCTGGCTGACCGGGGTGGAGTGGTCGGAGGCCGGCAAGGCCGGCTGGCTGCTGGGGGTCAAGCTGACCCTGACCGAGTTCGTCGCCTTCATCGAACTGGGCAAGGTCCCGGCCGGCGAGATGAGCGAGCGGACGCGGATGCTGATGACCTACGCCCTGTGCGGCTTCGCCAACATCGGGTCGGTCGGAATCACGGTGACGGGACTGTCGGTGCTGATGCCCGAGCGGCGCGAGGAGGTGCTGGGCCTGGTGTGGAAGGGTCTGTTCGCCGGCTTCCTCGCCACCCTGATGACCGCCTGTGTGGTCGGGGCCTTGCCGGGGCGCGTCTTCGGCCTGTAGCGTTGCGATAAGCAACGGAGACCGGCCCGATGAAGCTCTACACCTCTCACCGCGCGCCCAATCCGCGCCGGGTCCGCTGGGTGATGGCCGAGAAGGGCATTACGGACGTCGAGCTGGTCGAGATCGACATCCTGACCGGCGAGCACAAGACGCCCGACTACCGGGCGCGGGTGGGCGTGCCGCATGTGCCGGCGCTGGAGCTGGACGACGGGACGACGATCTCGGAATCGGTCGCCATCTGCCGCTATCTGGAGGCCCTGCATCCCGAGCCCAACCTGTTCGGCCGGGACCCGCGCGAACAGGCGGTGATCGAGATGTGGACGCGCCGGTGCGAGTTCTACCTGGCCAATCCGATCATGCTGAGCGTGCGGCACTCCCACCCGGCGCTGGCCGCGCTGGAGGCGACGCAGATGCCCCAGCTGGCGGACTACAACCGGGTCGCGGCCGAGAAATTCATGAAGACCCTGGACCGCCGGCTGGCCGAGCATGAGTTCATCGCCACGGACCGGTTCACCATCGCCGACATCGTCGCCGTGGTCGGCCTGGACTTCGCGCGGCTGATCAAATACCGCCCGCCCGAGGAGTTGATCCATCTGGCGCGATGGCTTGAGGCCAGCCGGGCGCGGCCGGCGGCGAAGGCGGGCGCCTAGGCAGGGGCCGCCTCCATCCACAGCCGGCGCCGATCACCGGTTGCACTGCCCGCCCGCCGGTGCTCCTCTCGGACGAGGCGGAGGGGCTCATGTCAAACGGTTTTGAAGGCAGGCGGCGGTTCGATCTGGGCCGCGTTGTCGAACGCACATTCGGAGCCATCGGGGCCAACGGCCTGCCGCTGTTGCTGACGGCCTTGATCTTCGTGGGCCTGCCCCAGGCCGCGCTGGCCTGGGGTCAGGCGCAGTATCTGATGGCCGGGTCCGACATGATGACCGCCGGAGTCGTCGTGACGGCGATCAGCTTTGTGGTCGGCATCGTCTGCAACGTCATTCTGCAGGGCGCGGTGACTCACACGGTGGTCGCCGACCTCCAGGGCCGCAAATCGACCCTTGGCGAGAGTCTGGGCGTGGCGTTGGGCTCCTTCTGGGTCCTGCTGGGCGTCGGCATCGTGTCCGGGCTGGCGATGATGCTGGGGCTGGTCCTGCTGGTGATCCCCGGGATCCTGATCTTCCTGATCTGGCTGGTGGCGGGACCCGTGGTGGTGGCCGAGGGCGCCGGCGTCGGCCGCGCCTTGCAGCGCAGCCGCGACCTGACCCGCAATCATCGCTGGTGGTTGCTGCTGCTGGCCTTCGTCTATCTGGTGATCAGCTGGATCCTCGGCATGGTCATCGGCATGGTGAGTGTGGCCGCGGGCGGCTTCCAGCCCGGATCAGCCCTGAACATCGTGAACCTGTTCGTCGCGCCCCTGATCCAGGCGATCTCGGCGCTGCTGTGGGCCTCGATCATCGCCGCCACCTATGTCGAGCTGCGCAGCGTCAAGGAGGGCGGCGGCCAGACCATCGCGGCGATCTTCGACTGATCGGCTACGACAGGTCGAACTTGTCCTTGCGCCGGCGTCCCATGAGCAGCCGCGATTCCAGCCGGCCGCGGATGGCGTGATAGTAGGCGCGCAGGAACTCCAGATCCGAGGCGTCGCCGCGGGCGTAGCCGATCTTGGCGGCGATCCGGTCCGCCACGGCGCGGACGGTCGGCTTGTCCACGGTCCGCAGCACCTGCTCCAGCACCTGCAGCTCCTTGACGCCATAGGCGTCCAGCTGGGCCGGTGTGAAGGCGAAATTCGGCTGGTGCGCGGCCCCGTCGTCGGCCATGTCGCGCAGCAGCTTCTGTTTCGGCGTCCGCAACACCCAGGTGCCCGCGACCAGATCGCCCGCCCTCAGCTTGTCGGCGTTGAACAGCGGCAGCAGGACAAAGACCGCGCACCAGATCAGGCCGAGGATATAGATCCAGCCGTCGATGTCGCCACCGCCGCCCGACAAAGGCCTGGCCAGCATGACTGACAGCGGCAGGAACAGCTCCAGCTCGCGCAGGACATTGCGGGTGAAGATGGCCTCGAACCGCAGCCTCCCGCCGTCGCGGGTCGCGACCCGCAGGCCCATCGCCCTCTTGCCCGGCGTCGCGGCCCGCGCCGACATCTCGAACCCCAGGAAATAGCCGTTGCGGAGCAGGAACACGCCCAGCAGCCAGATGACCGCGATCATCTCGCCCGCCCGCGCCGTCGATCCGAAGACGAAGCCGGCGGCGATGGTGAAGACGAGGGTCACGCCGAGGATGATCATCATGTCGATGATCAGGGCGCCGAGGCGCTGGCCGACGCTGGCGATCTCCAGCCGCAGGTCGATGCCCTCGGGCGTGACCAGGCTGCGCTGACGCTTGCGCGCCTCTGCGGTGATGTCGACGGCGGTCATCGGGCGCGCCTCGCCGGCCGCGGGGCGTAGAAATACAGGCCCCAGACCAGGGCGGTGGCGGCGGCGATGCCGTAGCGGACCAGATCGTTGCCGATCAGCTGGCGGCCGAAACCCTCCAGCAGCCCGGCCAGCATCAGCATGATGACCACCCCCATCATCGCCGCCCCCGCGCCGCGGCCGGCGCCGGACAGGGCCTCCAGCCGGCTGTGATCGCCCGGGAAGGCGACGGCCCAGCCGATGCGCAGGCCGGCGGCCCCCGCCAGAATGATGGCGAACAATTCGGTGACGCCGTGGATGAGCAGCCAGCCGCCGAACTCGAAGCCGACGCCCTTCGAGAAGAAGACATGCAGCATGGCGCCCAGCATGGCGCCGTTCATCAGCAGCAGGATGATGGTCGGCACGCCCAGCGCGAAGCCGAGCGCGAAGGCGGTCAGGGCCACGCTGGCGTTGTGGGTGAACAGATAGGTGGAGAAGAACGACAGGCCCTCGGAACCCTCCTCGTGGTACAGGGTCGCCCTCAGGGCCGCGGCCGAGGCCGTGGGGTCGCGATCGGCGGCCAGCGCGGGATCGACGAAGGCGTAGAACCAGTCGGCGTCCGCCGCGATCAGCCCCCACGCCACGCCCGCGCCGAGGGCGGTGATCAGCAGGGCGAGCAGGGTCTCGCGCCACAGGCCGCGCACGCCCGCGGGCCAGTCGCGGGCGAAGAAGGCGCCCAGCTGCTCCAGCGGCGTCGACCGCGCGCCATAGACGAAGAAATAGGCGCGGGCGGACAGGCTCTCGAGATAGCCGATCAGGGCCTGGTCCAGAGAGGTGGCGCGCGCCACCGACAGCGCCGAGAGGGTCGAGCGGTAGAGCACCGGCATGGCGAGGATGTCGGTGTCCGACAGGGCCGCGGCCGACCGCTTCTCGGCCTTGGTGACCAGCGCCTCGAGACGGCGCCAGTCGGCCTCGCGCTCGCGGCGGAAACGCTGGCTCTTGAGTTGCAGCTCGCTCACAGCAGGTCCCGCCGTTTGAGGTCGAGATAGACGTTCAACACCTCGGGTCCGATGCGGTCGGCGGGCGTCTCCACGATATGGGCCCCCAGCCGGCGCAGACGGGCGAGGACGAGGTCTCTCTCGCGCAGCAGGCTGGCCGCCACCACCGCCCGGGCGACGTCGTCGGGCGTCTCCGGGGCCGCGGTCACCAGCGCCTCCAGTTCGTCGTCGTGCATGACCACGAACAGGACCAGATGGCGTTTGATCAGCCGGCCGGCGGTCTCGATCATCAGCTCGGCCGACGTCGAATCCGCGAATTCGGTGAAGATCACCACCAACGACCGCCGCTTCAGGCTGGACGACAGGGTCGTCAGGCCGAGGGCGTAGTTGGTTTCCCCGGTCCCGTAGTCGATGGCGGCGGCCTGACGGACCAGCAGGGGGAAGCCGGCGATGCTGGACAGGGCGCCGGTCGACAGGCGGGGCCGGTCGTCGAAGGCGAACAGGCCGGCCCGGTCGCCGCTGCGCAGGGCGGCGTAGGCCAGGATCAGGGCCCCGTGGATGGCGCGGTCGATGCGGGGCGCGCCGTTGATCGGCTCGCTCATCACCCGGCCGCAGTCCAGGGCCATGACGATCTGGTGGTTGCGCTCGGTGCGGAACTCCTTGGCCAGCAGGGTTTGGTGGCGGGCGGACTGTTTCCAGTCGACCGTGCGGCGGTCCATGCCGGAGTGGAAGTCGCTGAGGGCGTGGAATTCGGCGCCCTCGCCGAGGTCCAGCTGGACCTTGGCGCCATGCATGGCGTCGCGGCTGAACATCCGCACCGCCTCGTCCTCGATGCGGCGAATGTCGGCGCCGATCGGGGCGGCGACGGCCAGTTTCTCGCGCGCCTGCCGCCAGATCAGACCCAGCGGCCCCTGCCAGCGGACGACGGCCTCGGAGAAGACCGCCTGGCCGCGGCGC
Source organism: Brevundimonas sp. UBA7664 (assembly GCF_002483305.1). Classification (GTDB taxonomy): domain Bacteria; phylum Pseudomonadota; class Alphaproteobacteria; order Caulobacterales; family Caulobacteraceae; genus Brevundimonas. The sequence continues at coordinate 16,700 of NZ_DLHQ01000056.1, forward strand.
TCGGGCTGGAGGTCGAAGACGAAGGCGCCCGGCTCCACCGGCCGGCCCTGCACATTCAGCAGGCCGGCGCGCGGTTCGGCCTCCAGCGCCGCCTCGAGCGCGCGGGGCGTGCGGCCGTGCTTGCCGAAGCTCGCCTCCAGCCGGGCTGTCGCGGGCGCGGCCACGGCCAGATAGCCCGGCGCCTCGAACGCGATCCGGGCCGACCGGGGCCAGGGCGCCAGCAGGGCGTCCAGCAGCATCAGGGTCCCGACCGCCAGCAGCCAGACGGGGGCGGCGAGCCACAGGCCGGGCTGGATCAGGCCGACCACGAGGGCGACGGGCGCTCCCGCGAGCGCCGCCACCACACACCGGCGCGTGGGATAGATCATCGCGGTGCGGGAACCTGTTCGATCAGGGAGCGGATCGCCTGTTCGACCCGGCGGCCCTCGATCTCGGCCGCCGGCGACAGCACCACCTTGTGGCGCAGGGCGGGCAGGGCGAGACCCTTGACGTCGTCGGGGATGACATAGTCGCGGCCGTCCAGCACGGCGCGGGCGCGGGCCGCCACGGCCAGCATGGCCCCGGCGCGGGGCGAGGCGCCGGTCTGCAGGTCGGCGCTCTCGCGCGTGGCCCGGATCAGGTCGACGACATAGGCGGTGATCTCGGGCGACAGGCGGACGCGCGACACCATCTCGATGGCGGCGGCGACCGTGGCGGCGTCGGCGACCGGCTCGACCCCGAGCGCGGCCGGGTCGGGCATGCCGGCGTGGGCGCCATGGGCCTGGACCACCTTCAGCTCGTCGTCGCGCGACAGGTAGTCGAGGGTCTGTTTGAACAGGAACCGGTCCAGCTGGGCCTCGGGCAGGGGATAGACGCCCTGCTGCTCGATCGGGTTCTGGGTGGCGATGACGGTGAACCGGTCGCTGAGCGCGTGGGTGTCGCCGTCGACCGTCACCGACCGCTCCTGCATCGCCTCAAGCAGGGCCGCCTGGGTCTTGGGCGGGGTGCGGTTGATCTCGTCGGCCAGCAGCAGGTCGCAGAACACCGGGCCCCGCGTCAGGGTGAAGGTCGAGGTCTGGAAGTTGAAGATGTTGGACCCGAGGATGTCGCCCGGCATCAGGTCCGGGGTGAACTGGATGCGGCCGAACTGGAGGCTCAGGGTGCGGGCGAAGGTCTGGGCCAGCAGGGTCTTGGCGGTTCCGGGCGGACCTTCCAGCAGGATGTGGCCGCCGCAGAACAGGGCGGTCAGCATCAGATCGACGGTCTCGGTCTGGCCGATGACCGCCTTGGCCACCTCGGTACGGATGCGGGCTGCGATGGCCCCGACTTCAGTCACGTCCACGGGTCATCTCCAGTTTCCAGCGCATCAGGGATCGGGCGACGCTCATCAGGTCGCCGGCGTTGCGGGCCCGGTCCGCCTGGGCGGACAGGTCTGCAAAGGTGGTCGCGGAGCCCTGCCGTCGGGCGAGGCGGTCGAGCAGGGCGGTGGTCTCGTCCTGCGACAGGGACGACGGCGCGGCGACGGCGCGCGCGGCCTGGGCCCGGACAAGGTCCGCATAGGGTCGGGCCATGCCGTGCTCGCGGCGGGCCAGCCGCACCAGGGCGGCGGTGTTGTCGGCCAGCGCCTTCTTGCCGAGAGCCACCGCGCGGCGCGCGTGGCGGTGCGGCCGGAAGCGGACCATGGCCTGCCATCCGACCAGGGCGGCGGCGAACAGCAGGCACAGGGTGAAGCCCAGCAGCGGCGGCTCCAGCAGCAGGCGCAGCACGCTGCGCGGGCGGGTGAATCCGTGCAGCGACAGGTCGAAGGCGATGGCCTGGTCCGGCGGGCCCAGCGTCTCCAACAGGGCCAGGGCGGCGCGAGCCTTGGCCGGCTGGTCCATGTCCCGGGTGTTCAGCAGGTCGGGATCGGCGAGGACATAGAGGCCAGAGTCGTCGTGGGTCAGCACGAGCGCGCGGCCGGCGCCGTCCATGATCACCGGCGTCCAGCCGGGACCGGACAGGGTGCGCAGCCCCTGCACCGGCGCGCCGGTCGCGATCAGCCGACCGCCGCCGCCGAGCAGGCGCGGCGCGGTCACGGCGGCGCCCTCGGAGAGAACCAGCCCCTCGCGCACGTCCTCGGGCAGGACCGACAGGGTGTTGGCGGGGGACAGGGTCCCGGCCTCCCGCACCCAGCCCTTGCGCGTCAGCTCCGGCGTGACCTGCCATTTGGGCAGGACGACCAGAACGGATCCGGCCTCCCAGCGAAGCGTCTCGAAGGCCTCTTCCTCGCGTCCCATCGGCGGGGTCAGGATCAACAGCCCGTCGCGGGCGCCGCCGCGCAGGGGACCGCGGCTGAGCAGTGCCGGGCGATCCATGCCTTTCAGCAGCTTGACCAGTCCGCCATAGCCGATGGCGGAGCGGGACAGGGCGTGGCCGCGGCCGTCGTCGCCGTTGCTGATCTCGGGCGCATAGGCGCTGAGCGCGCCCAGGGCGGACAGGGAGAAGACCGCCACCAGCACGAGGGCCAGCACCATGCCGGGCCGGAACGGATGGCGGGCCTTGCCGGGCGCGTCGGACAGGGTCGCGTCGGTCATGCCGCCCACGCCTGCGGAAAGGCGAAGGCCTCATAGGCCTGGCGGCAGTCGGCCCAGGTCGCGCTGTCCACCGGGCGGCCACCGAACAGGCTGCTTTCGACCACCCGCGTGATCCGGTCGAAGGCCGGGCGCGCGCCGGAGGGAAGGCGGCCCAGGCCGGCGATGTCGCGGGCAGTCAGGGCCGGGCGCACTGTATTGGGCAGGCGGCCGTCGATGTCGTTGATGCTGCGCAGCAGCAGCAGGTGGACCGCTTCGTCGAACCGCCCCTCGGCCGCCAGGGCGTCGGCGTCCGACAGCAGGGCCAGGGCCGCGGCGGGGGCGGGCCGCCAGGCGTCATCCCGGATGTCAAGCTTGTCCGTCCGCTCGGGCAGGCGGATGCGGATGAGCTCGCGGCCGATGAACCACAGGATGGCCAGGACGATGGCCGCCAGTCCAAGCCAGAAGACAATCTTGAAGAGCGGTCCCATGGCCTGGAGAAATTCGAGCAGCGGCTGCAGCCAGCCGGGCGGCGGGGGCGGGGGCTCGATCCCCTTCATCTCGAACTGAAGGGCCTTGTCCGCCGCGAGCGCCCGGTGCGCGGAAGCGAACGACGCTTCAAACGCGGCCGCCTGATCCGCTCCGGCGGCGGGAAGATTGGCCTCGGTACGCCCCATGTCGCGCCACGATGCCGACTGGATTTCGAGAAGTCGAGGGCGGCGGCGCGGGAAAACGACGCAACCGGCGGTTTACCGGCGCCGGGGTCGCGGTTCAGTCCTGATGCTCGACCACATGTTTGCCCCGGACCATGCGGACATAGGGCAGGGGCCGGTCCGGGCGGGCCAGCCGTTCGGCCACCTCGCCCAGAACGAAGCGGGTGATGGCCGGCAGGTCCTGCGAGCGGGCGTCGGCCAGCGGCAGCCAGGCGATCTCGTCCAGTTCGCCCGAGCCGGCGGTCGGCTCGGGATGCAGCAGGGCGCGGGCGTCGGCCATGAAGAAGCGGGCGTCGAAGCGGCGGGTCCGTCCCGGCGGGGTGATGGCGCGGGCGACATAGGACAGGGCGGCGAGGTCGGGCAGGGCGCCCGCGGCCCGGAACTCGCGCCACGGTCCGGCGACCGAGGCGGCGGGCGCCGGCGCGGCGAGCAGCAGGCCGGTCTCCTCGAAGGTCTCGCGCACGGCGGCCAGGGCGAGGGCGCGGGCGCGGCGGACGGGGACCTCGCGGGTGAGGCGGGCCGTTTCCGCCGCGGGCAGCGCATTGGCCGAGGCGGCGGTGAAATCCGACCGGTCGATCCGTCCGCCGGGAAATACCCATTTGGCGGCCATGAAGACATGACCCGGCGCGCGCCGACCCATCAGCACCTCGGCCTCGCCCTTGCGCACGCGGGTCAGGATCAGGGTGGCGGCGTCCTTCGGCCGCTGGCGTCCGCCGACGCGCGGGGCGTCGGTCAGGTCGCGGTCGGAGTCGAACGGGGTGGTCATGGCCGGGCCATAGCACGCCCGGCGACCGGCGGACGACTGAGTGAAGGCTCAGTCGTCGATACGGGTTCCGGTCAGGATCAGCACCGACAGGTCGCGGGTGGGGGTGTAGTTGCGCCGCCGGATCTCGAACCGGGTCGAGCTGATCTTGCGCACGCCCTCGCCGCAGAAACTGACCAGGTTGTTCGACGAACCCTTGTCGACCACCAGCCGGAACTCGCCGATCGGCTCGGCCCAGTTGGCGCCCGTGGTCAGGATGTAGTCGACCCAGGTCTCGGTCAGATACAGGCCCCGCGCCCGCATCCGGCGGGCGCCGGCGTGGAAGGCGTCGTCGGTGCAATATCGGGCGGCGTCCTCGCTGGCGTATTGGCTCTCCGCCATGGCCGGGTCGCCAAACACGCTCCCCGACGAGCCGCCCACGGCGGGCGTATACTGGTGGCGGACGTCAAGCTCGCGTCCGGCCGGGAAGACCTGGGTCCAGTAATGGGTGGTCTTCAGGGTCCAGAGCGGGACCAGCTCGAGGTGGCGGACGCCCGCGTCAGTCCAGGATCGGTCCTCGATCAGGCCCATCTCGATCAGCATGTCGATCTGCGGCCGGGGCAGGCCGGCCAGCGCCTGAAACGTCGCATCGCCACGCGGCGAGGGCGGCACGCCGAGGCCACGCAACAGGCCGGTATGGTCGACTTCGTTCAGGAGCGCCTTCTGTTCGACATTGGTCGCCACGCGGCGGCCGTTCACCGTCGTGGTGAAGGGCATGCTCAGCGGGTCCTCGAGCGCGACATCGCTTTCGATGCCGCCCTGCAGGTCGGGCAGGGGGAAGGCCACGAGGGTTGAGATGTCCTGGTCGGTGCGGTTGTAGAAGCGATAGCGGACGCGGATTTCCCGCGCCGAGACATAGAGGTCCTCGGACCGCATCTCGATGCCGTCGGTGCGTCCGAGAACCAGTCCGCCGGCGCCCATCGAGGCGACGCTGTCATTGGCCGCCGCTGGTGCGGCGAGCAGGACGGCGGCGAGCAGGGCCGCGGCGGTCCGGTTCAGTCTGGTCATGATGTCCTCCCGCGCCGACGTTAGCCGATCGCCGGCGGCGGAACCATGACGGTTCCTGCTGTCAGCGCCGCTTGCCCTTGCGCACGCCCTTCAGACCGCCGGACGGCTTTGGCCCGCCCGGGCGTCCGGCGCCGCGTTTCGGGAAGCCGCCGCCGCCGGGGCCGCGGGCGCGCTGGCCCAGCCGGGGCGCCGGGGCGTTGGGATCGCGCGGCGCCGGGTCGGAGAGCATTTCGAAGACCAGGCCGCCGGTGATCGGGGTGGCCTCCTTGAGCCGGACCTCGACCGTCCGGCCCAGGGTCCAGCGCGCGCCGCTGCGCTCGCCGACCAGGGCGTGGGACTTGTCGTCGTGGCTGAAATACTCGGTCCCGAGGGTCGACACAGGGACCAGGCCGTCGGCGCCCGTTTCATCCAGCCGGACGAACAGGCCGAACCGGGTGACGCCGGTGATGCGGCCGGGGAAGGTCGCGCCGACCCGCTCCTGCAGGAAGGCGGCCATGTAGCGGTCCATGGCGGCGCGTTCGGCGGCCATGGAGCGGCGCTCGGTCATGGTCACCTGTTCGGCGATAGCAGGCAGTTCGGCGACCTCGCGGTCGGTCAGGCCGTCCTTGCCGAGGCCCAGGGCACGGATCAGGCCGCGGTGGACGATCAGGTCGGAGTAGCGCCGGATCGGCGAGGTGAAGTGGGCGTAGCGGTCGAGGTTGAGGCCGAAATGGCCGACGTTCTCGGCCGAATAGATGGCCTGCATCTGGCTGCGCAGAACGACCTCGTTGACGACCTCGGCGTGGTCGCCGCCGCGGGTCTCATCCAGCAGTTTGTTGAAGCGTTTCGTCGTCGCCGGCTCGCCCTTGGTCCACGGCTTGCCGATGGTCTGGAGGAAGTCGCCGAGGTTGAACAGCTTCTCCTGGCTGGGCGCGTCGTGGACGCGGTAGAGCAGGGGCGTCTTCTTCTGCTCCAGGGTCTCGGCGGCGCAGACGTTGGCCTGGATCATCATCTCCTCGATCAGCCGGTGGGCCTCGAGGCTGACGCGGGGCTCGATCGAGATGATCTGGCCCTGGTCGTTCATGCGGATGCGGCGTTCAGGGCTTTCGATGGCCAGCGGGCTGCGCTTCAGCCGGCCCTTCAGCATGGTGCGGTAGGCGGCCCACAGCGGCTCAAGGATGGCGGCCATGATCGGGCCGGTCGTGTCATCGGTCTGGCCGTCGATGGCGGACTGGGCCTGTTCGTAGGACAGCTTGGCGTGCGACCGCATCAGGCCGCGCATGAATTTGTGCCCGGTCTTTCGGCCGTCCCTGTCGAAGACCATGCGCACGGCCATGCAGGCGCGGTTCTCGCCTTCCTTGAGGCTGCACAGGCCGTTGGACAGGCGCTCGGGCAGCATCGGCTCGACGCGGTCAGGGAAGTAGGTGGAGTTGCCCTTGTCGCGCGCCTCGCGGTCGAGATTGGTGTTGGGGCGGACGTAGGCGGCGACGTCGGCGATGGCGACCCAGACGATCCAGCCGTCGGCGTTCTTCGGATCCTCGTCGCGCATCGCATAGACGGCGTCGTCGTGATCGCGGGCGTCGGCGGGATCGATGGTGATCAGGGGCAGGTCGCGCAGGTCCTCGCGGCCCTTCAGCGAGGGCAGTTCCTGATCTTCCGCTTCCTTCTCGACCAGTTCCGAGAAGCCCATCGGGACGTTGTGGGCGGCGATGGCGATCAGGGAGGCGGCGCGGGCGTCGCCCTCGTGGCCGATCTTCTCGAGAATCTTCCCGCGTTTCGGCCCGTAGCGCTGGTCGCCCTTTTCGATGGCGGCCAGCACCAAGTCGCCGTCGCGCAGGCCCTCGGCCTGGGCGTGGGGGACCAGCAGCACGTCCTTGGACTTGCGGTCGACGGGCTCGACCCGGACCTCCTTGTTGGACTTGCGGATGACGCCCAGCACCTTGTTGGCGCCGGCGTCGAGCCGCTTGATCAGCCGGGCTTCCCAGCCGTCCTCGCCGCGGGCGAATTTGACCAGGACGCGGTCGCCCATGCCGGGGGCGGGGCCGGCCTTGCCGCCGTTGTCGGGGATCAGCAGGGCGCGCGGGGCGTCGGCCGAGGCCTCGACCAGACGGACATAGAGTTCGCCGTCGAGGTCGCGCTCGACCACATCGGCGACGCCGACCGGGGGCAGGGCGCCGACTTCGGAAAAGCCCTTGCGGCCGCGCTTGCCGAGCTTGCCGGCGTCCTCAAGGGCGCGGATCATTTCGCGCAGGGCGCGGCGCTCGCCGCCCTTGAGGCCGAAGTGGCGGGCGATATCGGTTTTTTCGGCTGATCCGGCTTCGCGCAGGAAGGCGATCAGGGTGGCTTCGTCGGGGAGGCCGGCGGGCGGCCTTTTGGGGTTCTTTGTCATTCAGTTCTTCTGTTCGCCGATCGTTTCGGCGGGATTGATGCAGGCCACCCCGAGGGCGCGGGCCGCCTGGGCGAGGCCCCGGTCAAACGTCGCAAGAGCATAACGGCGCCGGAGACACAGGGCTGCGTGGATCGCGTCTGGCGCCCGGAGCTTGAGATCGAAGATGCGTACAAGCCGTTCGGCGAGACGGATGTCCTCGCTCTCGAGCGGCTCGGCGGCCCCTGCCCAGGCCTTGAGGCGATCGAGCCCTTCGAGTCGGGACGTGGCCTGGGCATTCGAATCCACGGCCATGCGAACGCGTCTCGAGATTACGGCGGCAACTTCGGCTGAGGTGAAGTCGCCGATGACGAATTCCTCCTCGCGCCGCAGTATGTCGGCGACATGCGGCGAGGTCGGTTCACTGAGGAGAAGGGCGGCGATCACGTTGGCGTCGAGGTAGATCGCCATCAGGGGCCTTCATCCCGCATTTCCCGAATGAGATCGACCGACGGTCTGTCAGCAGGCGGCAGGCTCTCGCGCATGGTGCGAAGGTCTTCCAGCAGCCGGTCAATCTCCTCAGGGGCCGCCGGTCGCCGGCGGGGTTCCGGAGCCGCTTTCACGATCTCGGCGATCACCTTGCCGTGGCGGGTGATGATGATGCGTTCGCCGTCCTCGACCCGCTCCAGCAGGTGGGTGAATTTGTTCTTCGCTTCGGCGACGCCGTAGTGGGCCAAGGCAGCCTCCTGTTATGGCCATAAATGTAGCCATTCTCTCACGGCTTCGCCAGCCGGGTTGTTCGTCGGTCGCCCCGCGCCTAGCTTCCGGCGCGAACGCACCCGGAGTTTCTGCATGTCCCTCACCGCCGCCCCCGCCCTGTCCGGTCCGACCAGCTCGCTGCTGGACCTGATCGGCAAGACGCCGATGGTGGAGGTGACGAAGATCGACACCGGCCCATGCCGTCTGTTCCTCAAGCTGGAGGCGCAGAACCCGGGCGGGTCGATCAAGGACCGCATCGCCCTGTCGATGATCGCGGCGGCCGAGGCGGAGGGGTTTCTGAAGCCCGGCGGGACCATCGTCGAGGCGACGGCCGGCAATACGGGTCTGGCGCTGACGCTGGTGGGTCAGGCCAAGGGCTATAAGGTGCTGCTAGTCATTCCGGACAAGATGTCCAAAGAAAAAATCCAGCATCTCAGAGCGATGGGGGCCGATGTTCGCCTGACGCGTTCGGATGTGCCGCACGGGCATCCCGAATATTACACCGACATGGCCGAGCGGCTGGCGCAGCAGATCCCGGGCGGATTCTACGTCAACCAGTTCGCCAACGACGCCAACTCGCTGGCGCATTTCCAGACTACGGGGCCGGAGATTTACGAGCAGATGGGGGGCGACCTCGACGCCTTCGTCGCCGGTATCGGCTCGGGCGGGACGATCACGGGCATCGCCCGTTATCTGAAGAGCGTCGGCTCGACGGCCGAGATCATCCTGGCCGATCCGGTGGGCTCGACCTTGGCCGGGATCGTCAACGACGGCGTGCCCGGTCCCGAGGGCAGCTACACCGTCGAGGGCATCGGCCAGAATTTCGTGCCCGACACCGCCGACATGAGCCTGATCGACCGCGCCTATTCCATCCCCGACGCGGAGGCGATCGCCACTGTTCGCGAATTGCTGCTGAAGGAGGGCGTGCTGGCCGGCTCGTCGTCCGGCACCCTGATCGCGGCCGCCCTGCGCTGGTGCCGCGAGCAGACCGAACCGAAACGGGTCGTGACCTTCGTCTGCGACACCGGGGCCAAATACCTGTCCAAGGTCTATAACGACGCCTGGCTGGCCGATCAGGGACTGGGCGATCAGCCGCTGCACGGCGACCTGTCCGACCTGATCTCGCGCAAATACGCGAGGGGCGACGTGATCACAGCTGGACCGGACGACACCCTGGACACGGCGTTCAAACGCATGCGCGGGGCCGATGTCTCGCAGCTTCCGATCATCCAGGACGGTCGTCTGGTCGGCATTCTGGACGAGAGCGATCTGGTGCATGTGATGAACACCGACGAGATCACCCGCAAGGAACGGTTCGCCAAGCCGGTGTCGTCGGCCATGACCCGGGACCTCGACACCGTGCAGGTCTCTGAATCCCTGGACGCCCTGATCCCGCTGTTCGACCGCGACCGGGTGGCGATCGTACTGGACGGCGATGCGTTTGTCGGCCTAATCGCTCGGGTCGATCTCATCAACCATTTGAGCCTGAACCGATGATTCTTCGCGCCGCCTGTCTGGCGTCCCTGCTTGCCCTGTCCGCCGTCGACATCGCCCATGGGCAGACGGTCGAGCCCGCGATCTGCGCGACGGACATCGCGCCCGCGGCCACCGTCGAGGTCTCCAGCTTCCAGACGCGCCGGCGTCCGATCGAGACCCTGGTCGTCCGGCCGACCGGCCCCGCCAATGGCGCCGCGATCGTCATCCTTCATGGCGCCGGAGGACTGCATTCCGACCTGCCGCGCTACGAGACCCAGGCCTACCAGCTGGCCTCGCGCGGCTATCACGTGGTCCTGCCGAACTATTACAGCGCCTCCAACCGCAGCTTCCGCGAAAGCCCGCTGATCACGGAGCGCTGGCGCCAGGTCGCCGACGACGCCGTCGCCTTCGCCGGGGCGCTGCCCGGCGTCTCGCCGGACCGGGTCGGCATCTGGGGCTACTCCCTGGGTGGCTTTCTGGCAGTGGACAGCACGCTGGAGGACGGCCCCGCGCGGGCCGTCGTCGCCGTGGGCGCGGGCGGTCGGGGCGGGCGGCTGGGCAACGGCCGGCATCCGTCGCCGGTCCTGCTGATCGGCGGCGACCAGGACCCCGTCGTACCGATTACCGCGGTGAATGAATGGGCGGACACGCTCCGCGCGCGCGACGTTCCGGTCTCGGTGGAAGCGCTCGACACGGCCAAGCATTTCTTCGACCCGCCCACCTGGTGTGAGGTGTTCCAGCACACGCGGACCTTCTTCGACCGGCACCTGCTGCCGGCGGCCAGCTGAACCCGGCATGGCATCGCTGAAGAACAGTCAGGGCTTCTCGACCCGCGCCATCCACGCCGGCCAGCGGCCGGACCCGACCACGGGCGCGGTCATGACCCCGATCTACGCCACCTCGACCTACGCCCAGGAAAGCCCGGGCGTGAACAAGGGCTATGAATATGCCCGCGGCAAGAACCCGACGCGCGAGGCGTTCGAGGCCTGTCTGGCGGATCTTGAGGGCGGGACGCACGGTTTCGGCTTCGCCTCGGGCATGGCGGCGACCTCGACGGCGCTGGAGCTGCTGGATGCCGGATCGCACATCGTCACCGGCGACGACCTGTACGGCGGCTCGTGGCGGCTGTTCGAGCGGGTGCGGCGGCGCTCGATGGGGCTGGACTTCGCCTATGTCGACATGGCCGACCTTGCGGCCGTCGAGGCGGCGATCACGCCGAAGACGAAGCTGATCTGGGCCGAGACCCCGACCAATCCGCTGATGAAGCTGGCCGATATCGCCGGCCTGTCGAAGATCGCCAGGGCCCATGGCCTGCTGCTGATCGTCGACAACACCTTCGCCACCCCGTGGAGCCAGCAGCCGCTGAAGCTGGGCGCCGATGTGGTCATGCATTCGGCGACCAAATACCTGAACGGCCACTCAGACATCATCGGCGGGGCGTTGGTGACGGCGAACCCGGACCTCGCGAAGGAGATCAAGTTTCTCCAGAACTCGGTCGGCGGGGTGATGGGGCCGTTCGACGCCTTCCTGGCCAACCGGGGCCTGAAGACGCTGGGCCTGCGCATGAAGGCGCACAATGAGAACGCCCTGGCCGTGGCGCGCTGGCTGGAGGAGCGGAAGGGGATCGCCAGGGTGATCTATCCCGGCCTGATCAGCCATCCGCAGCACGACCTGGCGTCGCGCCAGATGAACGGCCGATACGGCGGCATGGTCACCGCCCTGATCGACGGCGATCTGGAGCGGACCAAACGGGTGCTGGAGCGGGTTCAGGTCTTTACGCTGGCGGAATCGCTGGGCGGCGTCGAAAGCCTGGTCAACCACCCCGCCATCATGACCCACGCCTCGGTGCCGAAAGAGGTGCGCGAGGCCGGCGGGGTGACCGAGAACCTGATCCGGCTGTCGGTCGGGGTCGAGGAGGTCGAGGACCTGATCGCGGATCTGGATCAGGCGTTGGCCTGATCAGGGGGCGACCCGCCAGCCATCCTCGCGCCGGACCCACCGGATGGTATCTTCAGCATCGGTGCGAGGCATTCCGTCAACAGTGACGAGGGCGCGGAGTGAGCCATCGGGCTTGGGGTGGTAAGTCGAGCAGTATTCGCCCGACCCGATCGCCTCACGCATGCTGTCAGCGACCATGGACCGCGCCGAGGCGAACTGCTCGCCTTCCAGCGCTACGCCGTTCACTTCGATCGCCTGGACGTGGCCTTCTTCGAAGGCACCCAACGAACACTCGGCGTTGTCCTTGATGTAGACCTCGCTGGTTGCGTACAGGATCACCAGCGGATCAGTGCTGAGCATGTTCTCGGCGTCGTTAATGATCCGGCCGTCCGGCTCAAACCGGTATGCGCCGATGGCGCGGCAGACCCGCCGTTCGACATCGGGCGAGTAGCACTGGACCCGTCCGTCGCGGGCGGGAGCAAGGGGGTTCGGATCGGCGGGCGCGGCCATGGCCAGCGCGGCCAGCATCATCGCAATCATGTTCGGCCTCTATCCCCGGCAATCCGCTCTGATCGCCAGTGACGATCCTCGCAGGGCCGGCCGGGGAAGGGAAGGCGGTTCAGGCGGCCTTGCTGTCCGGCAGCGCGGTCTGGTGGCCGGTCGCGGGGACGACCTTCTTCTTGGCCGGAGCGCGGGGCTTCTTGACGGCGGTGGTCGTCTTGTCCGCGGCGCGTTTGGCGATTTCGTCGTCGATGAGGGGGACCAGTTCGGCGGCGGTGGCCATCTTGGTCGGGGAGCCGCTTTCCGACAGACGGACCGCATTGAGGCGCAGGGCCTTCAGGTCGGGGTCGGTCATGGTCGGGAGCTTTTCGGCCAGCGGGGTCATCGGCATCTCCTGGAGTTGAAAAACAGTCGGGCCGGCGCCTGTTCGGCGGCCGGCCCTTCCGTCAGCCGGAGTTAACTCCAGCAGGGTCGCTTGTCGGAAACTATTCGGCGGCCTTGAGGCGACCGGCCGATTCCTTGCCCGAACGCGAGTCGCGTTCGACTTCGTAGGAAATCTTCTGATTTTCGTTGAGCGTGCCCAGGTCGGACGTTTCAACGGCCGAAGCGTGGACGAACACGTCCTTGCCGCCGTCGTCAGGGGCGATGAAGCCATAGCCCTTGGTGGAGTTGTACCATTTTACAGTGCCGGTAGCCATTTTGAGACCTCCGTTAGGCGTTGACCGCCGGAAGAGGTTCCGGATCGGCCTGTCGGGTCTGAATGGGATCGGCTTTGGACCTCGGTGCGCGATGCAAAGGGGCAGCAGCGTTTCGCAGTGAGATCGACGAAGCCTCAGATGGGCGCTTTGCCCGGCAATAGCAAGCGCAGTGATTCCGGAGGGCGGGGGCGGAGCCCGCGAAAGCGAGCTCCGCCGGGCCTTCGTCAGTTGGGCATGGAGACGGTGTCGGTGACGTGGATCACCCCGTTCGACTGGAACACGTCGGCCTGGGTCACGGTGGCGACGCCGCCCTTTTCGTCCGTGAGGATCACGGAACCGCCGCGCAGCGAGGCGGTGAGAACGCCGCCCTCAACGGTGGTCAGACGCGCCTGTCCGCCGCCCGCGCGGATCTGCGCCATCAGGTCGGCCGCGCTGACCCGGCCCGGCACCACGTGATACGTCAGGATCCTGGTCAGGGTCGCCTTGTTCGACGGCTGGACCAGGGTTTCGACCGTCCCCGCGGGCAGTTTGGCGAAGGCGGCGTTGGTCGGGGCGAAGACGGTGAAGGGGCCGGGGCCCGACAGGGTCTCGACCAGGCCGGCGGCGGTGACGGCGGCGACCAGGGTGGTGTGGTCGCGCGAGTTCACGGCGTTCTCGACGATCGTGCGGTTCGGATACATGGCCGCGCCGCCGACCATCACAGTGGCCTGGGCTTCAGGGCCGGCGCCCATCGCGTCCGTGCCGCCCATGGAAGAACAGGCGGCGGTCAGCAGGGCGCTGCCGGCGATGGCGGCGAGAAGGGCGGCGCGGGTGGGGGTCATGGTCATCGAGGTCTCTCCTGAGCGGCCGTCGTTACGGCTCGGACGGAAGGACGGCGGCGGCCGGGTCCCGGATGCGGCCCTGCGGCCTCTGGCCACGGCCTGCATCCGGGACGTAGGTTTCGCGTTGCGCGGGCGACCGGACAGCAAAACGGCGGCGAAGGCCTTCGCCCTCGCCGCCGTCGAAATCATGCGTCGGTAAGCCCCGACGCGTGAACTCAGCCTTCGGTCTTCAGCTGACCAGCCGATTCCTTGCCCGAACGCTTGTCGCGCTCGATTTCGTAGGAAACCTTCTGGTTTTCATCGAGGCCGCGCAGGCCCGCTTGTTCGACGGCCGAGATGTGGACGAACACGTCCTTGCCGCCGTCGTCAGGCTGGATGAAGCCGTAGCCCTTGGTGGAGTTGAACCATTTTACAGTGCCGGTAGCCATTTTCAGGACCTCCGCTAGCGTTGGCCCCAGGGAAAAGCCCCTGCGGCCTGTCGGGTCTGAATGGAGCGGCTAGACCTCAGTGCGAAAGCAGAGGGTGGCGTTTCGCAGAGAGCTCGACAAAACGCTTTTGGACTGGCGGCGCGCCAAAATCAAGACAGGCGTCCGGCGTGATTGTGGCCCGGCTATTCGGCCGCTTCGCCCTCGGGCGCGGCGACATAGTGTTCCTGGCAGAGCTTGCGCAGGGCGGCCGTCAGGGTCGGCCCATACAGGGAATCCTGGATCCGCTCGAAACCTTCGGCCTGGAGGGCCTGTTTGATCTCGCCGACGGTGCGGCAGCCTCCGCCGCGCGCCAGTTCGTAGGCGCGTTCGAGGGTCGTCGGTCGATGGCTGCTCATTCGTCCTAGATAGGGACCCCGGCGCGAATTGCGAGGGTCCCTGTCGAAGGATCAGAAAGCCAGGCTGATCCCGGCCACCAGACTGTCGGCATATTGCTCGCCCGGCACGTCGGCGTCGGTGGCGTAATAGCGCAGGTCGGCGTCGATATTGTTGGTGAGGGCGTAGGTGAAGCCCGCGTTCCAGGCCGTGTAGTCGAGGCTGTTGTCCTGCTCGCGGCGGCCGATCGCGGCCGTGCCTTCGAGCTTGTTGGTGAAGTCCCAGCCAACACGGGCCTCGACCCAGGTCCAGGCCTCGGTTCCGCCCATGCCGTCGGGCGAATACTGGAAGCGGACGCGCCCGCTGGCCGGCCCGATCGAGCGTTTGACGTCGGCGGTCAGCTCCCAGGCGGTATCGTCGTAGCCGGAGACGGCGTCGATCTGCGACTTGTAGGTGGCGTTCAGGTCAAGGTCGAAGCCCGCGAGCTCGGGCCGCACACCGAAGCCGGCTTCCAGCTCGAGATCAGACCCGCTGGAGCTCTTGATCGTCTGGAACCCGGCGCCGCCGTAGATCAGGCCGGAAGCGCTCTCCCATTCGGCCTCGCCCCAGACATAGGCGTCGCCGTCGGACTTGGACGCGCCCTTGGAGCGGTTGTCCGTGCCGGCGCCGACGGCGAAGGCCCAGCTGCCCGCGGGCGCCTCCTGGGCGGCGGCCGGAACGGCGAAGGCCAGGAGGGTGGTCGCCGCGACGGCGGTCGTCAGGGTGCGGAGCATGTGAGTCGCCTCGTTTGAACGAGGGCGGTCTAGAGCCGCTTCTTGTCGAATTTGTCACAGGCTTGCGAATGTTCCTCGTGCAGGCGCGCGACCAGCGCCGCCACGGGCAGGACGTCATGGACCGCGCCCGAGCCCTGGCCGGCCGACCAGACCGTCTTCCAGGCCTTGGCCTCGTCGGCCATGTCGAGCTTGTGCTCGGGCAGGGATTTCGGGTCGATGCCATTGGCGATCAGCGACGGGGTCAGGAAATTGGCCGGGATGCCCGAGACGGCGGGGGTGTAGGTGATGTCGGAGGCGCCGGCCTCGACGATCATCTGCTTGTACTCGGCCTGGGCCATCGATTCCGTCGTCGAGATGAAGCGGGTGCCCATATAGGCGAAGTCGGCGCCCATCATCAGGGCCGCGGCCACGTCGCCGCCGGTCGACAGGCAGCCGGACAGGACGATGGTGCCGTCGTAGAAGGAGCGGACCTCCTCGACCAAGGCGAAGGGGTTGACCACGCCGGCGTGGCCGCCGGCGCCGTTGGCGACCAGGATCAGGCCGTCGACGCCCGCCTCGGCCGCCTTGCGGGCATGCCGGACATTGGCGATGTCGTGGAAGACCACGCCGCCATAGCTGTGCACCGCCTCGACCACGTCACGCACCGCGCCGAGCGAGGTGATGATCAGCGGGACCTTCTCCTCGACCGAGACCATCATGTCGGCCATCAGCCGGGGATTGGTCGGGTGGACGATATGGTTGACGCCGAAGGCGGCGGCGTCCGGGTTCAGGCGACCCTTGATCTCGTGCAGCCACTCCCGATAGCCCTCGGTGGTGCGCTGGTTCAGCGACGGGAAGGTGCCGATGATCCCGGCGTTGCAGCACTCGACCACCAGGTCCGGCCCGGACACCAGGAACATGGGCGCGGCGATGACCGGCAGCTTCAGACCGTGTTGCAGCGAAGTCGGAATGGCCATGGCGTGTCCCCGGGTTGTCTTTGGCTACGGATAGCGGGGTGTCGCGGGGGAAGGCAAATCCGATCAGGCGTCCTCGAAGGCCGACAAGATCGGGCAGGGGCCCGAGCCCCCCGAAGCGCAGGCGTCGGCGAGCCGTGACAGGGCGTTTCGCGCCGTCTTCAGTTCTGCGATCCGAGCCTCCAGAGCCACGATGCGCTGCCTCGCCAGGTCCCGCGCGCGGGCACGGTCGTCGGCCGCATCGAGGGCGAGGAGGTCTCCGATCTGGTCGAGGGTGAAGCCGGCGCCCTGGGCCGAGCGGATGAAGCGCAGGCGTCGCAAGTCTTCCATGGCGTAGCGGCGCACGCCGTCCGCGGCGGCCGGCGTCGGCAGCAGGCCGCGCCGTTGATAGTAGCGCACCGTCTCCACCCCCACGCCGCCCGCGAGTGCGAGGCCGCCGATCGTCGATGTCTTCATCGCTTGACTCCGTACCATGGTACGGACCTCATAAAGGGTCGCATGTGTTCCACAACAAGGAGAGATGCGATGGATTCCGAAACTCAAAAGACGGCCATCCTGTACCGGATGGTGATGCCGGCCCACACCTGCCCCTACGGGCTGAAGGCCCGGCACCTGCTGAAGGCCAAGGGTTATCAGGTCGAGGACCGCTGGCTGGAGACCCGCGAGGCCGTCGACGCCTTCAAGGTCGAACATGGGGTCGCGACGACGCCCCAGACCTTCATCAACGGCCGGCGGATCGGAGGCTACGACGACCTGCGCCGCTTCCTGGGCCTGAGAGTGCGCGAGCCGGACACGACCAGCTATGGTCCGGTGATCGCGGTGTTTGCGGCGACGGCCCTGCTCGCGGCGGCAGCGACCTGGGCGACGATGGGGACGATCGTCCATCTTCGCACGCTGGAATGGTTCATCGGGTTCAGCATGGTGGTTCTGGCGATGCTGAAGCTGCAGGATATTGAGTCCTTCTCCAGCATGTTCCTCAACTACGACCTGCTGGCGCGTCGCTGGGTTCCCTATGGCTACGTCTACCCGTTCGCGGAGCTGGGAGCCGGGGTGCTGATGGTGGCCGGGGCATTGACCTGGCTGTCCGCGCCCGTTGCGCTGGTGATCGGCGGGATCGGCGCGGTCTCGGTATTCAAGGCGGTCTATCTCGACAAGCGCGAGCTGAAATGCGCCTGCGTCGGGGGCGCCAGCAAGGTCCCGCTGGGGTTCGTGTCGCTGACCGAGAACCTGATGATGGTGGCCATGGCGGTCTGGATGCTGGCCATGTGGCCTGCGCATGGGTGACGGCGATAGCGGTCCGCGCTAGAGCGATGCCATGACCACCGACACTTCAGGCCTGCATCAGCTCGGCCAGCACACTGTCCAGCCGACGTCGCCGGAAACGGCCGAGCTGGAGCGGGTGCCCAATCCGCATCCGGGGATGCTGTACCTGACGCGGTTCACGGCGCCGGAGTTCACCAGCCTGTGCCCGGTGACGGGCCAGCCGGACTTCGCCCATATCGTCATCGACTATGCGCCGGGCGACTGGCTGGTCGAGTCGAAGTCGCTGAAGCTGTACCTGACCGCCTTCCGCAACCACGGCGCCTTCCATGAGGACTGCACCGTGGCCATCGGCAAGAAGATCGCCGACCTGTTGCAGCCGAAATGGCTGCGGATCGGGGGCTACTGGTATCCGCGCGGCGGCATTCCGATCGACGTCTTCTGGCAGACGGGCGCGCCGCCAGAGGGGCTGTGGCTGCCGGACCAGGGCGTGCCGACGTATCGCGGGCGAGGCTGAGGGGCGACTGCCGCGGTCTAGAGGTACGGTCCCCACATGAGGGCGATCGTTCCGAAGACGCCGATCGCCGTGAAGACCGCGGCGGCGAGGACCAGGGCCGCCGCCAGCATCTTCGGCGCGGCGCGCCTGCTCCGGCCCGCCCTGAAATAGAGCTCCAGCAGGGCCAGCGGGATCAGATAGCTGCCGAAGACGAGAACGACGTCGGCCGGGCCGGACAGGGTCCCGGTCATGCCGACCGGCCCCTGGTTGACGATCACCCAGCCCATCAGCCCGACCCTGAGAAACCACACGCCGCTGACCACCATGAAGGTGCGCATGGCCCACAGGCGATGCTGGTCGAAACGGCGCTTGACCGCGTGCCGCCACGCCAGCCCGCCGAAGATGAGGATCAGCAGCCCGTCGATCACGATGGCGGCCGAAGAGACGGCGGACAACGAGGTCCCCCGGACGAGGGTCAGCCAGAAGCCGCTCAACGCCATGAAGCCGGCGACGATGAGGAAAGTCCGTCCGCTCCAGCGGTGCAGGGCCGGGAAGGCGCGCCGGATCGCCGGGACCAGCTGCATCAGCCCGGCGAAGGTGACGACCGACGCCAGCAGGACGTGGGCGGCGAAGACGAAATTCCCGGCCGCGTCGCCGGCGACATAGCCGTCGATCAGCGGCTTGTCGTTCCAGCCGGCGTAGTTCCCGGCCGCGGTCCGCGTGCCGTAAAAGGCGAGGATGAAGCCGACGAAGGCCGCCTGGCCGATGGCGGCGACGACGAACCAGAGAATGCCGGCCCAACGCAGGGCTCCGGCGGCGACGCCCTTCACGGGCGCTGGTGAAGTTGGACTGGACATGACGGCTCCCGACAGGCCCCGGAATGCGGGGCGTCGGCACGGATGCGGGCGACGCCGGCGGGGCGTCTCGCCGATTTGGAAATCGGCCAGAAATTCCTGCGCTGGACCGCCGTGGGCGGGCGGCGGCGCGCTGGACAGGGGCGTGCGGGCGGGTCATGAATCGGCCAGCGCCCCGGGAGGATCGGTGTCCACGCAGCCAGTGCCCAGCCTTCCGGACCTCAGCCGGGCCGCATGGCCCCTGCGGGCGCCCGGTCGTCTTGAGGCCTATGCGGCGCTCTGCGCGGTCTCCTTCGTCTGCTACATCGCGGGCCGGCTGACCGACGGCGCCGCCGGGATCCTGTTTTCGCTCGTCGGAGTCGGGGCCTGCGGATGGGCCTGGCTGCTCACCCGGGCCCTGTTCGATCCCGCGCCCCGCGACGTCTGGTGGCCGCGCATCGTGGCGACATTGATCGCCGTCGCCGGCGCCCTGACGGTGCTCGCGCCGGCCGAAGGCGGTCTCTACCGGTTCGCCGGGAACGTCTATGGGCTCAGCGGCTCCGCGGCCCTCGTGCTGACCTTCATCGAGCCCTTCCAGGCGCGCCGGGGCGATCTGACGCCTTCGGAGAAGCGGTTCCGGCTCGCCTTTCTCGCCCTCTATGCGGTGCTGGTCGTGGTGGCGGTTCTGGGGCTCAGAGCCGCCAGCCCGGTTCCCGCGGAGGCCTGGCGGACCGACCTGATCCGGATCGCCTGCGCGGTCGTCGGTCTGGTGGGGGCGTCGGCGGCGGTCTGGTATCGGCTGCGCCATCCCCTCGTCCAGGCGGATGCGGCGCGGTCGGCGCGCCGGACGCCGACGGATGAGGACAGACGCCTCGCCGAACGGCTGCTGGGCCTGCTGCGGGATGAAGCGATCGACGCCCGGCCCGACCTCAGGATCGGCGACGTCGCCGCCCGCCTGGGCCAGCCGGAATACAAGGTGTCCCAGTGCATCCGCACGGTTCTGGGATTCCCGAACTTCAACCGGCTGATCAACCACCACAGGATCGAGCGCGCGAAACGCCTGCTCGCCGACCCGGATCAGGGCCTGCCGATTCTGGAGGTCGCCTTCGAGTGCGGCTTCGGGTCCGTCGGGCCGTTCAATCGCGCCTTCAGGGACCTGGTCGGGGTGACGCCCCGGGACTTCCGGGCGGCGAGCCGGCGGCCATCTTGACCGAACCCCGACGCCTTCCGCTCGAGGCCTGGGGCCGGCGCTGGCTGGGCCGTCTTCAGACCTGGGCCGACCGCGCCGCATGGTCCCGGTACGGCTTCGAATTCCTGATGTTCGGCATCAAACAGGGATGGGCCTGTCTGTTCGGCGGGGCGATGCTGGCCCTGTTGCTGGCGACGCACCTGTGGTGGCCGGATCAGGCGCCGGTCAGCCGGTATGATTTCCTCGTGGTCGGGGCGCTGGCGATCCAGGCGGCGATGCTGGCGCTGAAGCTCGAGAGCTGGGAGGAGGCGAGGGTGATCTTCGTCTTCCACGTGGTCGGCACCATCATGGAGCTGTTCAAGACCCATGCCGGGTCGTGGATCTATCCGGAGGACAGCCTGCTGCGCATCGGCATGGTGCCGCTGTTCTCGGGCTTCATGTATGCGGCGGTCGGCAGCTACATCGCCCGCATCTGGCGCATCTTCGACATCCGCTTCCGCCATTATCCGCCGCTGTGGACGACCTGGGTTCTGGCGGCGGCGATCTACGTCAACTTCTTCGCCCATCACTGGCTGCCGGACGTGCGGCTGGGGCTGTTCGTCCTGACGGCGGTGCTGTTCGGGCGCGGCTGGTTCTATTTCACGCCGGACCGCACCCGGCGGGCCATGCCGTTCCTGTTGGGGTTCTTCCTGGTCGCGGTGTTCATCTGGCTGGCCGAGAACGTCGGGACGTACGCCCGCGCCTGGGTCTATCCGGGACAGGAAGACGGTTGGGAAGTGGTGTCGCTGGCCAAGCTGGGCAGCTGGTTCCTGCTGATGATGATCAGCGTGGTGCTGGTGTCGCTGGTGCATCGGCCGGAGGAAGAAGGGTCGAGGGTCGGGGGGTGAGGGTCGAGGGGATAGGCGGGGGTGCGTTGGTGGCCGTTCGCTCGCACCCTTCGACCCTCGACCCTCGACCCTCGCCCCTCTAGAGCAGTTTCCATGACCACAACCACCACCGACGTCGTCATCCTCGGCGGAGGCCATAACGGCCTCGTCTGCGCCTTCTACCTGGCCAGGGCCGGGCTGAAGGTGACGGTGCTGGAGCGGCGGCATGTCGTGGGCGGGGCGGCGGTGACCGAGGAATTCCATCCGGGGTTCCGCAACTCGACCGCCAGCTACACCGTCAGCCTGCTCAATCCGAAGGTCATCGCCGACATGGAGCTGGCCCGGCACGGGCTGACCGTGGTCGAGCGCAAGGTGTCGAACTTTTTGCCGTTCGATGATGGGCGCTACCTGCTCGCGGGCGAGGGGCGGACGCAGGGGGAGTTGGCGAAATTCTCGGCGCGCGATGCGGAACGGCTGCCCGACTATGAGGCGCGGCTGGAGGTGGTGGCCTCGGTGCTGCGCGACTGGATCCTGAAGTCGCCGCCGAACATGGTGGAGGGCGGCTGGATGGCCATGCTGCCTGAATTGCTGAAGGGCGCGTCGCTGGGGCGGCAGGCGGCGGGACTGGACACGCAGGGGCGGCGCGACCTGCTCGATCTGTTCGCCAAATCGGCGGGCGACTGGCTGGACGGCTGGTTCGAGAGCGACCCGATCAAGGCCCTGTTCGGCTTTGACAGCGTGGTCGGCAACTATGCCAGTCCCTATACGCCGGGCTCGGCCTATGTGCTGCTGCACCACGTGTTCGGCGAGGTGAACGGGCGCAAGGGCGTCTGGGGCCACGCGCTGGGCGGGATGGGCGCCATCACCCAGGCCATGGCGGCGGCCTGCGCGGAACAGGGGGTCGAGGTGCGGCTGGAGACGCCGATCGCCTCGGTCCTGACCGAGAAGGGCCGGGCGGTCGGGGCGGTGACCGAGGCCGGGGACGTGGTGCGGGCGCGGGCGGTGGTGTCGAATCTGCACCCGCGGCTGCTGTTCGAACGGTTCGTCGATGATGCGGTGGTTCCGGCGGACTTCCGTGAGCGGATCGGCAACTACCAGTCGGGGTCAGGCACCTTCCGCATGAATGTGGCGCTGTCCGAGCTGCCGAATTTCACGGCCCTGCCGGGGCAGGGCGGTCATCTGACCGCCGGCATCATCATCGCCCCGACGCTGGGCTATATGGACCGGGCGCACGCCGAGGCGCGGCTGAACGGCTGGTCGTCGAAGCCGATCGTGGAAATGCTGATTCCCTCGACGCTGGACGACAGCCTGGCCCCGCCGGGACAGCACGTCGCCAGCCTGTTCTGCCAGCATGTTTCGCCCGACCTGGCCGACGAACACCGCGACACGGTGGCGGACCTGATGATCGAGACGGTCGACGCCCATGCGCCGGGATTCAAGGCGTCGGTGGTGGGGCGGCTGGCGCTGGGACCGCGCGATCTGGAGCGACGGTTCGGGCTCGTCGGCGGCGACATTTTCCACGGGCGGTTGAGCCTGGATCAGCTGTTCAGCGCCCGGCCGGTGCTGGGCCACGCCGATCACCGCATGCCGGTGCCCGGCCTGTATCTGTGCGGGTCAGGGGCTCACCCGGGCGGCGGCGTCACCGGCGCGCCGGGGCACAATGCGGCGCGGGCGGTGGTGAAGGATTTGAGGCAGTAGGCAGTAGGACTTAGGCAGTAGGGAGCCGGACGCTGTCGCCCTGCTGCCGACTGCCTGATCCCTCAGACGTCCGCCACCCCCATCGCCTTCATCAGCGCCTCGCGGATGGCGTTTTCGGTGAAGGGCTTCTGCACGGTGGGATGGCCGCGCCAGTCGTCGGGCAGGCCGCCCTCGCCGTACCCCGTCGAGAACACGAAGGGCACGCCGCGCTCCCTGAGCGCATCCGCGATCGGGAAGACCTCGCGGCCGGCGACATTGACGTCGAGCAGGGCGGCGTCCAGCCGTTCGCCGTCGACGGCCATCGCCAGCCCCTCTTCCACCGTCGAGGCGGGCCCGACGGGCAGGCAGCCCATGTCCTCGAGAATGGTTTCCAGCAACATGGCGACGAGCGATTCGTCTTCGACCACCAGAACGCGGCGGCCCGAGAGCGGCTGGCTCATGATTGTTTTCCTCGAACCAGCGGAATGGAAAATTCCGCGCTGAAACCGACGCTTGCGTAGTCGAGTTTGACCTCGCCCGCTAGATCATGACGCACGTTTCGTTCGATCAGCCGACTGCCGAATCCCTTGCGCACCGGCTCGACCGCCGGCGGGCCATCGATCTCGCGCCAGGTCAGGTTCAGAACGGGGCGCGTCTGGTCCGACACGGCCCAGTCCACCAGCACCCGCCCCTCGGGGGCCGACAGGGCGCCGTATTTGGCGGCGTTGGTGGCCAGCTCGTGGAAAATCATGCCCAGTGACAGCGCGGCCGCCGGCTCCAGCGCCACCGGCGGACCGTTCAGACTGACGCGGTGAGAGCCGTGCGCCTCGGTCTCATGTTCGAGGATCGCGCCCACGTCCGCCCCCTCCCAGTGGCTGCGGGTCAGCAGGTTGTGGGTGTGGGACAGGGCCATCAGCCGGGCCTGGAAGCTTTCGGCGAAAGTGGCCGGATCGGGGTGCGAGCGCGCTGTCTGCATGGCGATCGACTGGACGGTGGCCAGGGTGTTCTTCACGCGGTGGTTCAGTTCGTCGATCATCAGCTTCTGGCGTTCGGCGGAACGGACGGTTTCGGTGACATCGTGGCCCTGGACGAAGATGCCGGCGACGGCGCCCTGGGCGTCCCGGATGGGCTGATAGATGAAGTCCAGGAACCGGGACTCGAGCGGCGCGCCCGGCGTCCGCTGGAGCTGGATCCGGCTGGCGCGGCCCTCATAGGGCTCTCCCGTGGCGTAGACGGTGCTGAGAAACTCGAAAAAGCCCTGACCCTGCACTTCGGGCAAAGCCTCGCTGACGGGCTTGCCGCTGATGTCGCGATGGCCGATCAGCTGGGCGTAGGCGCTGTTGTGGATCTGGAACACATGATCCGGACCGGTCAGGACGGCGACAAAGCCCGGCGCCTGCATGAACAGGTCCATGAGCCCCTGCCGCTCGGTTTCGAGGCGGGCGTTGTCGGCCTGGACGCTGCGCGCGCCGCTGAGCAAGGCGCCGCCGACAATGGCGTCGATGGCGTGGAGCGCCGGGGCCGCCGCCCCCTGGATCGCGGAACGCCGCAGGTTTTCCAGTTCCGTGATGTCGATGGCGTACTGGAGCACATGGGCGACGACGCCGTCGCGCATCAGGGGCGTGTGGATGACGCTCCAGTACCGGTCTTCATAGACCAGGGCCCCGTCCGCGCCCGGCACGGGGATCGCGTAGGGGAGCACCGGGATGTCGTTGCGCACGCCGGACACGAAGACCTTTTCGAATGAAGCTCGCAGCCGCCGGGTGCTTTCCGGCGCCTCGATCCCCGGCCCGGCGTCGAACGCCTCGAACACCGGCGTCCCGATCAGATCGGCGGCGGTTCGCTGGGTCACCGCCAGATAGGCCGGGTTCGCCCAGACGAATTTCAGCTCCGGGCCGACAAGGAAATAGGCGTTGGGCGAGGCGTCGAGCGCGGCCGCCAGGTCGGTCTCGATGGCTGTCATTTGTTCCCGAATAGCCCCGCCCGCCGTCGCGCGACAGCCCCCATTCCCAGCCCATGGCAACGCTTGCCGGCCGGAACGGTTTCATCCCCGACGCTTACCGATTGGGCCAAGCTCCCTGCTTTGGCTAGAGTGGCCGAATGACGCCTGTCTCCATTTTCGCCGCGGTCGCCCTGATGATGTCTCCCCCGCAATCCGATCCAGACGCCCCTGTGGCGCGTACGGAGCAGGGGGTGCTGGTCGGCGGGACGGCGCAGGGAGTCGAAAGTTTCAAGGGCGTGCCCTTCGCCGCTCCGCCGGTGGGTGCGATGCGCTGGCGCCTGCCGCAGCCGCCGGAACCCTGGGATGGCGAGCGTTCGGCGGCCGACTACGGCGCGATCTGCATCCAGCCCCCGTCCAACGGTGACCCCGGCGTCGGCCCGCTGCCGATGAGCGAGGACTGTCTGACGCTGAACGTCTGGACGCCGGTTGCGCGGGGCGCAGAGCCGCTGCCGGTCATGGTGTGGATCCATGGCGGCGGGCTCAACAACGGCTCGGGCACGGCGGCGCTGTACGACGGCACGAACCTGGCGAAGCGCGGCGTGGTGGTGGTGACGATCAACTATCGGCTGGGCCGGCTGGGGTTCTTCGGACATCCGGCGCTGACAGCGGAGGCCGGCGACGAGAATCCGGTCGGAAACTACGGACTGGCGGACGTGATCGCCTCGCTGGAATGGGTGAGGGACAATATCGCCGCTTTCGGAGGGGACGCGGGCAATGTCACGGTCTTCGGCGAGTCCGCCGGCGGAATCATGGTGACGCGGCTGATGATTTCGGAACCCGCGCGGGGTTTGTTCCACCGCGCGGTCGTGCAGTCCGGCCTCGGCAGGGACCAGGGCACCGCAACCTTCCGGACCCGTGACGGGTCTCTTTCTCTCGAAGAGCGGGGCGTCGCTTTCGCGGTCGCTGCGGGGCTGCCGGCCGACGCCACGGCCGGGCAGCTTCGGGCCCTGCCAGCCGAGCGCCTGCTGACGCCGGCGCCGAGCTTCTACGGCGGCGATCTGATGATCATCGACGGCTATGACAACGGCGGCCTGATCGAGGAGAACGTCGCCCCGGCCTTCGCCGCCGGACTGGAAGCCCCGGTCCCCCTGATCATCGGCGCCAACAGCGCGGAGTTCTGGTGGATGAAGCCGTCGGACCTGAGCCCGTACGGGGCGATCGACGACGTCATGACGGCCGACGAACGGGCGGCCTTCCTCGCCGCCTATGGCGGGCAGGAGGGCTATGACGCCCATGTGCTCAGCGATCTGGTGTTCAACGAGCCGGCGCGGCATCTGGCGCGACTTCACGCGGCCAACGGGCATCCGACGTATCTGTACCGGTTCGACGTCGTGCCCGAGTCCAATCCGGAGCCCAGTGGCGGCGCGACCCATGCGTCTGAGCGGCCCTATGTGTTCGACAATCTGCACACCGTCGGGCGGCCGATGGGCGAGCGGGACGACCGGGCGGCGACGGCGATGGCCGACTACTGGACGACCTTCGCCGCCAGGGGGGACCCGAACGGGGCAGGGCGGCCTGTCTGGCCCGAGTTCGGGGCCGAGCGCGACCGGCTGCTGGAGTTCACCAACGATGGACCGGTGGCGGGGCCGATCCCGTTCGCCGACCGGCTGGACCTGATCGAGGCCTTCTACAGCCGGGTGCGGTGAGGGTTCAGAGCGTACCCAGCACCGCGCCGTGGGTCTTGATCACCTCGGCGTAGAGCAGGCCGGAATCCTTGATAGTCCGCTCCTGCGTCTGGAAATTGACGTGGGTGATGCCGAACCGCTTGGAATAGCCCAGCGACCATTCGAGATTGTCGAGCAGCGACCACGCCATGTAGCCGCGCACATCGACGCCCTTGCCGATGGCGTCGTGCAGGGCCTTGAGGTGGTTCTTCAGGTATTCGACGCGCATCGGGTCCTGGACGCGGCCGTCGATGGCGTGGGGGGGGTCGTACCAGGCCGAGCCGTTCTCGGTGACCATCAGCGGCAGCCTGCCGCCGGTCTGTTCGTGCAGCCAGACGAGGGTGTCGGTCAGGGCGGGGGGATAGACCTCCCAGCCGGTCTCGGTGTGGGCGTGCTGGATCTGTTTGACCGGGCGCGAGCGCGTCGGCCAGGCGTCGGGCGCGTTTTCCGGCACCGAGCGGGTGTACCAGTTCAGGCCCATCCAGTCGGTGGGGGTGGCGATCAGGTCGAAGTCTTCCTGCGGGAATTCGCGGTAGGCCTCGCCATAGACGTCCTTCAGCTCTTCCGGATAGCCGCGGCCCATCAGGGGATCGAGGAACCAGCGGTTCATCTGGGCCTCGGCGCGTTTGCGCGCGGCCTCGTCCTCGGGCTTGTCCGAGGCGGGGTATTTCGGCTCGATGTTGAGGACGATGCCGATCTGGCCCTCGCCGACTTCACGAAAGCGTTTCACCGCCGCGCCGTGGGCCCGCAGGACGTTGTGACCGGCGATCATGGCCTCGAAGGCCGACTTGTGGCCGGGGGCGAGGGCGCCGTGCAGATAGCCGCCGTCGACGATCACCCAGGGCTCGTTGATCGTGCCCCAGGTCTTCACCCGGCCCTTGAATTTCTCGAACAGGACCTGGCCATAGTCGGCGAACCAGTCGGCGATGTCGGGGTTGAGCCAGCCGCCGCGATCGTCCAGCGCCGCGGGCAGGTCCCAGTGATAGAGGGTGCAGAGCGGCTCGATGCCCTTCTCGAGCAGGCCGTCGATCAGCTTGTCGTAGAAGTCGAGCCCCTTGGCGTTGATGGCCCCGCGGCCGTCCGGCATCACCCGGCTCCAGCTGACCGAGAATCGGTAGGCCTGGAGGTTCAGCCGCTGCATCAGCGCGATGTCTTCGCGCCAGCGGTTGTAATGGTCGCAGGCCACGTCGCCGGTGTCGCCATTCAGCATCATGCCCGGGGTGTGGCTGAACCGATCCCAGATCGAGGCGCCCGCGCCGTCGGCCATGGACGAGCCTTCAATCTGATAGGCGGCGGTTGCGGCTCCCCACAGAAAACCTTCGGGAAACCGATAGTTATCTGTGTTATTTGAAGTCATATCGTAGAGCCTCGGAGCATGGAAACGCAAACTGGATGGTGGGACAGGCGGCGGTCGGTACGCGTATCAATCCGTCAGCACAACCTCGGTGTGGCCAAACTAGGGCACTTGCGGGGGGCATTACTAGTGTGTCATGTAATCGGTTACACGGTTTTTTCGGACGGACCCGCGCAAAGCGGGCCGGGACTGGAAACGCTCAGGGAGGATGGACATTGGCGCTGAGGGCGATCCGGCACACCTGCGTGGAGGCGGCGGCGTGAAGGCCGCCACGATTCGCGATGTCGCCGACCGGGCCAGCGTGTCCGTCGCCTCGGTTTCGCGCGTCCTCAGCGGTACAGGTCCGGTGACCGAAACGACCCGGAACCGGGTGCTCGAGGCCGCCAAGGCGCTGCAATATGTGCCGCACTCCGGCGCCCGCAGTCTGTCCACCAGCAAGACCCAGACGATCGGCGTGATCCTGCCGGACCTGTACGGCGAGTTCTTCTCCGAACTGATCCGCGGCATGGACGTCGCCGCCCGCTCGCTGGGCTATCACCTGATCGTCTCGAGTTCGCATGACGACGCGGAGGAAGCGTCGGCGGCGATCCGCTCGATGCGCGGGCGGGTCGACGGCCTGATCGTGCTGTCGCCCCACCTCGACGCCTCCAACCTGGCTGCCGGACAGGCCGGCCGGACGCCGATCCTGCTGATGAACGGCGGCGCCGACGCCGGCCGTCCGTCCATCGTCGTCGACAACCACGGCGGCGCGATCCAGGCCGTTGAACATCTGGTGGCCACCGGCCGCCGCCGCATCGCCCATATCTCCGGCCCCACCGGCAACCTTGAGGCCGAGACCCGGCTGACGGGCTATCTCGAGGCCATGGCCCGGGCCGGCCTGCCGACCACGGTGGTCGAAGGCGCCTTCACCCAGGCCTCCGGCCACGACGCCGGCGCCGAACTGGCCCGCCGGGCGACGCCGCCGGACGCCGTCTTCGCGGGCAACGACATCATGGCCGTCGGCGCCATGCTGGCCTTGCAGGACGCCGGACTGCGCGTCCCCGAGGACGTCGCCATCATCGGATTCGACGACGTGCCGATCGCCAGCCTGGTCCGGCCCGGTCTGACGACGCTGAGGATCCGCATCGCCGAAACCGGACGGCGCGCGCTTGAGCGCCTGGTCCGTCTCATCAACGCAGCGGGCGAAGCCGTCGCCGACACCGCCTGCGAGGTCATACGCCCCGAACTGGTCGTACGCCCGTCAAGCCACCCGGCGACACCGACCCAGATCAACTCCGGCGGCCGCCCTCGCGCCACCGCCGAAACACCATCTCTGAAGGGGGAGAATACCTGATGACTCGCAAATCCATCCAGTATCTGGGGGCCGCCTCGGCCCTCGCCATGGCCGTATCGCTGGCTTGCGCCGGCGGCGCTTCCGCCCAGGTCGCCAGCTCCACGCTTCGGGGCACGATCTATGAGGGCCAGGCGGTCGAAACCGGCGGCACGGTCACCGCGACCGAAGTCGCCACCGGCTACGTCAGCCGCGGCCGCATCGGAACCGACGGCGGCTATGTGATCCCGGGCCTGCGTCCCGGCACCTACCGGATCAATGTCGCCACGGCGGACGGCCAGTCGGTCGAGGATCTGATCACCGTCTCGCTGGGTCAGGTGGCCACGCTGGATCTTGATGTGGCCCCGGTTGTAACCGGTTCCACGGAGGGCGGAGCCACGGATCTGGGCGATGTGGTCATCACCGGCCGCCGCATCTTCGAGGTGCGCACCTCCGAGGTCGCCACCAACGTCAGCCAGGACCAGATCAACAACCTGCCGCAGATCAGCCGCAACTTCCTCAACTTCGCCGCCCTCGCTCCGGGCGTGCGGGTGACCGAAGGCGACACCGAACGCACCATCTCGGCCGGCGGCCAGGGCGCCTCGGCGATCAACGTCTTCATCGACGGCCAGAACCAGAAGTCGACCATTATCGACGGCGGCGTCGGCGGTCAGGACGACAGCCGCGGCAACCCCTTCCCGCAGGTGGCCATCCAGGAGTTCCGGGTCCTGACCCAGAACTTCAAGGCCGAGTATGAGCAGGCCTCATCCTCGATCATCACCTCGGTGACCCGATCGGGCACCAATGACTTCAGCGGCGACGCCTTCATCACCTACCAGGATGCTGACTGGACCGACGAAGACGACTTCGGTCGCGAGGTCGGCGTCGAGCGGCTGCAGTACGGCGGCTCGGTCGGCGGTCCGATCATCGAGGACCGGCTGCACTTCTTCGGCGCCTATGAGCGCAAGGACGAGACGCGCCGCAATACGGTGGTGCTGAACCGCGCCGCCTACGCGCCCCTGTTCGGCGCCGACACCGGCGCCTTCGACGCGCCGTTCGAGGAGGATCTGTTCTTCGGCAAGCTCTCCTGGTCTATCGATGACCGCCAGCGTGTCGACCTCAGCGCTACCTATCGCACCGAGCAGGACATCCGCGACTTTGGCGGCACCAACGCCTATTCGCGCGCCAACGCCGTCAATGTCGAAACCATTTCGATCGTCGCGCGGCACCAGTACCAGGGCGACGGGTTCCTGAACGAGATCCAGCTGGACTTCTACGAGTACACCTACAACCCCACGGCGCTGAACTTCAGCGACTACGGCCGGTCGTATGTGATCTTCCGCGACGACAACGCCGCGCCAGGCTTCCAGTATAATGTCTTCAACCGCGAAGACACGGTCTTCAACACCGGCGGCCAGAGCAACAACCAGAACATCCGCCAGACGAACTGGACGTTCAAGAACGACCTGACGTTCAACGACATCGACTGGAACGGTCTGCATACGCTGAAACTGGGCTTCAAGTTCTCCAACCAGAACTATCTGGTCGACAAGCGTTTCGGCCGTAACCCCCAGTTCATCTTCGATGTCGACGCCCGCCCGGAGATCAACAACAGCATCGACATTCCGGTCCGTGTCGAGCTGGGCGCCCTGGTGGCGCCGGCGGACGTGACCAACAACGTCATCGGCCTGTACATCCAGGACGACTGGCAGATCTCCGACCAGCTGGAAATCAACCTCGGCATCCGCTGGGACTATGAGGACAACGCGGTCAACAACGAGTACAAGACGCCGCAGAATATCCGCGACATGCTGGCGGCGATCGAGAACCTGCCGGGCTACAGCTTCCCGTCCTACTTCGACTACACCAACTACATCACCGACGGCCGTGACGCCTTCACCGGCGCCTTCCAGCCGCGCATCGGCTTCTCGTACGATGTCTTCGGCGACGAGCGGACGGTGGTCTTCGGCGGCGCCGGCCGGTACTACGACCGGATCGGCTTCAACTTCGCCTTCGACGAGCGCTTCAAGCCGACCCAGTTCAACAAGGAGATCTTCTTCTCGCAGGCCGGCGGCCCCCGCGGCGGCGTCAATACGATCGCCTGGAACCCCATCTACCTGACGGCCGCGGGTCTCGACCCGCTGCTGGCGGCGACGCCGGGCTCGGGCGAGGTGTTCCTGATCAAGAACGACGCCGAGCCCCCGCGCACGGATCAGTTCAACTTCGGCGTCCGCCAGAAGTTCGGCGACTTCCAGACGGCCCTGACCCTGGCCTATGGCAAGACCGAGAACCTGTTCGCCTGGTACATCGCCAACGCGGGTTCGGAGACCGGCGACCGCTTCTCGGGCCCCACCCCGACATCGGTGGGCTATCCCGAGTTCCGCAACCTGATCTTCCACTCCAACCACGATGCGTCGCAGACGTTCAAGGCCCTCTATCTGACCATCGACAAGCCCTACAACGCGGCTGACCGTTGGGGCATGTCGTTCAGCTACACCCTGTCCGACGCCGAGCGGAACGGCAGCCGCGACGGGGGCATTGGCGGCTTCGACTTCGACTACAACCGCCCGGGCCTGTCGCCGACCTTCCCGACCAATCAGGACGAGCGTCACCGGATCGTGGCCTCGGGCATCGTCGACATGCCCTTCGACTTCCGCCTGTCGGGCATCCTGACCCTCGGGTCGGGTCTGCCCTTCACCCAGTTCGTCTGTCCGACGGCGACCAACCCGGACATCTGCTGGAACGGCGGCCGGCCCGAGAAGCACAGCTTCATCTTCCCGGACGCCTGGGCCTATCGCCAGATCGACCTGCGTGTGACCAAGGAGTTCGAAGTCTTCGGCGGCCAGTCGGTCGAACTGATCCTCGACGCGATCAATGTGTTCGGCTTCGAAAACTATTCAAACTTCGAACAATGCCTGTGTTCGGCCCAGTACGGCGATCCGCGCGGTCAGTTCCTGCCCACCCGGAGCTTCCAGGTGGGTCTGCGCTACGCCTGGTGACGATCTCCTGAGCCTGACGGCCGTCCCCCGATCCCACAGGGGGGCGGCCGACTTTTTTGACTGACTTGCGTTTGAGTATGAGGATGGCGTCCATGGATCGTCGGCGGTTTCTGATGGGCTCCACGGTCGCCGGCGTTGCGGCGCTGGGGCTGGCGGCATGCGGCGTTCGAGGCGCCGCGCCCGTCGCGGTGCTCGATCCCGCGATCGACGAACTGCAGGAACGCACCTTCCGCTGGTTCACCCATGTGACCAACCGGGCCAACGGCCTGACGCCGGACCGGTGGCCGACCGAGTCCTTCTCGTCCGTGGCCGCCGTCGGCTTCGCCCTGACCTGCTGGCCGATCGGCGTCGAGCGCGGCTGGATCAGCCGGGACGAGGCGCGCGAGCGCACCCTGACCACCATCCGCTTCTTCCATGACGCGCCGCAGGGGCCGGAGGCGACCGGGGTCGCCGGCTACAAGGGCTTCTTCTACCATTTCCTCGACATGCGGACCGGTCACCGGTTCGGCCAGACCGAGCTGTCGACCGTGGACACCAGCCTGCTGGTGGCCGGCATGCTGTTCGCCGCGCGCTGGTTCGACGGCGATCATGCCGACGAGGTCGAGATTCGCCGGCTGGCCCAGGCCGTCTATGACCGGATCGAGTGGGACTGGGTCATGGTGCGGCCGAACCGCATCTCCATGGGTTGGTATCCCGAGACCGGCTTCATCGAGGCCGACTGGCACGTCTACAATGAGGGCATGCTGGTGCTGCTGCTGGCGATCGGCAGCGCGACCCATCCGGTTCCGGCGACCGTCTGGGACGAGTGGTGCGGAGTCTATGAGCAGAGCTGGACCGACCGCTGGGGCCCGGCACACCTGGCCTTCGCGCCGCTGTTCGGCCACCAGTACAGCCATATGTTCGTCGACTATCGCGGCATCCGCGACGCCTGGATGCGGGCCAAGGCGGCCGAGATCGGCGGCTTCGACTATTTCGAGAACAGCGTGCGCGCCGTCGCGGCGCAGCGGAAATACGGCGTCGACAACCCGATGGGCTGGGCGGGCTATTCCGCCGACGTCTGGGGCCTGACGGCCTGCGACGGGCCGGGCGATTTCAAACAGGTCATCGGCGGGCGCGAGCGCGAGTTCTTCAGCTATTCGGCGCGCGGACCCGGCGACCGCGACGACGGCACCATCGCGCCGACCGCCGCCATGGCTTCCATGCCCTTCGCCCCGGCCGAGGTCACCGCCTGCCTGAAGGCGATGAAGGCGCGCTACGGGGCGGGCATCTATACCGAGTACGGCTTCCTGGATTCCTTCAACCCGACGCTGACCGAGCGGGAAGGCCGGCTGCAGCACGGGCGGATCGTGCCGAATGTGGGTTGGGTCGACGGCGACTACCTCGGCATCGACCAGGGGCCGATCGTCATCCAGATCGAGAACCATCGCTCCGACATCGTCTGGAAGGCCATGCGCGGCGAGCCGAACCTGACGCGCGGCCTCAAGCGGGCCGGGTTCACGGGCGGCTGGCTGGACGACGCATGACCATGCTCCGGCCGGACCGGCGAGCGACGCTCGGCCTGCTGGCCGGGGCGGCCGCGTCCGGTCTGGCGGGCTGCGGGCGGCGCGACGACGGGACGACCCGGCTGTCGTTCTGGGCCATGGGCAATGAGGCGACCAACGTCCCGCAGATTCTGCCGGAGTTCGAGCGGCTGAATCCCGGCATCACGGTCAACGTCCAGGCCCTGCCGTGGACCGCGGCGCACCAGAAGCTGCTGACCGCCTATGCCGGGGACTCGCTGCCGGACCTCAGCCAGGTGGGCAACACCTGGGTGTCCGAGATGGCCGCCATCGGCGCCATCAGCCCGACGCCCGCCTTCGCCGCCGACCTGCTGACCGACCAGTTCCCGGCCGTGCTGGAGACCAACCGGATCGGCGGCCAGGTCGTCGGCACGCCGTGGTATGTCGACACCCGGCTGATCTACTATCGCAGCGACCTGCTCGAGCGCGCCGGCTTCGACGCCGTGCCCCAGACCTGGGACGGCTGGAAGACCGCCATGCACGCCGTCAAGCGGGTGGCGGGGCCGGGGGCCTATGCCGTCCTGCTGCCGGTCAATGAGTTCGAACAACTGCTGACCTTCGGCCTGCAGGGCGCCGAGCCGCTGCTGCGCGACCGCGACACGCGGGGCAATTTCTCCAGCGCCTCCTTCATCGCCGCCCTGGAGTTCTACAAGAGCCTGTTCGACGAGGGCCTCGCCCCGGTCGCGTCCTCGACGCAGATCTCCAACGTCTGGACCGAGTTCGAACGCGGCTGGTTCAGCTTCTACTTCTCCGGTCCCTGGACCATCGGCGACTTCAAGAACCGGCTGAAGCCGACGACGCGGTGGATGACCTCGGGCGTACCGGGACCGGACGGACCGGGGGCCTCCGCGCCGGGCGGGTCGTCGCTGGTGGTCTATCGCCATTCCCCGCACCAGGAGGCGGCGTGGAAACTGGTGCGCTACCTGTCCGATCCGGCGGTGCAGGCGCGATTCAACGGCATCACCGGCAACCTGCCGGCGCGCGAGAGCGCCTGGGCCACGCCCGCGGTGGCCGGCGACCCCTATATCGCCGCCTTCAAGGGCCAGTTGGCGCGCGCCAAGGCCGTGCCCAAGGTGCCGGAGTGGGAGCGGATCGTCACCGAGATGCAGATCGTCGCCGAGCGGATGGTCCGCGGTGAATACACCCCCCGCGCCGCCGCCGCCGAGATCGACCGCCGCGCCGACCGGCTGCTGGAGAAGCGCCGCTGGATGATCGAACAGGGGAGGGCGGTATGACCGCGGTTGATGCGACGATCCTCGCCAAACCCGCCCGCAAGGCCGGCACGCCGCGCTCGCGCGAGCGGGCGGCCTGGGGCTTCGTCGCGCCGTCCCTGATCGCCATCGCCGTCTTCTTCGCCATCCCGGTGTTCTCGGCCCTGCTGCTCAGCCTGACCGATTTCGACATCTACGCCCTGGCCGACATCGGCAATGTCCGCTTCGTCGGCCTGCAGAACTATGAGCGGCTGCTGGGCAATCCGCTGTTCTGGACGGCGATGAAGAACACCGGCCTGTTCGCCGTGATCGGCGTGCCGCTGTCGATTGCGACCTCGCTGGCGGCGGCGGTGATCCTCAACGCGCGGGTGGTGAAGTGGCGGCCCTTGTGGCGGGTGATCTTCTTCGCCCCGTTCGTCACCACCCTCGTGGCCACGGCGGTGCTGTGGAACTATCTGCTGCACACCCGCTACGGCGTGATCAACTGGGCCATGACCAGCCTGGGCCTGCCCGCCGTCGACTGGCTGGGCGACCCCTCGACCTCGATCCCGGCCATCCTGATGTTCGTGGTCTGGAAGAGCTTCGGCTACAATATGCTGATCTTCCTGGCGGTGCTGCAGACCGTGCCCGACGACCTCTACGAGGCCGCGCGCATCGACGGGGCCGGCCCGTGGAAGTCGTTCCTCAATGTGACCCTGCCGGCCATCGCGCCGACCCTGTTGCTGGTCTCGATCATCTCGGTCGCCGGCTTCTTCCAGCTGTTCGCCGAGCCCTATGTGATGACGCAAGGGGGCCCCGCCCAGTCGACCGTGACGGTGCTCTACTTCATGTATGAAGAGGGCTTCAAATGGTGGAACCTCGGCTCCGCCAGCGCCGTCGCCTTCATCCTCTTCCTGTGCATCCTGGCGGTCACCCTGGTGCAGCTGGCCGTGGCCAAGCGGATGGGGGCCTACGAATGAAGGCCCGGACCCTCAACGCGATTTTGCTCAACATCGCCGTGGCGCTGATCGCCCTGGTGGTGATGTTCCCTCTGGCCTGGATGGTGTCGGTCAGCTTCATGTCGACCGGCGAGGCCGCGGTCTTTCCGCCGCCGCTGCTGCCTGAAAACTGGACGCTGGATCACTACCGCGACCTGTTCGTGACCCAGGGCATGGGGCGGTATCTCTGGAACAGCTTCGCCCTGGCCTCGCTGGCCACCGGCCTGGCGCTCGTCTTCACCGTGCCGGCCGGCTACGCCTTCGCCAAACTGGCCTTCAAGGGCCGGGACCGGGTGTTCCAGCTGCTGGTCGCGGCCCTGGTGGTGCCGGCTCAGATCGGCACCCTGCCGCTGTTCCTGATGCTCAAGCACATGGGGCTGGTGAACACCTATGCCGGGGCGCTGGTGCCGTGGCTGGCGTCCATCTTCGGCCTGTTCCTGGTGCGCCAGTATGCGCTGAGCATTCCGGACGAGATGCTGGAGGCGGCCCGCATCGACGGCGCCTCGGAGGGGCAGATCTTCCGCCGCATCGTCCTGCCGACGCTGCAGCCGATCATCGTGACGCTGGCGCTGTTCGTCTTCCTCGGCAGCTGGAACGACTTCCTGTGGCCGCTGATCATCCTGACGGACCAGTCCAACTACACCCTGCCGGTCGCATTGGCGGCGCTGGCGCGGGAGCATGTGCAGGATATCGAGATGATGATGGCCGGCGCCGTGATCACCGTGGCCCCGGTGCTGATCCTCTTCCTCGCCCTGCAGCGCTACTACATCCGCGGCATGCTGGCCGGGAGCGTGAAGGGGTAGGTCCATTCCTCCCCCAACGGGGGAGGGGGACCGCCTGAAAGGCGGTGGAGGGGTGTTTCCGCTCCGCCGGAGTCCGGGGCGGTCGCCTGATCGCATGCGATCAGGCTCCACCCCTCCACCATGCTTCGCATGGTCCCCCTCCCCTGAAGGGGAGGACCGATGGAGTCGAGTTGATGCTGTCTGTTCGTTCGTTGCTGGCCTGTATCGCCGCCCTCGTGCTGCCGTCCGCCGCCCACGCCCAGACCCCGCGCGTCCTCGATCCGTTCGAGACCCTGTCGCCCTGGGCCGCCGACGCCTCGACGGACGTGTCTTCGACCATCTCCGCCGTCGACGGCCACGACGGCCGGGCCATGCGACTGACCTATGATTTCAACGGCCGGTCCGGCTACGCCTTCGCGGCGCGCGCGATCGAACTGGACGTGCCGGACAACTACGAAATCAGCTTCTGGCTGCGCGGCGAAATGCAGCCCAATACGCTCGAGATCAAATTCGTCGACGCCTCGGGCGACAACGTCCACTGGCGGCAGATCCGGGGCTTCCAGGCGACGCCGGAGTGGACGCGCTATGTGATCAAGCGGCGCCAGATCGTCCGCGCCTGGGGGCCGAACCCCGACCATGCGTTCCGCGGCGCCGAGCGGATCGAGTTCGTGGTCACCGCCGGCGAGGGCGGGGCGGGCTGGATCGAGGTCGATCAGCTGGAGCTGCGCGCACTGCCGCCGGAGCCGTCCGTGCCGCCGCGTCCGCTGGCCAGCGCGACCAGCGAGGACGGGCTGAACCTCGCCGCCCGGGCGGTGGACGATGACCTCGGCACGGCCTGGCGGTCGGGTGCGGCGGGCCGGCAGAGCCTGACGCTGGACCTCGGTTATGAGCGTGAGTTCGGCGGCGTCACCCTGCGCTGGGCCGACCGGATGGCCGCCTCAAGCTACCGGCTGATGGCGTCTTCGGACCGCCAGGACTGGCGCGAACTGGCGGCGGTGGACCGGGGAGACGGCGGCGTTGACTGGCTGCGCACGCCCGAGGCCTCGGCGCGCTGGCTGCGGCTCGACCTGCTGGCGCCGCTCGGCGAGGCGGGCGTGGTCGGGCAGGCGGGGGCCGGTCAGCGGCTGGGGCAGGCGGCGGCCGAGGCCTACGCCCTGACCGAACTGGAGATCGAACCCCTGTCGTTCGGCGAGACGCCGACCAGCTTCATCCGCGCCGTGGCGTCGGAAAGCCGCCGGGGCCTGTATCCGCGCGGCTTCCACGGCGAACAGCCCTACTGGACCCTGGTCGGCGTCGACGGCGGCGGCGAGAGCGGCCTGATGGGCGAGGACGGGGCCATCGAGCTGCGCCGCGGCGGACCGTCAATCGAACCGTTCGTGATCGACAACGGTCGGCTGGTCACCTGGGCGGATGCGAGCGTCAGCCAGAGACTTCAGGACGGCGACCTGCCGATCCCGACCGTGACCTGGGCCTTCGACGACTGGACCCTGGCGATCACCGCCTTCGCCGAGGGGACGCCGGAGCAGGCGCAGCTGTACGGACAGTATGTCCTGACCAACCGCTCGAACCGGCCCCGGACGCTGACGCTCGCCCTGATGGCGCGGCCGTTCCAGGTCAATGGGCCGTCGCAGTTCCTCGCCATCCCGGGCGGGGTCGGACCGATCGAACAGATCGACTGGAACGGCTCGACCCTCGTCCTGAACGACTCGATCCGCATCAGCAGCCTCGCCGCGCCAGACGCTTTGGCCATGGCGACGTTCGCGGGCGGGGCAGACCCGCAGAGCCTGCTGGCTGCCGTCGAACGCCGTCGCGATCCGGGCGAGCGCCATGTGGACTCCGATCGCAGCACGCTCATGGCCGGCACCCTGCTGTACGACGTGACGCTGCAGCCGGGAGAGGCGCGAACCTTCGGCCTCGTCGCCCGCCTCGCGGGGCCGACCCCGGACCTCGCGCCGGTCGCCGACGTGGCGGAAACGCTCGACTCCGGCCGCGCCCGCGTCGCCGCTGGCTGGCGTGAAAAGCTTGACCGCTTTGACCTGACCCTGCCGCCCGAGGCGCAGCGGATCGAGGACGTCATGCGGTCCTCCCTCGCCCATATGCTGATGTCGCGGCAGGGGCCGATCCTGCAGCCGGGCACGCGCTCCTATAACCGCAGCTGGATCCGCGACGGAGCCATGATGGCCGAGGGGCTGAACCGGCTCGGCCACGCCGAGCTGTCGGCCGACTATCTGCGCTGGTACGCCCCCTATGTGTTCGACAACGGCAAGGTGCCCTGCTGCGTCGACAGCCGCGGGGCCGATCCGGTGCCCGAGAACGACAGCCACGGCGAGTTCGTCTTCCTCGCCGCCGAGACGTATCGCTACACCGGCGACGCGGCGCTGCTGCGCGAGGTCTGGCCGCAGGTGCAGGCGGCGATCGGTTACATGGACACGCTGCGCGCCTCGACCCGGACGACCGAATTCCAGACGGCGGACAAGCGCCACCTGTTCGGCCTGCTGCCGCCGACGATCAGCCACGAAGGTTATTCGGACCGGCCGGCCTACAGCTACTGGGACGATTTCTGGGGTCTGCTCGGCTACCGCGACGCCGCCTTCATCGCCGATGTGCTGGGTGATGAGGACGCCGCCGCCCGCATCCGCTCGGCCGAGGCCGAGTTCAAGGCCGATGTCATGGCCTCGATCGAGGCGACGGCGCGGGTCCACGGGATCGACTGGATCGCCGGCGCCGCCGACCGCGGCGATTTCGACGCCACCTCGACGACCATCGGCCTGTCGCCGGGCGGCCTGATCGACGACCTGCCGCAGGCCTTGCTGACGGCCACCTTCGACAAATGGTGGCAGAATTTCACCGCCCGGCAGGAAAACCGGCAGCAGTGGAAGGACTACACACCCTACGAACTGCGCAATGTCGGGGCGATGGTGCGTCTGGGGCGCCGTGGAGACGCCTTGCGCGCGCTCGATTTCTATTTCGCCGACATGCGCCCCGCCGCCTGGAACGGCTGGGCCGAGGTGGTCGGCCGCGACGAGCGCGAGCCCCGTTTCATCGGCGACATGCCGCACGCCTGGATCAGCTCGGACTACATCCGCTCGACCCTGGACCTGCTGGTCTATGAGCGCGACCGCGACCATGCGCTGGTGCTGGCGGCGGGGGCGCCGACGGCGTGGCTGGCGGGCGTGGGGGTCGGGGTGACGGGCGTGCGCACGGCCTATGGGCCGCTGACCTACAATCTGCGCGAAGACGGCGGCGGCTATGTGCTGACGCTGGACGGCGCGGTGTCACCGCCCGGGGGCTTCGTCCTCCAGTGGCCGAGGGGCGAGACGCCGCCGGCGACGGTGCGCATCGACGGACGGACGGCCAGTTGGACAGCGTCCGAACTGGCGATCCCGGCGGGCGCGCGAAGGGTCGAGATGCGTTGATCTGACGGATCTGAAACGGCGGCGACCGTGGGTCGCCGCCGCCAGACTGTCTTCAAGCCTCAGGCTGGGCCGTGGCGGCCGGTTCGGCCGGCGCGGCTTCCGCCGCCGCCGGAGCGTTGCAGTACACCAGGCCCTCCAGGAGGTAGTCGCCGGAGATCATGTTGCCGAACATGTCGTAGGCGACCCCGGGCCGCACCGCGGTGTGGATGGTCTTGCGCAGCGGAGGTCCGCTGCAGATTTCCTCCGCCCGGCGATGGAAGTAGGCGCGGGCGTTGTCGGCGTTTTCCGGCGCCGAGGGCAGCATGACGCGGATCCTGTGACTGCCGTCCAGATTGAGGGCGTCGGCGTAACCGTAATAGTTGCCGTTCTTCTCATCGATCGGGGCGTACTCCGAAGAGGCGCAACCACCCGCTGACAGCCCGATGACGGCGAGGAGACCAGCGAGGCCGATCGCACGGATCGGCCTCATCTGCATCCCTGTATTCATTGAGCGCCCGCGCGCGAGCGCGCGGCCTGACGCAACGCCGCGATGCGTTCGGTGTGCGCGCGCGCTACGGCGACCGTATTGCCGTAGGTCGCGAAGTCGGCCACGCCGCCCGGCGACGAGACGTAGGAGCCGGCCATCACCCCGACGCCCATGCGGCGAACGGTGCGGCCGTCGGCCATGGTCTCGACGACCTCGTCCTGGCCCTCAAGGCTCGGCACGACTGTGCGGTTCAGGTCCAGCACCGCGTAGCGGGCGATGAACGCGTGGGCGTTCTCGACCTCGGCGCGAAGCAGGGCGCCGTTGTCCTTGATCCATTCACGCGTCAGGAAGATCGCAATCTCGGCCTTGGTCAGGTTGTCGTCGCGGGCCTGTTCCAGTTCGCGCGTCATCGACTTGAAGGCGTCAGTGCCGTCGGCGGGAAGCGCGCCCGAGGCGTCACGCGCGCTGTCCTCGATCGAGGTGATCAGGCGCTCTTTCAACTCCGGCGTCAGCGGCGGAATGGCGAGCTGGTTCGAGGTGTAGGTGAAGCTGTTGCGGTAGGTCGGACCGGTCATCTCCGACTTCGGCGGCGAACCCTCGAAGGTGTAGGGCGTCGCATAAGGGATGGCCGCATTGTTGTAGTCCAGGCTGACGGTGACCTGCAGGGTGCTGGAGTCTTCCGACAGACGGTAGGAAGTGGTGACCTCGACGGCGTCGTTCACGACGCCCGGCGCGGTGAGTTTCTGGACGGTCGAGACGTCTGACACCGTTACGCCCGGAGCAGGCGCGTTCGGCGCCATCTGATTGCGGAATTGGGCGGCGAGCGACGCGTTCAGCGCGTCGACAGGCATGATCTCGGCGATCTCGTCGGCGGCCTTGGTCGCACGCTGTGACGGACCGTAGTTCACGATGGCGTCGATGCCCGCCGACACCAGCGCGCCGATCAGGCCGAACTGGGCGCCCGCCTGGGCGCTGCTCGAATAGAACCAGCTCTTGGTGACGCCCGTGTTGCTCTCGGCCACGACGACCGGAGTCGGCCCCATGGCGGCGATCTGGCTCTCGTTGAGCGGCCGCATGTTCGGCACCGGCGCTGTCGCGCAGGCAGCCAGAGACAGCGCGGCGAGCGCGCAGGCTACGATTCTCATTGGTATCCCCCCATGCTGTCCCCTCGGACAGCGAATGGCGGGAGGCTATTTCCGGGAAGATATCCAAGTCAACCGCAAGTTACGGTATTCGCCGTGAAATTTCGGGTAACGGTCAGTCCCCGTAGTTCTCGTACCTCTGCCCCTGGGCGAGGTTCCCGAACTTGGTCGTATTGGCGTCGAAGCTCAGCTTGATGATGCCGATCGGGCCGTGGCGCTGTTTGCCGATGACGACCTCGGCCTGGTGCTCCAGACGGTCCATGTCCTCCTGCCACTGCAGGTGTTCGGGCGAGCCCTCGCGCGGCTCGGCGCGGCCGAGATAGTAGCTCTCACGATAGACGAACATCACGCAGTCGGCGTCCTGCTCGATCGAGCCGGATTCGCGCAGGTCGGACAGCTGCGGCCGCTTGTCCTCGCGCTGCTCGACCTGACGCGACAGCTGCGACAGGGCGAGAATCGGCACCGACAGTTCCTTGGCCAGGGCCTTGAGGGCGCCGGTGATCTCCGACACTTCCTGCACCCGGTTCTTCTGGTTGTTGCCCTCGCCGACGGTGATGAGTTGGAGGTAGTCGACGATGATCAGGTCGAGACCGTGCTCCTGCCGCTTCAGCCGGCGGGCGCGGGCGGCGAGCTTGGAGATCGACAGGCCGCCGGTGGCGTCGATGAACAGGGGGCTTTCGCCGATCTCGACGGCGGCCTCGCGGATACGGCCGAAGTCGGCGGCGTCGATCTCGCCCTTGCGCAGCTTGTCGGACGACACGCCCGAGGCGTCAGCCAGGATGCGCATGGCCAGCTGTTCGGCGCTCATTTCCAGCGAATAGAAGGCCACGACGCCGCCATTGACCGTCTTGCGGCCCTCGGGCGTCGGCTCCCAGCGATAATTGCGGGCGATGTTGAACGCGATGTTCGTCGCCAGCGCGGTCTTGCCCATCGAGGGTCTTCCAGCCAGCACCAGCAGATCGGACGGGTGCAGGCCGCCCAGCTTGGAGTCCAGGTCGTCCAGATGGGTCGCCAGCCCGGCCAGCTTGCCGTCACGCTGATAGGCCTCGGCCGCCATCTGCACCGCACCGCTGAGGGCGCTGGAGAAGCTGACGAAGCCGGAGGAGGGCTTGCCGGTCTCGGCCAGGGTGTAGAGCTGCTGCTCCGCCTGTTCGATCTGGTCGATGGCGGCGGTTTCGGGCTGAGGCGCCTCGCGGACGATCTCGCCGCCGATGCGGATCAGGTCTCGGCGCAGGGCCAGGTCGTAGACCACGCGGGCGTAGTCGGGGGCGTTGGCCGCCGGCGGGGCGCGGTCGACCAGATCGGCGAGATAGCGCAGGCCGCCGAACTCCTGGAAGGCCGGATCCAGCTTGAACCGCTCCATCAGGATGGTCGGCTCGGCTAGCATGCCCTGGCGGATATGGTCCTCGATGGCGTCGTACAGGCGCTGGTGGAAGGGCTCGTAGAAATGCGTGCCCCGCAGCCGGTCGGACAGGCGCTCGAACACCGCATTGTCGAACATCAGCGAACCCAGAAGCGCCTGTTCGGCCTCCAGATTGTGCGGCATCGACGGGATGGAGCCGGAGTCGGCGTGGCCGGGGAAGGCAAGCGGTGCGAAGGCGTTCATGGGGGTCATGTCTTACCCCTGCGCGCGCGCTACGACAGGTTCGGACGCAGCCTTCGACGGGGACAGATTGGGCCCGCTGTGGACGACGGCGAATTCCGTAGCCGGATCAGTTAATGGTCAAGCTGGAGCCCGTTCAGGCCGGGCAGGGGTACCGCGAACCCATCCAGGACCGGATGCCCTCGGTGACGGACATCCGCTGACGCCGGGCCTCGGGAATG
This sequence comes from Brevundimonas sp. UBA7664, assembly GCF_002483305.1. GTDB lineage: Bacteria > Pseudomonadota > Alphaproteobacteria > Caulobacterales > Caulobacteraceae > Brevundimonas. The sequence goes on from NZ_DLHQ01000056.1 coordinate 59,840, forward strand.
CCGTTGAGGAACGCCAGAAGCTGGCGCACGTCCAGGCTGATGCGTTCCGGCGGGCAGGCGGGCGGCGCCCGTCCCGCGGTCCGGGCCTGCCGAATCTCGTTGCCGACGGTCCGGAACGCGCGCTCAGCCTCGCCCTTCAACCGATGGGCGTCGGGACGCAGCATGGCCGTGGCGTTCAGCGGGATGCGATTGGCGCGGGTGACAAAGTCGTCCAGCGTCATGCCCGACTGGGCCGAGGCGGCCCCGGCGGCCAGACAGGCCATCAGGCCGATGACGAGCGCGATCTTCTTCATGGTCAACCTCCCCGAACACCCAAGCTTGGCCGCAGCTTTGCGGCGGTATAGCGGCCAAGAGAAAGGGCGCGCCCGGCTGGACGCGCCCGATCACTGACTTGTTATCAGGCAGCTTCGGTTCAGGCTTCCGAACCGAGGCCGTCCTGCTGGCCGGCGCCGCCGGCGACCATGTCCTTGGCCTGTTCGAGGGCCAGTTCGCGGTCCTCGTCATAGGCGGCCTTGATCACGTCCTCGCCCTTCGCCTGACGCTCGGCTTCGTCGGCCGAACGGGCGATGTTGATCTTGACGGTGGCCGAGACCTCGGCGTGCAGGCGAACCAGCACTTCGTGGACGCCCAGCGTCTTGATCGGCGTGTTGAGGACGATCTGGCTGCGCTCGACCTTGCCGCCTTCAGCCACAACGGCCTCGACGATGTCGCGCGCGGCGACCGAACCGTACAGCTGACCCGTCTCACCGGCTTGCCGGATCATGACGTAGGTCTGGCCGTCGATCTTGGAGCCGATCGAACCGGCGTCGGCCTTGTTCTTCTCGTTGCGGGCCTCGATGGCGGCGCGGTCGAGTTCGAACGCCTTCAGGTTCGCCGACGTGGCCCGACGGGCCTTGTCACGCGGCAGAAGGAAGTTACGGGCGAAGCCGTCCTTGACGGACACGACGTCGCCGATGGCGCCGAGATTATCGACGCGCTCAAGCAGAACGACCTTCATCTTATTTCACCACGTAAGGCAGGAGGGCCAGATAACGGGCGCGCTTGATGGCCTTGGCCAGTTCGCGTTGCTTGATCTGGGAAACAGCGGTGATGCGCGACGGGACGATCTTGCCGCGCTCGCTGATGTAGCGTTGCAGCAGTTTGACGTCCTTGTAGTCGATCTTCGGCGCGCCTTCACCCGTGAACGGGCAAACCTTGCGGCGACGATAGAAGGGACGGCGTCCGGCGGCGCCGGAGCCGGCCGGCGCGCCCGGCGACGGAGCGGTGGTGTCGGTCATGTTCCGGGTTCCTTAAACGGTGGCTTCGGCGGCGGCGTCGTCGCGGGGCGTGCGCTCACGCTCACGTTCGCGCTCGCGTTCGCGGCGGGCCAGCAGGGGCGAGAGTTCCAGGTCGAGTTCCTCGACGCGAACGGTCAGCCAGCGAAGGACGTCCTCGTTGATCGACAGTTGACGCTCGACCTCGGCCATGGCGGCGGGCGGGCAATCGACGGCGAGCAGCGAATAGTGCGCCTTGCGGTTCTTTTTGACCCGATAGGTCAGGTTGCGCAGACCCCAGTATTCGATCTTGGCGACGGTGCCGCCGCCGGCTTCGATCAAACCCTTGATGGTGTCGTTCAGCGCTTCGGCCTGTTGCGCGCTGATATCCTGGCGCGACATGACCGTGTGCTCGTAAAGAGCCATGCGGTATTCTCCCTTGTAGGACGTCGGCGCGAGGGGACCGGGTAAGTCCTCTCCCACGATGGATCCCGATGCGGCGGCCGGGATGACTTCCCGAACCCTTTGGAGTTCCGCGACCGGGACCGAAGTCCTGGAAAGGCGGCGCGTATAGGGGAAAAGCCGGGCGCGGTCCAGTGCGGACTGCAGGCCCGGGGACCGCTGCTACTCCGGACGCACGACCATACAGGTGACGCGACGCTCGGCGAGGGCGGCGCAGGCCGACTGGGCGCCCTGTTCGGTCATGCCGGTGAAGCGCGAGCGGTACCAGCCTTCGGCGTTCTGCACCGTTCGTTCCGCCGCGGTGAACTGGCTGCGGAAGCGGCGGTTGACCTCGGTCAGCCAGTCGCGGGCGACGCTCTCGTCACGAAAGGCGCCGACCTGCACGGACCAGCGGCCGGCGGATTGACGGGCGGGTTCGCGGGCGGCGGGTGGACGGGGCCGCGGCGGCGCGGCGACCGGAGCACCGCCGTTGAGGATGGCGGTCACATCAGCCGGGCGCTCGACAGCGGCGCGCTCGGACGGCGGCGGCGTCACACGCGCGGGCTGGACGGGGCTCGCCGGCAGGGCGGCGTAGGTGACAGAGCCGGACGGCGGGGCGCTGGAACCCACGCCGGTCTCTCCATCCTCGTCGTCCGCCGTCGAGGCGTACTCGACCGGCCCGGAGTTGTCGGGACCGATGCCGAAGCCCCGCGCCTCGAAGAAGGTCTGGGCCACCTGGATGGTCTCGCCACGGGCGCGGGCGCGTTCGACCTCGAAGCCGGTGTCCATCAGGGCGGCGACATGGGCGTTGCGGCTGGCGGTCGAGCGTCCGCCGAGGACGATGGTGATGAGACGGCGACCGTCGCGCACGGCCGAGGCCGCCAGATTGTAGCCGGAGGCGTTGGTGTAGCCGGTCTTCATCCCGTCATAGCCGTTGCCGCCGCGCAGCAGGCCGTTGGTATTGCGGTAGTCGCGACCGTTGTAGGCCCAGTCGTGCAGGCCGAAATAGCGATAGTACTGCGGATAGTCGCGCATGACGGCCCGGGCCAGGATGGCCAGATCACGCGCCGAAGTCAGCTGGCGGGCGTCAGGCAGGCCGTTTGGATTGACGTAGCGAGTCTGGGTCATGCCCAGCTCGCGGGCCTTCAGCGTCGCCTGGGCCGCGAACCGGTCCTGCGAGCCGCCGATATGTTCGGCCAGCGCCATGGCCATGTCATTGGCGCTGCGCACGGAGGTGGCGCGCATGGCGTCGTCCACGGTGATGGTCTGACCCGCTGCGAGGCCGAGCTTCGACGGCGGCTGGCTGGCGGCGCGGGGAGAGACGGTGATGACGTCGTCCAGCTTGATCTTGCCCTCGGCGAGCGCCTCGAAGGCGAGGTAGAGGGTCATGACCTTGGTGATCGAGGCCGGGTAGCGCCGGCTGTCGGCGTGACGGGCGAACAGCACCTCGCCCGTCTCGGCGTCCACCACGATGGCGGCGTAGCGCGAGTTGTCCGACGACTGGGCGAGCGGCGCCCGCGTCGGCGTCAACGTCACGGCGACGGCCAGCACCAGCGACAGGAATCCACGACGGATCAGGGCGGAGAGCGGCAAAGATCAGGCCTCACAAGACATTAGCGCGACGGCGGCCCCACCACGCGACGCTGACGAAAGGCTAACATGCGTCATTCGGGTTTCGTGAGGGTAAACAACCCGTCAACGATTTTGTGAATTTTTGTGCACCGCACCATTTCCCCTTGACCTCCCTTCGCACTTGCACCATATGAGCGTCTGTCGCGATGGACTGGCTCCTCGCGGAAGACATCACAGGCGGTCCCCCGGCCGCGAATAGACACTGGAGATCATCATGGCTGACACCACCACCGACACCGTCAAGAAGACTGTCGAGACCGCCACCGCCACCGTCAAGGCGAACGCCGAGAAGGCCCAGGCCACGTTCCAGGCCAATGCCGAGCAAGCTCAAGCCGCCGGCGCCAAGGCGCTGCGCGAAGTCGCCGACAAGTCGGCCGCCGGCCTGACCGAGCTGAACGTCCAGGGCAAGCAGAACCTGGAAGCCATGGTCGCCTCGGCCGCCGCCGCCCAGAAGGGCGTCGAGGCCCTGTCGGCCCAGTCGGTCGCCTTCACCAAGAAGTCCTGGGAAGACGGCGTCGCCGCCGCCAAGTCCCTGTCGCAGGCCCGTTCGATCCAGGAGCTCCTCGAGCTGCAGACGACCTGGGCGAAGTCGGCGACCGAAGCCTATCTGGCTGAAGTCACCCGCGCGACGGACGTCGTGACCGCCTCGGTCAAGAACACCTTCCAGCCGATCAACGAGCGCGTCACCGCCTCGGTCGAAAAGTTCCAGGCCGCCCGCTAAGGCGACCCTCGCTTCAGTCAGCGTACGGAAGGGCCCTCCAGAGCAATCTGGAGGGCCCTTCTGTTATTCGGCCGACGCGTGATCGATGCTGAACGCGCGAGCCAGTCGCCAATGTCCGTCCTCGAGACGCCACAGAACCGAGAAGCGTGCCCGCCCGACGAGGTGCTCCGGTCCGTCTCCCTGGCGTTCGTAGAACAGGTGGCTGCCTTCCTCGACCGCGCCGACCCCGGGGATCGGGTAGACTCTCAGGGTCCCGGGTACGATTTCCCGGCGAGAGCGGAAGGCGTCAGGGGCCTGTTTGGCTACGCATCCCCTGGCGTAGTCGTCGACGAACGCCACGCGCGTCGCCGTCAGTCCGCCCCTGTCGTGGTAGAACTCAAGGTCGGCTGTCACCAGGTCCGCGAGGGCCTCCGGTTCGCAGCGGTCGAACATCACCGAGAACAACTCGGCATCCCGTTCCGCAATCACGGCCGTCAGGGCGGGACCGTCAGGCAGGACGACGGGCGGGGCCTGTAGCAGGGCCAGGACGGCCAGAACCGCGGTGGAGATCATCGGATACCCTCAGCCGTCGGGGCTGACGGCGAGGCCGAACCTGCGGGCCTGAATGACCCATGTCCCGTGAATCTTTGGTCATGGCGCATCTGTCACGCAAGCTGTGACTGGACGCGCCTTCAATTCAGGCCATCATTCCCTATCTGATCCATCTAACTCCCCCCGCACGGATTACGAATGCCGCCGACCCGCAGGCCAGGTGAACAACAAGGTGGAGGCCTCGGGGCCGCCACGGTCACCGAGACCAAGCCTAAACTTCAGAAACCCTCGCTCTACAGGGTGCTGATCCTGAACGACGACTACACGCCGATGGAGTTCGTCATCTATGTGCTGGAGCGGTTCTTCCAGAAGGACCGCGAGGCCGCGACTCGCATCATGCTGCATGTGCACCAGCATGGAGTCGGGGTCTGTGGCGTCTTCACCTACGAGGTGGCCGAAACCAAGGTCGCCCAGGTGATCGAGACGGCAAGGCGCCACCAGCACCCCCTGCAATGCACGATGGAAAAGGACTGAGAGGAACCTCCCCATGCCCTCGTTTTCGCGTCCTCTCGAAGAGACCCTGCACCGCGCCGTCCACTATGCGAACGAGCGCCGGCACGAGTACGCCACCCTCGAACACCTGTTGCTGGCCCTGGTCGACGACCCGGACGCGGCCAATGTGATGACCGCCTGCAACGTCGACCTGGTCGCGTTGAAGACGGCGCTGACCCTCTATGTCGACACCGACCTGGCGGCCCTGGCCACCAGCGACGGCGAGGACGCCAAGCCCACGGCCGGGTTCCAGCGCGTGATCCAGCGCGCGGTGATCCACGTCCAGTCCTCGGGCCGCGAGGAGGTCTCCGGCGCCAATGTGCTGGTCGCGATCTTCAGCGAGCGCGAGAGCCACGCCGCCTATTTCCTGCAGGAGCAGGACATGACCCGCTATGACGCGGTCAACTACATCGCCCACGGCATCGCCAAGAAGGCCGGCGCTTCGGGCGAGACCCGTCCGGCCAAGACGGGGGGCAGCCCTGAGGACGCCGAGGACGCCGCCGCCGCCAAGACGGGCGGGGAGGCGCTGGAGGCTTATTGCGTCGACCTCAACGAGAAGTCGCGCAACGGCAAGATCGACCCCCTGATCGGCCGTCACGCCGAGGTGGAGCGGGCGATCCAGATCCTGTGCCGCCGGACCAAGAACAACCCGCTGCTGGTCGGCGACCCCGGCGTCGGCAAGACCGCCATCGCCGAAGGCCTGGCCCGCAAGATCGTCAACCACGAGGTCCCGGAGGTGCTGGAGGGCGCCACCATCTACAGCCTCGACATGGGGGCGCTGCTGGCCGGCACCCGCTATCGCGGCGACTTTGAGGAGCGGCTGAAACAGGTCGTCAAGGAGCTGGAGACGCACGACAATGCCATCCTGTTCATCGACGAAATCCACACGGTGATCGGCGCCGGCGCGACCTCGGGCGGGGCCATGGACGCCTCGAACCTGCTCAAGCCGGCCCTGGCTTCCGGCTCGCTGCGCTGCATGGGCTCCACGACCTACAAGGAATACCGCCAGCATTTCGAGAAGGATCGGGCCCTGGCCCGCCGCTTCCAGAAGATCGACGTCAACGAGCCGACCGTCGAGGACACGATCAAGATCCTCAAGGGGCTCAAGACCTCCTACGAAGGCCATCACAAGGTCCGCTACACCGACGCGGCCCTGCGCACGGCGGTCGAGCTGTCGGCCCGCTACATGACCGACCGCAAACTGCCGGACAAGGCGATCGACGTCATCGACGAGGCCGGCGCCAGCCAGATGCTGCTGTCCGAAGCCAAGCGCAAGAAGGTCATCGGCCAGAAGGAGGTCGAGGTCGTCATCGCCCGCATGGCCCGCATCCCGGCCAAGTCGGTCAGCAAGTCCGACACCGAGGGCCTGCGCCAGCTCGAGACCGATCTGAACCGGGTCGTCTTCGGCCAGTCGTCGGCGATCGAACAGGTCTCCGCGGCCATGAAACTGGCCCGCGCGGGTCTGCGTGATCCGCAGAAGCCGATTGGCGCCTTCCTGTTCAGCGGGCCGACGGGCGTCGGCAAGACCGAGGTGGCCAAACAGCTGGCCTCGACGCTCGGCATCGAGATGCTGCGCTTCGACATGTCCGAGTACATGGAGCGGCACACCGTCAGCCGGCTGATCGGCGCGCCTCCGGGCTATGTCGGTCATGACCAGGGCGGCCTGCTGACCGACGCCGTCGACCAGCATCCGCACGCCGTGGTTCTGCTGGACGAGATCGAGAAGGCCCACCCGGACGTCTACAACATCCTGCTGCAGGTGATGGACAACGGCATGCTGACCGATGCGGTCGGCAAGAAGGTCGATTTCAGGAACACCATCCTGATCATGACCACCAACGCCGGGGCCGCCGACAACGCCCGTGCCTCCATCGGCTTCGGCCGGGGCAAGGTCGAGGGCGAGGACGACAAGGCCATCCAGCGCCTGTTCGCGCCGGAGTTCCGCAACCGCCTCGACGCCATCGTCGCGTTCAAGGCGCTGGACTCCGAGACGATCAAGTCGGTGGTGAGCAAATTCATCATCCAGCTGGAGGCCCAGTTGGCGGACCGGAACATCACCATCGAACTGACCGACGAGGCGGCCGACTGGCTGGCCAAGAACGGCTTCGACGAACTGTATGGCGCGCGCCCGCTGGCCCGGGTCATCCAGGAGCACATCAAGAAGCCGCTGGCCGACGACATCCTGTTCGGACGCCTGACGCGCGGCGGCCATGTGAAGGTGACGCTGAAGGACGGCAAGATCGCCTTCGACGTCGCCGGCCCGAACGCGGCCCAGACCAAGGCGATCGAGGCCCAGGCCGCGGACTGACGACGGGATTGAACGCAATGAACGAGGCCCCGGTGGAGACGCCGGGGCCTTTTTCTTGACGGCGGGGGCAGGCAAGGTCGCGCCGAGGCGGAGGAACGGACTATGAAGCGCGACGCGGTGCTGACCGAACGGCAGCAGAAATGGTTCGCTACGGTCGAGGCCAATTTCGAGAAGGCCACCGGACGACCGGTCGCGGTCTGGGTCGAAATCCTCAAGGGCTGTCCCGAGACCCGGCCGAAAGCCCAGGCGGCCTGGCTGAAGGCGACCCACGGCATCGGCGCCAATCACGCGGCCCATATCCTGAACGCGGCGCGGCCGGAAGAGGCCATGGGCTGGGACGACGCCGAGGCGTTGCGCGCCGCCCTGTGGGCCGAGCCGCGGTCGCTGGCCATTCTGGAGGCGATCGAGCGCGCGGCGGCGGGCGTTGACGGCGTCATCTCGGGTCAGCGCAAGGGCTACACCGCGTTCAGCCGCGCCGTGCAGTTCGCCGCGACCCGACCGCTGAAGGGCGGCAAGGCGCTGCTGGGACTGAAGCTGGAGCCTTCGGCGTCACCGCGCCTGTCGGAAGCGGTCCGCCGGGAGAGCTGGTCCGAGCGGCTCACCGCCGTGGTCGAACTGGACGGACCCGGCGCGGTGAACGATGAGATCGCTCGCCTGTTTGCGGCGGCGGCGAAGAACGGCTGAGGGCTCAGGCGGCCTGGCGGACGGTCAGATCGTCCAGCTCGAACCGCTCGGCGGGCACCTCGATCAGGAAGGTCGAGCCCAGACCGGGGGTGCTCATCGCGCGGACCGACCCGCCCATGGCCTCGATGAGGCCCCGGGCGAGGGTGAGGCCGACACCGGCGCCCTCCTGGGCCCGGGTCGCGGAATCGTCGGCCTGTACGAATTTTCCGAACAGGTCAGGCAGGCGGGCCGGGTCGATGCCGACGCCGGTATCGACGACGCGGACCTCCAGTCCGGGGCCTGTCAGCCGCGCCTCCAGCCGCACGGACCCGCGAGCCGTGTGCCGGATGGCATTGTCGAGCAGATGGCCCAGCGCGTGCCGTATGTGTTCGCCGTCGAGCCGCCAGACGCCCACGACGTCCTTGGAGACGGAGACGTCGAGGGTCAGTCCGGCCCGCTCGGCGGCGCTCCGGTATTCGGTCGCGAGGGCCGCGAGCAGGGCCGCGACATCGACCGCGGTCGGCTGTACGACGAGTTCACCCTTCTCAATCCGGGCCACGGTGAGGATGCGTTCGATCAGGCCGAGAAGGCTCTCGCCCGATTCCTGCAGCACGCCGAGCTGGCTGCGCTGCCGGGCATCGAGTTGCCCCATGGCCAGGACCTGGGCCATTCCGAGGACCCCGTTCAGGGGTGTCCGCAGCTCATGGCTCATGATGGCCAGGAAGCGGGTCTTGGCGACATTGGCGGCCTCTGCGCGGTCGCGCGCCTCGGTCAGGTCCAGCTCGTTCTCCTCAAGGCGCCGGACGATGTGGGTGACCCTGAGAACAAGGGCGACGGCGGCCGCAGCCAGCAGCAGGATGAGCAGGGCGACCATGGGCGCTGCGTCGCGGAGCACGGACAGACCCGGTCGCGCCGGAGCCCATTCCACCTGGCCGAGGACGACATCGTCCGGCCCGGTGAGCGAGAGATGGCCCGGGTTGCCGCGGCGAGCGTCCGCCTCGACCAGCGTCGGATCACGGAACGCCAGGTCCTTTTCAAGAGATGTCAGGAAGCCGGACAGCGGCTTGGCCGAGACGACGACGGGGTCGTTGTCGAGCCGTGCGGTCGTCCGGTCCTCGGGTACGATCGTCCCGAGGCCGACCAGGTAGATGTCATTCCCGGCCCGCACCACCGCGGTTCTGTTGACCACTGCGTCGAAGCCGACGCGGAGGCGGTCCTGCTTGGCGGCGGCTTCGCGCCGGACCTCGGCCACCAGCGGCGCCACGGCCTCCACGAAGGCCCGTTCGCTGTCAGCGGAAACCGGTTCGCTGTCCCGTGACGCCAGGATCATCCGGCCGTTGCGGTCGTACACCAGGGTCACGGCGTGCCCCATGAAGTCCGCGTAGTAGTCGCCGAAATTCGACTGGATCCAGGCGAGGTCGGGCTCAGCCGCCAGCATGAAGACCGAGTCATTCCAGATCGCCGAGGAATTGATGTTCTCGACCAGGCCATTGAGCGTGCGATCCAGCCGGATCTGGGCGAGCTCACGCTCCTTGGCGGCCTGGACCCTATCGATGCCGGCGGCCGCATAGGCCATCAGCCCGCCGGCGCCCGTGACCAGCAACATGAGGGCGACCAGCGTGATCGCGATGATCCGCTTGAGGCCCCTGCGTTCGGTGCTGATCCGCCCTGACATGATCCATCCACTCGCACGGCGGGCGATAAGACAGGGTGAGGGAACGCAGTTATCGATTGTTTACGTTGTCAGTGCACGGAATAGCCTGAGGCCGTCGCCGATAACCGGCCCGGATTGAGCGGGACGTGAGCCGTGACCTGTCCAGCCGCCGCTGCCGCGCTCCTGCTGCTCGCCGCATCCGCCGGGCCCGCCCTGGCGCAGGATGCGCGGCCCTGGACGGTCGGGGGACGCATCGGGGCGGTCTCCGACTATCGCGACCGCGGCTACACTCTCTCGGCGGAAGACCCCGTCGTGCAGGGCGAGGTCACCGTCTCCCATGCGTCCGGCCTCTACGGCGGTGTCTGGGGCTCCGGCATCGATGAGTACGGAGTCGGCGCGGACGGGGATGGCGCCCGGATCGAAGTGACCCTGTACGCGGGTTGGGCCGGCGCCATTTCCGGCTTCGATGTCGACCTCGGCGTCTGGCAGAATATCTATCCGGACGGCGAGGACGTGAACTACGTCGAGTTTCCGCTCGAGGTGGGCCGGACCTTCGGCGACATGACCCTGACCACAGGCGTCGTCTGGGCTCCCTCGCAGACCGGCACGGGCAACGAGGCCAACACCTGGATCTGGACGCGCGCGGAATATGCGCCCGAGGCCTGGCCCGTCAGCCTGCACGCCGCCCTCGGCCATGAGGACGGCGGCTTCGCGCCCGACGGCAAGACCGACTGGCGCCTCGGCGTCGCGGCCCCGGTCGGACCGGTGACGCTCGGCCTCGACTTCGTGGACAGCGACACCGAGGACAGCGCGGTCGTGGCCTCGGTGTTCTGGGGCTTCTGACCTAGCGGCGGCGGCCGAGGCTGCTCAGCAGCACGGCCAGACCGGCGACGATGCCGGTGGTCAGCAGGGGCTTGCGGCGGGCGAAGTCGAGGCCCTGACGCGCGCGGTCCTGATATTCCAGCGGCGCCTTCTCGACCAGGCCGTCCAGCCCGTCGATGACGCGGCCATAGGCGTCCAGCGCCTTGCCCTTCACTTCATTGATCTTGCCGTCGAGCTGCAGCTTGGAGTCGCCGGTCAGGCGGCCGAGGCCGGACTGCACCTTGCCCTCGAGCTCGGTGGCGGCGCCTTCGATGCGTTGGTCGGTCATGGGGGAATCCTTTGATCGGGGAGGAGGAGACTGCCGATGGAGCGCATGTCGGGGGCGGGAGTTCCTGCGGCAAGAGGTCCGGGGCGGATGTTTTCCGTGGCGATTATACCCGGGTAATATTGACGCGTGGGTTTTACCCGGGTAAAACGGGAAACTATCGTGCGGAGCGTGCGCTTCGTGCGCTCCGTCCTTTCCGCCGCCTCCCGTCTTCTCCGCCGCCGGCCGCGCCGATGCGGATCATGGACGGGCGCTACGTCAAAAGCGGTCACAGGGCCGCCATCCGGGAGCCCGCCATGTCCATGTCCTCCGACCTGCCCGTGGTCGCCTTCGTCGGCGCCGAGCGGATCGCCCGCGCCCCCCTCCACAAGGCCCTGCCGGTCGTCCATGCCGCCGCCGCGGCGGGGGAGGGGCCGCTGGTGTTCAACCTGGCGACCGGTCGGGTGGTCGACCTCGATCTGCGTGGAGATCTGGGGGAGGCGCGGGCGCGGCTGGGACCGGCGTTGGTCCCGAAGGCGGAGGCGCGTGGACCGGGGCGTCCGAAGCTGGGCGTCACCGCGCGCGAGGTGACCCTGCTGCCGCGCCACTGGGACTGGCTGTCGGCCCAGCCGGGCGGGGCGTCGGTGGCCTTGCGCAAACTGGTCGAGGGCGCGCTGCGCGAGGCCGAGGGACCGGACCGGGCGCGCCGGGCGAAGGAGGCGACCTACCGGTTCATGACCGCGATCGCGGGGGATCTGCCCGGCTATGAGGAGGCGACGCGGATGCTGTTTGCGGGCGACTGGACGGCGTTCGACGCGGCGGTGGAGGCGTGGCCGGAAGGGGTGCGGGAGACGACGCGGGAGATGGCGGCGGGGGCATGGCGGAACGGGGCAGGGTGAGCGTGTCCTTCTCCCTCAAAGGGAGAAGGACGCTGAGGGCTCGACGATGCGATGCAGGGCCTTGGGCTTCTTCCGCGGGTGAACGTGGATGCGAGGATGTCGAGATGATCACGCCGAGGGCGGCATAGTCGTTATCGACGGGCTGCGGCCCTCACGGCGTCGAGCCACTGATCGTCTTCAGAGACAGGCTCAAAAACAGGCAAGTTGTGGAACGTCCAATTCTGTAGGCGATCATGGTCGCGAACGATAACGGGCTCCCTAAGAATGTTCCCAATCCCGTCCCGGAAAACAAGATAGAGCGTGTTCGGTTGGACCCTGATCACGTTAGAACATGAGCCTTCATCTATCCCCTGAAGCAATGTGCTCTTAGGGCTGTAGTTGAAGGCCAAGGGGTCCCGGAAACGGTTCTGCTCTAGCCCGCTGTAAGGTGTGCGGCTTTCGTCGTAGTGGGCGGACCAGGTGAACCGATCGCCATGCTCGCCCTTAAGGTGCTCGACGACAGAGAAAGTCACCCACCGCATGGTATCGACCATCAGCGGGTTGAATTGAATGCGGTCAGCGCGAGCACGGAGAGCATCAAATTCCGGGGCAGCAAGCTCCGCTTCCCAAAGACTTCTCCAATGTTCATCAAGGCTGAGTGGGGCGGTCGATTCAACGGACACGACCTCGACGAACGCAGCTTCGGCAACCATCCTGTTTGCAAGCTCGGATGTTTTCACCTGGAGCCCGTCGAGAGGTGGCTCGCCATAGTCACAAGCTGACGCGAAGTTTGGCATCGCAACACTCAGGGCGAAGAGCCAGAGAGCATTCGCGATCCGCATCAACCCACCTTCACCCGCGTCGCCGCCTCCGGCAGGTCCTCCCCGAACGCCCGCTGGTAGAACTCCGCGATCGTCGGCCGTTCGAGCTCGTCGCATTTGTTCAGGAAGGTCAGGCGGAAGGCCAGCCCCACGTCGCCCGCGAAGATGATGGCGTTCTGGGCCCAGGTGATCACCGTACGCGGGCTCATGACCGTCGAGATGTCGCCGTTCATGAAGGCGTTCCTCGTCATGTCGGCGACGCGGACCATGGCGGCGATGCGGCGGCGGCCGTCGGCGTCCTGCCATTCCGGGACCTTGGCCGCCACGATGTCCGCCTCGACGTCGTGGTCGAGGTAGTTGAGCGTGGTGACGATGTTCCAGCGGTCCATCTGACCCTGATTGATCTGCTGGGTGCCGTGGTACAGGCCCGAGGTGTCGCCCAGGCCGATGGTGTTGGTGGTCGCGAACAGGCGGAAGAATTTGTTCGGGCGGATGACGCGGTTCTGGTCCAGCAGGGTCAGACGGCCCTGCGCCTCCAGCACGCGCTGGATCACGAACATCACATCGGGGCGGCCGGCGTCATATTCGTCGAAGCACAGGGCGATCGGCCGCTGGAGGGCCCAGGGCAGCATGCCCTCGCGGAATTCGGTGATCTGCTTGCCGTCCTTGAGGACGATGGCGTCCTTGCCGACCAGATCGATGCGGCTGACGTGGCTGTCGAGGTTCACCCGCACCATCGGCCAGTTGAGGCGGGCGGCGATCTGTTCGATATGGGTCGACTTGCCGGTGCCGTGATAGCCCTGGACCATGACGCGGCGGTCGAAGCTGAAGCCGGCGCAGATGGCCAGCGTCGTCTGCGGGTCGAAGCGATAGGCCTCGTCGATCTCGGGCACATGGCTGTCGCGCTCGGTGAAGACCGGCACGGTCATGTCCGAGTCGACGCCGAAGATCTCGCGCACGGTGGCGCGGCGGTGTGGTTCAAGCGTCAGCAGGGGATCGGGGGAGGCGTCGAGCGGGGAGGTCATGACGGGAGCGATTACCGCACCGTCACCGGGTGGTCGAGGCCCATGCCGACACGGATGATGCGGTTCATCACAAAGGGCAGGCGGCTGAGCGCCGGTATCGCCATTCGGCGGATCAGGTCCGCCCCTCCCGACGTGTCCCGAACCGCCGCGGTCAGGACCCTCACGCGGCGCACGACGGCGGCATCGACGGGCTGCCGGATGCGGCCGTAGTCGTCCAGCCGACCGGCCTGTCCGGACAGGAAATCGGCGGCGCAGGCGGCTAAGACGAAGGCGTCCTCAATGCCCAGATTCATGCCCCGCGCCCCGATCGGTGAATGGATGTGGGCCGCGTCCCCGCCCAGACAGACGCGTCCGACACTCATCGTCTCGACCATCCGGTGCGAGATGTGAAAGTCCGACGACCAGTGCACCGTGCCCGCCGTCCAGCCCGCGGGAAGGGACTCGAGCAGGGGCGGGCCAAATCCGATCAGGCGGAAGGTCTTTCCAGAGAAGGGCAGGCAGACGAATGGCCCGGTCGGGCGCAGGTCGATCCAGCCTTCGTCGGCGTCGGGGCCCGTCAGGTCGACATCGAGGATTTGCCAGGGCTCGTCCCAGCCGTCGCCGGGAAAGCCCAGTCCCAGGGCCTTGCGGGCGACGGAATGGGCGCCGTCGGCGGCGAACAGGACCGGGACCGTGATGGTCGAGCCATCGGACAGGCCGGCGGTCACCGCATCGGCAGTCTGCGACAGACCGATCAGGCCGAGGCTGCGCTCGGGCGCCACGCCAAAGGCCGCAAGGGCGTCGGTCAGCAGCGCCTCAGTCCGGGCCTGCGGCAGGATGACCATGCGGTGATCGACGTCGAGGGCGGCCCAGTCGATGGTCAGGGTCGCCAGCGGCCGGCCGAGCCGGTGCAGCCGCAGGGCGCGCATCCCCTGTGCTTCCGCCTCAATTGCGGCGGTCACGCCGGTCTCTTCCAGAAGTTTCAGCGTCCGCGGATTGACGCCGAGCGCCTTCGACGTTCGCGTCGGCTGCGGAGCGGCGTCGATGATGCGGACGGGCACGCCGCGCCGCGTCAGGAACAGCGCCGCGGCCAGGCCCGTGGGACCCGCGCCGACGATCAGGACCTGGGGCGCGCTCGCCATGGCCTGAACCTAGGCCTGCGCCGGGGTAGCCTCAACCGGGAAGTCAGGCTACGGCGCGGGCCAGACGGCGCCGGGCACGGTCCCGCCGGAGGGCTTCGATCCAGACGCTGACGCCGGACGCCACGCCGTCCATGTCGAAGGCCTGCATGTCGCCGTCCCGTTCGCGGGCGAACCAGTTGGACAGGCGGAGCTTGCGGTTGTTGCGTCGCTGGATATTGCCGAACATGCGTCCAGCGCCTCCAATCGCTGCTGTACCGTAACCGGTTCGCGGAACATTGGTTGCGCTCGTGCGGAAAACCGGGCCCGCGAGTGGGCTCAGGCCAGCCCCGCCTTCTTCAGCGTCTTGTAGGCCTTGATGACGTTCTGCAGCTTGGCTTCGGCGCCGCGATCCCCCTTGTTCAGATCGGGGTGGAAGCGCTTCAGCATCTCATGATAGCGCGCCTTGATGTCCGCCTTGCTGGTCCGCGCGTTCAGATCGAGGTCGGCCAGGGCGGCCCGTTCCAGCTTGCCCAGCCGCAGACCGTCCTCGCCGTCCGGCCCCACCTGTTCCTTCATGCGGCGGCCGAACAGGCCGAAGCTGTCCTGCCAGCTGCCGGCGCCCTTGGTGTTCGCGGTGCCCATTTTCGAAGCGAAGGCGGCGGCCTCGCGGCTGAATTTTCCAGCTTTCATTTCCCAGGTCGGGCGACCGCCGGTCATGGCCTCGTTTTCCTTGGCCGCGCGGACCTCGCCGTCGCTCATGCCGGCGTAGAAATTCCAGCCCTTGTTGTACTCGCCCGCGTGGCCCTGGCAGAAATCGTAGAAGTCGTTCAGCCGCTCGCGCGACTTGGGCGCGCGGGCCGTCGCCGGCTTGCTGCAGTCGGGCCACTGGCAGCGCTTCTCGTCGGGCTTGAGGTGCAGGACGTCGGCCTCCGCCGCCTCCTCCTCGGGGCGCGGCGGCTTGATCCGCATATCCTTGAAGCGGGGTTTGTATTCAAACTCGGATGACATCGGCCCAAGTGTAAGGTCGAATTGGTCACCAACAAGGACACAGCCATGCCGGAAGGCCCGATTGCGACGATTATCAGGGAAAAACTCATGGCGGGTCTCTCGCCCGAGCGGCTGGTGATCGAGGACGACAGCGCGCGGCACGCCGGTCACCACCACGAGGGCGGGATGGACGGACGTCCCGGGGGCGAGAGCCATTTCAACCTGACCGTGGTTTCGGCGGCCTTCGAGGGTCAGGGACGGGTGCAGCGTCAGCGGGCGGTCAACGCCCTGCTGCGGGAAGAACTGGCGGGACCGGTCCACGCCCTGTCGATCCGGGCGCTGACGCCGGGCGAGGGGGCGGTGCCTCCGGGACAGGGTTCCTAGAACGGCGTTCATGACGAAACGGTCACGTTCACCTCGTCTTAGAAAGTTCACCCTAGCGTCCCGGTCGGGATAACGAGGGGTGGGCGCGCAATGGTGGAATCCGATGGCATCGCCAAGTCCGCCAGCGGCGAGCCCGGCGCGGGCGAAGCCGCTCAGGCGCTTCGGGCGATCCTGCAGACCCAGTATTTGCGCTATGTGATCATCGGCACCTGGGCGGTGGGCCTGCAGGCGACCGTGGGCGCTGCCAATGCGGCGCTCTGGTTCGTCGGCACGATCGCCGCCGGGGCCATTCGGGGCGCGGTCGAGAAGCGGATCAGCGACCGGGTCGGCGCGGGCTGGGGTCTGGTGTTCCCCGCCGTCGCGACCGCGACCACCGCGGCCTGGGCCTCGGCCCCCCTGATCGCCTGGTATTCCGGCCACCCGTTCGGACCCGCCCTGGCCGCGACCCTGCTGGTCTGCGGCTATGTTCTGGTGTTTTCGCAGCTGCGCGCCTCGCCGCGGCAGGCGCTCGTCATCTCATCGCCCTATGGCGTGGTCGCTTCGATCATCCTGATCAGCATGTGGGGCGGGCCGTTGTTCTGGCCCTTCCTTTCCATCATCCCGCTGGCCGCTTCCGGTCTGGTCGTCCTGGTCATGATGACCATGCTGCGGGAAGAGCGCATCCGCGCCTTCCAGGAGCATCAGGCCCATCTGATCGAAGAACTGGAAGCCGCGCGCGACAAGGCCAACGCCGCCAGCGACGCCAAGTCCAACTTCCTCGGCGTCATTTCGCACGAGCTGCGCACGCCGATGAACGGCGTCCTCGGCGCCGCCCAGCTGCTGGGCGCCACCCGGCTGGAGCCGACCCAGCGGGAGTATCTGTCGATCATCCGGAATTCGGGCGACAACCTGCTGAGCCTGCTGAACGACATCCTCGACATGACCAAGATCGAGGCCGGCAAGATGACGTTCGAGATCGTCGACGTATCGCTCGAGGACCTTCACAAGCGGGTGACCGGCCCGTTCCAGGCCCAGGCCGAGGCCAAGGGCCTGACCTTTTCGGCCCGGTTCGAGGGCGACATTCCGGCCGTTGTGCGCGGCGACCCGCTGCGCGTCTGTCAGGTCATCCACAACCTGCTCTCAAATGCGGTCAAATTCACCGACAAGGGCGAGGTCGCCTATGTCGTGCGCGGCGAGCGCCTGGAAAACGGCCGCGTCCGCTTCGATTTCCAGGTCACCGATTCGGGCGCCGGCATCGCGCCGGAGGATCTGGCCCGCCTGTTCCAGCCCTTCACCCAGGTCGACGCTTCCTCGACGCGCCGTTTCGGCGGCACGGGTCTGGGCCTGACCATCTCGCGCCGCATGGCCAACATCATGGACGGCGACATCAGCGTGGTGTCGATCCTTGGCGAGGGCTCGACCTTCACCTTCTCGGTCGAGGCCGATGTGGTCGAATGGGCCCGTCAGGCGGCCGCCGAGCCGATCCACGCCCAGGTCGAGGACGGCCGGGCATTGAGCGTGCTGGTGGTCGAGGATCATCCGGTCAACCGCATGATCCTCGAGGCCTGGATGGGCTCCGCCGGCCACGCCTCGGCCACGGCCGAGAACGGCCAGATCGCCATTGAAGCGGCGAGCGAGCAGCGCTTCGACCTGATCATCATGGACGTCAACATGCCGGTCATGGACGGCCTGACCGCGACTCGCGCCATTCGCGCCGGCGCGGGACCCAACCAGGACACGCCGATCGTCGTCCTGTCGGCCTCGGCCCGCCGCGAGGACCACGCCGCGGGGCTGGATGCGGGGGCCGACGCCTATCTGAACAAGCCGATCGACTTCGCCGCCCTGGCCAAGGTCATGAACCGGGTCGGCGGTGGTCGCGCGGCCGTGCGGTCGCTGGTCGAAAGCGGCGAGACGGCCGCGGCCGCCTGATCCGGCGGCGACTGGTTCAAAACGGGTCCCTTTCTGAACGGGAGGTGACCAGCGCCGTTCAGACCCGGCTCAACCACCGGGTCCCAGAGTGCAGCCAAGTCGAAATCTTTCGGCCGCACCTGGAGACCTCTGATGAAGAAGATCCTCACCGCTGCCATCGCCGCGACGCTCGCCCTGGGCTCGATGGGCGTGGCCTCCGCCGCCGAAGCTCAATCGCGCGGCAACTACGAACAGCGCCAGGATCGCCGCGACGACCGTCGTGACGACCGCCGTGACGAGCGCCGCGACGACCGGAGCGACCGTCGCGAGGATCGGCGCGATGACCGCCGCGACAATCGCGCCGACCGCCGTGAATGGCGTCAGGACAATCGCGACGATCGCCGCGAGTTCCGTCAGGACCAACGCGCCTATGGCCGCTGGCAGCAGTCGCAGCGCCGCTACAACGCGGGCCGCTACTATGCGCCGCGCGGCTACCAGCAGCGTGACTGGTCGTACGGTCAGCGGATGCCGTCCTACTACCGCTCGAACCAGTATGTCGTGAACGACTACAGCCGTTACGGCCTGCGCGCCCCGCCCCGCGGCTACCACTATGTCCGCAGCGGCAATGACGTGGTCCTCGCCGCCATCGCCGGCGGCCTGATCACCGCCGTGATCGCCGGCCTGTTCAACTAGGGCACGCGTTCCGACACGAAGACCGCCCCGGAGGGAGACCTCCGGGGCGTTTTCGCGCCCGGGGACTGTCGTCCCGTCGGTGTTCGGCCCCGAGGTCCGGTCGTCGCCGGGGAGCGTTGCGGTTCTCCGGGGGTTCCAAATCGGGGCGGAGGCGTTAGACCCGGGCCATGGTCTCACTGCTGTCCCCCCTCAACCAGGCTCTCGCCGCCGGCGAGAAGGCCGCGGCCGTCGATGCGGCGATGATCGCCAAACTGACCGACATGGCCGGCGATTTCGCCGTCAACCTGGTCATCGCCGTGGTGATCCTGGTCGCCACGGTCTTCGCCGCGCGCTGGATCTCGGGCGCCACGCGGCGGACGCTGTCGCGGGTGCGCGGCTTCCGTCACGACCAGACGGTGCTCAGCTTCGCCGTGCAGGTGGTGCGGGTCGTCGTCTACATCGTCGGCCTGATCGCCGTACTGCAGCGACTGGGGGTGCAGACCACCTCGATCATCGCGGTTCTCGGCGCCGCCTCGCTGGCGGTCGGCCTGGCGCTGCAGGGGACACTGTCCAATGTCGCGGCCGGCGTGCTGCTGCTGGTGCTGCGGCCCTACAAGGTCGGCGATGTGATCGAGATCGGCGGGGTGTCCGGCTCGGTCCAGCGGCTGGACCTGTTCACGACCCAGATGTCGAACGCCAACAACCACAAGATCGTGGTGCCGAACGCCAAGGTTCTGGGCGACGTCATCATCAACCTGACCGGCCAGAAGACCCGCCGGATCGAGATTCCGTTCACCGTCGGCTACAGCGCCAACCTCAAGCAGGCCCGGGCCGTCCTGGCGGGGGTCGCCGAGGCCCACGCCAAGGTGCTGCCGGATCCCGAACCCTGGGCCGGGGTCACCAACCTTCTGGACAGCTCGGTCGAGGTGACCTTGCAGGCGTGGGTTCAGGTTGACGACTGGTGGCAGACCAAGGCCGACCTCGTTCAGGGCGGCAAGGAGGCGCTGGACGCCGCCGGGGTCGAAATCCCCTTCCCGCATCAGGTCGCCGTAGCCTATGAACCGCCCGCGCCGGGGCCGGACCCGGTCGAGAAGCCAAAGCCCGAACCCAAGCCCGAGCCCCCCGCGCCGGCCCCGCGCCGTCGCCGGCTGGGCCGAAAGACCTGATTGCATGCGCTACGACTTCGGCTCGGACAACACCGCCGGCATGGCTCCCGCCGCGCTCGCCGCCCTCATCGCGGCCAATGACGGCTACGCCCGGGCCTACGGAGCCGACGATGTCACCGCCCGCGCCGCCGATCTGATCCGTCAGCGGCTGGACGCCGACGCCGAGATCCGGTTCGTCTTTTCCGGCACGGCCGCCAACGCCATCGCCCTGTCGATGCTGGCCTGGCCGCATGAGGCGGTGCTGGCCCACCACGCCGCCCACGTCTGCACCGACGAGACCGGGGCTCCGGGCTTCTTCGGCTCCGGGGTCGGACTGCTGGGCCTGCCGGGTCTGTCGGGCAAGATCGAGCCGATCGCGCTGCAGGCCCTGCTCGACGAGCCCGAGGTCGGCCATCGCCAGCCCCCGGCCGCCCTCAGCCTGACCCAGTCCACCGAATACGGCACGGTCTATACCGAGGAGGAGCTGCGTCACCTGATCGAGCTGGTGAAGCTCAGGGGTCACGGCGTGCATATGGACGGCGCGCGGCTGGCCAACGCCGCGGCGGCCGGGTTCGATCTGACGCAGATCGCCCGGCTGGGCGTGGATGTGCTGGTGTTCGGCGGGGCCAAGGCCGGCGCCAACTGCACCGAGGCCCTCGTCATGTTCGACCGGTCGCTGGCGCGCCGGATCGACAACCGACTGAAACAGGCGGGGCAGACGGCGTCCAAGACCCGCTTCCTCGCCGCCCCCATCCTCGGCCTGCTGGAAAGCGGCGACTGGGAGGCCGGCGCCGCCCACGCCAATCTGATGGCGCAGCGGCTGGCGGCGGGGATCGCCACGCGCTCGGCCTTCGTTCTGGCCCATCCGGTCGAGGCCAATGCGGTGTTCGTGCGCATGCCGCCCGAGGCGCACCGGCGGCTGAACGACGCCGGCTGGGCCTGCTACCGCTTCGACGACGGCTCGGTGCGGTTCGTCTGTTCGTGGGCGACCACGGAAGAGGCCGTCGACGAAGTTTTGCAGGTCATCGCAACGCTTTGAGCGTGTCGTTCATTGAACGGTCGCCATGTCCCACCTAAATAGAACAAAGCGTGACCATACTCGCCGTGCGGGCGACCGGTCCTGGGCCGGAGGATTGTCATGAACGCACCGTCGCGGATCGCCGATCGCAGGGGGGATGACCTTGCGGCTTACCAGGCCGTGCGCGCCGCCATGCCGGCGCTGGCGCAGGGTCTCAGTCCCGAGGATCTGGCGGCCCAGTCGATGCCGGACTGCAGCCCGGGCAAATGGCATCTGGCCCATACCAGCTGGTTCTTCGAGGCCATGATCCTCGGCGCGGAGCCCGGCTATCGACCGGTCGATCCCCGGTTCCAGACCCTGTTCAACAGCTATTACGAGGCCTTGGGCCACCGCGTCGAGCGCAGCGAGCGGGGCCTGATGACCCGGCCGTCGCTGGACGAGGTCATGGCCTATCGGCGCGAAGTCGACCGGCGCATGTCGGCCTGGCTCGAACGGCCGCCGACCGATCCGCGGCTGCAATATCTGTTCACCCTCGGCCTGCATCACGATCAGCAGCATCAGGAGCTGTTCCTGATGGACCTGCTGAATCTGATGGCTCGGTCGCCGCTGGATCCGGCCGCCTATGAGCGGGAGCCGCGGAGCGGCCCTGCCGAGGCCCGGTGCGGTGGATGCACCCGGTTCGACGGGGGACTGGTGGAGATCGGTCATGGCGGCGCGGGCTTCGCCTTCGACAACGAGGGGCCGGCTCATCGCGTCTGGCTCGGGCCCTACGCCCTGGCCAACGACCTGGTGGTCAACGCCGACTGGATCGCCTTCATCAACGACGGGGGCTACGCCCGGCCCGAACTGTGGCTGTCGGACGGCTGGGCCGCGGTCCGGTCGGAAGGCTGGGACGCGCCCCTGTACTGGCGGCGGGACGGCGACGGCTGGGCGACCATGTCTCTGACGGGTCTGACGCCCGTCGACCCGGCGGCTCCGGTGCGGCACATCAGTTTCTACGAGGCCGACGCCTACGCCCGCTGGGCCGGCAAACGGCTGCCGACCGAGGCGGAGTGGGAGCATGCTGTGCGCTGCCGGCCCGAATCCTTCTCCAACGCTTTCGGCGAGGTCTGGCAATGGACCGCCGGCGCCTACGCCCCCTATCCGGGCTTTCAGCCGACCGAGGGTACGGCGTCGGAATACAACGGAAAATTCATGGCCAACCAGATGGTGCTCCGGGGCTCCAGCTTCGCCACCCCCGAGGGCCATGCCCGGATCAGCTACCGCAATTTCTTCTATCCGCATCAGAGGTGGGCCTTCATGGGATTGCGCCTGGCCGAAGACGCCCCGGGGCCCCTGGTGCGCGCGACCGACGAGGGCGAGACCGCCCGCTTCCGTCGCGATCTGCTCGCCGGGCTGTCGCGCTCGCCCAAGGTGGCCTCGCCCAAATGGTTCTACGACGCGGAGGGCTCGCGTCTGTTCGAGGCCATCACCCGGCTGCCGGAATACTATCCCACGCGGCAGGAGGCCGACCTGCTGCGCCGCGTGGCCCCGCAATGGGCGTCGCGCTTCGGACCGGACGCCGCCCTGGTCGAGTTCGGCTCGGGCGCCAGCGAGAAGACCCGCATCGTCCTCGACGCCGCGCCGGACCTGGGCGCTTATGTGCCGATCGACATCAGCGCCGACGCCCTGGACGCGGCCGCCCGCCGGATCGACGAGGCCTATCCGGGGCTGAAGGTCACGCCGCTGGTCGGCGACTTCCTGCATCTGGGCGCCCTGCCGGCCGGAACAGGGCAGGGGCGGCGGGTCGGCTTCTTCCCCGGTTCGACCATCGGCAATCTGGAGCGGGACGAGGCGATCGCCTTCCTCAAGGCGGCCCGCGGCCTTTTGGGCGCGGACGCCCTGTTCATCCTCGGCATCGACCTGGTCAAGCCGGCAGAGACGCTGATCGCCGCCTATGACGACGCGGCGGGCGTGACCGCGGCGTTCAACCGCAACCTGCTGGTGCGGGCCAACCGGGAACTGGGGGCCGGGTTCGATGTCGATTCCTTTGCCCATCGCGCGGTGTGGAACGGCCCGGCATCGCGGATGGAGATGCATCTCGAGGCAACCCGCGACATGGTCGTTCAGCTGGACGGCCGCCGCCTCGCCTTTGCCCGCGGCGAGTCCATCCACACGGAGAGCTCGCGCAAATACACCGAGGCCTCGGTTCGGGAACTGGCCGGCGCCGCCGGCTGGACGGTGACGGCGTTCGAGACCGGCCCGGCGCCCTCCGTGGCCCTCGCCCTGCTGGAGGCCTGAATCAAAAAGGGCGGCGACCGGGACCGGTCGCCGCCCTTCCTGATCGATGCGCCGCGCCTATTCGGCGGCAGGCGGGGTTCCGCGCGTGGTCGTGCGGGCGCCGTGGGAGGCCTCGCCGCCCTTGCGTCCGGCCTGGGCCGCCAGGCTGCGGTCCTGGGAGAAGCTGCGCTTCTCGCTGGGCACGCTGGCTCCGCCCTTGCGGGCGATCTCGCGCTGACGTTCCGGATCCATCGAGGCGAAGCCCCGTTTGGACACGCCGGACGCTCTGCCGGGCTGACCTTGAGCCATTGGAGGTTCCTTTCGTGACGACGGTTGGCGGTTGCAGACTGAACCCCTCCACCCCCGTCCGGTTCCGGTTGCCCGGTCACACAATTGCGAACGAATCACAGGGACTTGAGCCTGTGGCTGCCCCGTTCAGCCGTAGGGCCGCGAGTCGCCGTCGCCCCCGCCGCCCGGGTCCTGCTGCGGCACTTCGTCCGGCGCGCCGCCGGGATCGAGGTCGGGGCCGGGCGTCTCGGGCGGCATGATTTCGGGTTGGCCGCCGGGGCTGTCGGGTTCGATATAGGTCATGGGTGTCTCCTGTCTCGAAGGTCAAACGCCCCGCCGCCGCGCTCTGTTCAATCACGATTGAGGCGGCGGACGATTTCCCCGGAACCGGCCCGGGGGGCAGTGGTTTCAGGGACCTGATTCACCGCTGCCCGGAGCCTTCCCGATGACCGAGACCCATGCCGGTCCGACCCTCGCCGACGATATCGAAGACGACGCCGACACCGCATCGGCGCGGCTGGACCGACAGGCTGACGCCATTCTGGCGCAGGCCGAGGCCCGAGCCTTCGCGCCCCGTCCGCTGCGGCAGGCGGTGCGGGAGGATGCGCTCTCGGCCCGCGACTGGGGCCGCGAGCGGGCCTCGCGGCTGCGCGGCGCGGTGACGACCGAGCCGGTCAAGGCGACGCTCTACGCCCTCGGCCTGGGCGTTGTCATCGGCCTGCTGATCTCACGCTAGGCGTTCAGGACGGGCCGCTCGCCGGCCGCGCGATCGGCGCGCGGCGCAGGGCCTCGTCCGATACGAACGGATTGCCGCGCCGCTCGGCCCCGAAGGTCGAGGTCGGACCATGCCCGGGCACGAAGGCGACGTCGTCGCCCAGCGGCCAGAGTTTGGTGACAATGGCGTTCAGCAGGCTGGCGTGGTCGCTGCGCGGAAAGTCGGTGCGGCCGATGGAGCCCTGGAACAGGACATCCCCGACCTGGGCGAAGCGGGCCTCCCGGTTGAAGAAGATCACATGGCCGGGGGTGTGGCCGGGGCAGTGGTAGACCTCCCAGGTCGTTTCGCCGAGCGTCAGCGTATCGCCGTCGGCCAGCCAGCGGGTCGGGGTGAAGCTGCGGGCCTCGGGCAGGCCGTACATCTGGCCCTGGGCGGGAATGCCGTCGATCCAGAACTGGTCGTCCGGGTGCGGGCCGATGATGTCGAGCCCGGTCTTCTCCTGCATCTCGGCAGCCCCGCCGGCGTGGTCGAGGTGGCCGTGGGTGATCCAGATGGCGTCCAGGGTCAGGCCCTGCTTCGCCACCGCGCCCAGCAGGGCGTCGACCGACGCGCCCGGATCGATGATCGCGGCCTTCATCGTCTTGCGGCACCAGACCAGGGTGCAGTTCTGCTGCAGGGGCGTGACCGGAAAGACGGCGACGCCGATGGGGGGCGGGGACGAGGACATGGTGTGTGGATAGCGCGCCCGGGGGCTGGCCGAAACCGTGGTCGTGTCCGTGTCTCACGTTGACCTTTCGGGCGGTCCTCGACATAAGGGCGGGCTTCAAAGGCGCCGCCTCGCAAGGGCGGCCCTTGTTGCTTTACCCACAAGTGCAGCGCCCGCTCCAAGGGCGCCGCCCCAGAGCGTCAGAATCCCGACCATGCAAGTCGTCGAAAAGTCCTCCGAAGGCCTCAGCCGCGTCATCGCGGTGACCATTCCCGTCGCCGAGCTGAACCAGAAGCTGGACGCCAAGCTGAAGGAAGTCGCGCCGCAGATGAAGCTGAAGGGCTTCCGTCCCGGCAAGGTGCCGATGTCGCACGTCAAGAAGACCTTCGGCCGCGACCTGATGGGCGAGATCGTCAATGACGCGCTGAACAGCTCGAGCCAGAAGGCCTTGGACGACGCCAAGGTGCGTCCGGCCGCGCCCGCCGAGATGAAGCTGACCTCGGACATGGACAAGGTCATCCTCGGCCAGGAAGACCTGGCCTATGAAATGGCGCTGGAAGTCATGCCCGACTTCAGCCCGACCGATATCAAGAAGCTGAAACTTGCCCGCCCGACCTATGAGGCGTCGGATGCCGATCTGGACGAGGCGTTGACCGAACTGGCCGGCCAGGCCAAGTCGTATGAAGACAAGAAGGGCAAGGCCGTGAAGGCCGCCGAGGGCGACGAGGTCACCATCGACTTCCTCGGCAAGCTGGACGGCGAACCCTTCGAGGGCGGCGCCGCCGAGGATGCGCAGCTGGTGATCGGCTCCAACCGCTTCATCCCCGGCTTCGAAGAGCAGCTGAAGGGCGCCAAGGTCGGCGACGAGACCGTCCTGAACGTGACCTTCCCCGAGAATTACCAGGCCGCTCATCTGGCCGGCAAGGCCGTGACGTTCGACGTCAAGGTCAAGGCCATCAAGGCCGAAGCTCCCGCGAAGATCGACGAGGACTTCGCCAAGCGCATCGGCATCGAGTCGCTGGACAAGCTCAAGGAGCTGCTGCGCGCCAATCTGAACCAGCAGTACACGGGGGCCGCCCGCTTCAAGCTGAAGCGCGCCCTGCTGGACGAACTGGACAAGGCCCACGACTTCCCCCTGCCGCCCAAGATGGTCGAGGCCGAGTTCGAGGGCATCTGGAAACAGGTCCAGGCGGACAAGGAAGCCGGCCGCCTGCCGGAAGAGGACGCCAAGAAGTCCGAGAAGAAGCTCAAGGACGAGTATCGCAAGATCGCCGAGCGCCGCGTGCGTCTGGGTCTGGTGCTGGCCGAGATCGGCCGCGCCAACAACGTCCAGATCACCGATCAGGAGCTCAACAACGCCATCATGGCTGAGGCCCGCAACTATCCGGGCCAGGAGCGGGAAGTGCTGGAATTCTATCGCCAGAACCCCAACGCCGCCGCCCAGATGCGCGCTCCGATCTATGAGGAGAAGGTCTGCGACCTGATCTTCGACTCCGCCAAGGTCACCGACACCCCGATCAGCAAGGAAGAGCTGCTCAAGGAAGACGACGACCTCTGATCATGCGATGGTTGTGCTTTCCAGCCGGGGGCACACGCCATGAGCTTCGCATCTTTCGCCACGGCCGTCCTGTTGGCCGTGACCGCACCTCAGGCCGTCCAGGATCCGACTTCGCCCCTTCCTGACGTGACGGTCTCCGGCGTTCGGGGCACGGAGACTGAGGCTCGCCTGTTCCTTGAGGAGATCTCGACCGAGCCGACGCACTCGCTGTCGTTGGCGAGGTGGACGACGCCGATCTGCCTGGCGACGGAGAATCTGCGCGAGGAGGCGGCTGCCGCCCTGACGGCCCGTATCGAGGCGCGCGCGCGCGCCGTTGGTGTCGTTGTCCGGCCACCGGGCTGTTCCCCGAACGTGACCATTCTGGCTACATCGGACGGGCGCGCCACGGCCACGGATCTGGTGGAGGCCTACCATGACCGTTTCATCGCCTCCCCCGGGCTGGCGCAGGGCGACGAGGGCGATCTGCGCCGGTTCGCGGAAGCCCAGGCTGCGGTTCGGTGGTGGACCATCTCCGCCCTGATGGATGATTTCAGCGGCAAGATCCTGATCCCCATGTGGGGCAGTCCCGCAACGGCTGTCTCTTCGCGCGGCGGCGGCTTTTTCGGCCAGGACCGGCGCGAGGGGATGGTGACGTCCCTGGTCATCCTCGACCTGTCCAGGATGAACGGCGTCACCGACGAGGCGCTCGGCGACTATCTGTCGATGGTGATCCTCGCGAATATCGAGCCGGAAACCCGGGCGGGCGGCTACCCGACGATCCTGAACCTGTGGGACAGCGGCGCGGTTTCCACGGGGCTGACCGAATGGGACATGGCCTATCTGACGGCCCTCTATGAGGCGGATGTGCGGATGGTGGGCGCGCCGCCGATCCGGTCGCTCTATCAGAGAACGGAGATGGCCCGGATCATGGCGCGGGAGCTGGCCGGAGACGATCCTGCGCCCTGACCTTGCGTCCCGCGGCTCGCGACGCGATATCAGCATGGAACGGATGCGACCGATCTGAGTCGCGCCGCCCCTGCTTCAGCGAGACCTCATGCGCGATCCCATCGACTACATCTCCAGCAACCTCGTCCCCATGGTGGTGGAGCAGTCCAGCCGGGGCGAGCGGGCCTTCGACATCTTCTCGCGGCTGCTGCGCGAGCGGATCATCTTCCTGACCGGGCCCTTCGAGGACGGCATGGCGTCGCTGATCTGCGCCCAGCTGCTGTTCCTCGAATCGGAGAACCCGAAGAAGGAAATCAGCATGTACATCAACAGCCCCGGCGGTCAGGTGACCTCGGCGCTCGCGATCTACGACACCATGCAATACATCCGCTCGCCGGTGTCGACGGTGTGCATGGGCATGGCCGCCTCGGCCGGCTCGCTGATCCTCGCCGCCGGCGCCGCCGGCCAGCGCGTGGCCCTGCCGAACGCGCGCATCATGGTGCATCAGCCCTCGGGCGGCTTCCGCGGCCAGGCCTCGGACGTGGAGCGCCACGCCGAGGACATCCGCTACACCAAGCGCCGCCTCAACGAGATCTACGTCCACCACACCGGCCGGACCTATGAGGAAGTCGAGAAGACCCTCGACCGCGACCACTTCATGAGCGCCGAGGAAGCCAAGGCCTGGGGTATCGTCGACCACGTCTACGACCGCCGCGAACAGGCCGAGGGCGACGGCGTCAAGACGGTCTGACGCGAGTCCTCCCCGCAATGACGATGAAAGGCGCGCCGGAGACGGCGCGCCTTTTTCTTTGTGCTATCAGGACGCCATGCAGACGCGAGACAACACCGGGACCGTCGAGATCGACGGCGACATCTATCACTGGGAGCTGCGCCGCCAGCCCCGTCCGCTGAGCGGCGGCAAATGGGAAGGCATCGCCGTGACCCTGCGGCTGGCAGACTTCAAGCGCGAGGCCATCGTGCAGTTCCCGCCGCCCCTGCGTCCCAACGGACGACCGGACACCGAAAAGCAGTTCGTCGACCCCGAGCACATCCGCAACGCGGTGACAGCGGTGATCGAGGCCGGCTGGAACCCCACCTCGCGTGGCAAGCCCATGGTCTTCGACGTGGACGGCGAAGGCCGCTGATCAGCCCTTGAACCGCCGGAACCCGGCCTCGTCGGCGATGGCCAGCATTTCCGTGTCGCCGGTGGTGTCGCCATAGGCGGCGGCGAGCGCCATCTCCTCGCCGAACGCCGCCCGCAGACGGCGCACCTTTTCCTCGCCGCGGCAGTTGGGACCGGCGAAGGCGCCCGTCACCCGGTCATCGCCGTCGAACACCAGCGGCGTGCCCAGCAGGGCCTCCGCGCCGAGCCGGCGCGCGAACGGCGCCACCGTCGTCTCGGGGCTGGCGGTGACGATCACCCGGTACGCGCCCCTCTGACCCCAGTCCTTCCAGCAGGCGAGGGCGTCGTAACGGATGAAGCCGGGCCAGACCTGACCGGCGAAGGCCTCGGCGTCGGCCTCCAGCTGCGCCCGCGGCGCGCCCTTCAGAAACTCCCGCACCGAAGCGGCCTTGAGCCGGCCGCGATCGCGATCGCCCACATAGGTGGCCAGGTCCGGCGCCATCCGCGCCAGCCCCCCGAACCAGCCGCCGGCCCCGGCCCGCCAGCGCAGGAAGGCGGTGAAACTGTCGCGAACCGTCAGTGTGCCGTCAAAATCGAAGGCGACGATGGCCTGATCCCTGCGGGGCGGCTGGTGAAACAGGGTCGGACTTCCCATGTCAGACATTCGCCGCGATCTCCTTCAACAGTGTAGCGTCCGCTTCGCGCTCCGGCCACGCTTGGTCGGGGTTGTGGCGGGCCCCGGTATGGGTGATTGTCAATTTTTGAAGACCTTTGCGCCCATTGTCAGGGAATCAACGCGAAGGGTGCGCGTTTCGTCTCATATCGGGGCGCACCGCGGGAGTGAGAAGGCTCGATGACCAAAGCTGCCGGCACAGACGCCAAAAGCACGCTCTACTGCTCGTTCTGCGGCAAGAGCCAGCATGAGGTGCGCAAGCTCATCGCCGGGCCGACCGTGTTCATCTGCGACGAGTGCGTCGAGCTGTGCATGGACATCATCCGCGAAGAGCACAAAATCTCGTTCTCCAAGGCCAAGGACGGCGTACCGTCGCCCAAGGAGATCCGTGAGGTCCTGGACGATTACGTCATCGGTCAGAGCCACGCCAAGAAGGTGCTCTCGGTCGCGGTGCACAACCACTACAAGCGGCTGAACCACGCGACGAAGAACAACGACGTCGAGCTGGCCAAGTCCAACATCATGCTGATCGGGCCGACCGGCTCGGGCAAGACGCTGCTGGCCCAGACGCTGGCGCGCATCATCGATGTGCCCTTCACCATGGCCGACGCCACGACCCTGACCGAAGCCGGTTATGTGGGCGAGGACGTCGAGAACATCATTCTGAAGCTGCTGCAGTCGTCCGACTACAACGTCGAGCGGGCCCAGCGCGGCATCGTCTACATCGACGAGATCGACAAGATTTCGCGCAAGTCGGACAACCCCTCGATCACCCGCGACGTCTCGGGCGAGGGCGTGCAGCAGGCCCTGCTGAAGATCATGGAAGGCACCGTCGCCTCCGTGCCCCCGCAGGGCGGCCGCAAGCATCCGCAGCAGGAGTTCCTGCAGGTCGACACCGCCAATATCCTGTTCATCGTCGGCGGCGCTTTCGCCGGCCTGGAAAAGGTCATCGCGGCGCGCGGCGACGGGGCCTCGATCGGCTTCGGCGCCAAGGTCAAGGAAATCGACGAACGCCGCACGGGCGACATCCTCAAGGGCGTCGAGCCGGACGATCTGATGCGTTTCGGCCTGATTCCCGAATTCATCGGCCGTCTGCCCGTTCTGGCGACGCTGGAGGATCTGGACGAACCGGCCCTGGTCACCATCCTGACCGAGCCCAAGAACGCCCTGGTCAAACAGTACAAGCGCCTGTTCGAGATGGAGAATGTCGACCTGACGTTCACCGACGACGCCCTGATCGCGGTGGCCAAGAAGGCTATCACCCGCAAGACCGGGGCTCGCGGCCTGCGCTCCATCCTGGAAGGCATCCTGCTGGAGACGATGTTCGAACTGCCCACCTTCGAGGGCGTCGAGGAAGTCGTCGTCAACGCCGAGGTCATCGAGGGCAAGGCCCAGCCTCTGCTGATCTACTCCGAGACCAAGTCCAAGAAGGCTGCGCCCGACAGCGCGGCCTGATCCCACGGATCATGAGACGGGAAGGGCGGGTCCGGCGACGGGCCCGCCCTTTTCCTTGGGCTCCGGACGCCGTCAGGCACACAGATGATGCGCGACGGCAACAGGCCGCCGGAGCGACAGGACGGCCGCTTCGGCGGGATTCCCGCAACATCCATGCGCCTTAGCCGGCTGGCGGCCGCTGATCATGCAGCCTTGCCGCCTGTGGACGGAAGGAGTCGTTCGGCGCCCGTTACGCTTGAACCGCGACGTTCGTAAACCACATACTCATCCGAAGGCCGCCGAATGGCGGGCCGAGTCGAAACGGCGGGGCACAGGCGCTCCGCACGCCGCCGCGGCGGGTCCGAGATCAACGAGGACCCTGTGAGAGTAGGCATCATGTCCGAGACCAAAACCCTGCCTGTCCTGCCGCTGAGAGACATCGTCGTCTTTCCGCACATGGTCGTCCCGCTGTTCGTGGGCCGCGAGAAGTCGGTCAAGGCGCTCGACGAGATCATGAAGGGCGAAAAGCAGATCCTGCTGGCCACCCAGAAGAACAGCGTCGACGACGACCCCTCCGCCGACGCCATCTATCCGATCGGCGTGCTGGCCACCGTGCTTCAGCTGCTCAAACTGCCCGACGGCACCGTCAAGGTCCTGGTCGAGGGCAAGAGCCGCGCGCGCCTGACCAAATTCACCGACCGCACCGAATATTTCGAGGCCGAAGCCGTCGAGATCGCCGACGATCCGGGCGAACCGGCCCAGTCGGAAGCCTTGCTGCGCGCCGTGATCGAGCAGTTCGAAAACTATGTGAAGCTGAACAAGAAGGTGCCGCCCGAGGCCCTCAGCTCCATTCCCCAGATCACCGACCCGTCCAAGCTGGCCGACAGCGTGGCGGCCCATCTGTCGGTCAAGATCGCCGACAAACAGGGTCTGCTGGAAACCATCGCCGTCCCGGCCCGTCTGGAGAAGGTCTACGGCCTGATGGAGGGCGAGATTTCCGTCCTGCAGGTCGAGAAGAAGATCCGCTCGCGCGTGAAGCGCCAGATGGAGAAGACCCAGCGCGAATATTATCTCAACGAGCAGATGAAGGCGATCCAGCGCGAGCTGGGCGAGACCGACGACAGCCGTGACGAGATCATGGAGCTGGAGAAGCGCATCCGTAAGACGCGCCTGTCCAAGGAAGCCCGGATCAAGGCCGAGGCCGAGGTCAAGAAGCTGCGCAACATGAGCCCGATGTCGGCGGAATCGACGGTGGTGCGCAACTACCTCGACTGGCTGCTGTCGATCCCGTGGGGCAAGGCCAAGACCAAGGCCATCGACCTCAACAAGGCCGAGGCCATCCTCGAGGAGGACCACTACGGCCTCGAGAAGGTCAAGGAACGGATCATCGAATACCTGGCCGTCCAGGCCCGCACCAACACGTTGAAGGGGCCGATCCTGTGCCTCGTCGGCCCTCCGGGCGTGGGCAAGACCTCGCTGGCCAAGTCGATCGCCAAGGCCACGGGCCGGGAATACATCCGCATGTCGCTGGGCGGCGTGCGCGACGAGGCCGAAATCCGCGGCCACCGCCGGACCTATATCGGCTCCATGCCGGGCAAGATCATCCAGTCGATGAAGAAGGTGAAGACCACCAACGCCTTCATCCTGCTGGACGAGATCGACAAACTGGGCGCCGACTGGCGCGGCGATCCGACCTCGGCCCTGCTGGAGGTGCTGGATCCGGCGCAGAACAATGCGTTCGGCGACCACTATCTGGAGGTCGACTACGACCTGTCGAACGTCATGTTCGTGACCACGGCCAATACGCTGAACATGCCCCAGCCCCTGCTGGACCGGATGGAGATCATCCGGGTCAGCGGCTACACCGAGGACGAGAAGGTCGAGATCGCCAAACGGCACGTCCTGCCCAAGGTGACCGAGGAGAACGGGCTCAAGCCGGCGGAATTCGTCGTGCCGGAAACCGCCATCCGCGACCTGATCCGCTACTACACCCGCGAGGCCGGCGTGCGCTCGCTGGAACGCGCCCTCGGCGGCCTGGCCCGCAAGTCGGTGCGCGAGATGGCGCGTGAAAAGACGCTGTCGATCACCATCGACGATGAGAAGCTGGCCAAATACGCAGGCGTCCGGAAATACCGCTATGGCGAGACCGACGAGGAGGATCAGGTCGGCATCGTCACCGGTCTGGCCTGGACCGAGTTCGGCGGCGAGATCCTGACCATCGAGGCGATCAAGATGCCGGGCCGCGGGCGCATGACCGTGACCGGCAATCTCAAGGAGGTGATGAAGGAGTCGATCTCCGCCGCCGCTTCCTACGTCCGGGCCCGCTCGCTCAGCATCGGCGTCAAGCCGCCGATGTTCGAGAAGACCGACATCCACGTCCACGTCCCGGACGGGGCCACGCCCAAGGACGGCCCCTCGGCCGGTGTGGCGATGACGGTCGCCATGGTCTCGGTCCTCACCGGGATTCCGATCCGCAAGGACATCGCCATGACCGGCGAGATTACCCTGCGCGGTCGGGTCACCGCCATCGGCGGCCTGAAGGAGAAGCTGCTGGCGGCCCTCCGCTCGGGCATCAAGACGGTGCTGATCCCGGAAGAGAACGAGAAGGACCTCGCCGACGTGCCCGACAATGTGAAGTCGGCGCTGGAGATCATCCCGATCAAGACCGCCGACGAGGCCCTGAAATGGGCCCTGACCGGCGAACTCACCCCGGTCGAATGGGACGAGGCCGCCGACCCCCTCCCGGCCGCCCCGCCGGTCCAGGACCCGGGCGCGGTCGTCGCGACGCACTGACGGTCTGATGCCGACAGAAAGAACCCCGCCCGGAGCGATCCGGGCGGGGTTTTCAATTTGGCGCCCTCTCCCAACGGGAGAAGGATCCGCTAGAGCGAATCCACCATCACCAGTTCGGCGTCGTCCTTCGCCGTGATCGTGATCTCGGCCTCGTCCTTGATCGCCGCGCCGTCGCGGGCGTTCAGGGCTGTTCCATTGACCTCGACGGCGCCGACCGCCGGCACCAGATAGGCGCGGCGGCCCTCGGCGAGGCTGTAGGTCAGGCTCTCGCCCGCCTTCAGCGTCGCCCCCAACACCTTCGCGTCGGCGTTGATGGTCAGGGCCTCGTCGGTCGGATCGCCCGAGGCCAGCACCGAGAATTGGCCGGTCCGGTCGCTCTTCGGAAATTCCTTCGCGCCCCAGCTGGGCGTGGCGCCGCGCGTGTCGGCCTCGATCCAGATCTGAAACAGGGTGGTCATCTCGTCCTCGAGATTGAACTCCGAGTGACGCACGCCCGTGCCCGCGCTCATCACCTGCACGTCGCCCGCGCCGGTGCGGCCGCGGTTGCCCATGGAATCCTCATGGGTGATGGCCCCGGTGCGGACATAGGTGATGATCTCCATGTCGGCGTGGGGGTGGGGCGGAAAACCTGACTGGGCGGCGATCTCGTCGTCATTCCAGACGCGCAGCCGGCCCCAGCTCATGCGGGCGGGGTCATAGTAGTTGGCGAAGGAGAAATGGTGTTTGGCGTTCAGCCAGCCGTGGTTGGCGCCGCCGAGGCTGGAGAAGGGTCTGACGTCGATCATGAGGGGTCTCCCTGATTGTGATCGCCGCTATATAGGCAACAGTTAGTGTTGCGAAAGTCCCGGAGCCCGCGCACGGGCGATCTGCACGATCGCCAGCATCACCAGCAGGGGCAGGGCCATCTCGCCGAGCTCCTCGACGGAGAGAAGCGACTGTATGACGGCCGACTCAAGATTGCGCCCGGATTCCCTCACCAGACGGGGCAGGGCATCCATCAGCTTGAGCATAGGCAGGATCGCGACGAGCGTCGCCAGACCCCAGAGCGCCGACGCCCGTTGGGCCGCGAGACGACGAAGGTCATGGCGACTGCGCACCAGCAGCAGAACCAGCAGCGTAACGAGCGTCACCGCCACCGCCCCGGCGATGAGCTTCTCGTCCAGGGGCACGGTGTCGCGGGCGTACAGCTTGGTGCTGAAGATGCTGTGAGTGGTGAAGGTCTTTTGCCAGTCGAGCTCACGTCCGCCCATCAGGAAGGCCGACATGGCGATCAGTCCCAGCAAGGCGGGCGCGCGGCGCCGCCACAGCAGGGCCAGCCCCATGGCGCCGAAGTGGAAGACGGCGCTCAAATTCTCGAACGCCCCGCCCTCGCGGAGCAACGGCCCGGCTGTCGCGGGTCTGGCGACGGCGGCGAACGTCAGGGCGAGGACCAACGCCAAGGCCGCGGCGGCGGCGACCAGCCACCGACGGTCGAGAAGAGAAAAGCGGTACATGAATCTTTCGTCTGTCGCCGATGATCCGGCGGCGGATCAATCGACCAGATCGGCGCCCGAGGGTCAATCGTCCGTGCCGCACCCCACCTGGCCCCGGTGCCTCAGCATCGCATCCGCCAGCACGCAGGCCGCCATGGCCTCGACCACCGGCACGCCGCGCAGGGCCACGCAGGGGTCGTGGCGGCCCTTGGTGCGGACCTCGGTCTCGGTCCCGTCGCGGGTGATGGTCTGGCCCGGCGTCAGGATGGAGGAGGTCGGCTTGAACGCCACGCGCGCTGTCAGTGGCTGACCCGTCGATATCCCGCCCAGCACCCCGCCCGCATGGTTGGACAGGAAGACCGGCCGCCCGTCCTCACCCAGTCGCATGGCGTCGGCGTTCTCTTCCCCCGTCAGTTCGGCCGAGCCGAAGCCCGCGCCGATCTCGACCCCCTTGACCGCATTGATCGACATCATCGCCGCCGCCAATTCGGCGTCCAGCTTGCCGTAAAGCGGCGCGCCCCAGCCGGCGGGGACGCCGGTGACTTCCAGCGCCACCACGGCGCCGATCGACGACCCGGCCTTGCGCACGCCGTCGAGGTAGTCTTCCCACGCCGGCACGACCTCGGCCGACGTGGCAAACAGGGCGTTGTCGTACACCGCGTCGAAATCCACCGCCTCCGGCGCGATCCGGTGCGGGCCCAGTTGAACCACGCCGGCCCGGATGCGAACCCCGTCGCCCAGAATCCGGCGCGCCACCGCGCCCGCCGCGACCCGCACGGCCGTCTCCCGCGCCGACGAGCGGCCGCCGCCGCGGTGGTCGCGGACGCCGTATTTGGCCTGGTAGGTGAAGTCGGCATGGCCGGGCCGGAAGGCGCGGGCGATCTCGCCATAGTCCTTCGAGCGGGCGTCCTCATTCTCGATCTGGATGGCGATCGGGGCGCCGGTGGTCACCGGACCGGCGCCGTCGTCGAACACGCCCGACAGGATACGGGCCGTGTCGCTCTCCTGCCGCTGGGTGACGAAGCGGCTGCCGCCCGGCTTGCGCCGGTCCAGCCAGGGCTGCAGGTCGACCTCGGTCAACGGGATCAGCGGCGGGCAGCCGTCGATGACGCAGCCGATCGCCGGCCCGTGGCTCTCGCCCCAGGTGGTCACGCGAAACAGATGGCCGAAGGTGTTGTGCGACATGGGACGACCTAAGCCGCCAGCCGGTCCGGCGTCCAGACGCGCGTGAAGCGCACCAGCAGGTCTTCCGCCGCCGAGGGCGCGTCCTCGGACGGCTCCAGCGTGACGAACAGATGGCCTTGCGGCCGCCCCCCGCGCGCGGGCAGGCCCAGCCCCTTGAGCCGCAGACGCAACGGCTGGTGGCCCGCGACCAGCCAGGCGGAGCGCGGCCCCGCATGGGTCTCGACCTCCAGCCGTCCGCCGTCCTCAAGCAGGCGAGGGGGCACGGGGCAGGTCATATAGAGGTCGTCGCCGACCGCGCTCAGCCCGTGGGCGCCGCGCACCAGCACCGGCAGATACAGGTCGCCGCCGTCCGCGCCTGCCGCCTTCAGCCGCAGATGTTCTCCGGTGCGCAGGCCCGCCGGAACCCGGACGCGCAGCCGTCGTGCGCCGATATGGACCTCGACCGCGCCGCCGTTCAGGGCGTCGAGCGGGCTGATCGCCAGCACCGGCGTGGCCGGCGGGGGCGCGGCGGGCGCCGCCAGTGCGAGGGGGGCGGTCTGCCCCTGGATCAACCGCCAGGCCGCGATGGTCTTGCGGAACCGGACGTCGCTGCCGCCCGCGGCCTCTGGTCGCGCCGCCTTGATGGCGATGCGGAACGCCGCGGTCAGCGCCGCCCCCTCCACCGGGCCGGTCAGGCCAAGCAGGGCGTAGGCCTCGCGGGTCGAGGCGACTTCGGGGTGCGATCGGGCGCGCATCCGCACACTAAGGCCCTGCACATGGTCAAGGCCCGGTTAACCGTGAAGCCTCTCCCCAGCCGCGCCGCGAGGGTCTATCTGCCGTTCATGACCGCACCTGTGATCCCCCCAAGCCCGACCCGCGAGGAATATGCGGCGGACTATGCCGCCGCCCTCGCCGCCAATGGCGATGAGACCATCTTCGATCGCATCGAGCCGTTCGCCCTGTTCGTTGACTGGCTGGGTGACGCCAAAGGGACCGAGCCGAACGACGCCAACGCCATGGCCTTGTCGACCGTGGACGCTTCGGGCGCGCCGGACAGCCGGATGGTGCTGCTCAAGGACGTCGATGCGGCGGGCTTCACCTTCTATTCCAACCGCGAGAGCGCCAAGGGACTGGATCTGGCCGCCCATCCCCGCGCGGCCTTGCTGTTCCATTGGAAGTCCCTGAGGCGTCAGGTCCGGGTGCGCGGCGCCATCGAACCCGTCAGCGCGGCCGAGGCCGACGCCTATTTCGCCAGCCGGGCGCGCGAGAGCCGGATCGGGGCCTGGGCCTCGGACCAGTCGCGACCGCTGGACAGCCGGGCGGCGCTGGAAGCCGCCGTGGCGCGTGAGACGGCCCGGTTCGAGGGCGGGGACGTGCCGCGGCCCGAGCGCTGGACCGGCTGGCGGGTGGTTCCCGACAGCGTCGAGTTCTGGCGGGACCGGCCGTTCCGACTGCACGACCGGCTGCGGTTCGACCGGGCCGGCGAGGGCTGGACCACAACCCGGCTGTGGCCCTGAGCCGTCAGACCCCGTAGCGGGCGAGGAAGGTCGCGACGGCGTCGTCGACGATTTCCCCGTTCGAGCGCCGGACCTTGATCTCGTCGCCGGTCACCAGGGGCACGAAGAACACCGGATGCTCCAGCATGCCCATCAGGTGCCCCGCGGCCCAGGACGGGCGGTCGATCGGTTTCAGCAGGCCTGCTTTCGACAGGTCGACCAGTATGGCGATCAGGGTGGCGCCGAAGGCCGCGCGACCTTGTTCGAAGAAGCGCCGGGCCACGGCCTGGAACCGCGGACGTTCGGCCATCACCAGGCGAAAGACCGAGCGGACAAAGGGGTCGCTCATGAAGTCGGTATAGGTGTGGGCGAAGCTGGTCAGCTGCTGCAGGGCATTGCCGTCGATGGTTCGCGCCAGGGCCATCTGGCGCGAGAAGTCTCCGGCCGCGTCCTCGATGACCGCCGAGAACAGCTCCGCCTTGCCGTCGAACAACGAATAGAGGGTCGCGGTCGAGACCCCGGCCTCGCGCGCGATCGGTTCGATCCGGGTCGCCGCATAGCCCTCGCCGACGAACGCCTTTCGGGCGTGCCGGATGATCGCCTGACGTTTGGGATCGATGGGAGGGGAAGAGCCGACGCCGGGGCCGTGCATGAATTCATCGCTCGCTGAACGCCGCAGGGTGGCGCTTGAGGCCCCGGGTGGTCAAGGGGTGGTCGAACGATGTTACTGGCTGGGCCGGACCAACGGCGCCAGCAGGGGGTGCGCCAGCACCGGCGCGGCCAGCCGGACCACGGCCTGGGGGTCTTCCAGCCGTACGGCGGCGGTGGCGTCGGCGACGATGAAGTCCGCGTTCAGGCGCGACGGTTCCGTCAGCCGTTCATGGCCCGGCCGAACGGTTGCCAGATACTGGGCGATCACCGACTCCGCCGTACGCGCCCGTTCGGTCTGATCGCGCAGCAGGCGCCGGATGAAGCGGATGTCGGCCGGGGTGTCGACGAAGACGCGGATGTCGAACAGGGCGACCAGCCCCGGGGTGCAGAGCACATGGGTGCCCTCGACGATGACGACGTCCGCCGCGGGCACCGGCTCGCCGCCCGGCTCGCGTCCATGGTGGATGAAGGAATAGAGGGGCGCGACGACATCCCGCCCGGCCTTCAGCTCGGCCAGGTCGCGGATCATCAGCTCGTGGTCGCGCGCCGCCACGTCGTCGAAGTCGAACGCAGCCGGATCGAAGTCGGGAAGGCTGGCCGCGTCGCGATAGTAGGAGTCCTCGCGCAGCAACACCGCGGCGCCCTCGGGCAGGGCCGAGACCAGGGCTTCGGCGAGCGTGCTCTTGCCTGAGCCGGAGCCGCCCGTGATGGCGATGAGGATGGGCATGGACCGCTTCTAGGACCGCGGGAGGCGTTTCGCCAAGCGGCCGCCCGGCCAGGGTGACCTGACGTCACGTTGCTTATCGCCGACCGCGCCGATAGCGTGACCCTCAAGCGCCCCGAAAAGCAGGCGCAGGCTTGAGGGAACGTGATGCTCGGATTGATGCAGGACTGGCCGCTGACGGTCGACAAGATCCTGGACCACTCAAAGAACTGGCATGGCCACCGCGAGGTCGTGACCCGGTCCGTCGAAGGGCCGATTGTCCGCACCACCTATGCCGAAATCCACGCCCGGGCCAAACGGGTGTCCAGCGTGCTGAAGGGCTGGGACGTCAAGGTCGGCGACCGGATCGCCACCCTGGCCTGGAATACCAGCCGCCACATGGAGGCCTGGTACGGCATCATGGGCATCGGCGCCGTGTGCCACACCCTGAACCCGCGGCTGTTCCCGGAGCAGCTGATCTACATCATCAACCACGCCGAGGATAAGGTCATCTTCGTCGACCTGACCTTCATCCCCCTGCTCGAGGCGATCCTGCCGCACTGCCCCTCGGTCCAGCGGGTGGTGGTGATGACCGACGAACTGACCATGCCGGCGACGAAACTGCCGGGCGCGGAATGCTATGAGGCCCTGCTGGGGTCGGCCTCGGAAGACGTGGCCTGGGGCGGGTTCGACGAACAGACCGCCTGCGGCCTCTGCTACACCTCGGGCACGACGGGGAACCCCAAGGGGGTGCTGTATTCGCACCGCTCCAACTTCATCCATACGCTGCTGGGCATGCAGTCCACCGTGCTGGGGCCCTCGCCGAAGGAGGTGATCCTGCCGGTGGTGCCGATGTTCCACGCCAACGCCTGGGGCATCGCCTTCGCCGGCCCGGCCTCGGGCGCCAAGCTGGTGATGCCGGGCGCCCGCATGGACGGCGCCGCCATCTATGAGCTGATCGAGAGCGAGGGCGTCACCTTCTCGGCCGCCGTGCCGACGGTGTGGCAGGGACTGCTGACCCATCTGCGTGAGAACAATCTCAAGATCCCCACGGTGAAGAAGGTCCTGATCGGCGGGTCGGCCGTGCCGGAAAGCCTGATCCGCGCCTTCCACGAGGAATTCGGCATCGAGGTGCTGCAGGGCTGGGGCATGACCGAGACCTCGCCCATCGGCACCCTGTCCAACCTGCCGCCGGAACTGCTGGCCCTGCCGTATGACGAGCAGATGAAGTGGCGGGTCAAACAGGGCACGCCGCCGCTGGGCGTCGAGCTCAAGCTCAAGAACTACGCCGGCCAGGAAATGCCCCACGACGGGCACACCTACGGCCGGCTGATGATCAAGGGCCCGACCATCTCGGGCGCCTATTTCAAGGGCGAGGGCGGCGACATCCTCGACCATGAGGGCTTCTTCGACACCGGCGACGTCTCGACCATCGACGAGCAGGGTTTCATGCAGATCACCGACCGCGCCAAGGACGTGATCAAGTCCGGCGGCGAATGGATCAGTTCGATCGAGATCGAGAATATCGCCGTCGGCCATCCCAAGGCCGAGCTGGCCGCCGTCATCGGCGCCGCCCATCCGAAATGGGACGAGCGTCCGGTCCTGATCGTCAAGCTGAAGCCCGGCGAGGCCCAGAACAAGGAGGAGCACCTCGACTTCCTGACCGGCAAGATCGCCAAATGGTGGATGCCCGACGATGTGGTCTTCGTCGACGACATCCCCCTGGGCGCCACCGGCAAGATCGACAAGAAGACCCTGCGCGAGCAGTTGAAGGACTATCGCCTGCCGACGGCGGGAGGCTGAGGCGATGCCGCGCCGTACACGTGGCGCCGGACGGGTGCAGGCGTTGGCGGCCCTGTCGGTCGCCGCGCCGGTGCTGGTGCTGGTCGCCGCGCTCGGGACGCGCGTGGGGGCCTGGCCGGTCGAGATCGGTTACGATCTGCTGACGATGCAGGCGGGCTGGTTCCTGGCCTTCGTCGGGGCGGCGGCCGCCCTGGGCGCGCTGGTTCTGTCGTTGGGCAATTTCCGCAAACTGGGAATGGTGGCCATCGTGGCCGCGCTGGCGGCCGGGGCGACCCTCGGCGGCTTCGTCTGGCAGAAGGCCCGGTTCGCCGCCGGTCCGGCCGAGAACATCAGCACCGATCTGGCCGAGGTTCCCGGCTTCGGCGACCTCGGGGATGTGCGGCGCGGGCAGGGGCCCGGCCCCGCCGTGGGCGTGGAGGCCTGTCCGGGCGTGCTGCCGGTGATGCGACAGGTCGCGCCGACGACGGCCATCTACGCCCTCGAACAGGCCGGCTTCACCCTGCGCGGCGCGGGCGTGGGGCGGGCCGACGGCAGCCGCGAGGGCTTCTGGTTCGGCGTCGACCACGACGCCGTCATCCGCATCCGGCCGGGCCGCACCGACATCCGCGTCGCCGCCCGCGACCACCGGCCCCATGGCGGAGAGGCCTGCCGCATGGCGACCGCCATCAGCGAGACCCTGCGCGCCGCCGGCTGAGCCTCAGGCCAGGGTCCAGTCGGCGTCGATGGCCGGGTCCGGCGTCGCACGCACCCGTCCGGCCCGCTCCAGCGCGATCAGATGAGCCCAGACCGACAGGCCGGCCGCCGGCCACAGCCGTGAATCCACGGCGGCGTAGAGCGCCGGCACCATGTCCGCGATCCGCCGGTCCCCCGCGACCAGCCGCCCCAGCACCTGGGCCTCGCGCGCCAGACGATGGTCCCTGTAGGCCGCCAGGAATGGTCCCGGCTCGAGGATCGGCGCGCCATGGGTCGGCCAGATCGTCGAGAAGCCGCGCGCGATCACCGCGTCGAGACTGGCCATATAGGCGGCCATGTCGCCGTCGGGCGGGGCCACGACGGTGGTTGACCAGCCCATGACGTGATCCCCGCTGAACAGGGCGTTCTCCTCGCACAGCACAAAGGCCATGTGGTTGGAGGCGTGGCCCGGCGTGGCGAGGGCTTCAATCGTCCAGCCGTCCCCGGCCAGCCGTTCGCCGCCGGTCAGGATCACGTCGGATGAAAATGTCTCGTCGTCATCATCGTCCGGAGCGGCCGAGGCGTGCGTCGGGCGCGCGGGGAGGCGGGCCGCGAGAACCGGCGCGCCGACGGCCTTGGCGAACGGGCGGGCGAGGGGGGCGTGGTCGCGGTGGGTGTGGGTCACCAGCACATGGCTGACCGTCTGGCCCGCGACCGCCGCCAGCAGGGCCGCCAGATGAGCCTCGTCCAGCGGGCCGGGGTCGATCACCGCCACCCCCGCCCCGGCCTCGCCGCGGCCGACGATGTAGGTCCCGGTCCCGGTGAAGGTGAAAGGTCCCGGGTTGTTCGCGATCACGCGCCGGATCAGGGGCGAGACCGAATCGGTCCGTCCGTATTCGAACGCCGGCGCGGGGAGAAAGGGGATCATCGGGCGCGGCTCGCCCCTTGCGTTAGGACTTCGTAAATCTTCTGCGGAGTGCCCGACGTGGCTGTTTCCATCGCCCTGGCTGTCTCAAATCGGCTCCAGCCCATAGCAGCGGCCTTCCTGTGTCTCATGGCGATGCAACTCGCCGTCGCGTCCTGTACGCCGGAGCCGGCACCCTATGCGACCCGGGTCGCCATCCTTCGCTGAGGCGTCAAAGCGGCAGCTGGCCCAGATCGTAGCCCGCGACCGCCGCCGCTGCGCGAAGTTCATCCGCTCTCGCCCCTCTGAGTCGATCCGCCATCGCCCAGGCGGCGGCCGATCGCAATCCGGAGCGGCAGAAGAACACGGCCTTGCCGTGGTCGCCCAGTGAGTCGAGCACCTGGCGGGTCGTCTCCACGGCTTCCGGCTGAGGCAGGCCCCGCACCGGCGCGTGCACCATGACCATCCCCGCCGCCTGCGCCGCTTCCGCCAGCGCGGCGGCGGCTGGCTGACCCGGCTCTTCATCGTCGGGCCGGTGATTCACCACATGGGAGAACCCCGCTGCGGCGAACGACCGCACGTCCTCAACATTGAGCTGGCCCGAAACGAACACCTGGGGCGTCAGCAGCGGCATTGCGACATATTCCTCAGAGAAAGAATTATATAAAACAGCCGGATAACCAATGTGTGGCCGGATTGCGACAGCGAAGGCGCGATCCGGTTACCGCGATGTAATATGGATAGACGTGCACGGGGCTTTGTCTATGTTCCAACCTATCTGCGCGCAGTGGGGGCGTAGATTGACCTTTGCGGCGACCGGCCAATGGCGGCCGTCGTTGCTCTCAGGAGGGATGAACCTTGAAGATCCAAACCATTCGTGAGCGCCTGTTGGCTTCGACGATGATCGGCGGCGTAATGCTGGCGGCCGTCGTGGCTGTCCCGGCGATCACCGTCATCGCTGCGCCGACGACCGCGTCCGCGCAGGATTTCTCGACCGGCTCGCTGACCGGCTCCGTCACGGACGCCAACGGCGCACCGATCTCGGGCGCTTCGGTCCAGGTCCGCTCGGACGAGCAGGGCTTCAGCCGTAACCTGACGACCGACGCCGGCGGCAACTTCCGCGCCGCCCTCGTGCCGATCGGCAACTACACCGTGACCATCACGGCGCCGGGCTACGACCCGATCTCGCAGACCGCTTCGGTCCGCCTGGGTGGATCGACGGCCTATGACTTCGCCATGAACGCCGGCACCGGCGCCTCGCTGGACGACGTCGTCATCACGGGCGCCCGTCGCGCGCTCGCCTTCAACGAAACCACCACCGGCCTGGTCGTCGACCTCGAAGAACTGGTCAAGACCGTGCCGATCGGCCGCGACATCACCTCGGTGACCCTGCTGGCCCCGTCGACCGTCCAGGGCGACAACGCCTTCGGCAACCTGCCCGCCGTCGGCGGCTCGTCGGTCGCTGAGAACGCGTTCTACGTGAACGGCCTGAACATCACGAACTTCGACAACTACATCGGCGGTTCGACCGTTCCGTTCGACTTCTACCGTTCGGTCGAGGTCAAGACGGGTGGTTATCCGGCCGAGTTCGGTCGCGCCACGGGCGGCATCATCAACGCCGTCACCAAGTCGGGTTCGAACGATTTCGAGTTCGCCATCCGCGGCAACTTCAGCCCCAACTCGCTGCGTGAACAGTCCCCGGACACCGTGTTCGCCCGCAACGAGCTGGACGAAGCCAGCGCCTCCAGCGTCACGCTGGAAGTCGGTGGTCCGATCATCCGCGATCGACTGTTCTTCTTCGCCCTGGCCCAGTTCCAGGACAACGAAGCCTACAACCCGGGCCTGACGGGCACGGCCACGCTTCAGACGGCGGACAGCCCCTTCTACGGCGTCAAGCTGGACGGTTACATCACGGACGATCACCGTCTCGAGCTCACCTACTTCGACACCACGCGCGAAACCGAGACCTTCACGGCCACGTTCGACGCGTTGACGGACGTGCGCGGCGCCTATCCGACCCTGCCGACTGTCGGTGAGGCCGGCGGCGAAAGCTATGTGGTCCGCTACACCGGTCAGTTCACCGACTGGCTGACCCTGTCGGCCGCCTACGGCGTGAACGAAGACCGCGCCAACAACCTCCCGGCACGTCTGGACATTCCGTTCGTCCAGGACGCTCGTGGTGCCGGTCGGGCCACCAACCCGCGCCCTGCCTTCCGCGCCAGCCCGAACCAGCCGACGGCGACGTTCACCACGGCTGAGACCACGCGGACCTTCTACCGCGCCGACGCCGACATCTTCTTCTCCATGCTGGGCGAGCACCACGTTCGCGCCGGCTACGAGCTGGAAGAAACCGAGCTGTTCAAGACGGCGGAGCGCACCGGCCCCTACGGCGCCAACCTGATCTATCGCCGTGCCACGCCGGGCACCGT
The DNA here is from genome assembly GCF_002483305.1 of Brevundimonas sp. UBA7664. Classification (GTDB taxonomy): domain Bacteria; phylum Pseudomonadota; class Alphaproteobacteria; order Caulobacterales; family Caulobacteraceae; genus Brevundimonas. The sequence continues at coordinate 104,405 of NZ_DLHQ01000056.1, forward strand.
GCAGACGTTTGGCCCCAGCAACCTGAACCCGGGCGAGGAATACGTCGAGTTCAACACCTTCCTCTCGGGCGGTAACTTCACCGGCGAGAACGAAGCGTTCTACATCCAGGACTCGTGGGATGTGAATGAGCAGCTGACGCTGAACCTCGGCGTCCGCCTCGACAAGTTCTCGCTGAACGACGGCGCTGGCCAGCAGTTCATCGCGTTCGACAACGAGGTCGGCCCGCGCCTGGGCTTCACCTTCGACCCGATGAACGACGGCCGCAGCCGCGTGTTCGGTTCGTACGGCCGCTACTATCTGCCGGTCGCGTCCAACACCGCCTACCGCGGTGCGGCGAACGAACTGTTCTTCAGCCAGTACTTCCTGCTGGGTGGCTACGCTCCGATCGCTCCGGGCGCCTTTGTCGGCAACACCGAACAGGTTGACGGCGCCGCCGTGGTGGCCCGCCTTCCGTACAACGGCGACGGCATCCCGCTGCTCCTCGGCGCCCAGATCCAGGGCTGGACGGGTCAGAACGTCTGCCCCGCCGGCAATGGCGCGCCGGCTCCCGCTGGCAGCCAGGGCTGCCGGGTCACGGGCGACGGCACGGTTAAGGACAGCTCGTCCTTCGCCGCCAAGAACCTGGAGTCGACGGCCGAGGACGAGTTCATCATCGGCTTCGAGCGTCGCTTCGGTGACCTGTGGAAGTTCACGGCCGCGGTCATGTACCGTGACCTGCTGCGGAACGCTGAAGACGTCGCCATCGACGCCGCTGTTCTGGCGCTCTGCGCCGACGAAGGCATCGTTGGTTGCGACTCGATCTACACCGGCTTCCACCAGTACGTCGTGCTGAACCCCGGTTCGACCTCGACCATCCTGCTGCTGGATCCGCTCCCGGGCGAAGTGGACCGTCGTACGGTCACCTTCTCCGCCGCCGACCTGAACTATCCGAAGGCGGAACGGACCTACACGGCTCTGGAAATGTCGTTCGAACGTGCGTTCGATGGCGTCTGGTCGCTGCAGGGCTCCTGGACCATCTCGGAAAGCACCGGCAACACCGAAGGTTACGTGAAATCCGACAACGGCCAGACCGATGCCGGCATCACGCAGGACTTCGACCAGCCGGGTCTGACCGATGGTTCCAACGGCCTGCTGCCGAACCACCGCGGTCACGTGTTCAAGCTGTTCGGTTCGTATCAGCTGACTGACGACCTGGTCGTCGGCACGAACATGAGCGTCAGCTCGCCCCGTCCGTACGGCTGCATCGGTCTGCACCCGACCGACGTGTTCGCCCAGGCCTATGGCGCGGCGTCGAACTACTGCGATGGCAAGCTCGTTCCGCGCGGCACCGCCGCTCAGAGCGACTGGATCAAGCAGATCGACATGTCGCTGCGCTACACCGTGCCGGAAAACTTCCTGCCCGGCGACCTGGTCCTGCGTGCCGATGTCTTCAACATCTTCAACTTCAGCGGAACGACCGACATCAACGAGTTCGGTGAAGATGGCGCCGGTACTCCCGATCCGGATTACCTCACGCCGCTGAGCTACCAGCAGCCCCGCTTCATTCGGCTGGGCTTCGACCTGACCTTCTAAGTCAGGTTTACTAACCGAGAATGGGGCGGCGGATCTTCGGATCCGCCGCCCTTTTTCGTTGCAAGGCCCGCGAGCTTGCGGGACCCGGCCCCGGCTGTTACCCGCTGATCATGACCACTCAGGCTGTCCGCCCGCCCCGTGACCGCATCGACGCCGTGCTCTCTGCCTTCAAGGCGGGCGACCGGGACGGTGCGGCCGACCTCCTCGCGACCCTTGTCGCCGACAATCCCGCGCTCGGATCGACCTGGGGTCCGGTGTCGCGACTGGCGCTGGGCCTCGGCGAGACGTCCCTGGCCCTGACCGCGTCCGGACGGCTGTCGGATCTCGACCGCCGCGACCTGTCTGCGCGACTGAACCACGGGGCGCTTCTGGCGCAGCATGGCCAGGCCGCTTCCGCCCGTGATCTTGCCCAGGCGATCGTCGCCGATCATCCGACCCAGCCGTCAGCCTGGCATTTCCTCGGCAGCTGCCGCGCCACCCTGGGGGAAGGTGAGGCGGCCATCGCGGACTTCCGTCAGGCGATCGCCCGATCGCCCGACCCCTTCGCGGCCGCCCCCAGCTGGCTGGCCCTCGCCGAGGGCCGGACCTTCACGGCCCGGGATGATGCCGATCTCGCGACCATGACCGCCCTGCTGGCCCGATGGCCCTCGGGACCCGGGACCAATGAGGGCAAGGCCGCCCTGCTCTATGCCGTGGCCAAGGCCCTCGACGATCTCGACCAGATCGACGCCGCCTTCGCAGCCTACAGCCAGGGCGCAGCCCTGGTCGCCGCCAGCCGGCCCGATGACCAGACCGGCGCGGACGCCTTCGTCGATGATCTCATCGCGGGCTTCACCCCCGACAGGCTGGCCGGCCTTCCGGCCGGCGATGACAGCCGTCGCCCGATCTTCGTTTTTGGCCTGCCCCGATCCGGCACCACCCTGGTCGAGCAGATTCTGGTCAGCCACAGCCAGGTCGCCGACGGGGCCGAGCTGAACCTGTTCCGGACCGCGGCCATTCCCGTCGGCGGAGTCTCGCCCGCGGCCGTCAACGCCTTCGCCGCCGCCCGGCCGGACGGTTTCGCGGCCATCGCCCGGGCCTATCTTCACATGCTCGAGGACCGCTTCGGGCCGGACGGCCGGATCGTCGACAAGACGTTGAATCACAGCCGCTATCTGGGGCTGATCCACCGTGTCCTGCCGCAGGCGCGCTTCATCTGGCTGAGGCGTGAGCCCGGGGCCGTGGCCTGGTCCGCCTTGCGGACCTGGTTCGCCCAGGGTGTGAATTGGAGCTGGTCGCAGGATCGCATCGCGCGCTATTTCCGCAACGAGGATCGCCTGCACGCGCACTGGACCGGGGTCCTGGGCGACGCCATTCTGACGGTGCCCTATGAGGCGCTGGTCGCCGACCCGGCCGGCTGGACCCAACGGATACTCGACCACGTCGGTCTGCCGCACGAGACGGGCCTGGATCAGTTCCACAAGACCGAGCGCGCCGTGACCACCGCCAGCTTCGCCCAGGTGCGCAAACCGATCTACACGACCTCAACCTCGGCCTGGAAACGCTACGAAGGTCATCTGAAGCCCTTCTTCGACGCCTATTCGGGTCGTTGACCGCCGCAGAATAACCATGGCGGCGGTTCAGGCGTTATGACCGCCGACAGAAACTTCAGACGGACCTCCCATGCGCCTTCGCCTCGCCACGCCGCTGTTCTTCCTCGCCCTTGCCGCCCAAGGCCCGGCCTTCGCCCAGGATCCGGATGGCCTGGTCACCCCCGATGCGGACACCGCCGAAAGCCTCGAGTCGCGGATGGCGCGCGAGGCCATCGCCTATGAGATGCCGCTGCCGCGCGGCGCGCCGGAACAGGACTATCCGCTGGTGGCCTGGTGCGCCGCCCTGGTCGAGGGGCATATCGCCCTCGGCCGGACCCTGACCACCGCCGACGACCTGGATCGTGACATCATCCGGCTCGGCGGGCTGGAGGCCACGGACTTCCGCGACGCGCTCCAGGCGGGCCGGTCACGCCAGACGCCGGCCACCCTGGCCGCCGCCCGGGTCGCCGAGGCCGAGGCCGCCGGCAAATGGGTGCCGCTGATGGCCCAGGAAGACGAACGCATTCGCAGCCAGGCCTTCGGCCTCTTCTTCGGCCTGCCGGGTCGTTGCGAACACGCCGCGCGCCGGGTGAGAGACGACATCACCACCCCGCCCGTGACCCTCGACGCCGCCGGGCTGGACGAGGTCGGGCAGCCCAAACCGCAGTAGCCCGCCGCCGGGAGGCGCCTAGGCCGCCGCCACTCTCGCGGGCGCGCCGGGCTCATAGTTGAGGATCGGCGACAGCCAGCGCTCGGCCGTCGCCACGTCCCAGCCCTTGCGCCGGGCATAGTCCTCGACCTGGTCGCGATCGATCTTGCCGACGCCGAAATAGTGACTCTCGGCGTGCCCGAAATAGAGGCCTGACACCGACGCCGGCGGGGTCATGGCGAAGCTCTCGGTCAGCGCCATGCCGGCGTTCACTTCCGCCTGCAACAGTCTGAACAGCGTGGCCTTTTCGGTATGATCGGGCTGCGCCGGATAGCCCGGCGCGGGGCGGATGCCCTGATACCGCTCGGCGATCAGGTCCTCGACCGTGGTCTGCTCGTCGGCGGCATGTCCCCACAGCTCGGTGCGCACCGTTTTGTGCAACGCCTCGGCGAAGGCCTCGGCCAGTCGGTCGGCCAGGGTCGTGGCCATGATGGCGGAATAGTCGTCGCCGGCGTCCTTGAACCGTTTGGCGATCTCGAGCTCGCCGTGGCCGGCCGTGACCGCAAAGGCGCCGATATAGTCCCGGCCGGTTTCGGCGACGAAGTCGGACATCGCCAGATTGGGCTTGCCGTTCGACTTCTTGATCTGCTGGCGCAGGGTGTGGAAACGGGCGATCTCTTCGGAGCGGCTCTCGTCGGCGTAGACGGCGATATCGTCGCCGACGGCGTTGGCGGGCCAGAAGCCGACCACGCCCCTGGCCGTGAACCATTTCTCATCGACGATCCGCTTCAGCATCGCCTGCGCGTCGGCGAACAGGTCGCGCGCCGCCTGGCCCACGATCTCGTCCTCGAGAATGAGCGGATAGCGGCCGATCAGCTCCCAGCTGGCGAAGAAGGGCGTCCAGTCGATGTGGTCGGCGAGGTCCTGCAGGTCCCAGCTGTCGAAGGCGCGCACGCCCAGGAACGACGGCGCGCAGGGCAGGGGCGTCGCCGGATCAGGCTGGAACCGGTTTTGTCGCGCGGCGGGCAGGGACGCCCGCGCCTTGACCTCCTGGCCGCGCGCATACTGTTCGCGGATGCGGACGTATTCGTCGCGCGTGAGGGCCTCGTTCTTCGCCCGCTCGGTCTTCGACAGCAGGCCCGAGACCACGCCGACGGCGCGGCTGGCGTCGATGACATAGGTGGTCGAACCGGCGCGATAGCCCGGTTCGATCTTGACCGCCGTATGCGTCCGGCTGGTCGTCGCCCCGCCGATCAGCAGGGGGATATCAAAGCCGCGCCGCTCCATCTCGCGCGCCACGAACACCATCTCGTCCAGCGAGGGGGTGATCAGGCCCGACAGGCCCACGATGTCGACCTTGTGTTCGATCGCGGCGTCGAGGATGCGGTCCGCCGGGACCATGACGCCCAGGTCGATGACCTCATAGTTGTTACACTGCAGCACGACGCCGACGATGTTCTTGCCGATGTCGTGGACGTCGCCCTTGACCGTGGCCATAAGGATGCGGCCGGCCTGCTCGCGGGGCTTGCCGGCCTTTTCGGCCTCCATGAAGGGTTCGAGCCAGGCCACCGCCTGTTTCATCACCCGCGCCGACTTCACCACCTGCGGCAGGAACATCTTGCCCGAGCCGAACAGGTCGCCGACCACATTCATCCCGTCCATCAGTGGACCTTCGATGACGTGCAGCGGCCGGTCGAACGACAGGCGGGCTTCTTCCGTGTCGGCGTCGATGTACTCGGTGATGCCGTTGACGAGGGCGTGTTCGATCCGCTTGCCGACCGGTTGGTCGCGCCACTTCAGATCGACGACCCGGGCCACGCCCTTGTCGCCCTTGTAGTTGGGCGCGATGTCGACCAGCCGCTCGGTGTTCGAGACATTGGTCCGCTGCGGCCGGTTCAGGATCACGTCCTCGACGGCTTCGCGCAGGGTCGCATCGAGCGTGTCATAGACGGGCAGGTCGCCGGCGTTGACGATGCCCATGTCCATGCCCGCCTGGATGGCGTGGTACAGGAAGACGCTGTGGATCGCCCGGCGCACCGGTTCATTGCCGCGGAAGCTGAACGAGACGTTCGACACCCCGCCGGACACCCGCGCATAGGGCAGGGTCGCCTTGATGACCTTCGTCGCCTCGATGAAGTCGACGGCGTAGTTGTCGTGCTCCTCGATCCCCGTCGCTACGGCGAAAATGTTCGGATCGAAGATGATGTCCTCGGGCGGGAAGCCGACCTCGTCGACCAGGATGCGATAGGCGCGGGTGCAGATCTCGATCTTGCGCGCGGCGGTATCGGCCTGGCCGACCTCGTCAAAGGCCATGACCACGACGGCGGCCCCGTAGCGCAGACATTTCACCGCCTGTTCGCGGAACTCGGCCTCGCCCGCCTTCATCGAGATGGAATTGACGATCGGCTTGCCCTGGACGCATTTCAGCCCGGCCTCGATCACCTCCCATTTGGAGCTGTCGATCATCACCGGCACGCGGGCGATGTCGGGCTCGGCCGCGATCAGGTTGAGGAAGGTGATCATCGCCTGCTTCGAATCCAGCAGGCCCTCGTCCATGTTGATGTCGATCACCGAGGCCCCGGCCTCGACCTGCTGTCGCGCCACCGACAGGGCGGCGGCATGGTCGCCGTCGATGATCAGCTTCTTGAATTTGGCCGAGCCGGTGACATTGGTCCGCTCGCCGACGTTGATGAAGGTGGGACGCATCAATGGGACTCTACTGGCCGCAGGTCATGCAGCAGGAAGAAGGTGAGGCGACTTTCACCGTCTCCGTAAGGCACGGCGGTTGCGCCCACGGCGTCGGTGAGGCGAGCCGTCGCAGCGGTCATCTCCCATCCGAAAACTCTGGGGTTCTTTGGGTCAAACCGCTCCCGCGAGAGGAAAAGAAGTTCATTCCGGAGGCCGAAATCACGGGCAATCTGAGCGTCGCGGACGACGTGCGGAGGGAAACGGTCGTTGGCCCAAGCCCACAGGAAATCATTTGGCGCGGTCGTGCCAACGACCTGAACGGACGCTCGTAATCTCGGCACGCCGTTGTCGAAAAAGGTCAGCGTTCCATCGTGTAAGTTGTATTCGCGTTCCCGATAGGGCGCGCATGCTGCGTCCGTCGCCGCGGCCTTGGCTTTGAAATTCTCGAACGCTTCGTCGAGCCAGGCTTGGAACTCGTCGTCGGCCATCACGCCACCAGCTCGAACGGTTCCAGCCCGCTCAACCGCATCGCCACCGGCCGCTCCGGGATCTCCCGCGTCGGCAGTTTCGCCACCGCCTCCGCTGTATGCCGGATGTGCTCCGGCGTCGTGCCGCAGCAGCCGCCGACGATGTTGACCAGGCCTGACGCGGCCCATTCCTCGATGAAGTGGGCCGTCTGGTGCGGCTCCTCGTCGTACTGGCCCATGGCGTTGGGCAGGCCGGCGTTGGGATAGGCGGCGACCAGGGTGTCGGCCACCCGGCTCAGCTCGGCGATGAACGGCCGCATCAGATCGGCCCCGAGGGCGCAGTTGAAGCCGATGGCGAACGGCTTCGCATGCCGCACGCTGTTCCAGAAGGCCTCGGCCGTCTGGCCCGAAAGAGTGCGGCCCGAGCGGTCGGTGATGGTGCCCGAAATCCAGATCGGGAGGGCCTCCATGCCCTCGTCCTCGAGGTCCTTGATGGCCTTGATCGCGGCCTTGCAGTTCAGCGTGTCGGTGATGGTCTCGATCAGATACAGGTCGACCCCGCCCTCGTTCAGCGCCTTCACCTGATGGCGATAGGCGTCATAGACCTGGTCGAAGGTCACCAGCCGCGCGCCGGGGTCGTTCACGTCCGACGACATCGACAGCATCTTGTTCAGCGGCCCGATCGACCCGGCGGCGAAACGCGGCTTGTGCGGCTCCTTCGCGGTCCAGAGATCGGCGGCGGCGCGCGCCAGTTTCGCGCCTTCCAGATTGATGTCCCACACCGACTGTTCGTCGAGTTTGTAGTCGTCCTGGGCGATCGTCGTGGCCGAGAAGGTGTTGGTCTCGGAGATGTCGGCGCCGGCGGCGAAATACTGGTCGTGCAGGCCGGCGATGATGTCGGGCCGGGTCAGGCACAGGATGTCGTTATTGCCCTTCATCTGGCCGACGTGCGCCGCGAACCGTTCGCCGCGGAAATCCTCTTCCGACAGCTCGCTGCGCTGGATCATCACCCCCCAGGCGCCGTCGAGGACGAGGATGCGTTCTTTCGCGGCGGCGTGAAGGGCGGCGATTCTGTCTTGCCGGGTCATCATTCGATCTCCTTCCCCCCTTGCGGGGGAAGGTGGCAGGCGAAGCCTGACGGATGGGGGGTGAGCGCGTGGTGCTTGAAGGCTTGGCGTCCGGCAGGCGAAACGGTGGGCGCCGGCGCCGACACCCCCCATCCGTCTCGCTCCGCGAGCCACCCTCCCCCGCAAGGGGGGAAGGGGTTCATTGGGATTTCTCCCGCACGCCCAGCACCCGGCAGATCGCATAGACCAGGTCGGCGCGGTTCAGGGTGTAGAAGTGGAAGTCGGCGAAACCCTCTTCCTGCAGCCGGGCGCAGGTCTCGGCCGCCACCGAGGCGGCGATCAGCTTGCGCGTCTCGGGGTCGTCGTCCAGCCCCTCGAAATGCGCCGCCAGCCAGTCCGGCACGGCCGCGCCGCACGCCGCCGACATCCGCTTCAGACCGTTGAAATTGCTCACCGGCATGATCCCGGGGATGATCGGAACCGTCACGCCAGCCGCCCGCACCCGGTCGCGGAACCGCAGGAAGGCGTCGATGTCGAAGAAGAACTGGCTGATCGCCCGGGTCGCCCCGGCGTCCACCTTGGCCTTCAGCACATCCAGATCATGGGCGGCGGACGGGCTTTCCGGATGGCCCTCGGGATAGCAGCCGACGATCACGTCAAAGCCGCCCTTCGCCGTGATCGCGGCGGTCAGTTCGGTCGCATTGGCGTAACCGTCCGTACGCGGAACATAGGCTCCGCCGATGCCGTTGCCGCCCGGCGGATCGCCGCGCAGGGCCACGATGTGGCGTACCCCGGCCTCGCGATAGCTGTCGATGACCGCGTCGACCTCGTCCCGGCTGGCCTCGACGCAGGTCAGGTGGGCGGCGGGCGTCAGGCGCGTCTCGGCGAGAACCCGCTGCACCGTCCGGTGGGTTCGCTCCCGCGTCGAGCCGCCGGCGCCATAGGTCACCGACACGAACTCGGGCTGAAGCGGCGCCAGCCGGGTCACCGCCTTCCACAGATTGGCCTCGGCCTCGTCGGACTTGGGCGGGAAGAATTCGAACGACACGCGCGGCCGCGACAGGTCCTGCCCGGCGCGCGCCACGGGCCCCAGCGGCGACAGCAGCAGGGCGCGGGCTTCGGCCAGGCTGCGGGGGGCGAGGCTCACGCGACCCGCGCCTCGGCGGAGGCCGGCCGCTCGGCGGTCCAGATCGAGACGGTCAGGCCGTCGGTGTCCGGCGGCAGGGCGATCGGCGCGCTCGGCGTCAGGCCGGCCCCGGCCAGCCAGCGCCGCATCTCGTCGTCGGCGAAGCCGAGGCGGCGGTGCTGATGCTCCTCACGCAGATGCTCCAGCTGGTGCGGGGCGAAGTCGATGATCAGCAGCCGTCCGCCGGGCATGACCAGCCGCGCCGCCTCGGCCACGGCCGCGGCCGGATCGGCGAGGTAGTGCAAGACCTGATGCACCAGCACCAGATCGGCGCTCTGTTCGGGCAGACGGGTGGCGAAGATGTCGCCGTGGCGCAGCTCGACCTTCTCCAGCCCGGCCTTCGTCACATTGGCGCGGGCGATGTTCAGCATGTTCTGGCTGAGATCCAGCCCGACCGACATCTTTGCCTTCTTGCCGAGCAGGGTCAGCATCCGGCCCGAGCCGGTGCCCAGATCGACGACCCGCTCGAACGGGCCGTCCCCGGCGGCGCGGGCGATGGCGGCCTCGACCGCGCTTTCGCAGACATAGAGCGAGCGGATGCGATCCCACTGAGGCGCGACCCGCTCGAAATAGGCGCTCGCGGCGACCTCGCGGTCGCGCCGCACGTCCTCCAGCCGCCGGTCGTCCGCCTCGCCCGCCGAGGCGTCCAGCAGGTCCAGCACCGTATCGATCAGACGCCGGGCCGGCAGGTCCGACGACAGGCGATAGAAGACGCGCGCCCCGTCCGGAAACCGCTCGATCAGACCGGCGTCGGTCATCAGCTTCAGATGGCGGGAGACCCGCGGCTGGCTCTGGTCCAGGATGCGCGACAACTCCATCACCGACAGCTCTTCGCCGGCCAGCAAGGACAGGACCCGCAGGCGGGTCGGCTCGCCCACGGCGCGCAGGGCTTCAACGGTCTGGTCGGCGGTGAGTGACATGTCCTTATATAAAGATATCCTTATATGATTTGGCAAGGAAAATTGCTGGCCAGGCGCAGGTTCCAGGGCCAAACTTCCGGGATCGGCTCCCTGCCGTCGTGAGGTTGTCCATGACCCTTCGTTCGATCGTTCCGGCCCTCCCGGTCATCCTGCTCATGGCGGTCACGGGCTCGGCCGCGGCCCAGACTCCGCCGCCGGGTGGCGGCATGGGCCTGCCGCGGACCGCTGAAGCGGTGGCGCCCTGGGCGGAGCGCCTGTTCACGCGGCTCGACGCCGATCAGGACGGCAGCATCACCGGCGCTGAACTGGCGCCGCTGGCCGATCCGGCGGTGGCGGCGCAGGGCGGCTCGCGCCTGCGCGCCATGATCTCCCAGTCGGACGCCAGCCGCGATTCCCGCATCAGCCTCGAGGAACTGGCCGCCGGCGCGCAACGGATGTTCGTCCGCATGGACCGCAACGGCGACGGCCAGCTGGCCGATGACGAACTGCCCCAACGGCCGGCTCCTCCGGCGCCCATGACGATGCCGCCGGCCCCGACCAGTACGCCCGACTTCCCGGACATGCCCGGGGGCGGCTGATCAGGCTCGGGTCGTTCAGGCCGCCGGAGTCTTCAGCGGCTCTCCCGCGAAGGCCGCCTGCAGGTTCTGCATCAGCAGCATCAGCATGCCCTGCACCGCCTCGGTCGTCGCCCCGCCGGTATGCGGCGTCAGCACGGTATTGGGCACGCCGGCCCAGCGCGCGGCGTCGACCGGCTCCTCCTCGAACACGTCCAGCGCCGCCTGGCCCAGCCGCCCGTCCCTGAGCGCCGCGATCAAGGCCGTCTCGTCGACCAGCTGGCCGCGCGCCACATTGACCAGCAGCCCCTGCGGCCCAAGCGCCTCGATCACCGCGCGCGAGATCAGGCCGATGTTGCTGTCGTCCGCCTTGCAGGCCACCACCAGGATGTCGCTGTCCCGCGCCAGGTCGAGGACGGACGCGGCGCGGGGCCAGGCGGCGGCCTTCTCGCGCGGTCCCCACCACTTCACCGTCATGCGCAGAGCTTCGGCCCGGCGCGCCACCGCTTCGCCGATGCCGCCCAGCCCGACGATGCCGACCCGCTGGCCGTGCAGCGAGGGCGTGATCATCTTCGAATCCGCGGTCCATTCGCCCGCCCGGAGCGCCCGGTCTCCGGCTGCGATCTGGCGACGGGCGGCCAGGATCAGGCCGATGGCGTGATCGGCCACATCCTCGTGGTTCACCCCCGGCGCATGGGTCACCGGCAGGCCCCGCGCGCTGCACCAGTCGACGTCGATGCGGTCATACCCCGAGGTGAAACAGGCGATCAGTTGCAGTTTCGGCAACTGTTCGATCAGCGCCTTGTCGAGCGGAAACTCGCCCGCCACCACCAGCGCCCGGATCTCCGCCTGCGCCTCCAGCGGCGGTCCTTCCCAGAACCGGTAGACGGTCCACTGGCTTTCGAGAAAGGCCGTCAGCGGCGCGAGGTGCCGCTGCATGATGAGGAGGGCGGGGCGGTCGGTCATGAGCCGACACTAGTCCACTCGCGGCCAATGAAAAACGGCCTCCGGATCGCTCCGGAGGCCGTATCGGGTCTAGCGCCCGAACTTCTGGAACTTGATCCGGTGCGGGATCAGGCTCTCGACGCCGAGGCGGCGCTTCTTGTCTTCCTCATAGGCTTCGAAGTTTCCTTCGAACCATTCCACATGGCTGTCGCCCTCGAAGGCGAGGATGTGCGTCGCCAGACGGTCGAGGAACCAGCGGTCGTGGGAGATGACCACGGCGCAGCCGGCGAAGCCTTCGAGGGCCTCTTCGAGGTTCTGCAGCGTCTCGATGTCGAGGTCGTTGGTCGGTTCGTCGAGCAGCAGCAGGTTGCCGCCGGTGGCCAGGGTCTTGGCCAGGTGGACGCGGTTGCGCTCGCCGCCCGAGAGCTGGCCGACCTTCTTCTGCTGGTCGCCGCCCTTGAAGTTGAAGCTGCCGACATAGGCGCGGGTGTTGATCTCGCGCTTGCCGACCATCATCACATCGGTGCCGCCCGAGATGACTTCCCAGATGGTCTTGTTGGGCTCCAGATCGTCGCGGCTCTGGTCGACATAGGCCAGTTTGACCGTCTCGCCGACGCGGATCGTGCCGGCGTCGGGCTGTTCCTGCCCTGTGATCAGGCGGAACAGGGTGGATTTACCGGCGCCGTTGGGACCGATGACGCCGACGATGCCATTGGGCGGCAGTTTGAAGGTCAGGTTGTCGAACAGCAGCTTGTCGCCATAGGATTTCCGCAGGCCCTCGGCCTCCAGCACGACATTGCCGAGACGCGGGCCGGGCGGGATCTGGATGACGGCATGGGTCTGGGCACCGCGCAGGCTCTCCTGCTCGTCGACCATCCGCTCATAGGCGGCGAGACGGGCCTTGGACTTGGCCTGACGGGCCTTGGCGCCCGAACGGACCCATTCCAGTTCGCGGGTCAGGGCGCGCTGGCGGGCTTCGGATTCCGACTGCTCCTGCACCACGCGCTTGGTCTTGGCTTCCAGCCAGCTGGAGTAGTTGCCCTCGTGCGGGTGGCCCTTGCCGCGGTCCAGCTCCAGCGTCCACTTGGTCACCAGATCCAGGAAGTAGCGGTCGTGGGTCACCAGGATGACGCAGCCCGGGAAGGCTTCCAGGTGGTGCTGCAGCCAGGCCACCGACTCGGCGTCGAGGTGGTTGGTCGGTTCGTCGAGCAGCAGCATGTCGGGCTTCGACAGCAGCAGCCGCGCCAGCGCCACGCGGCGCTTCTCACCGCCCGACAGATTGGTGGTCTCCCAGTCGTCCGGCGGGCAGCGCAGGGCGTCCATGGCCATTTCGATGCGGCTGTCGATGTCCCAGACGTCGCCGGCGTCGATCTTTTCCTGCAGGGCCGTCATCTCGGCCATCAGCTCGTCGGTGTATTCCTCGGCCATTTCCATGGCGATGGCGTTGAAGCGGGTGACCCACTGCTTCTCCTCGCACCAGGCCTCGACGTTTTCGCGGACGTTCAGGCTGTCGTCGAGCTGCGGCTCCTGCTCCAGATAGCCACGCTTGATGCCGTCGGCCGCGCGGGCCTCGCCGTTGAACTCGCTGTCCAGCCCGGCCATGATCTTCAGCAGGGTGGATTTACCCGAGCCGTTGACGCCGACGACGCCGATCTTGGCGTCGTTGTAGAAGCTCAGCCAGATGTTCTCGAAGATCTTCTTGCCGCCGGGAAAGGTCTTGGTCAGACCCTGCATCTGGAAAATATATTGCTGCGCCATGAGGTGCGGTGCGCCCTGTCGTCTGGAGGTGTCGGGAGGTTGGCGCGGGATGTAGCCGCCGCGCCGCCGTTCGGCAAATGTCTAGGCGCGGGGCAGGGCGGTTTGATGGCGGCGGCGGACCGTCGCGGCTGACGTCGACGCCATTTCGCCGCCGGATGCATCCGTTCGGGATGGTCGCCGCCTCTACAGGGCAAAGTCCCGGACCGTCCCCATGCCCGTCAGCGTCACGCTCGAATCCTCATCCCGCCACCGGGTCGTTCTGAGCCACTATACGCCGGGCGAGGAGTGCGCCCCGCATCGGCACCGGCAGGCCCAGCTCTCGCTTCTGCTCGCCGGCGGCTATGTGGAGGAGAGCGATCAGGGCCGCGCCCACGCTGATGGGCCCGGTCTCAGCCGCAAGCCCGGCGGGTTCGAGCACCAGAACCGCTTCGGCGACGCGGGGGCCCTGATCCTGTCGCTCAACCGGGATGAGACGCCGGCGTCGGACCGGTATTTCGTGGCCCGGGGTCCGGAGGGGCTCTCCGGCCCGGCGTTGCGACGGATGGCGAACGACGGACGCGCCATCGAGGCCCTCCCCGGGGGCGTGGCCGCCGGCCCTCCGTCGGTCGCCGCGCCGCCCAGCCCGTGGCTGACGGAGGCTCACGATCGGCTCCTGACCGACTCCGGCCTGTCCGTCGGCGCCCTGGCGCGAACCTTCGGTTTGCACCCTGTCCACTTCGCCCGACTGTTCCGCGAGGCCTTCGCCCAGTCGCCGACGGCGGCCCGCCAGAACCGCCGCGTTGCGCGCGCGATCGACCGGCTCATCCGCAGCGGAACGCCCCTGGCCGGGATCGCGGCGGACGAGGGCTTCGCCGATCAGGCCCACCTCAGCCGCGTCATCAGCCAGGCCACCGGCTGGAGCCCGGGACGGCTGCGGCGGCGCTTTGCCGCCGGCTGACGTCGCGCCGTTCCATCCGTTCAAGACGCGCGGCGCGACGTCGTGGAGAAGGGACGGACCATCGCCGGAAAGAGACATCCATGGTCCGCCCGCTTCGCCTCGCCGCCCTTGCCGTCGCCGCCGTCATGCTGGCGGCGCCCCCCGCCGTCGCGGCGCCGGACGTCGTGCGCCTCCGGTCAGACGCCGACGCCTTCATTCGCCGCGCCATGGACCGGATCGGCGTGGTTCCCGGACTGGCGATCGCTGTGGTCGACGGGGACGAGACCGTCATGACCGCGGGCTACGGCGTCGCGGACCTGGCGACCGGCGCGCCGGTCGATGCCGACACCCGGTTCTACATCGCCTCCTCCACCAAGTCGTTCACCGCCCTGGCCATCGCGGCGATGGACGCGCGCGGGGAGATCGACCTCGTGTCGCCGCTTTCGACCTGGTCGGGCGCGCCCGGCCTGCCGGCGGACCTCGGCCGCGTCAGCCTGTCGGATTTGCTCAGTCACCGGTCGGGGCTGGACAATTCGCCCATATCGTATCGCGCCGCCTTCTCGGGCGACCACACCCCGGAGGTGATGCAGCGCCTGCTCGCGGCGACGGTGACCCTCGACGACACCCCGTACGGAACCTTTCGCTATTCAAACGCTGGCTACAACCTCGCCACCACCCTGCTCGAGGCGCGCGACGGCCGCGACTGGCGCCTTCTGGTGCGCGACGAGGTGCTGAACCCGCTCGGCATGGCCGATACGACGGGATGGCTGTCTGAAGCCCGCGCCGAGGGCGCCGTCATCACCGCCGGCCATCTCGGCTATCCCGCCGACGGTCCGGTCCGCAGTCCGCTGCAGAAGGTCGACGCCACCATGCAGTCGGCCGGCGGCCTGGTCTCCACGCCGGGCGACATGGCCCGCTGGCTGGAAGTCCAGATCAACGACGGCGTCCTCGACGGTCGCCGGGTCTTTCCCGAAGGCCTCGTCGCCTCGACCCACCAGCCCTTGGCGGCGAACGAGACGACCTTCGGTCCCTATACGCGCGAATCCTATGGTCTCGGCTGGCAGATCGGCCGCTATGGCGACGACGTGCTGATCCATCATTTCGGCAATTTCTCCGGATCCCGAGCCCACGTCTCCTTCATGCCCGCGCGGCGGATCGGCGTGGTCGTGATGGTCAATGAGGATGTGCTGGCGGGCGGCCTCGCCGACCTGGTCGCCAACTATGTCTACGACTGGCGCGCCGCCCGCCCGGATCTCGAGGCGTTCTATGACGCGGCCGTGGGGGAGCTGGTCGACCGCCGCGACCGGGGACGCGCCGCGATCGCCCGGCAACAGGCCGAGCGCGCCGCCCGGCCATCGATGCTGGCCCGGCCGGTCGCCGCCTATGTCGGAACCTATGAAAGCCCGTTGCTGGGCACGGTGCGGATCGCCGAACGGGACGGCGCCATGGTTGTCTCGATGGGCGTCATGGAGGCAGTCGCTGAATCCTTCACCCAACCCGAGTCCGTCCGCGTCGAACTGGCGCCGATGCAGGGCCAGTCCATCCAGTTCGGCGGCGACGGCGACGCGCCCGACCGGCTGGTGATGATGGGCGAGACCTTCCTGCGGCGCTGAAGGATCAGGCGTAGTTGAAGCTCACCGAGATCCGCTCGCTCTTCGCCGCATTGGCCGGCACCTCGTGGCGCAGCCAGCTCTCCCACATCAGCACCGTCCCCGCCTGCGGGGCCAGATAGACGAACGGCTTCTCGGCCTCCGGCGCGTCGGCGTGGACGCCGGGGCGTGCCATCATCATCGGCAGGCGGGGGTCCTCCAGCTTCAGCGCCGAGGCGCCGTCCGGGACCTCGACATAGACGGTGCCGCTGAGGAAGGCGTGCGGGTGGATATGGCCCGAGTGGCCGCCTCCGGGCTTGAGGATGTTGACCCACAGACTGTCCAGCCGCGGCTTGCGCGCCAGATCGAAATTCAGCGCCCTGGCATAGGCGAGCGCGTGCCGGTCGAGATGCCGCTTCAGATCGGCGAACTCGGGCAGGCGGTGGGGCAGGTCGCTGAGGGACCCATAGGAGGTGTAGCCGCGATAGCCGTGCTCGCGGCACCAGGCCCGCCCGGCATGGTCCTCGACCGCCAGCATGCGGCAGGCCTCGGCCAGGCCGGCGTTAAAGGCCGCGAAGCCGGGCGAGGCGGCCAGGGAGGCCTCATAGACCTGGGTGACGAACAGGGGGCGCAGGGACATGACCGCTCTCTAGCGCAAGGACCTGGTGATCAGAAGGGCAGGGCGGTCTCGCCCCGCAGCACCGCCTCCGCCTCCGCCGTGTGCTTCGTCCCCGACCGGTCATGCAGCACCAGCGGCGGCAGCAGGCGCAGCGGCGCCTTGCCGGTCCGGATCGCTTGCACCAGCACCCGTTTGGCCGGTTCGTCCGCATACGGATGGATACCGCGCACGGCGAAAGATCCGGCTTTCTCGCCCAGCAAGGCCAGCAGGTCGGCCAGCCGGTCGGCGCGGTGGATGACCGTGATCCGCCCGCCCTCGCGCACCGCCCCGAGCAGGAAATCCGTCCACGCCTTCAGCCCGTCGTCCGCCATCCATGCCCCGCGCTTGCCGGGCGCGGGGGCCCGCAGGGCGCCGGGGTCGTCGAAGAAGGGCGGATTGCTGACCGCCTGGTCGAACGGCGGCAGGTGCAGCGCCCGGAAGCCCGCCGCGACGTCGCCCTCAACCACGGTCGCCTCGACCCGGTTCAGCGCCGCATTCTCCCGCGCCAGCGCCGCCATCGCCGGATCGCGCTCCAGCCCGGTGAGAAAGACGCCGGGCCGCCGCGCTGCGATCTGCATCAGCACCGCCCCCGCGCCGCAGCCGGCCTCGATCACCCGCTGCCCCGGCTCCGCCGTCACGGCCGCGGCCAGCAGGGCCGCGTCCATGCCGGCGCGATAGCCCCGGACCGGCTGGCGCAGCCGCACACGCCCGCCCAGAACGGCGTTCTCGACGATTTCGACTTCGGCTTGCGATAACGGTGCGACGGTCACACGGCTTGACCCTTCATGGACCGATCACCATTGTGCGCCGCATCGCCGCCGGGCAAGGCGGCGGCTGGATTTTCGGGCGTGATTCTCCCCCGCGCCGTCGTTTCTATGAGTTTCCCGTTGGACGCTGTCACCGTCGCCGAGCCCCGCTCGAAGGGGAATGTCGAGCCGCTCGTGCGACTGGCGGCGCGCGACATGGCGACCGTCGACGCCCTGATCCTCGACCGGATGCAGTCGCAGGTGCCGGTCATCCCCCTGCTGGCCGAGCATCTGATCTCGGCCGGCGGCAAGCGGCTTCGGCCCCTGCTGACCCTGGCCGCCGCCCGCGCCTCGGGCGCTTCCGGCGACATCACCGCCCCGGTCAAGCTGGCCGCGGCGGTCGAGTTCATTCACACCGCCACCCTGCTGCACGACGACGTGGTCGACGCCTCGGACCTGCGCCGCGGCAAGGTCGCGGCCCATCTGATCTGGGGCGCGCCGTCCAGTGTCCTGGTCGGTGACTTCCTGTTCGCCCGCGCCTTCGAACTGATGGTCGAGACCGGCCAGATGCGCGCCCTCGGCATCCTCGCCCGGGCGTCCAGCGTCATTTCCGAGGGCGAGGTGCTGCAGCTGACCCGCGCCCACGACCTGAATCTGGATCAGGACACCTATCTGCGCATCATCGCGGCCAAGACCGCCGAACTGTTCGCCGCCGCCGCCGAGGCCGGGGCGGTGGGGGCCGGCGCCGCTGAACCGGCCATCGAGGCCCTGCGCGCCTATGGCCTCAATCTCGGCCTGGCCTTCCAGCTGGCCGACGACGCCCTCGACTACGGCGGCGTCTCCGAGGTGCTGGGCAAGAACGCCGGCGACGACTTCCGCGAAGGCAAGGTGACCCTGCCCCTGCTGCTGGCCGCCGCTCGCACCCGCGGCCGCGAGGACGCCTTCTGGGACCGCACCATCAACCAGGGCCAGCGCACCGAGGACGACTTCCGCCGCGCCCGCGAACTGGTCTTCGGCGCCGGCGCGGTCAGCGCCACCCTCGACACCGCCGGCGAATACGCCGACGCGGCCAAGGCCGCCCTCGCCGTGCTTCCGGCCGGCGACTGGCGCGACGCCTTGGAACAGCTGGCCGATTTCGCCGTCAGCCGGGCGGCCTGATCAGCGCAGCCCCGCGCAGAACCGCTGGATCCGCCCGCACGCCTCCTCCAGCGCGCTCTCGCTCGTCGCATAGCTGATGCGGAAATAGGGGCTCAGGCCGAAGGCCGAGCCCTGCACCACGGCCACGCCCTCGGCGTCCAGCAGTTCGGTGGCGAACGTGTCGTCGCTGTCGATCACCGTCCCGCCCTCGGTGGTCTTGCCGATCAGACCCTCGATCGACGGATAGACATAGAAGGCCCCCTCCGGCGTGGCGCAGCGGATGCCGGTCGCCTGGTTGAGCATCGACACCACCAAGTCGCGGCGCGCCTCGAAATGTTTCGCCCGCTCGGCGATGAAGTCCTGCGGCCCGTTCAGCGCCTCGACCGCCGCCCACTGGCTGATCGAGGACGGATTGGACGTCGTCTGCCCCGCCGACTTGCGCATCAGGTCGATCAGCGGCTTGGGCCCGCCGCCATAGCCGATGCGCCAGCCGGTCATGGCATAGGCCTTGGACACGCCGTTGACGGTCAGGGTCCGGTCGTAGAGGTCCGGCGCGACCTGGGCGATCGTCCGGTAGTCGAAGTCGCCGTAGATCAGGTGCTCGTACATGTCGTCGGTCAGGATCCAGACCTGCGGATGACAGCGCAGCACGGCCGCCAGCGCCTCCAGTTCGGCCCCGGTATAGGCCGCGCCGGTCGGGTTCGACGGCGAGTTCAGGATCAGCCATTTCGTCCGCGGCGTGATCGCGGCCTCCAGCGCCGCCGGCTTCAGCTTGAACCCGTCCGCCTCATGCCCGACCACCGTCACCGGCTCGCCCCCGGCCAGCAGCACCATGTCGGGATAGCTCACCCAATAGGGCGCCGGCACGATCACCTCGTCGCCGGGCGACAGGGTGGCCAGCAGGGCGTTGTAGATCACCGTCTTGCCGCCCGGGGCGACATGGATCTGGTTCACGCCATAGGTCAGGCCGTTCTCGCGCGAGAATTTGGCCGCCACCGCCGCCTTCAGCTCGGGAATGCCGTCGACGTCGGTGTATTTGGTCTCGCCGCGCCGGATGGCCGCGATAGCGGCCTCCTTGATGTTGTCCGGCGTGTCGAAGTCCGGCTCCCCGGCGCCGAGCCCGATCACGTCGCGCCCCTCCCGCTTCAGCTCACGGGCGCGGGCGGTCACGGCGAGGGTGGCCGAGGGTTTGACGCGGGCGAGGGCGGCGGACTGCAGGTTGGACATGGCGACTCCCGGGAAGGGCCGCATCCTTACGCAGTTGCGAAAGGCCGATCAAATCGCGAGCGCCGTCGGTCGGTCAGGCCGTGGCCGTTAGCGCCTCCCTGACCGCCACGGCCAGCTCTGACAGGCGAAAGGGCTTGCGCAGCACATTCCTGGACGGCAGCACCCGATCCACCGCCGCCATGTCCGCATAGCCGGTGGCCATGATGATCGGCATGTCCGGCGCCGTGGCGCGGGCTCGCTGGACCACATCCACGCCGGTCATCCCGGGCATCGCATAGTCCACGATCAGCAAATCCGGCGCCGCCGGCGTCAACAGCTGCAGGCCGGCCTCGCCGTCTGCGGCCTGCTCGACGCGATAGCCGAGGGTCTGGAGGCAATCGACCATGAAATGGCGCACGGCTTCATCATCGTCCACGACCAGGATGCGTTCGCGCGGTCCATGGGCGTCGGCCTCGGGCAGGAAGGCCGCCTCGGCGGCGGCGCCGGCCGGCTCGGTCGCGGGCAACCACAGGTCCACCGTGACGCCCCCGCCCTCGACGCTGGTCAGCCGCGCCGTGCCGCCTGACTGCTGTGCGATTCCATAGACCTGACTGAGGCCGAGGCCCGTGCCCTTGCCGATCGGCTTGGTCGTGAAGAAGGGGTCAAACACTCGGGCCAGCAGATGAGGCGGTATGCCTGAGCCGGTGTCGCTGACGCTGATGACGGCGTAGTCGCCGGGGGTCAGATCGTCGCCTCGCGCTGTCTGACGCCCCGTTGCGATGGTCAGGACGCCCCCCTCGGTCATGGCGTCCCGGGCATTGATCGACAGATTGAGGATCGCCAGCTCCAGCTGGTTGGCGTCCGCCAACGCCCAGGGGTCGGCGGAATCGAGGGCCATATCGATCCGCACCATCGGGCCGATCGTGCGGCCGAGCAGGTCGTGCATCCCTGTAACCAGAGCGTTCAGATCGACAGGGGTCAGCGTCAGGTTCTGGGTCCGCGAGAACGCCAGCAGCTGATGGGTCAGCTTGGCCGCCCGCTCCGCCGCCTGGCGCGCATAGTCCGCCAGACGGCCGGTCTTCTCGTCCTCGGTCCGGCGCTGGATCAATTCGAGGTTGCCGAAAATGACCGTCAGCAGGTTGTTGAAGTCGTGCGCGATGCCGCCCGTCAGCTGCCCCACCGCCTCCATCTTCTGGGACTGGGCCAGCGCCGCCTGGGCGCGCTCCCGCACCGCGATTTCCTGCATCAACTGGTTGTTGGCAGAGGACAGTTCCTCGGTCCGTTCAGCAATTCGCGCCTCCAACGTTCCGTTGAGGCTGGTCAGCCGACCCTCCGCCGTCTGCAATTCCTCCAGGCGGCGGCGGGCCTCATATTGCCGTTTGCGTCCGCGTTTGGCGGAGTTGACGGCGCTGGCGAGGGTCTCGCTGTGAACCGGTCGTTCCAGCACGACGACATTGCCGAGCCGTTCGAGAAAGTTCAGCGCCTCCTGGGGCCGACGGCCGGCCCGTTTGGTCGCCAGCAGAACGAACGGGAAATCGGACCAGGGCGGTTGTTCCCCCAGCCACCCGTCCAGCACCGTCCTGTCGACGTCCAGCAGGGACTCTTCGGTGACCACCGCGATCGCCGCGCCCCGCCGTCCCTCGTGGGCCAGCGCAGCGGAACTTTCACAGATCACGGTCTCGTGGCCCGCCCGCCTCAGCAGCTGGTCAATGACTTCGGAATCCCGGCCTTTGACGGCGAGGACCAGGATGCGCGACTCCACCCGCTCACTCGCCATTGGCGGCGGGATCAGCAGCCATCAGCGGTGTGGATCCCCGGTAGTTGGGCAGACCGGTCAGGACGCCCTCGAAATCCTTCAGCGGGTCGCCGATCTGGATCCCGCCGCGGGCCAGGCGGAATTCGCGGATGCTCGTCTGGTGCTCGGTGGTCCGGCTCTTGGCGACCGAGACCGCCTTGAGGATATGGCCCCGCGACTCGAAATAGCGGAACAGCAGGATGGTGTCCGACAGATAGCTGAGGTCGAGCTCGGACCGGACATCCCCCAGAATGCCGTGCTGGCCGAGGATCAGCACGGTGATGACGCCCTGCTGGTTGAGATAGCTCAGCATCTCGTGCATCTGCAGCAGCAGGTATTTCTCGCCCGGCATCGCCTGCAGGAAGGCGTTGAGACTGTCGATGGCGATGAAGCCCACGCCGTCCTGTTCGACCGCCCGTCGGATCCAGCTGGCGAACTCTCCGGGGGTCAGTTCGGCCGGGTCGATCTGGAACACTTGCAGCATGCCGCTTTCGAGGTGGGGCTGCAGATCCATGCCCATGGCCTTCGACCGGGCGAGCATGGTCCCGATCCCCTCGTCAAAGAGATAGTAGGCGGCCTTCTCGCCGCGCTGGATCGCCTCCAGACCGGCGCAGACCGCCGTCGTGGTCTTGCCCACGCCGGAGGGCCCGTTCAGCAGGGTGTTGGTGCCGGGCGACAGACCGCCGCCCAGCATCGCATCCAGATGCGCGATCCCGGTGGAAACCAGGGCGTCATTGAACTCGGTGTGGTGATCGGCCGCGACCAGACGCGGAAAGACGGTCACGCCGCCGGTCTCGATCGCGAAATCATGGAATCCGCCGCGATATTTGACGCCGCGCATCTTCACCACGCGCAGGCGGCGGCGCTCCGAGCCGTATTCCAGCGCCGCCTGTTCCAGGGTGATGACGCCGTGGGCGATGCTGTGCAACTGCAGGTCACCGGGGTCGGAGCTGCGGTCGTCGAGCAGCAGGACGGTGCAGTTGCGGGTCGAGAAATACTGCTTCAGCGCCAGTATCTGGCGCCGGTAGCGCAGCGAATTCTGGGCCAGAAGACGCATCTCGGACAGGCTGTCGAACACCACCCGTGAGGGCCTCAGGCGATCGACGCATTCCATGACTCCGGCGATGGTTTCGCCCAGTTCCACCTCCGACGGGTCGAGGATCGACTGCTCGCTCTCCGGATGAAGTCCATCCTCGCTGACCAGTTCGAACAGCTCAATGCCGTCCAGCGACCAGCCGTGGCTACGGCCCACCTCGCGCAACTCGGCCGCGGTCTCCGACAGGGTGATGTAGAGACCGGGCTCTCCCGCGCGGGCGCCCTCGAGAAGAAATTGCAGCGCGATCGTCGTCTTGCCGCTACCGGGCGTGCCTTCCAGAAGATACGCCCGATGAGCCGTCAGGCCTCCACCAAGGATGGCGTCCAACTCGGAAACGCCCGTGGAGACACGGGGCGATGCGGCGGCGGCAGGCGTGGCTTGCATTAACCTTCTCGGCGGTCGCTCGGGAGTGCGAGCCTGGTTTGAACGAGCTTTGCCGGAATTGGCTCCCGGGAAGGTCGCCGCCCCTGGTCCCGACCAGGGGCGTCAATCCGCCTGGCGAGCCGCTGGCGTCTGGTCGGATTGGCCCGCTCAATGCTAATCCGCCAGCATGCGTCGCGTGCTCGACTTCATCCTCAACATGGAAGGCCGCCGCTGGCGGGCCGTGCTGGCGACCGCTCTGTTGCTCGGCGCGACCCTCGGACTGCTGGCGATCGGCAAGAGCCAGCTCGGCCTCGCCGCCGAGGAAAACCTCGAGGCCTGGCTGCAGGGCTACGCCGGCAGCCCCTGGGCCTTCTTCGCCACCGTCGTCCTGTTCGTCGCCGCCGCCTTCATCGGCGCGCCGCAGTTCATCCTGATCGCGGCCTGCGTGGTCGCCTTCGGCCCCTCGCTGGGCTTCTTCTACAGCTGGGCGGCGACCGTGGTCTCGGCCGGGGTGACCTACTGGATGGGGCGCGGGCCGACGGCGCGGCTGGTCGATCGCTTCGGAGGCCGGACCATGGGCCGGCTCAAGGGTTTCGTCGGCAAGAACGCCTTCTACGCCAGCTTCATGATCCGCAACGTGCCCTCGGCGCCCTTCATCGTCGTCAACATGGCCTTCGGCGCGACCCGGGCGTCGTTTCCCGCCTTCCTCGCCGGTTGCGCCCTCGGCGTCCTGCCCAAGACCGCCCTGGTCGCCTTCTTCGGCGGGGCGGTGGTGGCGGCGGCCAGCGGCGACGGCGTCTGGACCTCGCTTATCCTCGCCGGCGTGGCGGCGGTCTGGCTCGCGGCCATGCTGGGCGTGCGCGAACTGGTCAAGCGGCGCGAGCGGGCGTCCGGGGCGGACTGACACGCGCGTCAGGTTCCGACAGGCGCTGGCCGCGCGGCCGGCCGCCACAATGCCCTTCCGCGAGGAGCCTCCCATGATCGCCGCCCTGCTATTCGCCGCCGCCCTGCAGACCCCGCAAACCCCCTCGGACCTGCTGTTCAGCGAGGCCTGGGCCTGCGCGACCCTCGCGAAACTCGGGCGGGAGACGCATTTCGGCGAGACGACGCCGCAGACCACCAGCGAGCAGGCGATGTGGGACGCCCTGACCCGCCTCGAGCAGTTGGCGAATGAGGAGGCCGACCGCAAACAGGTCAGCCAGGGCTATGACGCCGAACAGCGCGCGGTCCAGGAAGGCTACGCCCGCGACATGCTCGGCCAGGCCACTGGGGACCAGCTGGGCGAGATGCTGGAGATCTGCGCTTCCGTGTTCGGCGTCAGCGCGCCCTGAACCCGGCCGGACGGCCCGGACCGTCCGGGTGACGGCATCGTGAACCGCCACGCTGGTCCGTGTGCGGCGTAACCCTCGGCGGGGCTTGTAATCCCGTCCTGACAAGGGCAAACGAGCCGTAAGGTCGGTCAGGCGATATACGATCAGGAGGCGGCGCGTGGGGATGCGTGTCGCCGGGGCGTCGCCGAAGCGGATCGAGACTGACGCACGCCCCCTTTCAGGCCCGAACGAACGGTATCCCGGACCCATGTTCTCCAGCATTTTCGGCGCGATCTCCAACGATATCGCCATCGACCTCGGCACCGCCAACACCCTGATCTACATGAAGGGCAAGGGCATCGTCCTGAACGAGCCGTCCGTCGTCGCCCTGCGCAACGTCGGCGGCCGCAAGATCGTCCACGCCGTCGGCATAGAGGCCAAGCAGATGCTGGGCCGCACCCCCGGCCACATGGAAGCCATCCGTCCCATGCGCGACGGGGTCATCGCCGACTTCGAAGTCGCCGAGGAGATGATCAAACACTTCATCCGCAAGGTTCATAACCGCAAGGGCTTCGTGAACCCCAAGGTCATCGTCTGCGTGCCGTCGGGCGCCACCGCCGTCGAGCGCCGCGCCATCAACGATTCCTGCCTCAACGCCTCGGCCCGCCGCGTCGGCCTAATCGACGAGCCCATGGCCGCCGCCATCGGCGCCGGCCTGCCGATCCACGAGCCGACCGGCTCCATGGTCGTCGACATCGGCGGCGGCACCACCGAGGT
>NZ_DLHQ01000026.1:0-199929 GCF_002483305.1 Brevundimonas sp. UBA7664
CATGTCGCCAGCCCGCCGCCGCCGCGCGCGCCGGCGGATAGCGCGGGACCCGCGCCGGTCGCTTCGGTGGGGCTGGACTGGCCGGTGCGCGGCGACATCCTGCGGCGCTTCGGCCCGGTCGGGCTGGGCGAGCGCAACAACGGGGTCAATATCGGCGCGCCGCAAGGCTCCGAGGTCCGCGCGGCGGCGGCCGGTCGGGTCGGCTATGTCGGCGACGACCTGGCCGGGCAGGGGCTGACGGTGCTGATCGTGCACCGCGACGGCTGGCGCACCGTCTATGGCCATCTGGGCACGGCGCTGGTGCGCGACGGCGACGACATCCGCGCCGGCCAGCAGATCGGCACGGTCGGAAACACCGCCGGAGACGGCCGGCCCTCGATCCATTTCGAGACCTGGCGGATGCGCGGCGACCAGCCGAACGCCGTCGATCCGCTGACCGTGTTGCCGCGATAACGCAAAGCGACGCGGCGAACAGACGTCTCGTTGCAATATGCGGCGACGCGCCCTAGTTTCCGCGCCTCATTTTCAAGGGCCGCCTGACGCGGCTCCAGACGTTTGCGGAGACTATCGTGGCGGAACTTATGGCGGGGCCGTTCGGCACCCTGATCTTCTTCGTCCCCGTGATCATCCTGTTCTACTTCATGCTGATCCGTCCGCAGCAGAAGCAGATGAAGGCCCATCAGGCGCTGGTCGCCGGTCTCAAGCGCGGCGACACCGTGGTCATGTCGAACGGCATGATCGGCAAGGTCACCCGGGTCGAGAACGATGAGGTCATGGTCGAGATCGCCCAGGGCGTGAACGTTCGCGTGGTCCGTCAGATGATCACCCAGGTGCGCGACCGCACCGCGGTGGCCGCCAACGACACCAAGACCATCGCCAAGTCCTGACGCCGTACTGAAAAGGTCGGGGCCCCCCGCATGGTTCATCTGTCGCGCTGGAAGATCATTCTTCTCGCCCTGTCGCTCGCGCTCGGGCTGCTGTTCTCCTACGGCAACGCCCTGTCCCCGGCGCAACGCGAGGCCTTGCCCGGCTGGCTGCCCAAGCCGACGCTGAACCTGGGCCTCGACCTGCAGGGCGGGTCCTATCTGCTGCTGCAGGTCGATGTGGACGCCATGCGCGAGAAGCGCATCGCCAACCTGAGCGAGGACGCGCGCCAGACCCTGTCGGAAGCGCAGATCGCCGTCGGCGGCATCGTGCGCGACGGCAACGGCGTGGTGGTGACCCTGACCAACCCGGCCCAGATGGACCCCGCCGTCACGGAGATGCGCAATCTGCTGGGCGGCGGCGCGTCGGGCCTGGCCTCGGACCGCACGATCACCCGCCAGGGCGACAACCGCATCCGCTACGCCTTCACCGACGCGGCCATGACGGCCATGGGGCCGACCGCGGTCGACCAGTCGATCGAGGTGGTGCGCCGCCGCATCGACAGCCTCGGCACCCGCGAGCCCTCGATCACCCGTCAGGGCGCCGAGCGGATCGTGGTCCAGGCCCCGGGCGAGAGCGACCCGACCCAGCTGGAGCGGGTCATCGGCCAGACGGCCCAGCTGACCTTCCAGATGGTCGATGTCGACAATTCCGTCCAGGAAGCGATGGCCGGGGCCGTTCCGCCCGACGCCGAACTGCTGATGGGCGAGGACGGCACGCCCTATCTGGTCAAGCGCCGGGTCATCGTCTCGGGCGAGAACCTGGTCAACGCCAACGTCACCACCGACCAAAGCAACCGGCCGGCCATCGGCTTCCGCTTCGACGGCCAGGGCGCGCGCCGCTTCGGCGACACCACGGCCGCCAATATCGGCCGGCCCTTCGCCATCATCCTCGACGGCAAGGTGATCTCGGCCCCGGTCATCAACAGCGCCATCACCGGCGGCAGCGGCATCATCGAAGGCACCTTCACCATCGCCTCGGCCTCGGAGCTGGTGAATCTGCTGAACGGCGGCTCGCTGCCGGCGCCGCTGACGGTCGAGGAGCGCCGCAGCGTGACGGCCTCGCTCGGCGCCGATGCGGTGCGGGCCGGTCAGCTGGCCACGATGATCGCCTTCATCGGCGTGCTGGTCTTCATGGTCCTGTCCTACGGCCTGCTGTTCGGCGGCATTTCGGTCGTGGCCCTGCTGATG
Source organism: Brevundimonas sp. UBA7664 (assembly GCF_002483305.1). Taxonomy (GTDB): domain Bacteria; phylum Pseudomonadota; class Alphaproteobacteria; order Caulobacterales; family Caulobacteraceae; genus Brevundimonas. Next base: position 2,115 of record NZ_DLHQ01000026.1, read on the forward strand.
AACGGGATCCTGATCATCGCCGCCATGTCGATGACCGGGGCGACCCTGACCCTGCCGGGCATCGCCGGTCTGATCCTGACCCTGGCCATGGCGGTGGACGCCAACGTGCTGATCTATGAGCGGATGCGTGACGAGGCCAATGCCGGGCGCTCGCCGATCGCGGCCATGGACGCCGGCTTCAACCGGGCCATGGTGACCATCGTCGACGCCAACCTGACCACCATCCTGGCCGCCCTGATCATGTTCTGGTTCGGGGCCGGGCCGGTGCGCGGCTTCGCCTGGACGCTGTCGATCGGGGTGGTGACCTCGGTCTTCACCGCCGTGCTGGTCACCCAGGTCCTGCTCGTGTTCTGGCTCCGGCTGCGGCGGCCCAAATCCCTGCCGATCGCGTCGTGAGGTCGCCCATGTCGAAATTCTGGCCTCTCATCAAACTGCTGCCGATCAAGACGAATTTCCAGTTCGTCAAATACGCCCGGCTGTTCGGCGCCCTGTCCGTCCTGCTGGTCGTCGGCTCGATCTTCTTCACCGTCTGGCCCGCCGACAACAAATGCGGCGGCCTGACCTGCGGCGTCGACTTCCTGGGCGGCAATCTGATCGAGATGTCGACCCGGCCCGAACCGGTCGATCTGGCGGAAATCCGCGCCAGCCTGAACGGACTTGGCGTGCCCGACGCCCAGGTACAGAGCTATTCCGTGCCAGGATCGGACCCGACCGGCCGCTATCACGCGATGGCCAAATTCGGGAATATCGAAGGCGTCAACGCCGCCGAGACGATCAATCAGGTCAAGGCCGGCCTGACCCGGGACCTCGGTCCGGACGTCCGGTTCACGCGCACCGAGGCCGTCGGCGCCGCGGTGTCCGGCGAACTGCTGACCAACGGGATCATGGCCCTGGTCGTCGCGATCGTGCTGATGATGATCTACATCTGGTTCCGCTTCGAATGGCAGTTCGGCCTCGGGGCGGTGATCGGCCTGTTCCACGACGTGATCCTGACCTTCGGCCTGTTCGCCGTGACGGGGATGGAGTTCAGCCTGACGGCGGTGGCCTCGGTCCTGACGGTGATCGGCTATTCGATGAACGATACCGTCGTGGTCTATGACCGGATCCGCGAGAACCTGCGCAAGTACAAGAAGATGCCGCTTGGCGAGCTGATCGACCTGTCGATCAATGAGACCCTGTCGCGCACCATCATGACCGGGGTCACGGCCCTGTTCGCCCTGGGCGTGCTGGCGGTGCTGGGCGGCGGACCGCTGCAGCCCTTCGCCATCGCCCTGATCTTCGGCATCGTGGTCGGCACCTATTCCTCGGTCTATGTCGCGGCCCCCGTCCTGCTGCTGTGGGGCATCAAGCGCGGCGGCAAGGACGAGGAAGCCAAGCCGATCAAGCTGGGGATGGCGTCGCGGCCGTAGGAGGGGGCGCGTCTCCCTCCCCTTGTGGGGAGGGTGGTCGCGTAGCGACCGGGTGGGGAACGCCAGTCCCGCACCGCCGGCGCCCGGCTTCGCCATTCCCCACCCTGTCGTCGCTTCGCGACGACTTCCCTCCCCACTTCGGGGGAGGGAGAACGCGCACACCCTCCCCATGATGGGGAGGGAGAGGTAAGGTGCCGCTTCACGAATCGCCCGGGGAGGGGCGGACCATGGGCAAGCTGCTTTCGAATTTTCGCACCACCTTCCTGCTGAGCGTCGCGCTCGCCGGGGTGATGATCCTCGCCTTCGGCCAGGTGTCGGGCGGCTTTGGCGAGGCCTTCTGGCAGGCGACCCTGCGCTGGATCCACGTCGTGGCCGGCATCCTGTGGATCGGCCTGCTGTACTATTTCAACTTCGTCCAGATCCGGGTCATGCCGTCGATCCCGGCCGAGCTGAAGCCGGCGATCGGCAAATACATCGCGCCCGAGGCCCTGTTCTGGTTCCGCTGGTCGGCGCTGGTGACGGTGCTGGCGGGTCTGGGCGTCATGTTCGCACGCGGCCACGCCTATGCGGCCGAGGTGCTGAGCTTCGGCTTCGCGCAGGGGCTGACCGAGGACCAGAAGGGCTTCACCCTGATGGGGATCGGCGTCTGGCTGGCGATCATCATGTTCCTCAATGTCTGGGGCATCATCTGGCCGAACCAGAAGCGGGCCCTGGGCATCGTGGTGGTCGATGACGACGCCAAGGCGAAGGCCGCGCGCATCGCCATGCTGGGCAGCCGCACCAATCTGCTGCTGTCGCTGCCGATGCTGACCTCGATGGCGATGTACCAGACCCTGTTCGGGTGAGAGCGGCGATGTCGTTCGCGCGCCTCGCCTTCGGTCTGCTGGTCGTCGGAGAACTGATCCAACTGGGCGCGGTGCTTGTGGGTGGCGCGGCCTATCCGGGCTATGACCACGCGCGTCAGTATATCAGCGAACTGGGCGCCACCGGGGCGGTGACCGGCCCGGCGGTGAGCTGGTGGGGCTTCGTGCCCAGCGGCCTGCTGATCACCGCCTTCTGCCTGATGGCGGCCTGGCTGCTGAGGCGGAACGTGCTGGCGGTCGTGGCCTGCCTCATGCTGGCCTGGTACGGGCTCAGCCTTTCGGCGGCGGGGATATACCCCTGTGCGTTCGAGTGCGCCCGGACCGAGGTCACCTTCGACGCCATGATGCATGATCTGGTCGGCGGGACCGGCTATCTGACCGGGGTTCTGGGTGTGGCCATCGCAGCTCTGGCCGTCCGCTCCGGTGAGGCCGGATGGCTTCGACCCCTGGGTCTGGTCTGCGCGGGCGTGGCTGCGGTTGGTTTCGCCGCGATCATCGTCGATGTCGAACTGGGCGGTGTGTTTCAGCGCGCCCTGGAAGGCTCGCTGGCGGTCTTCCTGCTGGCGTTCGGCTGGGCGCTGGCGCGGGGTTCGCTGCCGGCGAGCCGGGCTTGAATCCCCCCTTAAGTCTCGACGCCCAGGTCCGCGCCGCCGACATCGACCGCTGGCTGTCCAGCCGGTTCGTGGCCGATGAGGGGCTGCGCGCGGACCTGATCGCGCTGTATGCCTTCGAAGCGGAGCTGATGGCGATCCCGGCGCGGGTGACCCAGCCGCTGCTGGCCGAGATGCGTTATGTCTGGTGGCGCGAGCAGATGGACGGGGTGTTCGCCGGCCTCGCGCGCAAGGGCCATCCGGTGCTGGAGGCGCTGACGGATGTGGTGGCGCGCCACGGGCTGGACCGCGCCCCGTTTGACGCCCTGATCGAGGCCCATATCGGCCGGGTGCATGGCGAGCCGCACGATCTGGACGCCTTCTATGTCGGGCCGATGCAGGTCGCCGCGCGGATGTTGGCCGGGCCGGGGCATGACGAAGCGGTCGTGGAGGCCGGACGGGTCAGGGGGCTGGCGCAGACCGGTCAGGTGAACGAGGCGAAAGCCCTGAAGACGAAGGCCAACCGGGCGCTGGCCGGGCTGCCGGTCGGTGGCTTTCCCGCCGTGGCGGCGGCGACCCTGGCGAAGCCGGACGCGCCGGAGTTTCTCAAGCGGCTGGCGCTCATCTCCGCCAGCCTCCGCGGACGGATCTGACGCCGCCGGCCGGCTGTCGGCAAGGGATCGACCCCTGTCGCGAAACGGTGCAGATAGCGGCAAACCGCCGGTCGGCGAGGGGGAAATCATGATCGTTCGAACAGTCCTGATGGCGGCGCTGGCCGCTGTATGCGCCCTGGGCGCGCCGTTGGCCGCGTGGGCCGACCCCGCGAGCGACGCCGCCAACACGGGCGTGGTCGAGTCCCTCTACCAGGCGTTCGCGGCCGGCGACGGGGCCACGATCAGCGGCCTGCTCGCCGCCGACCTGGTCTGGATCGAGGCCGAGGGCGGCCCCTATGCCGACCGCAATCCCTACAACGGTCCGGGCGCGGTGTTTGAAGGGGTGTTCGGGCGGATCGGGGCCGAGTTCGAAGGCTTCGTCGTGACGCCGGCGACCCTGCTGCCGAGCGGCGACCGGGTCGTGTCGCTGGGGCGCTATACCGGGACCAACCGGGCGACGGGCGAGGCGCTGGACGCCCAGTTCGTCCATGTCTTCACCGTGACCGACGGCAAGATCACACACATGCAGCAGTACACCGACACCGCCCAGTGGGTGGACGTGGTGACGCCGGACTGACCCCGCTCAGCCGCGCGGCCAGACCGTGACCGCGTCGGGCCAGACCTCGCGGTTGGGCGAGCCGTCATAGGCCCATTGCAGGGTGCGGGCGACGGTCCGGGCGAGGCCGCGCGTCAGCGGTCGGGGCAGGCTGCGCGGCTGGTCGTGCAGGGCGCGGGCCCAGTCGGGCAGCAGGTCCATGCCGGCCTGCATGATCACCCCGGCGGCGAGGTCGACGGCGGGCGAGCCGATGGTCTGGCGCATGACCATGGCGGCGACCTCATGGGTGCGGGCGTCGGCGCGCAGCCGGGGACGGACGCTCTGGATCAGGGCCTCGGCCTCCGCGCGGGTGCGGGGGACGGGATCGGCGTGCAGCGCCTCGCCGATGCGCGCCGTCTCGGCGAAATAGGCGTCCTGGTCGGCGCGGCTCATGGCCGGCTCGGCGTAGCGGATCCAGGCGTCGAGGAAGCTGATCGTCTCGGTGACGTGGACCCAGGCCAGCAGTTCGGGGTCGGAGACGCGATAGGCCGTGCCGTCGGGCAGGGTCCCGCCCAGCTTGCGGTGGATGCGGTTGACCTTGTCGATGGCCGCGCGTCCCGCTTCCGCGTGGTCATAGGTGGTGACGGCGATGAATTTGGCGGTGCGGCGCAGGCGGCCATGCATGTCTGAGCGGAAGTCGGAATGGTCCCAGACGCCGGCCAGAACCGCGGGGTGGAGCATCTGCAGCAGCAGGCCGGAGACGCCGCCGATCATCATGGTGACGATGTCGCCGTTCACACGCCAGGCGACGGAGTCGGGCGCGAACAGGGCGTCGGCGCGGCGCAGGGCCGGGCGCTCGCCGCGCTCGGCGTCGTTGAAGATGTCGGTGATCCGCTGGCGGATGGCGACCTTGGCGGGTTCCAGGATCACCCCGCGTCCCGCCACGCCTTCAGCGCCTCGATCGCCCGAACGCTCATCAGCCGCTTCTTGGCGCGGCCGCGTTCCTTCATCGGGATCTTGACCCCGGCCTCGTCGACCTTGGGCGCTTCCAGCGGGGGCAGCAGGCCGTAGTTGATGTTCATCGGCTGGAATTTGGAGATGCCGCCGGGGCCGTCGAGGTGGCCCCCGGTGATGTGCTCGACCAGGGCCCCCATGGCGGTGTGGACGGGCGGAGCCTCCAGGGGACGGCCGAGCCGTTCGGCGGCGGCGAGGCGGCCGGTCAGCAGGCCCATGGCGGCGCTCTCGACATAGCCCTCCACGCCGGTGACCTGACCGGCGAAGCGCAGGCGCGGCATGGCCTTGAGGCGCAGCTGGCGGTCGAGCAGTTTGGGACTGTTGAGGAAGGTGTTGCGATGCAGGCCGCCGAGGCGGGCGAACTGGGCCTCGTGCAGGCCGGGGATCATGCGGAAGACCTCGGCCTGGGCGCCGTGCTTCAGCTTGGTCTGGAAGCCGACCATGTTGAACAGGGTGCCGAGGGCATTGTCCTGGCGCAGTTGGACGATGGCGTAGGACTTGACCTGGGGGTCGCGGGGGTTGGTCAGGCCGACCGGCTTCATCGGGCCATGGCGCAGGGTCTCGCGGCCGCGCTCGGCCATCACCTCGATGGGCAGGCAGCCGTCGAAGTATGGGACGTTTTCCCACTCCTTGAACTCGGCCTTGGGGCCGTCCAGCAGGGCGTCGATGAAGGCCTCGTACTGGGCCTTGTCCATCGGGCAGTTGACGTAGGCGGCGGCGTCTCCGCCCGGGCCTTCCTTGTCGTAGCGCGACTGTCGCCAGGCGATGTCGAAATCGATGCTGTCGGCGTGGACGATGGGGGCGATGGCGTCGAAGAAGCTGAGGGCGTCCTCGCCGGTCAGGTCGAGGATGGCGGCGGCGAGGGCCGGGGAGGTCAGGGGGCCGGTGGCGACGATGACATTGTCCCACTCTTCCGGCGGCAGGCCGGCGATCTCCTCGCGCACGATGGTGACCAGGGGGTGGGCTTCCAGCTTCGCCGTCACGGCCTGTGAGAAGCCGTCGCGGTCGACGGCGAGGGCGCCGCCGGCGGGGACCTGATGGGCGTCGCCGCAGGCCATGATGATGGAGTCGAGCGCCCGCATCTCGGCGTGGAGCAGGCCGACGGCGTTGTGCTCCCAGTCGTCGGAGCGGAACGAGTTGGAGCAGACCAGCTCCGCGAGACCATCGGTGTGGTGGGCGTCGGTCTTGACGCCGGGCACGCCGCGCATCTCGTGCAGGACGACGGGGACGCCCGCACTGGCGATCTGCCAGGCGGCTTCCGAGCCGGCGAGACCGCCGCCGACGACGTGGATGGGCTGGATTTCATTGTCCGTCATGGCGGCCTTGTAGCCACGCCGGGTCATTCCGTCAGCATGGGAAACGCGACGGGTATGGCGCAGCTTGTCGACTGGCGTATGATCGGTCGTCCTGGGGAGGGCGAGATGAAGACTTTTTCGATCATGAATGCGGCCGCCGAGCCGTTCCGGCTGGTCGGCCGACGGCCGCTGGCCACCATTGTCTGGGGCCTGGTGCTGCTGGCGCCGGGGCTGCTGGTGTTCGGGGCCATGATGCCCCTGCTCGGTGAAATGTTCGCCGGCGGGCTGGACCCCACGGCGTTCGGACCCGACGCGGATCCGGAAACAATCCTGTTCGGCGACGATATGGCGTCGATGATGCAGTTCCAGATCTGGTCCAACCTGGGCCAGTTGCTGGGATGTGTGAGCCTTCTGCTGGTGACGACGGCGATCATTCGCGGCGTCTTCGCGGGTCGCAAGAGCGAGCGCGCCTTCTTCCTGCGGATCGGCATGACGGAACTTCAGGTGGCGGTTGTCGGCCTGGCCGTCACGGTCGGATTCTGTCTTGTCGCCATGATTGCGATCCTGCTGGCGGGCGGGATCGGGTTCGCGGTCTGGCAACTGGGCGATCCCTGGCGCTGGCTGCTCACGATCGCCATGGGCGTCGGGGTTGTTCTCGGTCTGATGCTGCTGTGGGGGCGCCTCTCGCTGCTCGCGCCGGCCAGCGTCCACTATCGGGCCTTCGCCTTCGAGGAGGGATGGAAACTGGGCCGCGGCAAGACCTGGAGCCTGCTGGGCCTGTGGCTGATCCTGTTCGTCATCGCGATCATGGTCGGCATCGCCTTCATGATCCTGTTCTTCATCGTCATGCTGGTCGTGGGCGGCGGGGCACAGGCCACCGGTCCTGAAGCCGTCGAGGCCTGGGTCGAGGGCGTCCTGAAACAGCCCGCCCTGCTGGCCGGCATCGCCCTGGTTCTGCTGATCCCCGTGGCCTGGTTGCAGGGGTTCTCGCAGGCGCTCTTCACCGCGCCCTACGCCCACGTGGTGCAGGCGCTCGCCGGGCGCGACGAGCCGGCGAAGGTGGCCGAGGAATTCCACTGACAGGCGTGGCAGCGCCGACTAGGCTCGCAGCAGACTTCGAGGGGATAACACCATGAGCTTTTCCGCGACCGACGCGGCGTTTGAAGGCTTCCGCCTTGTACGCCGCAACCCCGTCGCCCTGGTGGGGTGGACGCTGCTCTATCTGGTCTACACCCTTGCCTCCCTGTTCGCGGCCGGCGGCATGATGCGGTCCATGGCGGTGTGGATGGAGCAGGTGGAGGCCCTTGAGGCCGGACCGCCGCCGAGCTCGCCCGAGGCCCTGGTCCCGATCATGGAATCCTATATGGCCGCGATGAGCCACATGGCCTGGGCCATTCCCCTGTCGTTGGTCATCGGCGCCGTGTTGATGGCGGCGATCGCCCGGGCTGTGCTCACGCCGGGGACCGGCGGCTTCGGATATATGCGCCTGGGCATGGACGAGGTGCGGGTCTTCGTCGTGACCCTCGTCATCGCGATCCTTTACGCTGTCGCGACCGCGATCGCCTTGGCGGCGGCCTTCATCATCGGCGGGATCGCCATCAGCGTCATGGAAGGCTGGGGCGCCCTGGTGATGGTGCTGGCCGTGCTGGCGGCGATCGCCTTCATGATCTGGCTCGGCGTGCGCTGGAGCTTGGCCGTGCCGATCACGGTCGATCAGAAGAAGTTTGCGTTTTTCGACTCCTTTGCCGTGACCAAGGGCCGGTTCTGGCCGCTGCTGGGCATGGCGGTCATCGCCTTCGTCATGGTGATTGTCGTCTCGCTCCTCGCCGGGATCGTGACGATGCCGATCAGTATGATGGGCGGCATGTCGATGTTCGGAAACATGGGCGAAGACCCCACGGAAATGTTCCGGAACTTCAATCCGACGAACCCGTGGATCGTCGCGTCTTCGGTCGTGAACGCCTTCGTCTACGCCCTGACCGTCGCCGTCCTCTATGCACCATTCTCGGCCGCCTATCGGGACATCAAGGGCGGTCAGCCGAGCGCCGAGGTGTTCGGTTAGGTCTTTCATCGCGGCGGGGGTCGCGCCGAAATCCGCAAGCCTGATGCATCCATCGGGCGGCCCCGCCGCCTCTCCCGGAACGGATCCCCGTCCGCTGAACCCTCACAAGGAGCGCCGCATGGCCGGCATTGAACTCTACGCCGAACGCAAGCAGAGCCACCGCCGGACCTGGACCCTCGCCGCGATCGTGCTGTGCGTGGTTTTCATGCTCGGCGGACAGCTGGGCGCCTATTTCCCCGCGATCGCTGCCGGCTTCATCACGCCGGGCGGGGGTACGGACGGCTGGCCGCAGCTGGCCTATCAGCTGGCGGCGGCGTTCGGCCTGAGCGCGGTGCTCCTGCTGCTATGGGCCCGCTTCTTCGAGCGACGCGGGCCGTCCGCGCTGGGTCTGAACGCCCGCGGGCCGATGCGCTTCGTGCGCGGCTATCTGATCGGCGTGGCCTTCCTGGTGGCCGTGGTCGGGGTGATCTGGGCCGCCGGGGGCTATGTCGTCGAGGGGGCGGGGGCGTTCGGTTCGGCCGCGGTCGGCGCGGCGCTGCTGCCGATCTTTGTCCTGATGCTGGGGTTCATTATCCAGGGCTCGACGGAAGAACTGCTGTTCCGGGGCTGGCTGATGCAGCTGATCGCCTCGCGGCACGGACTGTGGATCGCCGTGGTCGCCAACTCGGTCCTGTTCGCCCTGGCCCATGCGGGGAATATCGAGCCCTCGAACGAGCTGTATGTCGGCCTGGCCAATATCGTTCTGTTCGGTCTGTTCATCAGCCTCTACGCCGTGCGCGAGGGGTCGCTGTGGGGCGTGTGCGGCTGGCATGCGGCGTGGAACTGGCTGCTGGGCCTCGGGTTCGGCCTGGAGGTGTCAGGGATGAAGATCGAGACCCTGCCGCTGATCACCGACCTGACGGCGGCGCAGGGCGCGGCCTGGTGGCTGACCGGCGGGGCCTTCGGACCGGAGGCGAGCGTCGTCACCACGGCGGTGCTGCTGACCGGCACGGTCGTGCTGGCGTTGCGGGGCCGGACCCGGGACCACGGCGTGGAAGCGGCCCCGGCGACGGTCTGAGCCGTCAGGCGCTCTTCTTGAGCGCCTGCACCCGCGCCTTGCGGCGGGTTTCGTGGCGGTCGAGGACCTCTTTCAGGTATTTGCCGGTCCAGCTCTTGGGATTGGCGGCGACCTGTTCCGGGGTGCCAACCGCGACGATCTCGCCGCCGCCGTCACCGCCCTCGGGCCCGAAGTCGAGCAGCCAGTCGGCGACCTTGATGACGTCGAGATTGTGCTCGATGACGACGATGGTGTTGCCGTTGTCGACCAGTTCCTGGAGCACTTCCAGCAGTTTGCGAATGTCCTCGAAATGCAGGCCCGTGGTGGGCTCGTCGAGGATGTAGAGGGTCTTGCCGGTGGCCCGTTTCGACAGCTCTTTTGACAGCTTGACCCGCTGGGCCTCGCCGCCGGACAGGGTGGTCGCCGACTGGCCGACCTTGACGTAGCCGAGGCCGACGCGATTCAGGGTCAGCATCTTGTCGCGGATCGACGGCACGGCCTTGAAGAAGCTTCCGGCCTCTTCAACCGTCATGTCCAGAACGTCAGATATGCTCTTGCCCTTGAAGACGATTTCCAGCGTCTCGCGGTTGTAGCGCTTGCCCTTGCAGACGTCGCAGGTGACGTAGACGTCGGGCAGGAAATGCATCTCGATCTTGATCAGGCCGTCGCCCTGGCAGGCCTCGCAGCGGCCGCCCTTGACGTTGAAGCTGAAGCGGCCGGGGCCGTAGCCGCGGGCCTTGGACTCGGGCAGGCCGGCGTACCAGTCGCGGATGGGACCGAAGGCGCCGGTGTAGGTGGCCGGGTTGGAGCGCGGGGTGCGGCCGATCGGCGACTGGTCGATGTCGATGACCTTGTCGAACATCTCCAGCCCCTCGATGCGGTCGAAGGGGGCGGGGGCGTCCGAGGCGTTGTGCAGCCGGCGGGCCGCGGCCTTGTAGAGGGTCTCGATGGTGAAGGTCGACTTGCCGCCGCCGGACACGCCGGTGATGCAGGTGAAGACGCCGCCGGGGATCTCGCCCGTGACGTTCTTCAGATTGTTGCCCGTCGCGCCCGAGATGCGCAGCATCTTCTTGCGGTCGATGGGGCGGCGGCCCTCGGCGGGCAGTTCGATCTCGCGCTCCCCGGTCAGGTATTTGGCGGTCAGGGAGTTCGGGTTGGCCATGACCTCGGCCGGGGTGCCCTGGGCGCAGACCTCGCCGCCGTGGATGCCGGCGGCCGGGCCCATGTCGATGACGTAGTCGGCGGTCAGGATCGCCTCCTCGTCATGCTCGACGACGAGGACGGAATTGCCGAGGTCGCGCAGGCCGCGCAGGCTTTCCAGCAAGCGGCTGTTGTCACGCTGATGCAGGCCGATGGAGGGCTCGTCGAGCACGTACAGCACGCCGGTCAGGCCCGAGCCGATCTGGGAGGCGAGGCGGATGCGCTGGCTCTCGCCGCCGGACAGGGTGCCCGAGGCGCGCGACAGGCTGAGATAGTCGAGGCCGACGTTGTTGAGGAATCGCAGCCGGTCGCCGATTTCCTTGAGGATGCGGCGGCCGATCTCCAGCTGTTTGTCGGTCAGCCGCTCGGACAGGGTCGAGACCCACTGGTATGCCTTGGCGATCGACAGGAAGTTGATGTCCGAGATGTCCGAGCCGTCGATCCGGACCGCCAGGGCCTCGGGCTTGAGGCGTTTGCCGCCGCAGGCCTCGCACGGAGTCTCGGACTGGAACCGGCCCAGCTCCTCGCGCACCCAAGCGGAGTCGGTCTCGCGCCAGCGGCGCTCGAGGTTCGGCAGCACGCCCTCGAAGGCCTTGGAGACCTCGTATTTGCGGGCGTTGTCGTCATAGGTGAATTTGATCTTCTCGGACCCGGTGCCGCGCAGGATGACGGCCTGGGCCTGCTCCGGCAGGTCGCGCCACGGCACATCCATCGAGAAGCCGTAGTGGCGGGCCAGTGACTGCAGCGTCTGGGTGTAGAGCGGCGAGGGGCCGCGCGACCACGGGGCCACCGCGCCCTTGTGCAGATGTTTGTCGCGGTCGGGGATGACCAGGTCAGCGTCGAAGGCCAGTTTGACCCCCAGGCCGTCGCAGGTGGGGCAGGCGCCGAAGGGGTTGTTGAACGAGAACAGCCGCGGCTCGATCTCGCTGATCGTAAAGCCGGAGACCGGGCAGGCGAATTTCTCGGAGAAGGTCAGGCGGCGCGGCGCGGTCTCGCCCTCGGCGACATTGGCCCATTCGGCCACGGCGATGCCGTCGGCCAGACCCAGGGCGGTCTGCAGACTGTCGGCGTAGCGGCTCTCCAGCCCCGCCTTGGTGACGATCCGGTCCACGACGATGTCGATGTCGTGCTTGAACTTCTTGTCGAGGGTCGGGGCGTCCTCGATGGCGTAGTATTCGCCGTCGATCTTGAGGCGCTGGAAGCCGGCGCGCTGCCACTCGGCCATTTCCTTGCGGTATTCGCCCTTGCGGCCGCGGACCACGGGGGCCAGCAGCATCAGCCGTTCGCCGTCGGGCAGGGCGGTCAGCTTGTCGACCATCATGGAGATGGTCTGGCTCTCGATCGGCAGGCCGGTGGCGGGCGAATAGGGCACGCCGACGCGCGCCCACAGCAGGCGCATATAGTCGTGGATCTCGGTCACCGTGCCGACGGTCGAGCGCGGATTCTTCGAGGTGGTCTTCTGTTCGATCGAGATGGCCGGCGACAGACCCTCGATCAGGTCGACGTCCGGCTTGCCCATCAGTTCGAGGAACTGGCGGGCGTAGGCGCTCAGGCTCTCGACATAGCGGCGCTGGCCCTCGGCATAGACGGTGTCGAAGGCGAGCGAGCTTTTGCCCGAGCCGGACAGGCCGGTCATGACCACGAGCTGCTCGCGCGGAATGTCGAGGTCGACGCCCTTGAGATTGTGCTCGCGGGCGCCGCGCACGCGGATGAAGTTGTGCTTTTCGGTCATGAGGCCTGAAGACTGGGAATACAGGAACGCGGCAGGGCCGGGGAGGGTCCGGCGCGACGCCGCTATATGGGGATCAATTCGCGGGATTCAGCAAGAACATTGTGGGAACATTGGGGCCTGCGGCAATGCTGCTGACAGTGGGTGACATCGGTGATGCGGCATCGGGACCCAACGGTTGGCGACACGTCGCCGAAGATGTAGCGTCGGATTGAGTGGAGGGGATCATGCAGCGTAGACGGGTCTTGGGACTACTGGCGGCCTGCGGCCTCGCGGCCTGCTCCATGCCGAACATGGCGGGCGATCCCCAGCGGGCCGCAGAGGCCCACGCCCTGTACACCGATCTGGCCGAGGGACGGGATGACGCCTTGTTGGCGAGGATGTCGTCGGGCAACGACCCGGCGGCGGTGCGGGCCCAGTTGCCGATGATCCGGACGTTCGCGCCTCCGGGACCGCCGCCCGAGCCGACATCGCTCGGCTGGAGCTCGACCGCGAGCACCAATGGCCAGCGCTATGTCCTGGCCCAGGAGTATGAGTACCCGGACCGGTTCGTGCGCACGGACACGACCTTCCTCAAGGAAGGCGCGGTCTGGAAGGTGGAAGGCTTCAACGTCAATGCGCGCATGAAATCCGGTGTCGCGGCGCCGGCCGCGGCGCCGGCTGATCCCGCCTAGGACTCCGGCGTCCAGGCCTGCATCGGCCGCAGGTACCGCTCGCCCTTGCGCAGGAGCGCGCCGTTGGCGCCGGCGATGCCGAGTTCGAGGCTCTCGGCGATGCGGCGGGCGCGTTCGATGAAATGGGCCGCCGCCGCGGGCGGGCAGACCCCGGCGGCCGTGGCCTCGAACAGCTCCAGCCAGCGGTCGAAATGGCGGGCGTCGACCGGCAGGGGCAGGTGTTTGGGCATCGGCCGCCCGTGATAGACGCCGCTCATCAGGGCCACGGACGACCAGAACAGGCGCATCTGTTCGAGGTGCGGACCCCAGTCGGTGATCCGGTCGGCGAAGACGGGGCCGATCAGCGGATCGGCGCGGACGCGGTCATAGAAGGCGTCGACCAGACGGGCGATCATCGGCTCGTCGATGCCGGTGTCGGCCTCGATACGCCGGACGGCGGCCTGGCGGCGCGTTTCGGGATCGTCGGAGATTGTCACCCACCCCAGATAGGCGGCCGGACGCCGGACCGCCAATGCGGCTATTCGCCGTCGAGGAAGTCGCCGGCGTTGAAGGTGATGACGCAGCGAGGGTCGCCGTTGGAGGCGTCCACGGAGCAGGAGTCGACGCCGAACATGTTGGCGACGACCTTCGCGGTCGAGCGATAGGAGCGGCCATCATGCAGGAAGCCCGTGCCCAGCCGGACGCTCCACAGACCGAGAGCGTCGTAGAAGGCGCGGGCGGGCGCGCCGGTGCAGGTGAACAGGATCAGCTCGTCGCCGCCGCCGTCAGAGGCTCGCCGGAAGGCGCCGGACGCCGCGGCCTGACCGATGCAGTCGGCGTAGAAGCGGGCGTTGGGCGGGGCCGGATCGCCCGCGATGGGAGTGTAGTCGGGGGCGGTCGGCGCGGCCTCGGGCGCATGGGCGCAGGCGGTCAGGGCGACCAGCAGGATGACGGCGGTGACGGACGGGATGCGGCGCATGATCTCTCCTGGATCGGCACCGTCTCACGGTCACGTCAGCGGCGCCATTGCTGAAATGGCTTGCCAGAAAGGTCATTCGACCTCATCTTGGCTTCTTCGAGTGAGTATCACTGGAGTTCGACGATCATGATCAGCGCCCTGGAAACCGGTTTCGCCCTTTCCGTTCCGCTGCTCGTGCTCGCCTATGTCCTGTTCCAGCCTCGTCCCCAGCCCGTCCGCATCCGCACTCGTGACGCTCGATCGCGTCGCGGCCCGCACGCCTGACGGCCACACCCTATTTTCTGACCTGAGCCTCGCCTTCGGGCGTGAGCGCACGGGCGTCGTCGGCCGCAACGGCGCCGGCAAGACCACGCTTCTGCGCCTGATCGCCGGCCGGTCGGCGCCCGGCGACGGCTCGATCGCGCGTCATGGCCGGATCGGCTGGCTGGATCAGCGCGGCGACCCGGAGTCGGGCGAGACCGTCGCCGACACGCTCGGCGTGGCCTCCGGACGGGCGATCGTGGCCCGGGTGCTGGCCGGAGAGGGCAGCCCGGACGATCTGGCCGAGGCGGACTGGACCCTGGAGGAGCGCATCGGCGCCGTGCTCGACGAGGTCGGGCTGGGGAACCTTGATCCGGCGCGACTGACCGGAACGCTCAGCGGCGGTGAGCAGACGCGGCTGCGGCTGGCGGCGCTGTTGCTGGCGCGGCCGGACCTGTTGGTGCTGGACGAACCGACCAACCACCTCGACCGCGCGGGGCGGGCCCTCGTCGCCGGGGTGGTGGAGCGCTGGAAGGGCGGGGCCGTGGTGGTCAGCCACGACCGGAGCCTGCTGCGGCGGATGGACCGGATCGTCGAACTGTCGTCGCTGGGCGCGGCGACCTATGGCGGCGGCTACGACCTGTACGCCGAACGCAAGGCGGCGGAGCGGGCGGCGGCCGAGCACGGGCTGGATGTCGCGGAGCAGGCTGCGGGTCGCGCGGCGCGCGAGAGCCAGCGGGCGGTCGAGAAGAAGGCGCGGCGGGACAAGGCGGGGCGCGCTTTCGCGGCCAGGAAGTCCGAGCCGAAGATCCTGCTCGGGGCCATGGCCGAGCGGGCCGAGAACAGCGGGGCGCGGGAGAACCGGCTGGCCGAGCGAAGGGCGGAGGCGACGCAGGCGGCGTTGATGGAGGCGCGGGAGCGGGTGGAGCGGATCCGGGCGCTGGAGATCCCGCTGCCGACGACGGGGCTGGCGGCCGGGCGGACGGTGCTGGCGCTGGAGGATGCGGCGTGGGACGCGCCGGACGGACGGCGGGTCGTCGGGCCGGTGTCGCTGAGGCTGACCGGACCTGAACGAGTGGCGGTCACGGGACCCAATGGCGCGGGCAAGACGACTTTGCTGCGGCTGATGACCGGCGAGTCGGCGCCGTCGGCGGGCCGGGTCGAGCGGCCGGCGCAAGCGGCGCTGCTGGATCAGGAGACGGCGCTGCTGCGGCCCGACGAGACGCTGATCGAGGCCTACAGGCGGATCAATCCGGAGGCGACGGCGAACGCGGCCCATGCGGCGCTGGCGCGGTTCCTGTTCCGCAATGCGGCGGCGCAGCGCGTGGTCGGGACCCTGTCAGGCGGGGAGCGGCTGAGGGCCGGTCTGGCCTGTGTGATGACCGGGGCCCGGCCGCCGCAGCTGCTGATCCTCGACGAGCCGACCAACCATCTGGATCTCGATTCGATCGCGGCGGTCGAGGCGGCGCTGGCCGCCTGGGACGGGGCGCTGGTGGTGGTCAGCCATGACGACGACTTCCTGACGGCGATCGGCGTCGAGCGAACGGTGGCGCTGGCCTAGCCCCAGCTGGCCACGGCCCCCTGGCGGCGCGCGGCCACCGGCTTCGGGGGCGCGACGGTCGGCTCGGACGCCGGCCGGCCGAACAGCCAGCCCTGGCCATAGCCGACGCCGAGCGCGCGGATCGCGTCGGCCTGGCTTTCGGTCTCGATCATCTCGGCGATGGTGCTCATCTTCAGGTCGGCGCACAGCTCGACCAGACGGGCGACGAGGTTGCGCGCCCTCTGATCGGTGGCGATCTCGCGGACGAAGCGGCCGTCGATCTTGACCGTGTCGGCGGGGAGGCGGTGCAGATAGTCGAGCGAGGCGGCGCCGACGCCGAAATCGTCCAGACAGACCTTGATGCCCGCGCGGCGCAGGCCCGTGAGGCGGCGGGCCGCGGCCTCGATATCGGCGACGGCGGCGGTCTCGGTGACCTCGACGAGGATTCGGTTGCGAATGTCGGGCGAGGCGGCGGTCAGCCTCAGCAGGCCGTCGACATAGCCGTCCGCGCCGAGGGAGGCCCCGGAGACATTGACGGCGATCCGGGTCAGGCCGAAGCCGGAACGGCGCAGTTGCTGCAGCGCCTTCTCGGCGACCGCGAGGTCGAAGCCTTCGATCAGGCCGAGTTCCTCGGCCAGGCGAATGGAGTCGGCGGGTCCGCGGGACCCGAACCGGGCCAGGGCCTCGAAATGGCGGGTGACGCCGGTCGAGAGGTCGACGATCGGCTGGTACTCGAGGGCGAAATCGCGCGACTTGACCATGGCGCGGAAGCGGTCGGCCTCCTTGAGCGTCCGTTTCAGGCTTTCGGAGAAGGCCGCGCCCGCGCCGTCGATGCCGCCCTCGCGGATACAGGCCTCGAGCGCGAACCGGAGGGCGCGCACGGTCGATTCGGGCGGGGCGACGCCGGAGAGGGCGGCCTCGGTCGTTCGGACCGCGAGATCCAGACCTTCGGCGGCGGCGGCGTCGCGAACCTCGGTGACAAGGTCGGTCTGACTGTCGGCGGCCCGGACGAGGGCGAACCGTTCGGGCGCGAGGCGGGCGGCCGAGGCCCCATCGACGGAAGACGCCTGGAGCACGGCGGCGACCCGCGCGGCGGCGCGTTGATGCGCGTCGCCCGGGGCGGCGAGGCCGGGCACGTCGACGAAGGCCACCGCGACGTCGCCGTCCGCTTCCGCCAGCGAGGTGCGCACGCGGAACAGCAGGCCGTCGGCGCTGAGCAGCTGTGGCGCTTCGGGGACGGCGAGGGTGAAGGGCGCGCCGTCATAGGTGATGGCGCAGGAGACGGCCGGCGCCAGATCGGGCAACTGGAACAGACGCAGGCGGGCGCGGCGGACGTAGTCCGGGCCGCACAGGACGAGGGTGTCGATCGGCGCGGCCCGCTCATTCGGGCGGATCGCGGCGAGGGCTTCGGCCAGCGGCTTCTGTCCCGCCTTGCCGACGAGGTCCGCGAGCAGGCTGCCGCGCCAGGTCTCGGCGACAGGACCGCGCGGACAGGGGCCCGCTCCGAGCGCCATGTCGACCCGGCCGTCAGCGTCAAGTTCGAGCAGGGTGTCGGCGGCGGCGAAGGCCATTCCGAGCAAACGCGATTTGGTATTCATGCCTACCGGTTACCGGAGGGAGATGAAGACCGCCTCGACGAAGACGATTAACGAAATCAGGCTTGGCGGTTGAAGGCCACGGCGCGGCCGTCGCCGGCGTTGGCCTTGCCCGAGGCGCCGTAGGCCGAAGGGCTGCCGCGCTGGCCGGCGACCTCGGCGGCGATGGTGCGGACCAGGCCCTCGGAAATGGTGCGCGCCGCCTCGACCGCGCGGGCGTGGCGCGACAGCACGGCCTCGAAGGCCTCGGTGGCGCGGATCAGCGCGGCGCGGTCCGCGGCGGGGGCGGCGGCGATCGAGGCAGGATTGGCCTTCACCTGCGCCGACTCGCGGCGATAGGCGTTGGCGAGGTCCTGGGTCGCGGCCATGGAAGCCGCGGCGTCCTGCGGCCGGTGCGATTCGAACACCCGTGACTCCTCGCTCAGACGGTCGGTCAGGCGGGTGGTCAGGTCGGTCAACTGGCGGACGCGGGCGGTCGCGTTCAGCGTGGCGGCGTCGGTCATTGACCCTGCTCCTGCATCTTCAGCATCTGGGCGACGACCTGATCGGCCAGGCCGATGCCCCCCGCGCGGACGGTCTGTTTGGCCATGGCCTCGACGAGGAAGCCGCGCCAGGTGCCCTCGGCCTCGCCGCCGCCGAACGGGGCCTCGGTCGACAGGCCATCGAACATCGGCTTGAGCATCTGCGACAGGAAGGAGGCCTCGAACGCCTCGGCCGTCTCGCGCATGCGGGCGGTGACGACGGAGGCGGGCGCGACGGCGGCCGGCGGGGGCAGGGCGCCGGGGGCTGTGATCGGGTCGCTCATCACATCACCTCGATTTCGGCCTGCAGGGCGCCGGCGGCCTTGATGGCCTGCAGGATGCTGATCATGTCGCGGGGGCTGACGCCGAGGGCGTTGAGGCCGTTGACCAGGGTGGACAGGGAGGCGCCGCCGCCGACGATGCGCATCTCGCGGCCCAGCTCCTCCTCGACCGCGACATCGGTCTGGGGCAGGACGACGGTCTCGCCGCCGCGGCTGAAGGGGGTGGGCTGGCTCGCCTGCGGGTTCTCCTGCACCGAGATGGTCAGATTGCCCTGGGCGATGGCGACCGTGGAGACGCGGACGGCGTCGCCCATGACGATGACCCCATTGACCTCGTCGATGATCACCCGGGCGGGCGAGTCCACCATGACCTCGAGGTTCTCGACCCGGCTGATGAAGCCGGCCATGCCCATCTGGCCCGGGGCGCGCAGGGCGACGACGGTGCCGTTCTCGGCCAGGGCGGAGTTCGGATAGACCTGGTTGATCGCGGCGGCCATGCGTTGGGCCGTGGTGAAGTCGGGATTGCGCAGGGTCAGGCGGACCTCGGTCATATTGGCGAGGTGAAAGCCGGTCTCCAGCTCGACCGTGGCGCCCGAGGCGATACGGCCGGCGGTGGGGACGCCGCGCGTGACCGAAGAGCCGGAGGCGCCGCCGCCCGACACCGCGCCGGTCTGGATCGATCCCTGCGCCACCGCATAAACCTGACCGTCGGCGCCCTGCAGGCTGGTGACGAGCAGGGTGCCGCCCAGCAAGCTCTTGGCGTCGCACATCGAGGCGACGTTGACGTCGATACGGGAGCCCGGGGTGGCGAAGGGCGGCAGTTCGGCCGTCACCATGATGGCGGCCATGTTCTTGGAGTTGGCGTTGGCCCCGCGGATGTTGACGCCGAGACGCTCGGTCATGCCCTCGAGCGACTGGCGGGTGAAGGGGCAGTTGCGCAGGCTGTCGCCCGTGCCGTTCAGTCCGACCACGAGGCCGTAACCGACCAGCTGGTTGGAGCGGACCCCCTCGATCGCGGCGATGTCCTTGATGCGCGACTGGGCCAGGACCGGGGACGCGAATCCGGCCAGGGCGGCGGCGGTCAGGAGCGAGGCGAGCAGTTTCTGCATAGGCGGGGCGTCCACGGACTGTTGCATCCCCTGTCATGCGAGGGACGTGCCAGTGGAAATCTTCTATAAAAACAGTCGAAAGGTGCTCGCGGGGCGGGGCGGCAGCGGCAGAAACTGCCGGGCCGTTAACCAAACGGTGACGGGGGCCACCGATGTTCGGCTGATGTGCTGGAGTCGCTTTCCATGAAGGTCACAGGCCCATCCGGACCGTCGTCCGCCCAGGGGACCCGAGCCGCGCGCCCCGGCGCCGGTTTCTCGGTGCCTTCGGCCGGCGCCGCCGCTTCCGCCGCCGCCGCGAGCCCGGCCTCGGCCCCGGCCGGCGTGGCCAACGTTTCGGCCCTGATGGCCCTGCAGGGGGTCGAGGACGTCACCGAACGCCGCCGGCGCGCGATCCGGCGCGGCGGCGGCCTGCTGGACCGGCTGGAAGAGCTGAAGCTGGCCCTGTTGCAGGGCGAGGCCGGCGAGGGCGCCCTGGAGCGGCTGACCCGCACGTTGCGCGAGGAACGGCCGATCGATGCGGACGCGGGCCTCAACGCGCTGCTGGACCAGATCGATCTGCGGGCCGCGGTGGAGCTGGCCAAGGCGGATCTACGCCGCAGTGCAGCATAAGCCTTCGTAATCCCTTGCGAAAATCGGTTGGGCGAGCCTCGAGTGATGAAGAAATGTCACGCTCGCCGCAGGACTGTCAGCTTCAGCGGTCACGCTCGCGCGAGCGTTGTTGCCGCGACTCTTCGTCATCCCTATAGGCAGGGCTGCGCCACAGGGGGGCGCTGTTAAAGACCGTGAGTGCGATTATGACCGCATTGGCGTCTGTGATCGTCGAGCCGGCCGCGTACAGGCCGTCCGACGACGAGCCGTTCATGAACGAGCGGCAGCTCGCCTACTTCAAGGGCAAGCTGATGGACTGGAAGGATGACATCCTTCGCGAGTCCAAGGGGACTGTCGTCAACCTGAAGGCCGAGACGGAGAATCATCCGGATCTGGTCGACCGGGCGTCGTCGGAATCCGACCGGGCGCTGGAGCTGCGGACGCGCGACCGCCAGCGCAAGCTGATCTCCAAGATCGACGAGGCGCTACGGCGCATCGAGGACGGCTCCTACGGCTATTGCGAGGAGACCGGCGAGCCGATCAGCCTCGGACGGCTGGAGGCCCGCCCCACGGCGACGCTGTCCGTCGAGGCCCAGGAGCGGCATGAGCGCCGCGAGCGGGTTCACCGGGACGACTGACGCAACAGCGTTCATTCGACGTTCATTGACCCCGCGATCATCTGGCATGACGCGGGTCGGGGAGATCGTTGATGAAACGGTGGATGATCGGGGCCGGATTCTGCCTTCTGGCCGTCTCGGGGACGGCTGTTCAGGCCCAGGACAATGATGCCCCCGCGTCGGCCCCGGGATTTTCCTTCTGGGGGACCGGCAGCGGGGCCTATTTCTATCACAGGCTTTCCGGCGACTGCGCCACGGTGGACCACAGCCACGGCCGAAACGCCGCCTGGGGCCGCTGGATCATGCCGCTGGCCGCCGTTGTCGAGGATGGTCCGGAGGAGGCCGCCAGCGGCGCCGCCGTCCTGCGCTTTCGGTGCGTGGATGGATCAGAGTGCATCCAGCGCGGCCATCTCACCAATGTCACCGGGCAGGCCAGCGACCACGCCATCCCGTTCGAGACGATGGACAGGGCGCGCGCGTTCTCGCGGCAGGTCGCCGCGCTGAGGATGGCCTGCGAAGCCCCCGGTTGACCACGCCGCCTTGACTTCGCCGGGTTGGAGCGCGACCTAGCCGCCTCGCGTTTCAAGGTCTCTCCATGTCCGTCAAGGTCCGTTTCGCCCCGTCGCCGACGGGTAGGCTGCACGTCGGCAATGTCCGCACTGCTCTCGTGAACTGGATGTTCGCCAAGGGGCAGGGCGGCAAATTCGTGCTGCGCATCGACGATACCGATCTGGCGCGGTCCACGCCGGAGTTCGAACAGGGCATCGAGGATGACCTGACCTGGCTGGGCCTGGTCTGGGACGAACGCCACAACCAGTCGAAGCGGTTCGACCGCTATGAAAACGCCGCGGCGCGTCTGAAGGCGGCCGGGCGGCTTTACCCCTGCTACGACACCTCCGAGGAGCTGGACCGACGCCGCAAGGTGCAGCTGTCGCGCGGCCTGCCGCCGATCTACGACCGGGCCGCCCTGGCCCTGACCGAAGCGGAGAAGGCGGCGTATGAGGCCGAGGGGCGCAAACCGCACTGGCGCTTCAAGCTGGACGGCCGCCGCGTGGCCTGGGAAGACCTGTCGCGCGGTCATGCCGAGGTGGATACGGCGTCGATGTCGGACCCGGTGCTGATCCGCGAGGACGGGCTGTTCCTCTACACCCTGCCGTCGGTCGTCGATGACCTCGACATGGCCATCACCCATGTGATCCGCGGCGAGGACCATGTCACCAATACCGGGGCCCAGATCGAGATCTTCGAGGCGCTGATCGGCGAGGGCTGGGGCGGCCCGGTTCCGGCCTTCGCCCACATGCCCCTGCTGGTCGGCGAGGACGGGCAGGCGCTGTCGAAGCGGCTGGGGTCGCTGTCGATCGCCGAGATGCGCGATCAGGGCTATGAGCCGATCGCCATCACCAGCCACCTGGGCCGGATCGGCACCAGTGATCCGCTGGAGGTGGGGGAGTCCATCGACGCGCTCGGCGCCAGCTTCGCCTTCTCGAAAATGGGCCGGTCGCCGGCGCGCTACGACACCGCCGATCTGGATCGTCTGAACGCCCAGGCGCTGCACGCCATGCCGTATGCGGTGGCGCGGCCACGGCTGACGGATCTGGGCGCCGATTTGGGTGAAGCCTTCTGGAACGGGGTGCGTGGCAACCTTCAGAAGTTCGCTGATGTCATTGAAATGGCGACTATCGTTCGAGGTCCGGTCACGCCGTTGATCGAGGACCCGGCCTTCGCCGCGGCGGCGCTGGCGGCCCTGCCGGAGACCATCGACGAGACCCTGTGGCCGGTCTGGACGGCGGCGGTGAAGGAGGCGACGGGGGCCAAGGGCAAGGCCCTGTTCATGCCGTTGCGGATGATGATCACCGGCCAGCAGCACGGTCCGGACATGGCGACCCTGGCGCCGATGATCGGGCGCGAGCGGATCGTGAAGCGTCTGAGCGGCGAAACGGCCTGAGGCCTTCCACCGCGGGGTCTACGAAAAAGGGCCGCCCCCGGATCGGGGGCGGCCCTTTTCTGATCGTGCGTCGGCGGATCAGGCGTTGCAGGCGGCGATCTGTTCGGCCGACAGGACGTCGCCCTTGTAGCTGAACGACGACACGGCGCCGAAGCGGGCCACGACGCGGCGGCAGGCGCGGGTCGCGGGCTGGCTGGTGCCGCCGGTGGCGGTGCAGGATGCGCCGTCGCAGCGCCAGGTGGCGCCGTCGATGATGGTGCGGCTGGCCGGGGCGCGGGCGGCGTCGGCGAGGACAGCGCTGGTGGCGGGGGCCGAGGTCTGGGCGAAGGCGGGGGCGGCGGCGAACAGGGCCGCGGCGATGAGCAGAGCGCGCATGGGGGAGGTCTCCGGTTTGGGCGGGCGCGGTTATCCGCCCCGCATCGCCAGTGTCCGTTTTCATACGCAACTGTCAAGGTGCGTAGCTAAAAGAAACGGATCAACCCGGCTGACTGACCATTGATTACTTATCGGCGATCATGTTGCAAGTGCGGCATCTCGCCCGCGCCCTGCATGGCCTCGATCGCGGCCTCGACCGTGTCGCAGACGACCCAGGCCTGGCGGAAGCTGTCGGGGGTCATCCGCTCGGCGATGCTGTGCTCCATCACCGCCAGCAGGGGCTCCCAGAAGCCGTTGAGATTGAGGAAGATCACCGGCTTGGCATGCAGGTCCAGCCGCTTCCACGACAGCACCTCGATGACCTCTTCCAGGGTGCCGACGCCGCCGGGGGCGACCACGAAGGCGTCGGACTGGTCGTACATGATGGTCTTGCGCTCGTGCATCGACGGCACGATCAGGGTCTCGACGTCGTCGAACAGACGCTCGCGGCTGCGCAGGAAGCCCGGCATGACGCCCAGCACCCGGCCGCCGGCCGCGTGGGCCGCGCGGGCCGAGGCGCCCATCAGGCCGACGCCGCCGCCGCCATAGACCAGCCGCCAGCCGGCCGCCGCCGTCTGGGCCCCGAAGGCGCGGGCGGCCTCGGTGTAGGCCGGGTCGGACAGCTCCGAAGACCCGCAGAACAGGCAGACGGACTGACCGTCAAAAGGCTGGATGGCGGCAGGCGAAGACATGGGGCCTCGGGAACGGATGGGAGACAGCGGCCGTGCCGGCGCGCTATCTGGACCGCTACTCCTAGCGGTCGGAGGCATGCGATGAAACGGGCCATGTTCGACAAGGCGATTCTGGCGGTTCTGTTGTGCGTCGCGAGCGCCGCCTGTTCTCCGCCCGCCACGCCGGCGGCCGAGAAGCCCCGGGGCCCCGGGGCGGTCGAGGGCTGGACCCGTCCGCCGATGATCGTGTCGGTCCAGCGCATGTCGGGCGGCCTGATCTTCACCGGCCGGGCGGAGCCGGGCGCCCGCGTCGTGCTGCGCAGCGATTCGGGGCCCGCCTACGCCGCGGCGGCCGACGGCGAGGGACGGTTCGAGATTCGCATGACGCCGCCGGCGGGCGACCTGCTGCTGCGGCCCGAGACCCAGGTGGGCCAGGACGCGGTCCCGGCGCCGGAGCGGCTGCTGATCGTGGCCGGGGGGCGGGGGCCCGTGGCGATCCTGCGGGCGGGCGGCGCGACCCGGCGGTTGGACCGGGCGCCGGCGCTCGGCGCGGTCGACAGCGACGGGCGGATGCGGCTCGCCTCCGGGCGAAATTCCCCGGCCGACACGCCGGTCGACCTTCAGACCGGCGGCGAGACGGTTCAGGTGACTCCCGACACATCAGGCCGCTGGAGCCTGGTGCTGACCCCCGCGACGGGACCGGACGAGATCCGGGTCGGCGGGCGGACCTTCGCCTGGCCCGGCGACGGGGCGGCGGACGCGGCGCCGCGGGTCGAACGGGCCGGCGCCGGCTGGCGGGTGGTCTGGAGCGGCCCGGCGGGCGGGCGGCAGACGACATGGCTGCCCGACGCGGACTGAGAGGGTTTACGGACGGTTAACCAATTCACGGCATCGGAAGGATGTCTTCCTTCTCGAGGACACCCACCATCACCGAACTTCTTCAGCCCGGCGCTCGCGTCGGGCTTTTTTTCGATCTGCGATGAAGGGAAAGAGTGGCTCCGCGGGTAGGATTCGAACCTACGACCAGCCGATTAACAGTCGGCTGCTCTACCACTGAGCTACCGCGGAACACTTCCTCTCGGGAAGGCGGGCGCTATAGCAGCGCGAGTCAGACTGACGCAACGGGAAATATCCGATCTTGGCCGTGATCCGCATCGACGACCCCGAAGATCCGCGCATCGCCGGCTTCCGCGACATCCGCGAGCGGGACCTGACGGGCAGGCAGGGCCTGTTCGTGGCCGAGGGCGAGGTCGTCCTGAACGTGCTGACGTCGGACCGGTCCCTGTGCCGTCCCGTCGCGCTTTTGCTGGACCGCAAGCGGGTCGAGGGGCTGGCCGGCGTGCTCGCGCGCCTGGCGGAGGAGACGCCGGTCTATGTCGCCGAGCCGCCGGTGCTGGATGCGATCGCCGGCTTTCACCTGCATCGCGGCATCCTGGCGCTCGGCGAGAAGCCGCCGGTCCGGACCCTGGAGGCCAGCCTGGCGGAGATGGGGCCGGACGCCGTGGTGGTCGCGGCCTGCGGGATCGGCAACCATGACAACATGGGCGGCCTGTTCCGCAATGCGGCGGCGTTCGGGGCGGACGCGGTGCTGCTGGACGCGCAGTGCTGCGATCCCTTCTATCGCAAGGCGATCCGGGTGTCGGTCGGCGCGGTGCTGCGCACGCCGATGGCGGTCGGGCTCGACGCCCTCGCCATGGTCGAGGGTCTGAAGGCGGCGGGGTTCGAGGTCATCGCCCTGACGCCGGGCGCGCGCGAGCCTCTGGATCGCGCGCCGCGGGGAGGGCGGGTCGCCATCCTGCTGGGACCCGAGGGGCCCGGCCTGTCCCCGGAGGTCATCGCCCGCTGCCGGCCCGTCGGGATTCCGATGTCAGGCGGCTTTGATTCGCTGAACGTTTCGGTCGCCAGTGGAATTGCGCTGCATCATTTCTCCCGACGGGCGTGAATCGATCACGGTATTGCGATTAACGCTTTGTACACCTTGATGAACCGGCAAAGCTGTGTCGGTGTGTGGGCGTCCGGGGGGAGTTCAGTCATGTTCGGTGGGGTTTTCGTCTTCATTCACCGCAATGCGCGCATCGCGCTGGCGGTCGGGATCGTCGCGGCAGGCGTCAGCGCCGCCAGCGTCATCGGCTGGATCACTGCGCCGGTCGCCTGATCCCCCGCACACGCTGTCCGTTCAGTCCGCCGGCCCGGCTGCGGGCGCGGCCTTGTGCGCGCCCCAGATCACGCCCGAGATCAGGCACAGCAAGACCGCGTCGCCCCAGACATAGTAGGCCGTGACATAGGCCCACTGATCGAGCTCACGGAAGCGAACGAAGGCCAGGTGGTTGGCCATGAGCAGGAACTGGAACGCGGCCGCCCAGATCGTCCACTGGCGTTTCGAATAGAGGGCCAGATACAGCAGGAACAGCATGGTTGCGCCGTCGAGCCCGATGATGACCCAGGGCGGCTCGGCATGGTTGAACGGCGCGACGAAGGCCGTCCCGATCCAGACCAGGACCAGAGCGGCCGCCGTTGCGCGTTCCCACCCGCCGCCGCGCCAGAACGCGAGCGCTGCGGACACGATCAGCAGGCCCAGGGAAACCGCATAGATGGGCGACATATCCCCGGCATCGCCAAATCAGGCCACGAGCGCAAGCCCCACCGGCCGCGGGACGGGGTCTTCCAGCTTCTCCATGCCGCCCATCCGGACGCCGCGGTAGGAGGTCGACCGCTTTACATCCGCCAAGGCCTCGTGAAGCGCGACCATCGCGCGCTGGGCCCCGACCTGGGCCGCGACGGCGTCGGCGAGGGCGTCGAAGGCCGCCTGGCCCACCGTGGCCGAGAGACCGGCCTCGCGGCGGCTTCGCGTCAAGGACTGGGCCAGCTGGCCCAACTGGCTGACGGCCTCGTCCTGGCTGGCTTCGGCCTGGAACAGGTCCGACGCCAGGCGCGCGACAACGGCCGCTGCATGTTCGCTGCGTTTCATTGGCTCACCTATCTTGAGAGGCAGCGCGGATCAGCCGCCGTATCGGATGCCTTGCAGGATGAAGGCGAACCGCTCCGCACCTATGACGCTCGTCAGGGCCAGAACGGCTACTGCCGCAATGGCGAAGACGAACAGGATGCGGCCGAGGTGTTCATGTCCGATTCCACCGGCTGGAAGCCTGAGTCCAGCAAGGCTGCTCCAATGTGGAGTATCTCCCTGAACGTGCATTCGGGTGAGAGAAACGTCGCCTGTTTGCGCGTGCCTTCCACCAGATGCTGAACCATCATCCGTTTCATCGGCGTATCCGCCAGCGCCAGGAGCACCGTCTGCAGTTGCGCCCAGCTGATGTCTGGCACCCGTCCTTCGGTATCGGTCATGTGTCACCCCGTTCGCCCTGTCAGAGGACGCGCTGAAGGGGTCGGAAGCGATTGGGGCCGGTTCGGATACCGAGTCGTTCGGAACGGTTTGATCCGCGATCAGCAGCAGGGCGGCGTCGACGCGGCCCGACGCCTTCAGCTTGCGCGCGGCGTTCTCGCAATGGCGATCGACGGTGGCGGGCTTGATGCCGAGGCGGCGCGCGATCTGTTTGGAATTCAGATGGGCGTGGACGAGGCGCAGGCATTCACGCTCGCGGTCGGTCAGTCGGTCTGTACGGCTCGGCATACATCGCCCCCCGGCTCTCCGGAGAACCTTAACCACGGGCGTGAGGACACCGAAACGGGAATCTCGCACGCTGCGCGCAATCGGCGCTTGCCTACGCCGAAGGGCGTGTGGGACGAAATCGCGATGGAGGCCTGACCGAGAATCGAACTCGGGTGCAAGGATTTGCAGTCCTCTGCGTAACCACTCCGCCATCAGGCCCTGGGCCGTTTGGAACGGCCGCGCCATCGCGAGGGGCGTTCGCTATCAGATCGGATTGTCCCTCGCAACGCACAGACCTATAAGCGCGCCAGATTTCCCGGCCGCCGCCGGGCGCCCTCAGCCGCAGGATCGTTGCTCCATGGATTTCGCCGCAGCCCGCAAGGTCATGGTCGACAGCCAGATCCGCGTGAACGACGTCACCGACCGCGCCCTGCAGGCGGCGCTGCTGGCCGTTCCGCGCGAGCGCTTCCTGCCGCAGGAGCGGGCCTGGTCCGCCTATGCCGAGATAGAGCCCGAGATCGCGGGAGAACGCCGGCTGATGATGGCGCGCGACCTGTCGAAACTGCTGATGGCGCTGGACGCCCGGCAGGGCGAGACGGCCCTGGCCCTGGCGGCGCCCTATGCCGCGGCGGTTCTGGCGGAACTGGGCCTCGAGGTCACGGCCCAGGAATCCGACGCTGCCGTGTTCGAGGTGGTCGGCGAGGTTCTGGCGGAGGCGGGCGTCAGCACGGTCGTCGGCCCGCTGGCGGCGCCGACGGGCGGCGAGCATGACGTGATCATCTGCGAAGGCGCGATTCCCGGCCGGCCCGACGCCTGGCTTAAGGCCCTGAAGGTCGGCGGCCGGCTGGCGGTCGTCGAGCGGGCCGGGCCGGTGGGCAAGGCCGTGCTGTATGTGCGCGGCGAACAGGGTGTTTCCCGCCGCGAATTGTTCAACGCCGCGCCGCCGATGCTGGCGGAACTCTCGCCCGAACCTATCTTCGCGCTGTAGTTTCCCGAGGGCCGACGGACTTCACCGGCGGGCGCGTGAAAAAAACTTAACTGGCGTGGGCGCAAACCGTCCCCCATCAGACCTACGAGATATGAAGGGCGCGCCTCCCCGCGCCAGGCAGGAACAGACATGCTGAAACGTTCGCGCGCGCTCGCCTCGGTCGCCATCATCGCCGTCATGACCGGCATGGGCGCGCCCGCCTGGGCGGAAACGCTGCAGGAAGCCCTGGCGCTGGCCTATCAGACCAATCCCTCGCTGCTGGCCCAGCGGGCCAACCAGAGGGCGCTGGATGAGTCCATCGTCCAGGCGCGGGCCGGGCTTCGGCCGTCGCTCGACGTGACGGTCAGCGCCAACTATGCGCGCACCTACAGCGACTCGCTCGGGAACTCCGAAAGCGACACCGGCGGCGTCAGCCTCGGCCTGTCGCAGACCCTCTGGTCGGGCGGCCGCATCGGCCACGGCATCTCGGCGGCGGAGGCCAACATCCTGGCTGGGCGCGAGGACCTGCGCGACATCGAACAGACCGTCCTGGCCTCGGTCATCCAGGCCTATGCCGATGTGATCCGCGACACCGAAATCCTGTCCATTCGCGAGTCCAATCTGGGCGTGTTGCAACGCCAGCTGGAAGAAGCCTCGGCGCGGTTCGAGGTCGGCGAGATCACCCGCACCGATGTGGCCCAGTCCGAATCGCGGCTGGCCCAGTCCGAGGCCGACCTGGCCAACGCCCGGGCCCAGCTCTCGGTGTCCCGCGCGACCTATGCCGCGGTCGTCGGTCAGGCGCCGGGCGACCTGGCGCCGATGCCGGTGCTGCCGGGCATACCGACCGACTTCGACAACGCCCTCGATGTGGCCCTGCTCGACAATCCCGGCATCCGCTCGGCCGGCTACAGCCTGCGGGCGGCCGAGGCCAACGTCGCGGCGGCCAAGGCGGAGTACATGCCGTCGGCCCGGCTGACCGCTTCCTATGGCGGATCGGCCGGCGATCTCGGCAATC
Organism: Brevundimonas sp. UBA7664; assembly: GCF_002483305.1. Classification (GTDB taxonomy): domain Bacteria; phylum Pseudomonadota; class Alphaproteobacteria; order Caulobacterales; family Caulobacteraceae; genus Brevundimonas. The sequence goes on from NZ_DLHQ01000026.1 coordinate 31,246, forward strand.
TGAACGACATCGCCGACGAGACGCGCTTCCAGGCCGGAGCCACCATCTCGGTGCCGCTGTTCACCGGCGGGCTGAACGGTTCGCGCGTCGCCCAGGCCCTCGAACGGGCCAATGCGGCCCAGATCAATGTCGAGGGCGAACGCCGCAGCACCCTGCAGGCCGTCAGCTCGGCCTATGCCCAGTCGATTTCGGCCCGGGCCACGCTCCAGGCGGGCGAGGAAGCCGTCCGCGCCGCAACCGTGGCCGCAGAGGGCGTGCGGCAGGAGGCCCAGGTCGGCCTGCGCACCACTCTCGACGTGCTCAACCAGGAGCTGGAGCTGCGCTCGGCCCAGGTCACCCTGGCCAGCGCCCGGCGCAATGAATACGTCGCCCAGGCCAATCTTCTGGCCTCCATGGGCCGGCTGGAAGGTCAGGATCTGGACGCCGCCATGACCGTCTATGACCCCGCCGCCAACTATAACCATGTGCGCAACCGCGGCGGTCTGCCGTGGGACGGTCTGGTCGAGACGATCGACCGTCTGGCCGCGCCGCCGGTCGTACCGGCCAATGACGCGGCCGATGCGCCGATCGATACCCAGCTGAAGTCCGAAGTCGTGCAGACCGCGCCTCGCGACTGATCCGGGACCGGTCGCCCGCGGGGCGACTCGCGGCGCTGTGTGTTAACCTGTGACGCGAAAACGCCCGTTGATTCCAGCGGCCTGAGATGCGACGACAGGACGTGGGAGGGGGCTCCTCTTCCGCGCCGCAATTGGACTTGAACGTGCGTTCGCCGCGCGCACCGGGGTTTCGACATGACCGATCAGACCGCCCAGGAACCGACGATGGAGGAAATCCTGGCGTCGATCCGCCGGATCATCTCCGAAGACGACGCCCCGGCTGAAACCGCCCCGGTCGCTGCCGCGCCCGCGCCGGACCCGGAGCCAGAACCGGTCGTCTCTCCGGCCCTGATGGACGAGACGCCGTCGATGGAAGAGCCGGCCGCGGATGACGACGTGCTGGAGCTGACCGACGCCTATGAGGCCCCTGCGGCCGAAAGCCTCGGCGACCTCGACATCTCGGCGGCCGAGCCGTTCCCGAGCGCGCCGGTCAGCGAGTCGGTCTTCACCGAGGAGCCGGTCGAGGTTCACACGCCCGAGCATCCCTCCATCCCGACGACGACCTACGACAGCCTGGTCGGCGACAGCGCCGCGGCCAGCGCCGCCTCGGCCTTCGCCGGTTTCGCCTCCACGATCAGGAAGCCCGAACCCATGGAACCCCCGACCGGAACCGGCCCGACCCTGGATGAACTGGCCCGCTCGCTGCTGCGGCCGATGCTGAAGGACTGGCTGGACGCCAATCTGCCGGCCATCGTCGAGGCCCAGGTACGCAAGGAAGTCGAACGCATCGCCCGCAACGCCGGCTGACTTCACCCGCGACCCGATCAAGGCTAGATCATTTCGGGGCGGCTCCAGTCGGGGCCGCCCTTTCTCTTTGTCTACCGCCCTCATGCAGCGACGCGCCGCGCGCGGAGCGGTAGGGAACCAAAAAAAGACCCTTCCCAATGCTCGACAAGACCTTTGACCCGTCCGCCGCCGAACCCCGCCTGTACGCGATGTGGGAGGCGAGCGGCCTGTTCGCGCCGAAGACCGACGGGGCCGCCGAAGCCTATTCGATCGTCATTCCGCCGCCGAACGTGACGGGGTCGCTGCACATCGGCCATGCGCTGAACAACACGCTGCAGGACATCCTGGCCCGCTATCACCGGATGCAGGGCAAGGCGGTGCTGTGGCTGCCGGGAACGGACCATGCCGGCATCGCCACCCAGATGGTGGTCGAGCGCCAGCTGGCCGCCGCCGGCAATGTCGGGCGGCGCGAGATGGGCCGCGAGGCCTTCGTCGAGAAGATCTGGGAATGGAAGGCGACCAGCGCCGGTTCGATCCAGAACCAGCTGCGCCGGCTGGGGTCGTCGTGTGACTGGTCGCGCGAGCGGTTCACCCTCGATCCGACGCTTCAGGACGCCGTGCGCAAGGTCTTCGTCCAGTTGCACAAGGAAGGCCTGATCTATCGCGACAAGCGGCTGGTGAACTGGGACCCGCATTTCCAGACCGCCATCTCGGACCTCGAGGTCGAGCAGCGCGAGATGGACGGGTCCTACTGGCATTTCGCCTATCCGCTGGCCGACGGCGTGACCTATGAGCACCCGGCGGCCTTCGACGACGAGGGCAAGGCCACGGAGTGGGAGACGCGCGACTATATCGTCGTCGCCACGACCCGGCCCGAGACCATGCTGGGCGACACCGGCGTGGCCGTGCATCCGGACGACGCGCGCTACGCGGGGCTGGTCGGCAAGTTCGTGACCCTGCCGATCGTCGGCCGACGCATTCCGATCGTCGCCGACGCCTACGCCGATCCGACCAAGGGCTCGGGCGCGGTGAAGATCACGCCGGCGCATGACTTCAACGACTTCCAGGTCGGCAAGCGGGCCGGGCTGGCGGCGCTGAACGTCATGGACGCCTTCGGCCGCATCACCGCCGCCGATACGCCCGACGTGCCCGCCGACTACGAGGGTATGGACCGCTTCGCCGCGCGCAAGGCCATCGTGGCCCGCGCCGAGGCTGAAGGCTGGCTGAAGGACATCGAGAAGACGCGCCACGTGATCCCGCACGGCGACCGCTCGGGCGTGGTCATCGAGCCGTGGATGACCGACCAGTGGTACGTCGACGCCCACACCCTGGCCCAGCCGGCCATCAAGGCGGTGGAGCAGGGCGACACGGTCTTCGAGCCGAAGTCCTACGAGAAGATCTATTTCGAATGGCTGCGCAACATCGAGCCGTGGTGCATCTCGCGCCAGCTGTGGTGGGGTCACCGCATCCCGGCCTGGTATGACGCCGACGGCAACATCTACGTCGCCGAGAACGAGGCCGAAGCTATCGCCCAGGCCGGCGGCAAGGCGCTGACGCAGGACGAGGACGTCCTCGACACCTGGTTCAGCTCGGCCCTGTGGCCGTTCTCGACCATGGGCTGGCCGGAGGACACGGAAGACCTGCGCCGCTTCTATCCGACGAGCGATCTGGTGACGGCTGCTGACATCATTTTCTTCTGGGTCGCCCGGATGATGATGATGGGGCTTCACTTCATGGATGAGGTTCCGTTCAAACGGGTCATCATCAATGGCCTGGTCCGCGACGAGAAGGGCCAGAAGATGAGCAAGTCGAAGGGGAACGTCATCGACCCACTGACCATCATCGACGAGCTCGGGGCCGATCCGCTGCGCTTCACCATGGCCATTCTGTCGGGCACGCGGGACATCAAACTGTCGCGCCAACGGATTGAAGGCTATCGCAATTTCGGCACCAAGCTGTGGAACGCCGCCCGCTTCGCCCAGATGAACGAGGCGCGGCGGGTCGAGGGCTTCGACCCGGCGGCGGTCGAGCAGACGCTGAACCGCTGGGTCCGGGACGAGCTGGTCAAGGCGGAGCGCGAGGTGGCCGTCGCCATCGAGGGCGGCCGGTTCGACGACGCCGCCTCGGCCCTCTACCGGTTCGTCTGGAACGTCTTCTGCGACTGGTATCTGGAACTGGCCAAGCCGGTGTTTACCGGCGCCGACGAGGCCGCCAGGGCCGAGACCCGGGCGATGACGGCGTGGACGCTCGACCAGACGCTGAAGCTGATGCACCCCATCATGCCCTTCATCACCGAAGATCTGTGGGACAATCTGGCGACGGAAGGCGCGCCGCGCGCCGAGGCCACGCTGATCGGCGCGGCCTGGCCGGACCTGCCCGACGCCTGGCTCGACGCCGCCGCTTCGGAAGAGATCAACTGGCTGATCCAGTCGGTCACCCAGATCCGCTCCAGCCGCGCCGAGATCGGCATCCCCCCCGGCGCCAGACTGACCCTGGCCCTCTACAATCCGTCGGCGGACGTGGCCGCGCGGTTCGAACGGCACGGCGATCTGTTGCGCGGCCTGGCCCGGCTGGAGGCGATCACCACGGTGGGCGTGCAGCCGGAGGGATCGATCTCGATCCTGATCGGCGGCGCCTCGGCCTTCCTGCCCCTCGCCGGGCTGGTCGACATCGGGGCCGAGCGGACGCGGCTGACGCGCGAGATCGCCGCCTTCGACAGCGACATCGACCATGTGAACAAGAAGCTGGGCAACCCGAACTTCGTCGGCCGCGCCGCGCCCGAGGTGGTTGAGGAGCAACGCGAGAAACTGGCCGAGGCCGAGGCTGGGCGGGCCAAGCTGCAGGCGGCGCTGGCGCGGCTGGACGCGGTGGGGTGAGCAAGACCCGGCTCGACCAGCTGCTGGTTGCGCGCGGTCTGGCCGAGAGCCGGTCGCGGGCCAAGGCGGCGATCGAGGCGGGCGGGGTGACGGTCGACGGCGCCCCGGCCCGGGCGGCGTCCCAGGCCGTGGGCGAGGATGCGGTCGTGTTCTATGCCGACGCCCACCGCTGGGTCGGGCGCGGGGCCCTGAAGCTGGACCACGCCCTGACGCTGTGGCCGGTGGCGGTCGAGGGGCGGACGGTGCTGGACATCGGCGCCTCGACCGGCGGCTTCACCGAGGTCTGCCTGTCACGCGGCGCGGCGCGCGTCTTCGCGGTGGATGTCGGGTCGGGCCAGATGCACGCGCGGGTGGCCGGCGATCCGCGGGTGGTCAATCTGGAGCACACCGACGCGCGGGACCTGGCGCCCGATCTGATCCCCGAGACCCCGGGCCTGATCGTCTGCGACGCCAGCTTCATCGGCCTCGCCAAGGTGCTGCCGGCGGCCCTGTCGCTCGCCGCGCCGGGCGCGGATCTGGTCACCCTGGTCAAGCCGCAGTTCGAGGCGGGGGGACCGGGGGGGACGAAGAAGGGCGTGGTCAGGGACTCCGCCGCGCAGCAGGCGGCGCTGACGTCGGTATCTGTATGGCTGGAAGGCGAGGGCTGGGCCGTGCAGGCGTCGGCGGAAAGCCCGATCACCGGCGCGGACGGGAATGTGGAGTTTCTCTTGTGGGCGAGGCGCGGCGGAGCCTGAAGCCCGTCGCCGGATCGCATGCGCTCAGCCTCCACCCCTCCACCATGCTTCGCATGGTCCCCCTCCCCATTGCATGGGGAGGAGACGAGACGCGCTCAAGCAGCGAGCGGCCGCGTCGCGAGCGATAGCGCCCCAAAAAGGAAAAACCCCCGGTGGATTGCTCCACCGGGGGTCTCCGTCACGTCGCCGATCGACAGGGGGGCTGAAAAATAATCGGCGACGCAATTCGGTCAGTAGCGGTCCGTGCAGGACTGCTCGTAGCGGGTGACGAGCCGGCCGTACTGGTCACGGGCGCGGACGGACACGGTGCGGCAGGCGCGGTCGTCGGTCCGGTAGCCGGAGCCGCGATCGTCATAGCGATCATCGTACCGGTCATAGGCCTGGGCGCGATCGTCGTAACGGTCCTGGTAGCCATAGGCGTTGTCGCCATAGCCGTATTGGGACTGGCCATAGGCGTTGTCGCGGTAGCCGTACTGCGACTGGCCGTAGGCGTTGTCGCGATAGCCGTACTGCGATTGATCATAGCCGCGGTCGCAATCGCGGGCGGAGGAGCCGCCGACGCTGGCGCCGACGATGGCGCCGAGCACGCCGCCGAGCACACTGCCCTCGGTGCGGCGGCCGTTGGCGGCGAACTGCGAACCAGCTACCGCGCCGATCGTGGCGCCGATGGCGACGCCGGCGCCCCGACGGTTGCTGCGGTCGCTGCGGCAATAGTCGCCGCCGTCCTGATAGGTGTCGTAGCCGCGGTCCTGGTAGCCGTACGGCTGGCCGTAGGATTGAGCCGAGGCCGTGGCGGGGGCCGCCAACATGGCGGCGGCGGCGAGGGCGGCGCCGGTTGCGGCGGTCTTCATGGAAAGACGGGCGAACATTGCGGAGATCCTGTCCCTGTTGGAGTTGGGAGCCGACCATCCGGCGCCCCTGCCTGTGTCTCGATATCTAGCGCGCCGAAACTGAACGGCCTTTGAGCGGGCCGTTCATCTTCGTTCAGGTTTCGCCAGACGCCGGGGCGCCCTAGAAGCGGGCGATGACGGAAACGCTGACCATCAGCCGCGTAGGCGGGCAGGGCGACGGGATCGCCGAAACCCCGGCCGGGCCGGTGTTCGCCCCCCTGACCCTGCCGGGCGAGACGGTGCGCGGCGAGGTCCGCGACGGGCGGCTCGAGGCGGTCGAGATCGTCGTCGCCAGCCCCGACCGGATCGCGCCCGTCTCGCCCCACTACGGCGACTGCGGCGGCTGTTCGCTGCAGCACTGGGCGGCCGGGCCGTATCTGGACTGGAAGCGGGAGCAGGTGCGGCTGGCCCTGGCGCGCGAGGGGATCGAGACCGACATCGAGGCGACCGTGGCCGTCCCGCCGGGCACGCGGCGGCGGCTGGCCCTGCATGCCCGGCGCGGCGAGGACGGGCGGGTCGTGCTGGGCTTCAAGGCGCGCAAGAGCTGGCGGCTGGTCGAGGTGACCGCCTGTCCGGTGGCGGATCCGCGGCTGGTCTCGGCCTTTCCGGCGCTGGCGCGGGTGGCGGAGGCCTTCCTGGAGCATCCGAAATCAGCGCCGACCCTGCATGTGACAGCGACCCTGACCGGGCTCGACGTCGACGTGACCGGGGTGGAGCGCCGTTCGGGCGGCCTGTCGCGCGATGCGCAGATGCGGGCCATCGAAGCCGCCGCCGCGGCCGGTCTGGCGCGATTGAGCCTGGCCGGCGAGACCCTGATGATGGAGCGTCAGCCGAAGGTCGCCTTCGGCCCGGCGACCGTGCCCCTGCCGCCGGGCGGCTTCCTGCAGGCCGTGCCCGAGGCCGAGGCGGCCATGGTTGCGCGGGCGATGGAGGCGGTGAAGGGGGCGAAGAAGATCGCCGACCTGTTCTGCGGGGCGGGGACCTTCACCTTCCCCCTCGCAACGATCGCGCCGGTGCTGGCCGCGGACGCCTCGGCGGCGGGGATTGCGGCGTTGAAGGCGGGGATCGGAACCGGGCCGGGGATGAAGCCGGTCACGGCCGAGGTCCGCGACCTGTTCCGCCGCCCGATGGCCCCCTATGACCTGCGCGGCTGCGACGCCGTGGTGCTGGACCCCCCGCGCGCCGGGGCGCTGGAGCAGACGCGGCAGATCGCCCCGTCGAAGGCGGCCGTGGTCGTCTATGTGTCTTGCAATCCGGTGACCTTCGCCCGCGACGCCCGGGTGCTGATCGACGCCGGCTTCCGGCTGGAGCGGGTCACGCCGGTGGACCAGTTCCTGTGGTCGGCGCATGTCGAGCTGGCAGCGGTGTTCAGGCGGTAGACGATGACCACGGACGATGACGCGCACGAAGAGGACGGCGGCGGTTTCGACGCCGAGGACTGGACCCGGCTGACGCCGTTCACCGGCGCGGTGGCGACCCTGGACGACGTTCAGGCGCGCCGGGCGGTGTTCGCCCTCGGCGACACGGACGATCCGCGCCCCATCGCCATGGACCTGCCGCAGCCGGTGATCTGGTGGGACGAGGACGGAGCGGGGCAGGCGGCCGTCGCGGTGCAGGCCGAAACCCATCTGGGGCCGGACGGCGAGGAGATGGAGGTCCTCGGTCTGATCCTGCCCGACGGAGGCGGGGCGGTGGCCCTGCTGGAGGATGTCGATCTGGTCGACGCGAGCGATCCGGCCTGGCGCGAGATGGTCACGAACGCGATCGATCCGGCGGCGGGGGAAGACTAGATTCGTCTTCCTTCCCCCATTTCGGGGGAAGGTGGGCGGCGAAGCCGCTCGGATGGGGGCTCTTTGGCGGCGTGACGGATCGCAGCCAGCACGTGGTTCGGTCGGGCGAGGATCTCCGAGTTCGAAAAGCGCAGAACCCGAAAGCCTTGTGAGGTCAGCCACCCATCGCGTTTGGCGTCGTCGAACGTCCGCAACGCATGGACGCCGCCATCGGCCTCTATGACCAACCGGGCCGACAGACAGGCGAAATCCGCCACATAGAACCCGATCGGGACCTGACGCCGAAAGCGAAGGCCATCGAGCGCCCTGTCGCGAACCAGCGACCAGAAGAACTCTTCCGCTCGGGCCGGTGTCCTGCGCAAGCGACGAGCCCGCTTGATCGTCCGTTCAGGCTGCATCCGGCAAGCCCCCATCCGACCCGCTTCGCGGCCCACCTTCCCCCGAAATGGGGGAAGGGAAGTCAAAGAGGTCGCCCTGCTTCTTCATATCCGCCGGAACCCGGAACTGCGTCTCATCCAGCGGCTTTCGCGGCGCGTCGAGGCCGTAGCGCTTCACCGCGCCCCTGAACCGCGTGGCGATCAGCTCGGCCACCGGTCCGGAACCCTTCATCCGGTGGCTCCAGTCGGGGTCGTAGTCGCGGCCGCCGCGGGTCTGGCGGATCAGGGACATGACGCGGGCGGCGCGGTCGGGCCGGGCGTCGGCCAGCCACTCTCGAAACAGATCCTTGATCTCGAGCGGCAGACGCAGGGTCACATACATGGCCGAGGTCGCGCCGGCCTTTGACGCGGCCTCGAGCACGGATTCCAGCTCGTGATCGTTGAGGCCGGGGATCACCGGCGCGAAGCCGACCGTGACCGGGCAGCCCGCCTCGGCCAGTCGCGAGATGGCCTCCAGCCGCTTCGCCGGCGTCGAGGCGCGCGGCTCCATCGCGCGGGCCAGACCACGGTCGAGGGTGGTGATGGAAACGCAGGCCGAGGCGAGGCCGGCCTGGCCCATCGGTCCGAGAATGTCGGCGTCGCGGCCGATCAGCACCGATTTGGTGATGATGCTGAAGGGGTGATTGAAGCGCCGCATCACCTCAAGGATCGAGCGGGTCGAGTTCAGCTCGCGTTCGACCGGCTGATAGGGGTCGGTGTTGCCGCCTATGTGGATGCGTTTGCAGACGTATCCCGGCTTGCAGAGCTCCCGCTCCAGCAGACGCGCGGCCTCGGGCTTGAAGAAGAGGCGGCTCTCGAAATCCAGGCCCGGGGATAGGCCCATGAAGGCATGGGACGGACGGGCGTAGCAGTAGATGCAGCCATGTTCGCAGCCCTTGTAGGGGTTGATGGACCGGTCGAAACCGATGTCCGGACTGGTGTTCCTGGCGATGATCGTCCGGGCGTGCTCGGGCGTCAGGGTCGTGCGCAGGGGCGCGGCCTCGACATCGTCGCCGGTCCAGCCGTCATCGAAGGCCTGCACGGTTTCCGGCTCGAACCGGCCGCTCGCATTCGATCGCGCGCCCCGTCCTTTCGCCGCCTCAGCCATTTCCGGACTGTAGCGGGAAGTGAGAACAAAGCAAGAACTTCTGCGCCGGCGGTCTTTAGCGCCAGGGTACGATCGAGATGTGGGGGCGGCCCTGCGTCGCCCGGCTACTTTTGGCGGGACCTGTCCGGCGAAGCCCGAAGGGCGAAACAGGATGGTGCGGATGAGAGGACTCGAACCTCCACGCCTCGCGGCGCCAGAACCTAAATCTGGTGCGTCTACCAGTTCCGCCACATCCGCTCAGGTCGGCGTGGTCTAGGCGAGACCGTGGGGTGGTGCAACGGTTGCGCCGGTCATTCCTGGTTCAGGCCGTCCCGGACTGGCTGCGGCGGAACGAGGGCTCGCAGCTCATCAATCCGCTCTTGCCGCTCAGCCGCGAGGGCCTCCGCCTCGTCCGCGCGCTTCTTTTCGATCTCGACCCGGATTTCAGCGGCCCGGGCCAATGCCGCGCTGCTCTGCGCCGCCTCGGCTGCCTTCGCGTTGCGGATCAGTTGGTCGAAAGCGGGACGGCCGGGGCCTGCGACGACGTTGGTCAAAACCTGACGCTTGGCCGGATCGGCCATGACGGCGTCGATCGTCTGGTCGAGGTTGCTGCCCAGCAGGCCTGCGACGTGGTCCTGCTGCGCCTGGGTCATGTTTTCTGAATCGCTGATCCGCCAGGCCAACGCGCCCAGAACGGCCGGGTTGTCGAGCGCGGAACGGTCCAGCGCGGCCACATTGACGCCGGGAATGCCGCTGAGCGCCGAGCCGAGCACCGCGCCATACTGTCGTGCGGCGTCCGCCTGTTGTGCGGGCGTGCCGCTGGGCGCGCTGCTGTCGATGGCGTCGTCAATCAGCAGCCGGATGCCGCGTGGTGTGCACTGGGCGGCGTAATCCTGGATCCAGCGTGAAGTCCTCGACCAGCGCAGGGTGGGGTCGCCCTGAGCCAATCCCGAGACGGCCGTCAACTTCTGGGCCTTTGCGTTGGCAACCAGGGGTCCGATCTTCCCGGGGGTCGGGCTGATCGTCACAAAGGTCTCGAGACTGTCGGCGGAGGCGTTGAAGAAGCCTGCGGCGGCGTTGAGGTAACCCAGGCTCTCGGTCGGCTCGCCGGCGAGGGCCATCAGCACGCCGACATAGTCGGCGACGGTATTGAACTGGGACCGGGTCCATCGGTTGGTGTCGCCCAGCTGTGCGAGCGACGCCAGATAGGCGTCGCAATAGGCGTCGATGATGAAGATGCTTCGGTCCAGATAGATGTCGATGTCGCGTTCGTTGAGGTTCCGGTCCGAGCTGCGGGAACAGGTTTCAGTCTGGCCGACGGTCCTGGGATTTCCGTTGTGGTCCACAAAGCCGTCGCAGTTGGGGACGTCGCGATGGGCGAGGGCGTTTCCCAGGCCGTTGAGATTGGCGCGACTGGCCGCGGCGAGCTGAAGGGCGGGGGACGGCGGGGGATCCACCGGCTTTTCGTTGAGGGCGCTGGCGGCTCTCTGCAACGTCCCGCATCCCGCCAACGCCGTGGACGCCAGCAGCGCCACGAGAATCCTGCCTGAGTTGTTCATTTTCGCCCCCACGATGATTGCGGGAATAGAATATCAACCAGGACGGGAGTCAATGGCGTATCGGTGATTGGCGAACGCGCGCGCCGGAGGAGATCGAAAACGAAAAAAGGCCCGGGATCGCTCCCGGGCCTTTCCTCTTGGTTGGTCTGACGTGAGGTCCGATCCGGAGATCAGTCCTTCTGGTTGTCCACGCCGGAACCCATGGCCTCGGCGGGCGACGACATCGTGGTCTCTTCGGTGATGTCGATGCCCTTGGCGAGCTTGGAGTGCCAGAAGCCGTAGATGATGTAGATCACCGCGCCGACCGCGGCATAGGCGCCGAGGATGGTGAGCGGCAGCGGATTGCCGTCCATCGCGTGCTGGATCATCGGCCAGAAGTTGAAGGCCGCCAGAGACAGACAGGCGAGGATGCCCGCGACGGCCGTGGCGATGCCGCCGGGCACCTTGAACGGACGCTCCATCTCGGGGTGCTTGATGCGCAGGAAGATCACGCTCAGGCAGACGATCGAGAAGGCCACGGCCGTACCCAGCGACACCAGGTCGCCGAGGATCGAGATGGGCAGGAAGGACGCCGCGACGGCGATCAGGATGCCCAGCAGGATGGTGCCGATCCACGGGGTGCGGAACTTCGGATGGATGACGGCGAAGGCTTTCGGGAGAAGGCCGTCACGCGCCATGGTGTAGAAGATCCGCGTCTGGCCGTAGCACAGCACCAGCATGACCGAGGACAGGCCGGTGATGGCGCCGATCTTGATCAGGAAGCTGATCAGGTTCAGCGGGCTGCCATCGGGCGTGATGAACGCCGTGTCGGCCCATTCCAGACCCATGCGGTCGATGGCGACGGCCACCGGGGCCGGGCTGGCCAGCTCGAGGTAGGGCACCACGCCGGTCATGACGGCGGCGACGGCCATATAGATGAGGGTGCAGACGATCAGGGCGCCCAGAATGCCGACGGGGACATCCTTGGAGGGGTTCTTGGCCTCGGCCGCGGCGGTCGAGACCGCCTCGAAGCCGACGTAGGCGAAGAAGATGATCGAGGCACCCCGCAGGATGCCGGTGGCCCCGTACTCGCCGAACTTGCCGGTCGTGTTCTCGGGGATGAAGGGCACCCAGTTCTCAGGATTGATGTACTGGATCCCGACCGCGATGAAGGTCAGCAGCACCACGATCTTGATCATCACGATGATGTTGTTGATCGAGGCCGACTCGCTGACGCCGAGGACCAGCAGGCTGCACACCGCGGCGATGCCGATGGCGGCGACCAGGTTGAAGGTGCCGGTCATCGGGAAGCTGGCGACGCCCGTGTCGGAGGTCACGGCCTGGATCAGCGGCGTGGCCCAGGAGGGCCCTTCGCCGCCGGCGTACTGGATCATCGGGAACAGGCCGTCGGCCACCCCGAAGTCGCGCAGGATGGAGACGACATAGCCGGACCAGCCGACCGCGACGGTCGAGGCGGCGACGCCGTATTCAAGCACCAGCAGCCAGCCCATGATCCAGGCGAAGACCTCGCCCAGGGTGCCGTAGGCATAGGTGTAGGCCGAGCCGGACACCGGCATGGTCGAGGCCAGTTCGGCGTAGCAGAGGCCGGCGAGACCGCAGGCGATGCCCGCGACCACGAACGACAGCATGATGGCCGGGCCCGCGTGGGCGGCGGCGACCTGGCCGGTCAGAACGAAGATGCCGGCGCCGATGATGGCGCCGATGCCGAGGCTCATCAGGTTGATGGGACCCAGAGACCGCTTCAGCTCGCTCTTGGCGGCTTCCTTCTGGATCTGGGCTACGGATTTCTTGAGGAACAGGCGGTTCCCCTTGGGCCTAAGGCCTTCTGCGGACATAGAGTCTCGCCCCCTGATACACGGCGAGTCCTCCCCGGACCGCCTTCAATGGCGCGGACGCTAGCGGCGGAGGGGGCCGCTGGCAACGCGGTTTCCGAATGGTGAAGCGCGGACGACGCTTTCGTGAAGGGGGGCGTTGCCGCTAGACCGCAGGCGATGTTGCCGATCCATGCCGTTCTCGAGCCGTTGAAGGCCGCCCTGGTCGGGGGAAACGCGGCCGTGCTGGCCGCACCGCCGGGAGCCGGCAAGACCACGGTCGTTCCGCTGGCATTGCTCGACGCGCCCTGGCTGGCCGGCGGCAAGCTGCTGGTGCTGGAGCCGCGGCGGCTGGCGGCGCGGGCGGCGGCCGAACGGATGGCGGCGACCCTGGGCGAGGCGACCGGCGGGACGGTGGGCTATCGCACCCGGCTGCAGAGCCGGATCGGGCCGGGCACGCGGATCGAGGTGATCACCGAAGGGGTGTTCGCGCGGATGATTCTCGACGACCCGGGCCTGGAGGGCGTCGGGGCCGTGCTGTTCGACGAATTCCACGAACGGTCGCTGGACGCCGATCTGGGACTGGCGCTGGCGCGGGAGACCCAGGGGCTGCTGCGTGAGGACCTGCGGCTGCTGGTGATGTCGGCGACCCTGGACATCGCCGGGGTGTCCAGACTGCTGGCCAATGAAGCGGGGGATTGGGCGCCGGTGATCGAGGCCGAGGGCCGGATGTTCCCGGTCGAGACCCGCTATTCCGGTCGCAATCCGGTCGAGCGGATCGAGGACGCCGCCGCGCGCGCGGTCATCCAGGCGCTGGGTGAGGAGCCCGGCTCACTGCTGGTCTTCCTGCCGGGGCAGGGCGAAATCCACCGCACCGCGCAGCGGCTGGCCGGGCGGCTGCGCGATCCGGCGGTGGATGTCGTTCCCCTTTACGGCGCGCTGGACCGGGAGACCCAGGACCGCGCCATCCAGCCGGCGGCGCAGGGGCGGCGCAAGGTCGTGCTGGCGACGTCGGTGGCCGAGACCAGTCTGACCATCGAGGGGGTGCGGGTGGTCATCGACGGCGGCCTGTCGCGCGTGCCGCGGTTCGAGCCGTCCAGCGGCCTGACGCGGCTGGCGACGGTGCGGGTCAGCCGGTCCTCCGCCGAACAGAGGCGCGGCCGGGCCGGGCGGACGGAGCCGGGCGTCTGCTACCGGCTGTGGGACGAGGCGGCCACCCGCGGGCTGGTTCCGCATCAACGGCCCGAGATCCTCGAGGCCGACCTGACCGGCTTCGCGCTCGATCTGGCGCGTTGGGGCGCGCGCTCCACAGAGACCCTGGCCCTGCTGGACCAGCCGCCGGCGGGCGCCTTCGCAGAGGCGCGCAAGGTGCTGACGCGGCTGGGCGCGCTCGACGAGACCGGCGCCCTGACCACGCACGGGCGGCGAATGACGCGCATCCCGTTGCCGCCGCGGCTGGCGCATATGGTCGCCCTGGCCAGCGATGCGGGAGACGCCGCGCTGGGCGCCCGGATCGCGGCGGTGTTGAGCGAGCCGGGACTGGGCGGCAACGACGTCGATCTCAGAGACCGGCTGCGCGGCCTGGAGCGCGACCGGTCCCCGGGGGGCCGGGACGCCCTCAAGCTGGCGGACCGTTGGGCGCGGGCGGCCGGGGCCGGGCAGGGGGGCGAGGCTGACGTGGGCGTGCTGCTGGCCGAGGCCTTCCCGGAACGGGTGGCGAAGGCGCGCGGCAAGCCGGGCGAGGTGTTGCTGGCTTCGGGGCGGGGGGCCTTCCTTGATCCGACGGATGCCCTTGCGCGCGAGCCCTGGCTGGCGGTGGCGGAACTGGGCGGCGGCGATGCGCGCGACCGCATCCGGCTGGCGGCTCCGGTCGATCCGGCGACGCTGGAGGGGCGGATCGAGATCGAGGACCGTCTGGGCCGCGAGCCGTCGGGGCGGATGACGCTGCGCCGCATCCGCCGCATCGGGGCGATCGTGGTCGATGAGAAGATCTTCGGGACGCCGGACCGGGCGGCGATCACGGCGGCGTTGCGGGCCGAGGTCGAGCGGGACGGACTGGCGGCCCTGCGCTGGGGCGAGCGGGCGGCGGGGTTGCGGGCCCGGCTGGCCTTCGTGGCCGCGCTGGAGACCGGCTGGCCGGACGTGTCGGACGCGGGCCTGGCGACGGCCCGGGAGACCTGGCTGTGGCCGCTGCTGGAGGCGGTGCAGGCGCTGGACAAGATCGACGACGGTGCGCTGGAAGCAGGCGTGCGGGCGCTGATCCCGTGGGACCGGCAGCGGGCGCTGGACGAACTCGCCCCGGCGCGGCTGGCGACGCCGCTGGGATCCGCGGCGATCGACTATGCGGCCGAGGGCGGGCCGCGGGTGGATATCCGGGTGCAGGAGCTGTTCGGAACGACGACCCATCCGACGGTCGGCGGCGGACGGGTTCCGCTGACCCTCGCCCTGCTGTCGCCGGCGCGGCGGCCGGTGCAGGTGACCAAGGACCTGCCCGGCTTCTGGGCCGGCAGCTGGGCGGCGGTGCGCAGCGAGATGCGGGGCCGCTATCCCCGGCACCCTTGGCCCGAGGATCCTACGAAGGCCGAAGCGACCAGCCGGGCCAAGCCGCGCGGGACGTGAGGATCAGCGGGCGTCGGCCGTTCGCTCGATCCGCGGCTGTGCGGGCCCGCCAGCGAAGTCGACCGTCATCGCCTGCACCGTCGAGCCGGATGTCTCGAACACCATCCGCATGCCCAGGGCGGTTTCGACGGCAAAGCGATGGCCGCCGAGGGGGATCAACGCGATCGCTGGCCGCTCACCCCGCCGGGTGAACAGTCGCACGCCGTCCGTGGTGAGGGTGCGCTCGCCATAGACGCCGGCATAGGCCGCCAGGGCGAGATCAGCGGTGCGCCCCAGTGCGCGTGACTCCATGGCCTCGGCCACGGCCTCCAGCGCGGGGCGTTCCTCGGCCGGGGCAGCACCGATCAGGGTGCGCAGCGCCGCGGCGTGGGCTGTGTCGAGGGCGACAGGGACCCCCGCCTCGATCGTCGGCGCATGACCGACTCCTTCCCAGTCCTTGCCGGTGGAGGCCAGCACCGCGCGCCCGACCGAGACGCTGAGGACAAACTGATCGCCGACGGCGACAATGTCATTGCGGAAGCCCGCCCCGGCGGTATTGGCGCCCACAATCTGGCCGAGTTGATAGCCCGCGACGTGGCCGGTGAATTCCTCGGCGGCCGATCCGGTCGCCTCGCTGGTCAAGACGTACAGGGGCTTGCCGATCATGCGCTGTTCGGGCGGCGCCGCCAGGGTCGACAGGCCGTCGGCTTCCGCAGAGCCGTTCATATAGAAGGTCACCAGCGGCGTATCGACGGCCAGGAACCGGCTGATGATATGTTGCACCGCCTCGGGGCTGCCGCCGCCGTTGCCGCGCAGATCGATGATCACGGCGTCGCCACCCGCGAGAAAGCGCATGGCCCCGTCGAGGGCGGCGGCGCTCTCGGCCCCGATCCAGTGGAAGCCGTCGTAGGTCATCAGCCGGACATTGCCGGGCAAGACGCGCAGCTCGGTGATTCCGTGGTTGGCCTGACGGACCAGCCGTTCGTAGGCGACGAGGTCGCCCGGCGCGTCTCCGGTTCCACCCGCGATCACGGCGACCGTGCGCGGATCGAAGCGGAAACTCAGATGCCGGTCCTGGCCGACCCGTTCGAGATCGGCATTGATCTGTTCCGCGAGGGCCGCGCCGTCCGCGACGGCGTAGCGGCCCGAGGCCAGGCCCTCCGCCAGCACGGCGTCCAGCGCCGGACGACGCTCGGGCAGGACATAGCGCTCACCGATCACCCGGCGGACTTCGGCCACGACGGTCGCCGGGTCGACGGCCTGGGCGGCCGCCGTAGCAGTGGAAGGCTGGGCCCCGGCATGGGCGGGCAGAGCGGTCGCGGCGAGCGCGACGGTGGCCAGGAGAACGGCGAAATGCATACGAAAAGAACCTGTTGGTTTGATCCCCTGTTATCGCTTGGATGGGATGAGGAATTCGGGCATTCGTGGGCCCCGGCTTGCCAGAAACTGGCAAAACTTGGCGGCCGGCTGCGGGAGATGTGCAAATTGAATCAGCTGGACCGGGCCCTGCTCGCCTGCCTGCAGCAGGACAATATGCAGACGGCGGATCGCCTGGCCGAGCAGGTCGGCCGGTCGTCCTCGGCGGTGGCCCGTCGCGTCCGGCGTCTGAGGGCCGAGGGCGCCATTGCCGCCGAGACGGCGGTTCTGTCCGATGCGGCGGCGGGGCATCCCTTGTCGGCGGTGATCCATGTCCAGCTGGAGAGCCACGTCCCGCACGAGAGCAACCGCCTGCGTCAGCGTCTGATAGCCCATCCCCAGGTCCAGCTCTGTCTCGATATCGCCGGGGCCTTCGATATCGTCCTTCTGGTCGTGGCCGCCGACATGGAGGTCTTCAACGCCTTCACCCTGTCCGTTCTCGAACAGCCGGTCGTGCGCCGGTTCGAGACCAGTTTCGTCAAGAAGCGCCACAAGGCCACCCTCGCGGTGCCGCTCGTCTAGCGAGCCGCCGCCCAGGCGTGGATGGCGCTTGCCTTTTGTCCCCAACCCGCCTACATGCCCGCCCACTTCACACGCAGGCGTGGCGCTGACGGGGAGAAATCCCGTTTGCTCCGTTCCGAGGGCCAAAAGGCCTTTACCCGTCTGCGGCGGATCAATCGGATAAAGGACTAACCTCATGGCTCTGCCAGAATTCTCCATGCGTTCGCTGCTCGAAGCCGGCGCGCACTTCGGTCACCAGACGCACCGGTGGAACCCGAAGATGGAGCGCTACATCTTCGGATCGCGCTCGAACATCCACATCATCGACCTGTCGCAGTCGATCCCGCTGCTGCACCAGGCGCTGGTCGCCGTGCGCGACGTCGCCGCCAAGGGCGGTCGCGTGCTGTTCGTCGGCACCAAGCGTCAGGCGTCGGATCCGGTGGCCGAGGCAGCCAAGCGCTGCGCCCAGTATTACATGAACAACCGCTGGCTCGGCGGCACCCTGACCAACTGGCGCACCGTGTCGGGCTCGATCGCCCGCCTGCGCGAGCTGGAAGGCCTTCTGGAGTCGGGCGGCGACGGCCGGGTCAAGAAGGAGCTGCTGAACCTGCAGCGCGAGAAGGACAAGCTCGAGCTGTCGCTGGGCGGCATCAAGGACATGGGCTCGATCCCGGACATCATCTTCGTGATCGACACCAACAAGGAAGCGATCGCGATCCTCGAAGCCCGCAAGCTGAACATCCCGATCATCGCCATCCTCGACACCAACTCCGATCCGGACGGCATCACCTATCCGATCCCCGGCAACGATGACGCGGCCCGCGCCATCCAGACCTATTGCGACCTGATCGCCGACGCCGTCCTCGACGGTCTGGCCGCCGGCCAGGCGTCGCAAGGCGTCGATCTGGGCGCCGCGGTCAACCCGGACGAGCCCATGCTGCGCGCAGCCAAGGCTCCGAAGGCGGCCAAGGCTGTTGAAGCCGAAGTCGCCCCGGCCGAGGCTGAAGCTGTCGCCGAGGAAATGATCGCCGCCGCTGAACCGGCTGCTGAAGACGCGCCGGCCGAACCGGCCGTCGCCGACGAAGCCGCCCAGGCCGCGACCTCGGAAGCCAACGACGCCGTCGAAACCGAGAAGGCCGCGGTCTAACCACCCGCCTTCCACCGACGGTGAACCTGATATGCGGCCGGACCTGAAAACGGGTCCGGCCGTTCCCGCATACGCATACCAAGGAGATATCCCATGGCCGAGATCACAGCCGCCCTCGTGATGGAACTGCGCGCCAAGTCCGGCGTCGGCATGATGGACTGCAAGAAGGCGCTCCAGGAAACCGACGGCGACATCAACGCCGCGATCGACTGGCTGCGCGCCAAGGGCCTGTCCAAGGCCGCGAAGAAGGCCGACCGCGTCGCCGCCGAGGGCCTGGTCGCCGTGGCCTCGAAGGAAGTCGGAGCCGGTGAAGTCGGCGCCGCCATCGAGTTCAACGCCGAGACCGATTTCGTCTCGCGCAACGAGCTGTTCCAGAACGCCGCCAAGCGGTTCGCCCAGCTGGGTCTCGAGCACGCTTCGGTCGAGGCCCTGCACGGAGCCGAACTGGAAGCCGGCAAGACGGTCCAGGACGAGGTCACCAGCATGATCGCCACCATCGGCGAGAACATGCAACTGCGCCGCGCCGCCCGCCTGTCGGTCGACGAGGGCGTGGTCGCCTCCTACGTCCACAACGCGGTGTCGCCGGGCGTCGGCCGCATCGGCGTGCTGGTCGCCCTGCACGGCGGCGGCGACAAGACCGCCCTCCGCGAACTGGGCCGCAAGATCGCCATGCACGTGGCGGCCACGGCTCCGCTGTCGCTGAACACGGACGATCTGGACCCGGCCGCCATCGAGAAGGAACGTCAGGTCCTGACCGAGAAGGCCAAGGAAGAAGGCAAGCCTGAAGCCATGATCGCCAAGATCGTGGAAGGCCAGATCAACAAGTTCCAGAAGGACGTGGTGCTGATCAAGCAGCCGTTCGTCATGAACCCCGACGTGACCATCGAACAGCTGGTCGCCGACGCGGGCAAGGAACTGGGCCATCCGGGTCTGCACCTCGCCGGCTTCGTCCGCCTCGCGCTCGGCGAAGGCGTGGAGAAGGTCGAGGGCCCGGACTTCGCCACCGAAGTCGCCCAGATGACGGGCGGCCAGTAGGCCTCCGACGCCATCAGACGAACGAAGGGGCCGGCGCGCAATCGCCGGCCCCTTTTTCGTTTCGCTTTGCGCGAGCGGCGCTCTTGGGTCAAATGCGGGCCGATTGATTCACGGGGGACTGTTCATGAAGCGCCTGCTCGTCGCCGTTTCGGCCATCGCCATTCTCGCCACCAGCCCGGTATTCGCCCAGGAGGTGGACCGCGCCGCGATCAACCGCATCATCGACCAGGGGCTGAATCACAGCGAGGTCATGCAGACCGCCGCACATCTGACCGACCGGATCGGCGGGCGGATGACCAATTCCCCGCAGATGCGCCAGGCCGAGGCCTGGACGGCCCAGCAGTTCCGCGACTGGGGCCTGTCCAACGTTCGCGCCGACCCGTTCGAGTTCGGTCGTGGCTGGTCGATCGTCCGGTCCAGCGCGCGCATGACCGCGCCTCGCCCCCTCGACCTTCGGGCCATGCCGATCGCCTGGACCCCGTCCACGCCCGGCGTGATCAGCGGCGAGGTGATCGTCGCCCCGATGGCCAACGCCGGCGACTTCGCCAAATGGCGCGGTCAACTGGCGGGCAAGATCGTCCTGGTCTCGCGTCCGACCGCGGTCACAGACCCGACGCAGCCCGCCTTCCGGCGCCTCACCGACGAGGATCTGCGCAACGCCAACACCTACAATATGCCGAACATTGCGGCGCCCTCGACCGCCAGCCTGACGGGGCCCGACTTCGCCCGTCAGCTGGACGCCTTCCTGCAGGAGGAGGGCGCGCTGGCCTGGGTCCGGATGTCCCAGCGCGACGGCGGCCTGCTGCACGGCACCGGCTCCGGCTACCGCATGGATGATCGGCGGCTCACGCCCGGCATGGAGCTGGCGGCCGAGGACTATCGCCGTCTGGCCCGACTGGCGCAGACGGAGGACGCGAAGCCGACCCTCGAGCTGATGAGCGACGTCCGCTTCCATGAGGAGGACATCAACGCCAACAACATCCTCGCGGACATCCCGGGCACGAGCCGGTCGGGCGAATATGTGATGGCCGGCGCCCACCTCGACAGCTGGGTCGCCTCGGACGGCGCGGTGGACAACGCCGCCGGCACGGCCGTGGTCATGGAGGCCGCGCGCATCCTGAAGGCGCTGGGCGTGCGGCCCAAACGCACGATCCGCTTCGCCCTGTGGAATGGCGAGGAGCAGGGCCTTTGGGGCTCGCTGGCCTATGTCGACCGGTATCTGGCGACCCGCGCGCCGCTGGGCGACCCCGCGCTGGACGCCCTGCCGAACGGCCGCACCTGGGGCCGGCGCTGGCCGATCCAGCCGCGCGAGGGCTACGGCGATCTGGTCGCCTACTTCAACCTGGACAACGGCTCGGGCAAGATCCGCGGCATCAACGCCGAGGGCAATGTCGCCGCCGCTCCGATCTTCCAGGACTGGCTGGAGCCGTTCAACGCCATGGGCGCGACGACGGTGTCCATGCGCACCGCCGGCGGGACCGACCACGTCTATCTGCAGACCGTCGGCGTTCCCGGCTTCCAGTTCATCCAGGACCCGCTCGACTACAGCGCGCGCCTGCACCACACCTCGATCGACAGCTACGATCACCTGCGGGCCGAGGATCTGCGTCAGGCCGCGATCATCCTGGCCAGCTTCCTGCTGAACGCCGCCAACAGCGATGAGCCCCTGCCGCGCATGCCGACCCCGACCCGGCCGACGCCGACGGATCCGTTTCCGTTCCAGTGAGGGATGAGGGCGTCGTGACGCGACAATCACGACGCCTTCTCCGCGCGCCCGACACCGGCTAGACCAGCGGCATGATCGGAAGACTGAACCACGTCGGCGTCGCCACCCCCTCGATCGAGGCCAGCGTTGCGACGTATCGCGACATTCTCGGGGCCACGAAGGCGCACGACCCCTTCGACCTGCCGGCGCAGGGGGTGCGGGTCTGCTTCATCGACCTGCCTAACAGCCAGATCGAACTGATCGAGCCGCTGGGCGACGACAGCCCGATCCATGGCTTTCTGGCGAAGAACCCCAAGGGCGGCCAGCACCACGTCTGTTTCGAGGTCGAGGACATCCTGGCCGCGCGCGACGCCCTGCGGGAGAAGGGGGCGACCATCCTCGGCACGGGCGAACCGCGCATCGGCGCCCACGGCACCCCCATCATCTTCGTCCATCCGAAGGACATGGGCGGGGTGCTGGTCGAACTGATGGAAACGCCGAAAGACGGAGGCCACTGATGCCCATCGGACCGTTCACGATCATCGCCATCTACATCGTCTGCTGGTGGGTCGTGCTGTTCACCGTCCTGCCCCTCGGCTCGTCGAGGGAGCATCACGAGCCGCCGACCGACGGCGGCCAGTGGGGCGCACCGGACAAGCCCGATCTCAAACGCAAATTCATCACCACCACCTGGGTCGCGGCCCTGGTCTGGCTGCTGGTGATGGTGCTGGTCTACATCGGCTGGATGCCGCTGCCCGACCTGGCGCCGCCGGTTCCGTGAGGCCCGGATGACGGATCGCCTGTTCCTGCTCAATCCCGGCTGGACCGATGACGAGGGCGGGCCCTGGTACTGCCCGGCCGGCGCGGTCGTGGAGGGCGTGCTGGCTTTCCACCCGGCCCTGCGGGACCAGCTGGAAATCCGCTACCTGGATCACCCGCGGCCCCGTCCTCCGGTGATCGAACTGGTTGGCGAGGACCACCAGGGTTGCCCCATCCTGGTACTGGACGGATCTTTCGACTGGCCCGAGGCGCTGACTTCGGCGGCGACCGGTCGGCGCTTCCTGCAGGACGAGGCGATCATCCCCTATCTGACGGCGCGATACGGGATCGCACGGCCGCATCCCTAATCCCCGACCCGGCCTAGCTTTCGCCCCGGTCGCCCGGCTAAAGCTTGTCTCCCCTTCGCTTGCCGAGATTCTGACCCCATGCGCCTGTCGCGCTATTTTCTGCCCACGCTGAAAGAGGCGCCCTCGGACGCCCAGATCGTTTCGCACCAGCTGATGCTGCGCGCCGGCCTGATCAAACAGGAGGCCGCCGGCATCTACGCCTGGCTGCCGCTGGGCCTGCGGGTGCTGAACCGGATCGAGCAGATCGTGCGCGAGGAGCAGGAGCGGGCAGGGGCCGTCGAACTGCTGATGCCCACTCTCCAGCTCGCCGACCTGTGGCGGGAGTCGGGGCGGTATGACGCCTACGGCCCCGAGATGCTGCGCATCACCGACCGGCACGAGCGCGAGCTTCTCTATGGGCCCACCAACGAGGAGATGATCACCGACATCTTCCGCGGCTTCGTGAAGAGCTACAAGGCGCTGCCCCTCAACCTCTTCCACATCCAGTGGAAATTCCGCGATGAGCGCCGTCCGCGCTTCGGCGTGATGCGCGGCCGCGAATTCCTGATGAAGGACGCCTATTCCTTCGACATCGACGAGGCCTCGGCGCGCAAGGCCTACAACCGGATGTTCGTGGCCTATCTGAACACCTTCGCCCGGATGGGTCTGAAGGCCGTGCCGATGCGCGCCGACACCGGCCCCATCGGCGGCGATCTGAGCCATGAGTTCATCGTCCTGGCCGACACCGGCGAGAGCCAGGTGTTCTGCGACCGGAAACTGGTCGAGATGCCCGCGCCCGGCGCCGGCGTGGACTGGGACGACCTGCAGGCCATCGTCGACGAGCGGACCGGGCTCTACGCGGCGACCGAGGAAATGCACGACGCCGGTCAGTTCGAGAGCCAGACGGCCGAGGGCGACCGCCTGACGGCGCGCGGCATCGAGATCGGCCACATCTTCTATTTCGGCACCAAATACTCCGCCCCGATGAAGGCCCGCGTCGCCGGGCCGGATGGCAAGGACACCGACGTCCACATGGGCAGCTACGGCGTCGGCGTGTCGCGCCTGCTGGGCGCCATCATCGAGGCCAGCCACGACGAGGGCGGCATTATCTGGCCCGACTCCGTCGCGCCGTTCGACGTCGTCGTGATCAATCTGCGGGTCAATGACGAGGCGGTCTGCGTCGCCTGCGAAGAGGCCGTGGCCAAGCTGGAAGCCCTCGGCAAGGACGTCCTCTATGACGACACCGACGAGCGGCCGGGCGGCAAGTTCGCCACCGCCGACCTGATCGGCATTCCCTGGCAGCTGACCATCGGTCCCAAGGGCGTGGCCGAGGGACTGGTCGAGCTCAAGCGCCGGGCGACCGGCGAAAAGGTCTCGGTCCCGCTGGACGAGGCCCTGGCGAGGGTGCGCGGATGACGGATGTCCCGGCGGCGCTGAAGCCGACCAAACCCGCCGGCCCCTTTTCGGCCTGGGAGTTCGAACTGGCGTTCCGATACCTGCGCGCCCGGCGCAAGGAGGGCGGCATCGCCCTGATCGCCATCATCTCCTATGTCGCCATCGCCCTCGCGGTCATGGCCCTGATCATCGTCATGAGCATCATGGCCGGCTTCCGGAACGAGCTGCTGGACCGGATGCTGTCGTTCAACGGCCATATGTACGTCCAGGGCCCGGTGCTCAGCGATGCCGAGCGCGAGGCCGCGGTCGAACGCATCGCGGCGGTCCCCGGCGTGGTCAGCATTTCTCCGCTGACCGAGAACCAGAGCATCGTCCGCGCGGCCGGCCAGACGACCGGGGCCATGGTGCGCGGCATCCGCGCCGGCGACCTCGACTCTATGGCCTATGTCAACGACAGCCTGTCCGACGAAGCGCGCCGGACCTTCGGCCAGGGGCCATACGGCGGAGACAACGTCCTGATCGGCAAGTCGCTGGCCGAAAGCATGGGCCTGCGCATCGGCGATCCGATCACCCTGTATTCCCCGACCGGCGCCGACAGCGCCTTCGGCAATCTCGGCGGGCTGGAGAAGACCTATCGCGTCGGCGGCCTGTTCACCTCGGGCACTGCCGATTTCGACCGGCTGTTCATTTTCATGCCGCTGGAGCAGGCCCAGTTGTTCTTCGGCAAGGAGGGCGTCTGGGACGTCATCGAGCTGAAGGTCGCCGAGCCCGACCGGGTCGAGTATCTGACCGGGCCGGTCCGCGCCGCCGCCGGTGACCGCGCCATCGTCAGCGACTGGCGCGACCGCCTCGCCGCCTTCTGGGGCGCGCTGAAGGTCGAGCGGGTGGCCATGAGCATCATTCTCGGCCTCGTCGTCGCCATCGCGGCCCTCAACATCATCTCCGGCATCGTCATGCTGGTGAAGAACAAGACGCGAGACATCGCCATCCTGCGCACCGTCGGGGCCAGTCAGATGTCCATGCTGCGCATCTTCTTCATCTCCGGCGCGGCCATCGGCGTGGCCGGCACCATCACCGGACTGGTCCTGGGGCTGGTCTTCTGCCTCAACATCGCGGCCATCCAGCATTTCCTCGAATGGCTGTTCCAGGTCCAGCTGTTCAACGCCGACGTCTATATGCTCGAGTCCATCCCGGCCGAGGTCGACGCCATGGACGTGATCTGGGTCACCCTGTGGTCGGTCTTCATGTCCTGCGTGGCCAGCTTGCTGCCGTCGTGGCGGGCCGCGAAAATGGATCCGGTCGAGGCGCTTCGCTATGAGTAAGGTCCCCGTCCTTTCCGTCCGCGGCGTGACCCGCACCTATGAGACCGCCTCGGGCGGCCTGACCGTGCTCAAGGGCGTTGATCTCGACGTCATGCCGGGCGAGGTCGTCGGCCTGATCGGGCCGTCCGGCTCGGGCAAGTCCTCCTTGCTTCACGCCGCCGGTCTGCTGGAGCGGCCGACCTCGGGCGAGATCCGCATCGACGGCGCCGACGTCGGCGGCCTCGACGAGCGGGCGCGGACCCATATCCGTCTCGCCAGCATCGGCTTCGTCTACCAGTTCCACCACCTGCTGGCCGAGTTCGACGCGCGCGACAACGTCGCCCTGCCGCTGCGCATCGCCGGCGTCGGCCAGGCCCAGGCCCGCGAGCGGGCCAGCGAGGTGCTGGTCGCCCTGGGGCTCGGCGAGCGTCTGACCCACCAGCCGGCCCAGATGTCCGGCGGGGAACAACAGCGCGTCGCCGTCGCCCGCGCCCTGGCCAATCGTCCGCGCCTGCTGCTGGCCGACGAGCCGACCGGCAACCTCGACCCCGCCACCAGCCAGACCGTGTTCGAGGCCTTGCACCGGCTGGTCAAGGACACCGGCGTCGCCGCCCTGATCGCCACCCACAATATGGAGCTGGCCGGGCACATGGATCGGGTCTTCGCCCTGAAGGACGGCCATCTGGAAGAACGTCCGGCCGAGAGCCACGCCTACTGAAGCCGGCGTGCTAGGGTCGGCGGATGACCGACGCCATCCAAGCCCATCTGACCACGGCGCGTGAGGCCATGGCCGAGGGCCGCGCGGCCGACGCCCGTAACAGCTATGCCCGCGCCGCCGCTCTCAGCCGCGAGAGCGGCGCACCCCTGCTGCAGGCCCGTGCCCTGCGGCATCTGTCCGACCTCGACCGTGAGGCGGATCATCCAGACCAGGCGCTGGCCCACGCCGAACAGGCGGCCGCCCTGTACCGCGCCAATGGACAGGGGGCTTCGCTCGACATGGCCAACGCCGTACGACTGAAGGCGCTGGCGCTCGACAGCCTGCGGCGTCAGGAGCCGGCGCGGCTGGCCTGGACCACGGCGCGGGACCTGTACGCAGAGGCCGGAATCGCCGCCGGCGTGGCCGAGTGCGACGCGCGGTTGTCGGCCTGACTCTTCCCCCGTGAAGGGGAAGGGAAATCCTATTTCTTCCCGGGCGGCGTGGTGAAGGGCGAGCTGCCGACCGACACCGCCGGCTTGGGCTTTTCGGCCTTGGGTTTACGGACTTCCTTGTTGGATTTGACTTGACCCTTGGCCATGACCTGAACTCCTGGGACGCAGACCGCCGGGAGGGCGGGGAGGCGACGCGCAGACAGTGTAGCGCGCCTTCACGCTCCTGTGTCACTCGACAAACGCCGCTTGACGAGAACAAAGCCGCAACTTAGAACATACCCAGAACACGCAAGGGAGGCCGTCATGGCGCGTTGGGTTCGGGATACATTGTCGCTGGCGTCGTGCGGCGGCTTCGTCTGGGTGATGTGGCAGGCGGCATTGATGACCTCGGCGGTCTGAGGAGTCCGGACCGTCCACCTGTCGGGTCCCGCGAATTCAAGGAGTTGCAGCCCGGGCGCGGTCGATGTGAACGATGTGGACGGTTGTTTTTCCGTGTGGCCCGGAGCCCCGGGGGTGGCTGGGGCGGCTATCCACAGACGGTCCCGGTTGGGAGCGCGCGTTCGGCCGCTTTCCGGTGTCGCCGTCGCCCGCGATGTGAGACTCGGTTCAGAACAGGAGCAGGCGAAGGAACGGGACCGGTTTGACCGAGACGCTGAACAGCCAGGGCTTCATCCACCTCCGGGTCCGCTCGGCCTATTCGCTGCTGGAAGGCGCGATCAAGGCGGGCAAGGTTCCGGTCCTGGCGGCGGACGCAGGCATGCCGGCGGTCGGCGTGGCGGACCGCGCCAACCTGTTCGGGGCGCTGGAGTTTTCCGAGGCGGCGAAAGGGGCGGGGGTCCAGCCCGTCGTGGCCTGCGCCATCCCGGTCACGGGCATCGGCGGCAAGATCAACGAGCGCTGGGCCAGGGTCCCGACCGTCGTCCTGCTGGTCCAGAACGAGGCCGGTTGGTTGAACCTGTGCGCCCTGTCGTCCTCGGCCTTCCTCGACGCCGGCGCGATGGATGAGCCCAGCGTGCCCTGGACCATGGTGGCCGAACGGTCCGAGGGGTTGATCCTGTTGTCGGGCGGCCCTGACGGCCCCGTCGACCCCCTGTTCGTCCAGTCCCGGCCCGATGAGGCCGCCGCCGCCCTCGCCGAAATGGCCCGCGTCTTCGGCGACCGCTTCTATGTCGAACTGCAGCGCCACGGCCTCGCCAGCGAGGGCCAGGCCGAACGCGGTCTGGTCGAATGGGCGTATGCGAACGACGCACCGCTGGTCGCCACCAACGACGTCCACTATGCGAAGGCGGCCCAGGCCAAGTCGCACGACGCCCTGATGTGCATCGCCGACGGCGCCTTCACCGGACAGGAGGACCGCCGCCGCGTCACCGGCCAGCACTGGTTCAAGCCCGCGGCAGCCATGCGGGAGCTGTTCGCCGACCTGCCCGAGGCCTGCGACAACACCATCGAAATCGCACGCCGGTGCGCCTTCCTCGCCCCCACCCGCGCGCCGATCCTGCCCCGGTTCGACGCCGGCGCCGGCCGCACCGAGCCCGAGGAGCTGATGCATCAGGCCCGCGAGGGGCTGAAGGCGCGGCTGGCGGCCGTGACTCCCGTCGCGCCGGAGGCCGACTACTGGGCCCGCCTCGAATGGGAGGTCGGCATCATCCAGCAGATGGGCTTCCCCGGCTATTTCCTGATCGTGTCGGACTTCATCAAATGGGCCAAGAACCACGGCATCCCCGTGGGGCCGGGCCGGGGTTCGGGCGCGGGCTCGCTGGTCGCCTGGGCCCTGACCATCACCGATCTGGATCCGTTGCGTTTCGGCCTGCTGTTCGAGCGGTTCCTCAACCCCGAACGGGTCTCCATGCCCGACTTCGACATCGACTTCTGCCAGGAGCGGCGGGAAGAGGTGATCGACTACGTCCAGGCCCGCTACGGCAAGGACCGGGTGGCCCAGATCATCACCTTCGGCACCCTGCAGGCGCGGGCCGTGCTGCGCGACGTCGGCCGGGTGCTGCAGATGCCGCTGGGCCAGGTCGATCGCCTCGCCAAGATGGTGCCGGCCAACCCCGCCAACCCCGTCACCCTCGCCCAGGCCATCGAGATCGAGCCCCGCCTGCGCGAGGCCCGCGACAGCGACAAGGCGGTGGCGACCCTGCTGGAAACGGCGCTGGAGCTGGAGGGGCTGTACCGCAACGCCTCGACCCACGCCGCCGGCATCGTCATCGGCGACCGGCCGCTGATCGAGCTGGCGCCGCTGTACCAGGACCCGCGCTCAACCATTCCGGCCAGCCAGTTCAACATGAAATGGGTCGAGGCCGCCGGTCTGGTGAAGTTCGACTTCCTCGGCCTCAAGACCCTGACCGTGCTGGACCGCGCGCGGCAGTATCTGGAAAGGCGCGGCGCCGCCGTCGACTGGAACGGCCTGCCGCTCGACGATCCGAAGACCTATGAGCTGATGGCCTCGGGCCAGACCGTCGGGGTGTTCCAGCTGGAATCCCAGGGCATGCGCGACACCCTGCGCAAGATGCGCTGCGGTTCGATCGAGGAGATCACCGCCCTGATCTCCCTCTACCGGCCCGGGCCGATGGAGATGATCGACACCTATATCGACCGGAAGTTCGGGCGGCAGCAGGTCGACTATCTGCACCCCTCCCTGACCGAGGTGCTGACCGAGACCTATGGCGTCATCATCTACCAGGAGCAGGTGATGAAGATCGCCCAGGTCCTGGCCGGCTACAGCCTCGGCGAGGCCGACCTTCTTCGCCGCGCCATGGGCAAGAAGAAGAAGGAGGAGATGGACTTCCAGCGCGCGCGCTTCATCGCCGGCGCGTCCGAGAAGGGGGTGTCCGAGGAACAGTCCGGCGGCATTTTCGATCTGGTGGCCAAGTTCGCGGGCTACGGCTTCAACAAGTCCCACGCCGCCGCCTACGCCCTGATCAGCTTCCAGACCGGCTGGCTGAAGGCGAACCATCCGGTCGAGTTCATGGCCGCGTCCATGAGTCTCGATCTCAGCAATACCGACAAACTGGCCGTTTTCTATCAGGATTGTCGCCGGTTCGAGGTGCCGATCAAGTCGCCGGACGTGAACCGGTCCTCGGCCGATTTCGACGTCGCCTGGGAGGGCGGGAAGGGGGCCGTCCTCTACGCCCTGGGCGCCATCCGCAACGTCGGCCTCGAGGCGATGAAGCATCTGGTCGAGGTGCGCGAGACCGGCGGCCGGTTCACCGACATCTTTGACTTCCTCGAGCGCGTCGACCCGCGAAGCGTCAACAAGCGGGCGCTCGAGAACCTCGCCCGCGCCGGCGCCTTCGACAGCTTCCATTCCAACCGCCGCCAGCTGTTCGAACAGGCCGACACCCTGATGGCCTATTGCCAGAGCGTGGCGGCCGAACGCGCCTCGTCGCAGGTGTCCCTGTTCGGCGGCGACCAGGCCGGCGCCGCCCGCCCACGCCTCAAGCCGGTCGAGCCCTGGGTCGGGCCCGAGAAGCTGGACCAGGAGCTGGCCGCCGTCGGCTTCTACCTGTCCGGCCACCCGCTGGAGGACATGGCCCCGGCGCTGAAGCGCAAGCGCGTCACCTTCGTCGCCGAGGCCACGGCCCTGGCCGAGAGCGGCCACGAGGCCTTCCTGATGGCCGGCGTCGTCCGCCGCCGTCAGGAGCGGGCCAGCGCCAAGTCCGGCGAGAAGTTCGCCTTCGTCACCTTCTCCGACCCGACGGGCGAGTTCGAATGTCTGTTCCCGCCCGAACAGCTGCGCAAATGCCGTGAGGTGCTGGAGGTCGGGGCCTCGATCATGGTGCGGGTGCGGGCCAAGTCGGCCGACGGCGAGGTGCGCTTCTTCGGCGACGACGCCAGCCGTCTCGACACGCTGATCGATGACGGCGCCATGGGCCTGCGCATCCATGTCTCGGCCCGGACCGCCGACGCGGAGGCGCTCAGGACCCGGCTGGAGAAGGCGCGCGCCCAAGGCAAGGGCGGGGAGGTCTCGCTGGTCGCCTCCCTCGACGGCCGCCGCGAGGTCGAGCTGAAACTGCCGGGCCGCTACCGGCTGGACGGCGCCCTGCGCGGGGCGCTGAAGTCGGCGCCGGGGGTGGTGTTGCTGGAGGATGCGTGATGGCTGAAGGGCCGGATCGGCCGCCGCACCAGGTCATCGCCGACCATGTGGCGAGCTTCGCCGCACGGACGGATGAGGAGGTCCTGCAGGCCTTGGCCGCCCTGGCTCCGCTTCCCGACGAGGACAGCGCCGAATGGGATGACGAACAGACCTGGGATCGGGCGAATCTCTACACCGCCCTCGCCGACGTAGCGGCGATTCGGAGGTTGAGAGCCGCGATCCCCCTGCTGCTTGAACGGGCCAGTTTCGGCGATCCCGGTGAGATGATGCGAGGCCTGCGCCACAGTCTCGAGGCCATCGTCAATCCGGACTGGGGCGCTCTGACGACGGCCTGCATGGACCTCGCAGCCTCCGACCGCCCGGGCACCCGGCTCTGGGCGCTGACGCAACTGGCCACACTGGCCGATGAGCGGGCCCGTCCGATATTCGAGGCCGCTTCCGAAAGTCCCTTGCAGGAGATTCGGGAGGCCGGCGAACTGGGCGTATTCCGGCTCGACCGGGCTGGAAACACGGAAGACTGACATGGCCCAAAACCACACCGGATCATGCCGCTGCGGCGCGGTGGCGTTCGAGGTCGAGACCGATCTGGAGGGGCTGATCGAGTGCAATTGCTCGCACTCCTATCGCAAGGGGCTGGTGCTGGCCTTCGTCGCGCCCGACGCCTTCCGCCTGACCGCGGACGGGCCGCAGACGGAATATCAGTTCAACACCCACAAGATCCGCCACCTGTTCTGCGAGACCTGCGGCGTCCAGTCCTTCGCCCGCGGCTCGACCGCCGACGGCAAGGCGATGATCGCCGTCAACATCCGCACCCTGACCGACATCGAACCGTTCAGCTGGACGGCGCAGCGGGTGGACGGGCGCAGCTTCTAGGCCCTGTCGGTCACCGCATAGACCATGATCCCCGTGGCCACGGCCAGGTTCAGGCTGTCGGCCCGGCCGCGCATGGGAATCTTGACGTTGACGTCACAGGCGGCGGCCAGCGCGTCGGTCAGTCCGGCCTGTTCGTTGCCCATCAGGATCAGGGCCGGATATTCGATGGCGGCGTCGTGGTGGCCGACCGTCGCGTCCAGCCGCGTGCCGATGACGCTGCCGGGCCACATCTGGCGCCAGGCGATGAACTCGGCCGGCGTGGCGCGGGCGATGGCGACCGCAAACACCGAGCCCATGGTCGCCCGCACGGCCTCGACCGAGAAGGGGTCGACGCAGTCGCCGATCAGGATGACCCCGCCGCAGCCGGCCGCGTCGGCGGTGCGGATGATGGTGCCCAGATTGCCAGGATCGCGGACCTGCTCCAGCGCCACCCAGGCCGGGGCGGTGGCGGGCTGGATGGCCGACAGGGGCGTATAGACCTGGTCGAACACGCCCAGCACGGTCTGGGGGTTGTCGCGCCGGCTGATCTTCTCGAGGATGGCGTGGGTCACGATCACCACCTCGCCGCCGGCGGCCCGGGTGGCCTCGCGGGCGCGGTCGAGGATCGGATGCGGCCGGGCGTCCTCGCCGACCATCAGCAGCCGCGGCGCGCGGTTCTGATCCAGCGCCTCGCCGATGAATTTCAAGCCCTCGGCGAGGAACCGGCCGGTCGCCTCGCGCTCCTTGCGCATATGCAGCGCGCGGACGTTCTTGACCGTATCATTGGTCAGGGAGGTGATCAGGCGGTCGTTCATGCCGACCAGCGCGCGAAGAAGCTCAGGCCGATGGCTCGCCCGTCCGGCCCGTCCTCGGCCAAGGCCAACTCGCCCCAGTCGATGACCCCGCCGCGATCCGCGGTGGCTTCTGCCATCAGATGGGCCAGGGACAGGCCGGAGACGCGGGCGGCATAGGCGTTGAGCAGCAGGAAGGAGGCGTCGTCAGAGAGCAGGGCGGCGCAGTCCTTCAGCAGGGCCGGCATATCCTCGAACAGCCGCCAGACCTCGCCCGTCGGGCCCCGGCCGTATTTCGGCGGATCGAGGATGATGCCGTCGTATTTCGAGCCGCGCCGGACCTCGCGGGCGACGTATTTGCGGGCGTCCTCGACGATCCAGCGGATCGGGCGGTCGGCCATGCCGGACAGTTCGGCGTTCTCGCGGGCCCAGGCCACCGACTTCTTGGAGGCGTCGACATGGGTGACCTCAGCCCCCGCGGCGGCGCAGGCGAGGCTGGCGACGCCGGTGTAGCCGAACAGATTGAGGATCTTCGGCTGCTTCAGGCGACGAATGCGTCCGTCCAGCCACTCCCAGTTGGCGGCCTGTTCGGGGAAGAAGGCCAGGTGACGAAACGGAGTGAACCGGCTGGTGAAGCGCACGTCGCGCCACGCCAGGGGGAAGCTGTCGATCGGATTTCCGGCAAACCGCCAGCGGCCGGTCTCGTCCTCGTCGGTCGGATCGAAGACGGCGTCGGCGGCGTCGAACGCGGCCGGATCGCGCGGCGACCAGAAGCACTGGGGCTCGGGCCGGACCACGGTATGGCGCCCATAGCGCTCGAGCTTGCGCCCGCCGCCGCTGTCCAGCAGGGCGTAATCCGCCCAGGCGCGGGTGACGAGGGTCTCAGGCGACGGGTTCAGGCGCGGCGACATGACCCGCTGATAGGCGGAGAGGCGCGGTCGCGTCCAGCGCATCGTGCGTTTCGGCGGTGGCCGGCGCGGGGTCGTCCGTATCAGGCGATGCGTCGCGCCGGTGCGGGGTCTTGTCCCAGGCGAAGGGCTCCCGGACCAGCCGCCAGGCGGCATGGGCGAAGGCCACGCTCAACAGGGCCCAGTAGGCCGGCGCCGCGAGCATGTCGATCGGGCCATAGGGCACACCGGCGCGCCGGGCCCCGATGGCGCACGACAGCCAGGCCGAGGCGGCCCCGAGCACCAGCACGCTGAGCGCCAGCCGCGGAGTCTCGGGCGGAAGTCCGGCCACGAGGGGGACCAGCACCGTGACCGCGACCCAGGCGAGGCACAGGCCATGGATCGCCGCCGAGGCAAGGCCCGCGCCCAGCGTCATCAACAGCGCCAACGCCCCGCGCAGGCCGAGCCGCCAGGGCTGTCGCGTATGCACGCCCCAGGTCTGCAGATACCCCTTCAGCCAGCGCGTTCTCTGCGGGAGCCAGAGAGGAAACCCGCCCGGCGGCGCTTCCCACGTCGGCCGCGCCAGGACGCCGAGCCGCCAGCCCCGCGACCACAGGCGGAAACCGAGGTCGGCGTCCTCGGTGACATTCCACGCGTCCCACCCGCCGGCCTCGCGGAGCCGGTCGACCCGGAAATGATTGCTGGTGCCGCCGAGCGGGAAGGGGAGGTCGAGCCGGGCCATGCCGGGCAGGACCGCCTCGAACAGGCTGGCGTATTCGGCGCTGAACTGACGCGCGATGAAGCCGGGCGCGGCGCGGATGCGGAGCGGCGCCTGGAGGCAGGCCAGCCGGCCGGTCCGGTCAGCGGCGAAACGCGCGGCCGCTTCGCGCAGTTGTCCGGGGTCGGGAGCGTCCTCGGCGTCATAGACGGTCAGCAACTCGCCCGTAGCCCGTGCGAGGGCGTAGTTCAGGGCGCGCGGCTTGGTCTGCGGCTTGCCGGGCGGCGTGACGAGGATGTCGAGCCAGTCCGGTCGCGGCGCGGCGCGGGCGGCGGCGATCGTGTCGTGGTCGTGGGCCTCGAGCACCAGCAGGCCCTGGAGCCGGTCGGCCGGATAGTCGATGCGCGACAGGCGTTCGATCAGCTGGCCGACGATTTCGGCCTCGTCATGCAAGGCGGCGAGGACGGTGTAGCGGGGCCAGTGTTCCGGAATGGCGGGCTCAGGGAGGCGGACGACGCTGACCAGGATCAGCAGCACGCGCCAGAGCGCCACGGCGAGGAAGACGCCCGCCGCGCCGGCGACGACGCCGCTCGCCAGCTGATGGGGCCGAAGCCACACGATGAGGGCCAGCGCGACCGCGAGGACCACAAGTGTCACAAGCTGGAAGGGCGCGATACCTCTCATGACCGCGCTCTGTTCGGGCGGCGGCCCATATCGCGCGGCGTCGCGCCGGCGATCTTCCAGATCGCTGATCTCAGCCCTCTCCACTACCAAGGGTTACCTTGGTGATTCGCGCGGAGCAAGTGGTTGGCGCGAGCCGGGGAATGCCGCTATTCAGGGCCGGACGTCCGGAGCCCGCCGCGTGACCCTCGCCACCCCCCCGAACCTGCGTTCGCAACGCAAGCCCAAGGGCGAAGGCCATGCGCGTCGCGCGGAGATTCTGGCCGCCGCCGAACGCATCTTCGTCGAGCATGGCTATGAGGGGGCGACGATCCGCAAGATTGCCGACGAGGTCGGCCTGTCCTCGACCGCGCTCTACATGCATTTCGCCGAGAAGGGCGAAATCCTCCACGAAATCTGCCGCCAGGCCTTCGCCGCCCTGCTGGAGATGAACGAGTCGATCGTGGCCGAGCCGGGCGGGCCCGAGGCGCGGCTGAGGCGGATGATGGCGGCCTATATCGAATTCGGCTTCGCCAACCCCAACGCCTATCGGCTGATCTATATGACCCGGCCGGCGGAGCTGCAGCACGGCGCCCTGTCGGCGGCGCAGGAGCTGGGCGGCTCGCTGTACCGGTCGTTCGAACAGGTGGTCGAGGACGCCGAGGCCGCCGGCCTGCTGCGCGGCGACGCCCGGACGACGGCCCAGGCGCTGTGGGCCGGGTGCCATGGGGTGGTGTCGCTGGTGATCACCAAACCCTATTTTGACTGGGTCGATCGCGAGACGCTGGTGACCACCCTGCTTGAGGGGTTGTTCGCGGGCCTGCTGAAACCGTGAGGTGGCTCGCATGGGGGCTGGCCGGGCTGGCGATGGTCGGAGCCGGCGTCGCCGAGGCCCGGCCGTTGCGGGTGATGGCGCTGGACCAGTGCGCCGACCAGTATGTGCTGGCCCTGAGGCCGGACGCCGAACTGGCCCTGTCGCCACGCGCCGATGATCCCGACGCCTGGTTGCGCGAGGCGGCCGCCGGACGACGTCGGGTGCGCCCGACGCTGGAGGCGGCGATCGCATTCCGGCCGGATGTGGTGGTGCGCTACTGGGGCGGCGAACCGCGCCTTCTGGCCCGGCTGGAAGCGACGGGCGTGCGGGTCGTCACCATAGCGGATGCGACGGATTTCAACGGGGTGCGGGCGGATATTCGTGCGGTGGCGCAAGGTCTGGGCGTGCCCGCCCGTGGCCAGGCCCTCGCGGCGCGGATGGATGCGACGCTGCGGGACGCCGCGCCCGGTCCAGAGACGCCGGAACGGTCGGCGCTGTATCTGACGGCGGGGGGGTTCACGGCCGGCAAGGGGACGCTGGTGGACGCCATCCTGAAGGCGGCCGGGTTCAGCAATGCGGCCAGGGGGCCGTTCTTCGCCCCGGTCAGCGTCGAGCGGATCGCCCTGTTTCCGCCCGCGCGGTTCGTGCTGGGCTTCTTCGACCAGACGCGCAGCGACTGGCGCGGGCCGGGTCGGCATCCGGTCGTGCGGCGAGTGGCGAAGGGGCGGGTGGCGGCAAGGCTGCCGGCGGAGGCCCTGACCTGCCCGGCCTGGTTCGCGGCCGATGCGGCGGCGATGCTGAAGGCCGCGGCGTGACCCGGCCGTCCAGGCTTACGCTGGTTCTCGCAGGCCTGATCGCGGTGGCGGCGGTGATGGGAATCCTGCTGGGCGAGACCGTTTTCAACATGGCGCAGATCACCCAGGCCTTTACCGATCCGGGCTCCGGACCGGCGGAGGTGTTCTGGCAGGTCCGGGCGCCGCGCGTGGCGACGGCGCTGATGGTGGGTGCGGCGCTGGGTCTGTCAGGCGCGGTGATGCAGGGATTGTTACGCAATCCGCTGGCCGATCCGGGCGTGCTGGGCGTGTCGGCGGCGGCGGCCCTGGCGGCGGCGGGTGCCATTGTGCTCGGCGCGGCGGCGATCCCGGGCGCGGTCGAGGTCTCGGCCCTGATCGGCGCCGGTCTGGCGGGAGGCTTGCTGATCCTGTTCTCAGCGCGGGTGCGCTCGCCCGAGGCGCTGATCCTGTTCGGGGTGGCGGTGTCCAGCTTCGCCGGCGCGGCCACCGCCCTGATCTTCAACCTGTCGCCATCGCCCATCGCCACGGCCGAGGTGATGAACTGGCTGCTGGGCTCGGTGCAGAATCGGAGCTGGATCGACGTGGCCTGGGTGACCCCGGCGGTGCTGGTGGCCGCTGCATTGGCGGCCGCGGCGGCGCCGGGGCTGCGGATGCTGAGCCTCGGCGAGGAAACGGCGCGGACCTCGGGCCTGCCGATGGCGCGCCTGAGGCTGCTGGCCTTGGCGGCCACGGCGCTGGCGGCCGGCGCGGCGGTGGCCGTGGCCGGGGTGATCGGCTTCGTCGGTCTGGCGGCGCCGCATCTGGTGCGCAGCGCGGTGCGGGGCGATCCGGGGCGGCTGCTGCTGCCCTCGGCCCTGGCGGGGGCGCTGATGCTGGTGGTCGCGGACCTGCTGGCGCGGATGACGCCGACCGATCAGGAATTGAAGCTGGGCGTGTTCACCGCCCTGGTAGGGGCGCCGCTGTTCGCGCTGATCGCCTGGCGGGCGGCAAGGGAGTGGCGGCTGTGAGCGCGATGGGCCTGACGGGCGCCACGGCCATGCTGGGCGCCAGGACCGTGCTGGACGGGGTCGACCTGTCGGTGGCCGCCGGCGAGCTCGTGGCCGTGGTCGGGCCGAACGGCGCGGGCAAGTCGAGCGCGATCCGGGCGCTGGCTGGCCTGCTGCCGCTGACGGCCGGACGGGCGCGATTGAACGGGGACGATGTGGCCGGTCTGTCGCCGCGCGAGCGTGCGGCGCGGGCCGCCTATCTGCCGCAGGAGCGGCGAATCGCCTGGAACCTGCCCGCCGTCGAGGTCGCCGCCCTGGGTGCGCCCTTTCTCAACGGCGTCGACGCCCTGACCGCCGCCCGCGCCGCGCTGGACGAGGTCGAGGCCGGGCATCTGGCGGACCGGGGCGTGGCCGAGATGTCGGGCGGCGAGCGGGCGAGGGTCCTGCTGGCGCGGGCGCTGGCGACGGGCGCCCAGGCCTTGCTGGCCGATGAGCCAACCGCCGGGCTCGACCCCGAGGCGCAGCTGATGGTGCTGGATCGGCTGAAAGGCCGGGCGAGGACGGGGCAGGCGGTGCTGGTCAGCCTGCACGACCTCGCGCTGGCGGCGCGGTTCGCGGATCGGGTCGTGGTGCTGGAGAGAGGGCGGGTTGTGGCCAACGGCGCGCCGATGACGGCGCTGACGCCGGCGGTCATGGCGAACACTTTCGGGCTGACGGCGCGGTGGGTCGAAGGACCCGACGGACCGCTGTTGTCGAGCGGTCGCTACTCCGCCGGTTCGCCCTCGGGCGCGCGCACGCCGTCGGCGCCGGCATAGGTGTAAGGGCTGGGGCCCGCCGGGGCGCCGCGGCGCAGGTCGGACGACAGGGTCAGCGGGGCCGAGCCGCCGTTCAGGCGGGCCCGATAAACCTGCATATTTTCCATGACTCGCATCATGTAGTTGCGAGTTTCGGTGAAGGGCGCGCACTCGATGAAGTCGACCGGATCGACCGCGCCGCCGCGCGGATCGCCGCAACGGGCGATCCATTGCGGGGGGCGGGCGGGACCCGCGTTGTAGCCGATGGTGGTCAGCAGCATCGAACCGCCGAAATCGCTGGTCAGGTCGCCGAGGTGGAAACTGCCCAGCGTCATGTTGAAGTCGCCGTCGTACAGCCGCTCGTCGGAATAGGGCAGACCCAGCTGGCGGGCCACGGCGCGACCGGTGGCGGGCAGGAATTGCATCATGCCGCGGGCGTTGGCGTGGGAACGGGCGCGGGGGTCGAAGCTGGATTCCTGGCGCGTGATGGCGAGAGTGAACTCCAGCGGCGCGGCGCCCGGCACGGACGGCGGAATCCGGATCGGATACTGGCGCTCGGGCATCAGGAAGCCCCGCTGGCTGGCGGCCCGCCCGATCATCATGGCGGTGAAGCCTTCGCCGTAGTTGCGCGACAGGTCCATCAGCAGGGCCAGGCCCTCGGGTCCGGGCAGGTCATCGTCGAGCTGATAGGCGAAGACACGGAACAGGCTGGCCTCGCCGGTCTCGCCGAGGATGCGCAGGGCGCGCACCACCTCATTGGCCTCGAAGGCGGCAATGTCGGCGCTGGTCGGGACCGGGTCGGCCGGCAGGGTGATCGTGGTCAGGCCGGCCTTCTCGGCGGCCAGCTGGCCGTAGAAGGTCTGGATGTGGCGGGCGCCGTCCCGATAGTGCTGAACCGCAGCGGGCGTATTGCCCTGGGCCTCGGCGGCGCGACCCAGCCAGTAGAGGGCGCGGCCCTGGGTGATCGGCGTCGACGACATCTGACGCAGGGCCTCGAAATGGCGCGTCGCGCGGGCCGGGTCGTTCAGCTTCACCAGCGCCGCCCAGCCGGCGAAGAACTCGGCGTCGACCATGCGTTCGCCGCCGGGGAAGCCGTGGCCGGCCATGGAATCATAGGCCGCCTGCCAGTTCCGACGCTCCAGCGCGTCGAGGAAATAGTTGCGGCGCTCGCTCCACAGGGTGTTCTGGCCCTCGGTGTGTGAGGGGGCCGGCGGCAGGGCGGCCAGCAGGGCGAAGCCCTCCGACTGGCGGTTCTGGGACCGCAGGATGCGGACACGCTCCAGCACCACGGCGGGATCCATCGCCTGCGACGGGCTGAGGTTGGCGACCACGGCGTCCGGACTGTAGGCGGTGCGCAGGGCCATGGCCGCCTCGGCGACGGCGCGGCGCTCGGACGAGACCAACTGGATCATGGCCCGTGTCGCCGGTCCATGCGGGCCGAGCAGCAGCATGTTCAGCCGCGCCTCATGGTCCGCCTGGGTCAGGGCGGCGCCCCAGCGGGTCAGCACGCGCGACTGGGTCGCCTCCTCGAACGATCGGGTGCGCCACCATTCGCCGATCAGCCGGCGGGCCTCTTCGCCGCGTCCGCCCTGTTCGAGCGCTTCGGCGAGGGCGATCGCCCCCTCGATCGTCGTGGGGCTGCGCTGCGCGAACAGGGCCAGCGCCGAGGCGCTGCCGGCGTAGGACCGGTCCAGCACCTGTTCGGCGGCGGTGCGGCGGCTCTCGGCGCGCGGCCAGCCGGCGAATCCGCGCTGGGCGGCGGCCAGATCGCTGTAGGGCATCTGGGCGGCCGAGGTATCGAGCAGGGCCCATTCGACCAGCTTGCGGGCGACCGGGTCGCTGATCTGTGCGGCGGCATTGCGGGCGCCGGAGATGTCACGCGCGCGGGC
This sequence comes from Brevundimonas sp. UBA7664, assembly GCF_002483305.1. Classification (GTDB taxonomy): domain Bacteria; phylum Pseudomonadota; class Alphaproteobacteria; order Caulobacterales; family Caulobacteraceae; genus Brevundimonas. The sequence goes on from NZ_DLHQ01000026.1 coordinate 70,425, forward strand.
GGCGGCCAGACCCTGGCGGAAAAGCACGGTGTCCTGATCGTTGAGCAGCCGGGCCTGGTTGCTGACCGGCCCCGAGGCCACGGCGCTGTAGGGGACCTCCTGGGGCAGCAGGCTCTCGGGCGCGGGGACAAGCAGGGCCAATGCGGCCGCAAGGCTGGTAGCGATCATTGCCTGTCCGATCTCCATGCGTCGCGGTTGCGGTCGGGCGACCGGCAACCTACCCTCCAACGCTTAATATCCGGCGACTGTCGCCCCGATCTTCCACGCAGGACCAACTGTCTCAATGACCGCTCCCTTGTTCAAGGGCGTGATCACCGCCCTGATCACACCACTTCGTGACGGAAAGGTGGACGAAGCCGCCTTCACGCAACTTCTGGAACGCCAGATCGCCGCCGGCATCCACGGCGTCGTGCCGATGGGCACGACGGGCGAGAGCGCGTCCCTGACGCTCGACGAGCACAAGCGCGTGGTGGAGCTGTGCGTGCAGGTCGCGGCCGGACGGATCCGCGTGATCGCCGGCGCCGGCTCGTCGGCGACGGACAAGTCCATCGAGCTGGCGCGGTTCGCCAAGACCGTCGGCGCCGACGGCGCCCTGATCGTCACCCCCTATTACAACCGGCCCTCGCAGGCGGGCCTGGCCCTGCATTTCGAGGCGATCGCCGAGGCCGTCCAGCTTCCGGTGCTGCTGTACAACGTCCCCGGCCGGACCGGTGTGGACATGTCGAACGAGACGGTGGCCCGGCTGGCGGCGCATCCGAACATCGTCGGCATCAAGGACGCGACCGGCGACCTGTCGCGGGTCAGCTGGATGCGGGCCAACATCGGCGGGCAGTTCGACCTGATCTCGGGCGACGACCCCAGCTACCTCGGCTACCATGCCCAGGGCGGCGTGGGCGTGATCTCGGTGACGTCGAATGTTGCGCCGGAGGCCATGGTCGCCCTGCATGAGGCGGCGGCGGCGGGCGACTACGCCACGGCGCGCGACTGGCAGGACCGGCTGATCGGCCTGCACAAGGCGCTGTTCCTCGACAACTCGCCGGCGCCGACGAAATACGCCCTGTCGCGCCTGCAGCTGTGCGGCGAGGAGATCCGTCTGCCCCTGTCCCTGACGTCCGATGCGGTCAAGCCGGCCATCGACCGCGCCATGGCGGATGCGGGTCTGGGCTGATGGCTTCCACGGCGCCGAAGATGAAGATCATCGCCGAGAACCGGCGGGCGAAATTCGACTATTTCCTCGAGGATTACATCGAGGCCGGCATCATGCTGCTCGGCACCGAGATCAAGGCGCTGCGCGACGGACGGGCCAATATCGCCGAGAGCTATGCAGCGGTGGAGGGGCGCGAGATCGTGCTCGTGAACGCCGACATCCCGCCCTACAAACAGGCCAACCGCTTCAACCACGAGCCGCGCCGGCACCGGAAGCTGCTGCTGCACCGCAAGCAGATCGACAAGCTGATCGGCGCCGTCCAGCGCGACGGCCAGACCATCATTCCGGTCAAGCTGTACCTGAACGAGGCGGGCAAGGCGAAGATCGAGATCGCCCTGGCTAAGGGCAAGAAGCTGCACGACAAGCGCGAGGCCACGGCCCAGCGCGACTGGCAGCGGGACAAGGCGCGACTGATGAAGGACCGGGGATAAGGGCGAGTCGCTAGAGTTCCAGCCGCTCGCCGATGGAATCGTTGGGGCCGCGCTTGACCACGAAGGACCCTGTTCTTGCGCCAAGGTTGTTCAGGGTCGGCTTGATGGCCTCGTACATCCGGTCGGCGCTCTCGCCGTAGATGTAGATGACGAAATAGCCGCCACCGATCTCGTGTCCATCCACGACACCGAGGGAGCCGACAGCCCGGCTGAGGGCGTCCTCAACCGGATACAGGGCGAACGTCTCGCCGCTCGCGCCGAACTCAGCGTCGGATAGTTTGAGATTCACCACGACCGCCTCATGGACGGGCGCCGTCGCGCATCCGGACGCGGCGACGGCGAGGCCGAACAGGACTGCTGCGATGCCGCGCATCTTCAACTCCACCCAAACCGAGGTTCAGAGACGATCGGCCGATCCGTCTGTCAAATCCGCGCCCGTTGGGTCCGCGGCGCGGTCAGCCCAACGGCGAGCCGAGATCGACGACCGGCTGGGCGTCCAGAACCCCCGGGGCTGGCGCCGTCATATAGGCTTCGATACCGCCCGGACCCACGGAGGGCTGGCTCCATTGCTGGATCACCATCCCCATGGCGGCGATCAGGCCCGCCATCAGCAGCGCCCACAGCGCCGTCTTGCGTTCCTGAGGTGAGAAGACCCCGTTCGACCTACGCATCACAGCCCTCCAAAGCTGTTCGATCAACGCAAGGTACGCAGCACTGTTCCTGACCCCGGAGGGTACACCCGCCGCCCACTGATTCGCGTTGCGGGAGAGCCACACTCGCCGGTCAGGCGAGTGGGAGGGTCAGCTTTCGATGATCTGACGGGCGCGCCGGAACACCGCTTCGAACATGGCGGGGGTCAGCCGGCCGGTGTTCGTGTTGAGGCGGGAGCAGTGATAGCTGTTCAGGATCACATAGCCGCCAAGGTCGGCCTCGACGCCGTGCCCGGGGGGCGCCGCGGAGCCCTTGAGGCCCAGCGCCTTGAGCACATTGCGCCGCGACACGTCGCCGAGGGTGACAATGACCTTGAGCCGGGGCAGGGCGGCCAGCCGCGCGGTCAGGAAGGGACGGCAGGTGGCCTCCTCGGCCGGCAGCGGCTTGTTGCCGGGCGGGGCGCAGCGGACGGCGTTGGTGATCATGCAGTCGACCAGCTGAAGCGTGTCGTCGGGCCGCGCCTCGTACACGCCCGTGGCGAAGCCGGTCTTGATCAGCGTCTCGTAGAGAATCCAGCCCGCGCCGTCGCCGGTGAAGGGGCGGCCGGTCCGGTTGGCTCCGGTGCGGCCGGGAGCCAGGCCCGCGACCAGCAGCCGGGCGTCCGGGTCGCCGAAGGAGGGCGCCGGACCGTTGAACCAGTCCGGGTTCTGGCGCTGGTTCTCACGACGGTATTCGACCAGGCGCGGGCACAGGGGACAGTCGCGGGGCGGTTCACAAGGGGCGATCGGCAAGGCGGGCGAATCCTTCGGCGACGGGCGGGCGCGCCGGCCTTCATTGGTGTAATATGCGGGCATGGAAAAGCCCGGCCCGGAGAACACGGCGGCGCGGCCCGTCCCGTTCACCGGTGCGGAGGGGCTGGACGACGCCGTGGTCGTGGCCCTGGGCTGCAATGATCCGGGCGCATGGCGCGACTGCCGCCAGGCGCTGGAGGCGGCGCTGGCGCGGTTCCGGGCCGAAGGCATCGATGTGGTGGCGCGGTCGTCATGGTGGCGCTCGGTCGCCTGGCCGGATCCGAACGATCCGCCGTTCCTGAACGGGGTGGTGATCGTCCACACCGCCCACGGTCCGCACGAACTGATGGCGGCCCTCGGCCGGATCGAGGACGCGTTCGGCCGCCAGCGCGCCGCCGCCAACGCCCCGCGGACCCTCGATCTCGACCTGATCGCCTATGGTCGCACGACCGGCGACCTGGCGGGCCTGATCCTGCCGCACCCGCGCGCGGCGGTGCGGAAGTTCGTGATGGGCCCGCTGGCGGAGATCGCGCCGGGGTGGCGGCATCCGGACGGGCAGACGGCCCTGGCGCTGGCCGAGCGAGCCTCCGTGGGAAATGACGCGACCCCGCTGCCGTGACGCCTCATTCCCGCCCATGCGGCGTTGCACAATTGAGGCTGACCCTATAGTTTGTGCGGTTCTCCCCCCGCGCCCGAGGATATTCATGGCTCGCGTCACTGTCGAAGACTGCATCGAGAAGGTGCCGAACCGGTTCGGCCTGGTTCTGCTGGCGGGCAACCGCGCCCGCGCCATCGCCAACGGCGCGCCGCTGACCCTCGATCGGGACAACGACAAGAACCCCGTCGTCGCCCTGCGCGAACTGGCCGACTCCACCGTCGCGCCGGAAGAGCTGCGCGAGACGGTGATCGTCGCCCTGCAACGCGTCGACGAGCGCACCGAAGCCGAGGACGAGGCCGAAATCGTGGGCCTGCTGGCTGAACCCCAGCACATGAACATGGCCGAAGCCGAGCTGATCCGCGCGCTGCAAAGCGACCGCGACGGCGGGCAGGAGGAACGCTACTGACGGCGGAACCCGCCAACGGTATCACCATCCTGCCGGCGCGGCAGCCCGCGCCGACGCCCGAACCCGCCAATCTCAATGACCCCGGCGGTCCGCGCCCTCATGTGGACGCGGACTTCCATCCCCGCTCGCGGGTGCTGCGCCAGTTCGAACTGGTCGAGGCGGTTCGCGCCTATGATCCCACCGCGGACGAGGCGCTGCTGAACCGCGCCTATGTCTATGCGATGAAGATGCACGGCTCGCAGCTGCGGGCCTCCGGCGATCCCTATTTCGCCCATCCGATCCAGGTCGCGGGCATCCTGACCGACTACCGGCTCGACACCGCCACCATCGTCACCGCCCTGCTGCATGATGTAGTCGAGGACACCTCGGCCACACGTGACGACATCGCCGGCATGTTCGGCGAGGAGATCGCCTCGCTGGTCGAGGGGGTCACGAAGCTGTCGCGGCTGGAGCTTCAGGCCGAGCATACGCGCCAGGCCGAGAACCTGCGCAAATTCATCCTCGCCATCTCCAAGGACGTCCGCGTCCTGCTGGTGAAGCTGGCCGACCGTCTGCACAACATGCGGACCCTGAAATACGTCAAGCCGGAGAAGCGCGAGCGCATCTCCCGCGAGACCCTCGAGGTCTACGCCCCGCTCGGCCGGTCGATCGGCATCCATTCGATCGCCTCCGAGCTTGAGGAGCTGGCGTTCGAGCATCTGAACCCGACGGCCCGCACCGCCATCGAGCGGCGGCTGGAGGCGCTGAAGCTGGAGCACGGCCGCGCCATCGACGGGGTCTCCCGCGAGGTCGAGCGCGTGCTGGAAGAGGCCGGGGTCCACGCCCAGGTGTTCGGCCGGCAGAAGACGCCCTATTCGATCTGGCGCAAGCTGCAGCGCAAGTCGGTGGGCTTCTCGTCCCTGTCCGACATCTACGGCTTCCGCGTCATCGTCGAGGCCGAGGACGACTGCTACCGCGCCCTGGGGGTGATCCACCGCGCCTGGCCCATGGTGCCGGAGCGGTTCAAGGACTTCATCTCCACGCCCAAGTCGAACAACTACCGCTCGCTGCACACGACCGTGGTCGGGCCGTCGGGTCTGCGCATCGAGATGCAGATCCGCACCGAACCGATGGACCGGGTCGCCGAGGACGGTGTGGCGGCGCACTGGGCCTACAAGAACAAGTCCTACGGCTTCGACCGCGAGGCCATGGAGGCCGACGGCGGCCGCGACCCGCTGCAGAACCTGCGCCACCTGGTCCAGGTGATCGAGCACGGCGAGGGCGGCGAGGACTGGGTCGAACACGCCAAGCTGGAGATGTATCTCGAGCAGGTCTTCGTCTTCACGCCCAAGGGATCGCTGATCACCCTGCCGCGCGGGGGCATGGCGCTGGACTTCGCCTACGCCGTCCACACCGAGGTCGGCGATACGGCCGTGGGGGTCAAGATCAACGGCGAGCTCAAGCCGATGCGGACCCAGCTACAGAACGGCGACGTGGTCGAGATTGTGCGCGGAGCCAAGCGCGAGATCCCGGTCGACTGGCGCTCCCTGACCGTCACCGGCCGGGCGCGCTCGGCGATCCGCCGACATATCCGCACCTCCGAGCGCGGCGAGTTCCAGAAACTGGGCCGGGCGACGCTGGATCAGACCCTGTCACGCGCCGGCAAGACCCTGGCCGAGGTGTCGCTGAAAGCCATGCTGGAGACCTTCGCCTTCGCGTCCGAGGAGGATCTGTACGAAGCGATCGGGCGCGGCCGGGTTTCGGCGGCCAAGGTCGGCGAGACCCTGTTCCCGGCGCTGAAGGGCCGGCTGAAGGCCGGGCCCGACCGGAAACGCATCGGCGACGAACAGGCGCGTCTGTTCGTGCGCGGCGGCGGACTGACGCCGGGCATCAGCGTCCATTTCGGACACTGCTGCTCGCCTGTGCCCGGCGACCGCATCGTCGGCATTCTCGAGCCCGAGGCCGGACTGACGGTCCACACCATCGACTGCCAGCAACTGGCGGAGTACGCCGACGACGACTCGGTCTGGCAGGACCTGCAATGGACGCCCCAGGCCGAGCAGGGGGCGGTCGCCTCGGCCCGGATCCGCGCCACCATCAAGAATGCGCCGGGCGTTCTGGGCCAGGTCGCCACCATCATCGGCGAGGCCGGCGGCAACATCCTCAATCTGGTCATGAGCCACCGACAGCAGGACTTCTTCGACGTCGACATCGACATGGAGGTCGAGGACGCCAAACACGCCACCGCCATCATGGCGGCGCTGCGGACCAATCCGTCAGTGGACACCGTCGAACGGGCGCGGGGGTGAGCGACCCGGCGGCCGCCGGCCTGAACGCCGCCCAGAGGGCCTCGCCCTCTTACCGGCTCGCGGCCTTCGACCAGGATTTCCTGCTCAGCGACCCGATGCGCGGCGTGCGCTTCCTGATGGAGTACGCCAAGGCCGAGAGCGCCCTGCGCGCCTGGGGCGTACGCTCCACCCTCGTGGTGTTCGGCAGCGCCCGGATCGGTGAGAACGGCGACGGTCAGCACAGCCGCTGGTACGCCGAGGCGCGTGCGTTCGGCCGGCTGGCTTCGGAACGCGGCGGGGCGCTGCACGGTCCGAACGGCCAGCCCCGGGACAATGTCATCGCCACCGGCGGCGGTCCGGGGATCATGGGGGCAGCCAACCGCGGCGCCCATGATGTCGGCGCCCCGTCGATCGGCTTCAACATCACCCTGCCGAACGAGCAGGAGCCCAACCCCTGGTCGACGCCCGAACTGACCTTCCGCTTCCACTATTTCGCCATGCGCAAGATGCACCTGGCGATGCGGGCCAACGCCCTGGTGGTCTTCCCCGGCGGCTTCGGCACCTTTGACGAACTGTTCGAGCTTCTGACCCTGCGCCAGACCGACAAGTCGCCCGCCATTCCCATCGTGCTGTTCGACGAGGGCTACTGGCGATCGGTGATCAATTTCGACGCCCTGGTCCAGCATGGCATGATCGCCCCCGGGGACCTCGAGCTGTTCCGCTTCGCCGAGGACGCCGAGGGCGTGTGGCAGGCCCTGCTGGCCGGAGGGCTGAAGCCGGGCGAAAACATCGAATGACCCGGGCGGACGGCTTCTGTTGCGGCCACGGCTGAGCTAGAGACCAGCCATGACCTCAGACGACGTTCTCGACGAATTCCGCGGCGCCGGCGCCCTGCGCGAAGGCCATTTCGTGCTGTCCTCGGGACTGCACAGCCCCGTCTTCCTGCAGAAGAACCTGGTCTTCATGGATACGGCCCGCTGCGCCCGCCTGTGCAAGGCGCTGGCGGAGAAGATCACGGCGGCGGTCGGGCCGGTCGATGTGGCGATCTCGCCCGCCGTCGGCGGCATCATCCCCGGCTATGAGACCGCCCGCTGGCTGGGCGTGCCGTCGATGTATGTCGAGCGCGAGGGCGGCACGTTCAAACTGCGCCGCGGCTTCCACGTCGAGCCGGGCCAGAAGGTCGTCATGGTCGAGGACATCGTCACCACGGGGCTGAGCTCGCGCGAATGCATCGCGGCCATCGAGGCGGCGGGTGGAACGGTTGTTGCGGCGGCCTGTATCGTCGACCGATCGGGCGGACGGGCCGATGTCGGCGTGCCGCTGGTGGCGCTGGCGACGCTGGACGTGCCGGCCTATCCGGCCGACGCCCTGCCGCCCGAACTGGCCGCCCTGCCGGTCGAGGATCCCGGCAGCCGCCGGCTGGCGAGCAAGGGTTAGACCGATGACCTCTCCGGTGCGCCTTGGCGTCAATATCGACCATGTGGCGACGGTGCGGAATGCCCGGGGCGGGGTGCATCCCGATCCTGTGCGGGCCGCACGCGAGGCGCTGGCGGCCGGGGCGGACGGCATTACGGCTCACCTCCGTGAGGACCGGCGCCACATCACCGACCCGGACATCGAGGCTCTGAGCCTGTTGTGCGCCGAGGCCGGGCGGCCCCTCAACCTCGAGATGGCGGTCACCGACGAGATGCTGGCCATCGCCCTCCGGCACCGGCCGCACGCCGCCTGCCTGGTGCCCGAACGGCGCGAGGAGGTGACGACCGAGGGCGGGCTGGCGGTGGCGTGTCATGAGGCGCGGATCGCGCCGGTGGCGAAGGCGCTGGCCGGGGCCGGAATCCGGGTCTCGCTGTTCATCGAGCCGGCGCCGGAGCAGGTCGACGCCGCCCATGCGGTGGGGGCGCAGGTCGTGGAGTTCCACACGGGCCGCTACTGTCACCTGTCCGGGGACGACCGGGCCGTGGAGTTCGAGCGGCTGCAGACGGCGGCGACGCGGGCCTTCGACCTTGGACTGGAGGTCCATGCGGGCCACGGGCTCGACTATGTGACCGCCGCCGACATGCTGGCCATCGCCGAGGTGCGCGAGCTCAACATCGGCCATTTCCTGATCGGCGAGGCCTTGTTCGTCGGCCTGACCACGGCCGTCCACCGGATGCGCGCGGCCATGGAAGCGGCCGCATGATCGTCGGCGTCGGCGCCGACCTGACCGACATTCGGCGCATCCAGACCTCGCTGGACCGGTTCGGCGACCGGTTCAGAGCGCGCTGTTTCACCGACGTCGAGCGCGCCCGATCGGACCGCAAGCCCGACCCGGCCTGGAGCTACGCCAAGCGGTTCGCGGCCAAGGAGGCGTGCGCCAAGGCGCTGGGCACCGGCATGCGAAGGGACGTCTACTGGCGCGACATGGGGGTGGTGAACATGCGTTCCGGCCAGCCGACCCTGGCGCTGACCGGACACGCCGCGGAACACCTGTCCAGGCTGACACCGCCCGGTCACGAAGCGCGGATACATCTGACGCTGAGCGACGAACACCCCTACGCACTCGCCTTCGTGGTGATCGAAGCCTTGCCGATAGCTTAATCACGTTATACCGATTTCGCCGCAAAGACCGCGGATAGCGGCTGGGGGACAGAGTCACGATGAGCGACGAGCACAAGCCGCACGACGACCACGGCCACGATGCGGGCCACGGTCACGACGATCACGCCGCCAAACCGGCGGCGGACGCCCACGGTCACGACGCCCACGGCGCTGACGATCACGGCCATGCCGCCCCGGCCGCGCATGGCCACGACGATCACGGCCACGACGACCATGGACATGCGGCCCCCGCCGCGCATGGTCACGACGACCACGCCCCCGCCGAGGCGCATGGACATGACGACCACGGTCATGCCGCCCCTGCCGCGCACGGTCATGACGACCACGGTCATGCCGCCCCGTCTGCGCACCATGACGATCACGGGCACGACGCCCACGGTCATGCCGCCTCTGCCGCGCATGGTCATGACGACCACGGTCATGCCGCCCCGTCTGCGCACGGCCATGACGATCACGGGCACGACGCCCATGCCCACGACGCGCCGGCCGATGCGGCCCACGCCCATGACGTCGACCACGGTCACGCCGCGCCGGTTGCGCACAGCCACGACGATCACGCCGCCCCGATCGCCGCCGCGGTCGCGGGGGGCGCGGCCGTCGCCGCCGCCGCCGCCTCGACCAAGGCTCCGGTGTGGAGCGACTCCGGCGACGCCCCGTTCGAGGACGTCGACGCGACCCCGGTCTATGCCCGCGGCAAGGGCGGCAAGAAGCGCAAGTCCAAGGGTTCGAGCAACGAGGGCATGGAGATCTTCAAGACGATCTTCTTCGCCCTGCTGATCGCCCTGGTGCTGCGCGTCGTGCTGTTCCAGCCCTTCACCATTCCGTCGGCCTCGATGGAGCCGAACCTGTCCGAGGGCGACTACATCGTCGTGTCCAAATGGACCTACGGCTATTCGAAACACTCGATCCCGTTCAGCCCGCCGATCTTCAACGGCCGGATCCTCGGCCAGGAGCCGAAGCGCGGCGACATCGTGGTGTTCAAGCTGCCGCGTGACAATACGACGGACTACATCAAGCGCCTGATCGGCCTGCCCGGCGACCGCATCCAGATGATCGACAATGTGCTGTTCATCAACGGAACGGCCGTGCGCGACGTCGAGATGAGCCGCCAGGACGTTCAGAACCTGTACGGGACCCAGCTGACCATCCAGCTGCGCGAGACGCTGCCGGAAGGCCGCGAGATCAACATCCAGGACTGGGGTCCGGGCTTCATCTCCGACAACACCCCGGTGTTCGAGGTGCCGGCCGGCCACTACTTCATGATCGGCGACAATCGCGACAACTCGCAGGACAGCCGCTACGACCAGTCGGTCGGTGTGGGCTATGTCCCGGCCGAAAACCTGATCGGCAAGGCCGAGATCATCCTGTTCTCGTGGAAGCCCGGCGCCTCGCTGTGGAACCCGGTCAGCTGGTTCCAGAAGGTCCGTCCCAGCCGGTTCTTCACCGTCCTCGACTGATGGCTGACAGACGGGCCGAGGCTGTTCAGGCGCTGAGGCGCCGCCTCGGCCACGATTTCCGGGACCCGGCCTTGCTGGACCTGGCCCTGACCCACGCCAGCGTGGGGGAGGGGGCCGAGCGCGACGCGCGAGGCCGGCCGTTCGCCGACAACCAGCGTCTCGAGTTCCTCGGCGACCGGGTGCTGGGTCTGCTGGTCGCGGACCGTCTGGTGCGCGATTTTCCCGGATCGAACGAGGGCGAGATGTCCTCGCGCCTTCACGCCCTCGTCGACAAGGCCGCCTGCGCCCGCGTCGCCGAGGCCCTGGGGGTCGGCGACGCCCTGCGGCTGTCGCCGGGCGAGACCAAACAGGGCGGGCGGCGGCGCGAGGGCGTGCTGGGCGACGCCATGGAGGCCCTGCTGGCGGCGGTCTGGCTGGACGGCGGCTTCGAGGCGGTCCGGACCGTGTTCGACATGGCGTGGAAGGACGAACTGTCGGCCCCCCCGCAAAAATCGCTGACCAATCCGAAATCGGCCCTGCAGGAGTGGGCGCTGGGGCTCGGAAAGCCCCTGCCAGCCTACCGGATCGTCGAGCGCAAGGGTTCGGACCACGCCCCGACATTCACCGTCGAGGCCAGCGTCGCCGGATATCCGCCCTTGACCGCGCAAGGCCGTTCGCGTCAGGACGCGGAGAAGGCGGCCGCGATCGGCCTGCTGCAGCGTGAAGGCGTGATTTGACCGATACAGAAAACCAGCGGGCCGGCTTCGCCGCCATCATCGGCGCGCCCAATGCGGGCAAGTCCACGCTGGTCAATCGCCTGACAGGAACCAAGGTCTCGATCGTCACCCAGAAGGTTCAGACCACGCGCTTTCCCGTGCGCGGCATCGCCATCGAGGGGAACGCCCAGATCGTGCTGGTCGACACGCCCGGCATCTTCACCCCGCGTCGCCGCCTCGACCGCGCCATGGTCGCCTCGGCCTGGGGCGGAGCCTCCGACGCCGACGTCGTCGTCCACCTGATCGACGCGGCCTCGCACATCGCCTCGGAAGGCAAGGAAGGCCAGGCGGCCGACCGGCGCTCGGCCGAGGACACCGAGACCATCATCGCCAATCTGAAGGCGTCGGGGACCCAGGTCATCCTGGCCCTGAACAAGATCGACGGCATGCGCCGTGACACCCTGCTGGCCCTGTCCCACGCCCTGTTCGAAACCGGCGTCTATTCCGAGGTCTATATGATCTCGGCGCTCAGCGGCGACGGCGTCGACGACCTGAAGCAGCGGCTGGCGCGGTCGATGCCCGAGGGACACTGGCTCTATCCCGAGGACCAGTCGGCCGATGTGCCGATGCGGGTGCTGGCCGCCGAGATCACGCGCGAGAAGGTCTATCTGCGCGTCCACGAGGAACTGCCCTATTCGGCGGCTGTCGAGACCACGGCCTTCGAGGACAAGGCCGACGGCTCGGCCCGGATCGAACAGATCATCTATGTCGAGCGCGAGAGCCAGCGGCCCATCGTGCTGGGCAAGGGCGGCCAGACCCTGAAATGGATCGGCCAGAAGTCGCGCGAGGAACTGACCGAGCTGCTGGACCGGCCCGTGCACCTGTTCATCACGGTCAAGGTCGACCCGAAATGGCAGGACTCCAGAGCCCTCTACGCCCAGTTCGGGCTGGATTTCGACGTCTAGGCCCTTGTTCCACGTTCCCAGACAATCCGGGGGCCATCCCCGGCTGGCGTTGGCCGTCATCGCCGTTCTGTTCGTTCTCGCCGCCGGGATGATCGCCTGGGCGACCGTGCGGCCCCTGCCGACGACGCCCGAGGCGGACCCCCTGCCGCCGCGACCGCCGCTGGTGGCGGTCGAGACCCTGCCGCAACTGACGGCCCAGCTGGATCGCTGGGGCGGCTCGGGCCAGTTCACCGGCGGCGTGCTGGTCGCGCGCGGCGATGAGGTGCTGTTCCGGCAGGTGCACGGGTTCGCCAACCGCAATCTCGGCAAGCCGCTGGCACTGAACTCCCGCTTCCGCCTCGCCTCCGTCAGCAAACAGTTCACCGCCGCCGCCATATTGAGGCTGCAGGACGAGGGGGTGCTGTCGACGCATGATCCGCTGTGCCGCTGGATCCAGCCGTGCCCGCCGGCGTGGGAGCCGATCCGTCTGTATCACCTGCTCGGCCACTCGTCGGGCGTGCCGGACCTGATGGCGCGCCCGGCCTGGGGCATCCGCCGCGTGACGCCCGCGACGGTCGCAGAATTAACAGCAGACTCCGCGCGCTATGGACTTCAGTTTCCACCCGGAACGAAGGTTCGGTACAACAATGCCGGCTATAATCTGCTCGGCGCCGTGGTCGAAAAGGCCAGCGATCGACCGCTCCACACCTATCTGCGCGAGGCCTTCTTCGAGCCGCTGGGCATGGCCGACACCGGCTATGACGACGACGCCTCGGACGTGGTCATGGGCTACGCCAACCTGGCCGGCGGCCCGACCGAGCAGCCGGACGCCAATGTCAGCATCATCTTCGCCGCCGGGGCGCTGTACTCGACCCTCGACGACCTGCTGGTCTGGAACCGGGCGCTGCATGGCGGTCATCTTCTGACGCCGCGCAGCTATGCGATGATGATCGCCGACCACGCCCCGGAAACGAAGCCCGACGAACGCGGCCGTCCCCGCCGCGACTGGGGCTTCGGCCTGTTCTCCAACAGCCTCGGCCGCCGGGTCAGCCCGGACTTCCTCGACCGCCAGATTTATCACACGGGCAGCTGGTCGGGGTTCCGGAACATGGTGACGTATCAGCCCGATGCGGACGTGACGGTGATCGTCCTGTCCAACAACTACCATTCCCGCGACGCCGTTTTCCTGCTGTCCCAGCAGGGCATGGCCGAGGCGATGGGGCGGGCGTTCCCGACCGCCATGGCCCGCTGACCGGTCAGACCCGCATGGTGCCGGTCTCGACGAACCGCTGGTGCCACGACAGGGCTTCATCCAGCAGCGTCGGCGACTGCAGGCCATACGAGCCCCTGAGCGCCCGGTCGTAGTAGTCCTGCAACTGATCCCGATAGTCGGGATGGGCGCAGTTGGGGATGATCAGGCCCGCCCGCTGCTTCGGCGACAGACCGCGCAGGTCGGCCAGGCCCTGTTCGGTGACCAGAACCTGCACATCCTGGGTGATGTGGTCGACATGGCTGGCGTGCGGCACGATGGCCGAGATCTTGCCGCCCTTGGCCGTCGAGGGGGTCATGAACACCGAGATGAAGGCGTTGCGGGCGAAGTCCCCCGAGCCGCCGATGCCGTTCTGGATGCGTGACCCCATCACATGGGTGGAGTTGACGTTGCCGTAGATGTCGGCCTCGATCAGGCCGTTCATGGCGATACAGCCCAGCCGGCGGATCAGTTCGGGATGGTTGGATATCTCCTGGGGCCGCAGGATGATCCGCTCGCGGAACGCCTCCATCCGGGCGTTGAGGTCCGCCGCCGCGTCGGGGCTCAGCGAGAAAGCGGTGGCCGAGGCGACGCGCAGTTTTCCGCTGTCGAGAAGATCCAGCATCCCGTCCTGGATGACCTCGGTATAGGCGGTCATGTTCTCGAACGGCGCGTCGATCAGTCCGGTCAGGACGGCGTTGGCGATATTGCCGACCCCCGACTGCAGCGGCAGCAGCGAGGCGGGCAGGCGGCCCATCTTCACCTCATGCGACAGGAACTCCAGCAGATGGCCGGCGATGGCCATCGCGGCCGCATCGGGCGGCGCGAACGGGGCGTTGCGGTCCGGCGCATGGGTCTCGACCACGGCGACGACCTTGGCCGGGTCGCAGCGGAAGGTGGGCTGACCGATCCGGTCGTCGGCGCGCAACAGCGGAATCGGCACCCGGTTCGGCGGCAGGGCGGTGCCGTAATAGATGTCGTGCATCCCCTCCAGCGCGGGATTCTGCCAGGAATTGACCTCCAGGATCACCTGGTCGGCCCGGTCCAGCCAGGTCTTGTTGTTGCCGACGGATGACGAGGGGATCAGCGAGCCGTCTTCGAGGATGCCCGACACCTCGATCACCGCCGTCTCCAGCGGCCCGAGGAAGCCCTGCCAGGCCATCGGTGCGACCTGGCTCAGGTGCATGTCGAGATATTCCATCTCGCCCCTGTTGATCTTCTCCCGGGCGATGGGGTCGGAGTTGTAGGGCAGGCGGAACTCGATCCCGTCGGCCCGGGCCAAGGCCCCGTCCAGCTCGGGTCCGGTGGACGCGCCGGTCCAGACCTTCAGGCGGAATGGATTGCCCTTCGCGTGCTCGGCCTCGATGCGCGCGGCCAGCGCCGGGGCTATGACCTTCGGATAGCCCGAGCCGGTGAAGCCGCTCATCCCCACCGTGCTGTTCGGCGGGATCAGCGCCGCCGCCGCCTCGGCGCTCATGATCTTCGATTGAAGGGCGGTTGAGCGGATGCGGGAAGAAGCCATGGGGTGGCCTACGCCCCCGGGCCTGATGCGGCCACCCCGTTAGATTGCGTAGATCGTCGCGTCAGCCCTCGCGGGCCCATCGCGCACGTCGCGCCAGTTCGGCCTCGCCGGGCTCGATCTCGCCGAATGACCCGGTGGGCGGCGGCAGCTCGGTCCTCTCGTACGTATGAGCCACGACCCCGGTACCGGACTGTCGCGTCCGGGTGAGTGTCCACGCCCCGGGATGCGCGCCGGCGTCAAACAGCCGCTTGCCGGCGCCAAGGATCACGGGAAAGGTCAGCAGGGTCAGTTGGTCGATCAGGTCGTGGGCCAGAAGGGTGTGGATCACCTCGCTCGAACCCTGGATCAGCAGGTCCCGGCCGTCGGTCGCCTTCAGAGCCCGCACGGCCTCAGGTAGGTCGCCTTCGAGCCGGTGGCTGTGGGCCCAGGTCAGGGGCGTGTCAGGCCCGGCGGCGACGTATTTGTTGATGGCGTTGAAGGTGTCGGCGATCTCGCCGTCCATCTGCGGCCAGTAGGCGGCGAAGATCTCCCAGGTCCTGCGGCCCAGCAGCAGGTCATAGTCCTCGCCCATGGCCTCGCCCATCAGCCCGCCCGAGGCCTCATCGAAGTGAGGCCAGACCCAGCCGCCGAAGGAGAAGCCGCCGGTTGTGTCCTCGTCCGGTCCCCCCGGCGCCTGTATGACGCCGTCGAGACTGACGAAGCTCGCGGTTCTGATCCTGCGCATCTCAGCCCCTCCGGACCGGGAAGACCGCCCGCAACGAGGCGTCGCGAAGCCACAACCCGCCCCACATGAACAGGCCGAGCCAGACGCCGAACAGGGTGTGGCTGAACAGCGGGTTCTCCACCCGGAGATTGGTCGCGATGGCGCCGCCGAGCAGCCCGGTCATCAGCACCGCGCCCAACAGGCTGGTTCGGGGAATGACATAGAGGATCACGCAGGCCAGCTCGATCAGGCCGATCAGCAGCAGGTATTTCGCCGGCCAGCCGAGCGGCGTCAGGCTCTGCTCGGCGACCATGTCGGCCAAAAGGAATTTCGGGGCGATCGAGGCGGCGAGCATGAACAGGACGAACAGCCCGCTCAGCACCCGTCCGGTCCAGACCATGGGCGAGGCCTTCACTGGACCGCCTCACAGGTCATCGCCGGCGTGGTGTTGACCATCCACGGCACGCCGAATTTGTCGATCAGACCGCCGTAGCCGGGCGACCAGAAGGTCTCGCCGAACGGCATGGTCGGCTGACCGCCCTCGACGAGGGCGTCATACCAGCGCCGGGCCTCGGTCGCGTCGTCGGTATGCAGGGTGACGTCGAAGCCGTTCTTCGGCTTGTCGATGTTCTGCGCCCAGTCGACATCCATGTCGGCGCCCATGATCGCCTGGTCGCCGACCTGTAGCCAACAGTGCATCAGCCAGTCGCGGTATTGGGGTCCGATGGGCATGTCGGGCGGGCCGTCGCCATAGGGCATGGCGGCGGTGATCTCGCCGCCGAGCACCTTTGCGTAGAACTCGAATGCCTGGCGGCATTCGCCGCGGAAGCTGAGGCTGGTCACGATCTTCATGGTCTTGCTCCTCGAGCAGGTTGATCCAGGCGTTTGCTACTGATCCGCCGGCCGGGCCGCCCTCAGGACGGGCCACCCGCCGCCAGAAAGGCCTCCAGCCGCTCGAAGGTGCTGGTCCAGCCGTGTTTGTGTCCGATCAGGCTCTGTTCGGACTTCAGTCCCTCGTGGGTGAAGTCCATCAGGGTGCCGCCGTCCGGCGCGTCGCGGAGCTGGACGGTCACAAGCGTATCCACGGGTGGTCCGTCCTCATGGGACTCGTCCCATTTGAAGGTGAAGACGAGCCGCTCGTTCGGCACGATCTCGCGATAGATCCCGCCCTGCCAGAGATCCTGGCCGGTATCGGGCGAGCGCAGACAGGCCCGCCATTCGCCGCCGACCCTCAGGTCCTGGGTGGCGCTGACCGCCGGCCATTCGACCGGACCCAGCCACAGCACCATGACCTCGGGCGACGTCCACGCCTTCCACACCAGCGGGCGCGGCGCGTCGAACTGGCGCTGCATCTGCAGGGTCGGACGGGTGGCGATGCTATCGACGAAGGTCATCGGGCGGGCTCTTCAGCGGGTCCGGTCACGGCCGGGGAGGGTCAGTGGGTCTTGAGCAGTTCAGCCAGCTGGTCGGCGCAGGTCCCCCAGCCGTCGTGGAAGCCCATCGCCTCATGCTGTTTCATCGTCTCGGCGTTCCAGTGGCGGGCCGTGGCGACATATTCGGTCCTGCCGTCCGCCATGGAGGTGAGTTCCACCGTGGCGACCATGAACGGCTGACCGGCCGGCTCCCAGGCCGGCGTGAAGGCGTCGGTCGTAATCCAGCGCCGGTTCGGCTCGACCGCGAGGAAGACGCCGCTGTTCGGAATGCGCTCGCCGTCCGGGCCGTGCATGACGAAGTTGAACACGCCGCCGGGACGGGGATCGACCTGGATGTCCGAAATCGACCAGGGCTTGGGGACGAACCACTGCTGCAGCAGTTCCGGCGTCATCCAGGCCTTCCAGATCGCCTCGGGCTTCGCGTCGATGACCCGGCGCAGCACCAGCGCATGCTGATGGGCGACGCCGTCGGTGTTGCAGGGATTGGAGTCAGTTTCGTGGGCCATCGGGGTCCCCTTTCTGGATTTTCTTGAGATAGGCGTCGAGACGGTCGAAGCTGGCGTCCCAGTAGCGGCGGTAGTGTTCCAGCCAGTCGGCGATACCCTTCAGACCCGTGGGTTCGAGGCGGGCGGGGCGCCACTGGGCCTCGCGGCCGCGGCTGATCAGACCGGCCTTCTCCAGCACCTTGAGATGTTTCGATACGGCCGGAAGGCTCATGTCGAAGGGCGCGGCCAGGTCGTTGACGCTGGCCTCGCCCTCGCACAGCCGGGCCAGGATGGCCCGACGCGTCGGATCGGCCAGGGCGGCGAATTTGGCGGAGAGGGGATCGGTCTGCATGACGCAGGACTTCGTGTGTAACTCGCTGGTTAAATGCGTCCGTCGCGCCTCCTTGTCAACTGACCGGTTAAATAAAAGCGGATTCCGGCCATGGAACGACCCGGCGTCGGCGCGGGTTCGTCCGGCGAACTCCGGAGCCTGCGATGAAAGCCCTCGTCCTCAACTGCACCCTCAAGCCGTCGCCCGAGACGTCCAGCACCGAAGCCCTCGCCAGGGTCGTCATCGCCGAACTCGAAAAGGGCGGGGCCGACGTCGAGATGGTCCGGCTGGTCGATCTGAACCTCAAGCCCGGCATCCGGACGGACGAAGGGAAAGGGGACGACTGGCCCGCGGTCCATGCCAAGCTC
Source organism: Brevundimonas sp. UBA7664 (assembly GCF_002483305.1). Taxonomy (GTDB): domain Bacteria; phylum Pseudomonadota; class Alphaproteobacteria; order Caulobacterales; family Caulobacteraceae; genus Brevundimonas. The sequence goes on from NZ_DLHQ01000026.1 coordinate 88,621, forward strand.
ATGGCCGCCGACATCGTCGTCTTCGCCACCCCGACCTGGCTGGGCCAGATGTCCAGCGTCTGCCTGCGCGCGCTTGAGCGGATGGACGCCCTGTTCGCGGAGACCGACGACAGCGGCCGACCGGTCGCCTTCGGCAAGGTCGCCGGGGTGGTGGTCACCGGGAATGAGGACGGCGCCCACAACATCGTCGCCACCGTCTGTCAGGGCCTGATCGACATGGGCTTCACCATCCCGGGCCAGAGCTGGACCTACTGGCACCTCGGCCCCGGCCCAGGCCCGGACTATGTCGAGACCGACCAGGGGCATGACTACTCGGACCGGGTCGGCCGCAACGCCGCGCGCAATCTGCTGGCGCTGGCGAACGTGTTGAAGCCGACGACTTATCCCGTTCCCGAAAGCGCGCCGGCGGCCTAACCTCGCCCTCCACAATCCTGGAGGTCCCATGTCCCTGCTGCTCGCCGTCGCCGCCCTGACCCTGCAGACCGCGCCCGATCCCGCCGAGGCCGAGGTCGCCGCCGTGCTGGACCGCCTGAACCAGGCGTCGTCCACCGCGGACGAAGCGACCTATTTCAGCCTGTTCACGCCGGACGCCCGCTATGTCGGCACCGACGCCACCGAGCACTGGACGATGCCGCAGTTCCGGGCCTTCGCCGAGCCGTGGTTCCGCCGCGACACCGCCTGGTCGTTTCCGGCCACGGACCGGACCATCACCATCGCCCCGATCGACTGCCGCTGCATCGCCTGGTTCGAGGAGCGGCTGGACAGCGCCCATTATGGCGAGACGCGCGGTTCGGGCGTCATGCGCCTGACCGACGACGGCTGGAAGATCGAGCAGTATGTCCTCAGCCTGGCCGTGCCCAACGACAAGGCGGACGCCGTGGTCGCCGTGATCCGGGCCCCGGACTAGGGGGAATCCTGTTCAAGGCGACGGTCAGGCGGCTGCCGTCCGGTTAAACGGCTGCCGCCAGCACACGGTCGATCCCGGCGTCGGTCTCGCTGTCGAGCCGGTAGAGCTCTGCCTCGGCGGCGCTGGCGTCGCCGCGGGCTTCCCTGATCCGCCGTTCGAGTCCGGTGACGCGGCTGAACAGGCTTTCGCTGGTGATGGTGACGCCGCCCGGGGCCTTGCGCCAGGCGCCGCGATTGCTGCTGAGGGCCTGCAACTCGTCGGCGCGCAGGTCGGCGATGCGGTCGTGGGCGGCCCAGATCCGTTCGACCAGGGCCTTGCGCGCGGGCGCGACTCCGTCGAACCGCTCGAGCACCGCTTCGCGGTCCATTTCGTCGACGATGGCGCGGGCGAGCGCGGCGCGGGCCTCCACCTGGCCGGGGGCGTAGTTGCGGCGCGCCTCGGCGACCAGATCGCGATGCACAACGATCACCCGGCCCGCGCCTTCCAGCCCGTCTTCAGCAGCCAGGCGCGCCGGATCAAAGGGGTTGCTGTGCATCAGGATCCCAAGGCGATGGTAGAATTCCCGCTCGCTGCGCCGCGAGGCCGTGCGCGCCTCTTCCACCGAAGCGTCCAGCTTCATGGCGTAGCCGAGACGGTCCGCGGTGTAGCCCCGCAGGATATTGGCCGGCAGGCCCGCAAAGGCGCCGGTCAGGATGAAGAGGCCGGTCCACATCAGGGCGCCGCCCCGACCCGCCGGCGCCAGGAACAGCTGGTGCAGCAGGAAGCCGGCGGCCAGGCCGATGACGATCGCCGGGACGAGCACGTTCGAGAGCATCTTGAACCAGACGATCGCCCGCCCGCCTGCTGTGCCGTCGCCGAGAAGGACGCCGACCGCGAAGATGCTGGCGGCCAGGCAAAGCAGGAAGACGACAACAAAGGCGGAGATCGTGAACGGCCACAGGGGGGCCTTCGATTGCCAGGTCGCGCGGCGGCGGCCGGTGAATCTGTCCATGATCATCCCCCCGAATGCAGGACCCTTTTCGCGGGTCGCCGCCGATCGCGCAAGCAGGGAGGGCGCGTGGAACGTATGGCCAACCCTCATCCCGCGGGCTAAGCGGGGGCGATGGATTTCACCGACGACGCCTTCGTCCTGTCCGCCCGCGCCCACGGCGACACCGGGGTGGTGGTCGAACTGCTGACCGAGGAACACGGCCGCCGCGCCGCCTATGTCGCCGGCGGGGCCTCGCGTCGGATGAAGCCCTTCCTGCAGGCGGGGGCGCGGGTCACGGCCGACTACAAGGCGCGGACCTCGGACCATCTCGGATCGGCGCGGCTGGAGCCGGTGGGGGAGGGGCCGAGCGCCCTGTTCGACGATCCGCTGGCCCTGACCGGCCTCGCCGCGGCGGCGGCGGTGGCGCAGGGATCGCTGCCGGAGCGCGAGCCGCATCCGGGGGCCTTCCTGGCCTTCGAGGCGCTGATGTCGGCCTTCGCCCTGCCGGAGGTCTGGCCCGCCATCTTCGTCCGCTTCGAGGCGGGGCTGCTGGAGGACCTCGGCTTCGGTCTCGACCTGAGCCGCTGCGCCGTCACCGGCGGTATGGACGACCTGGTCTGGGTCAGCCCGCGCACCGGTCGCGCCGTCAGCGCCGACGCGGGCGCGCCCTATGCCGACAAGCTCCTGCGGCTGCCGCCCTTCATGCTCGGCGCCCAGGCCGGGCTGGGGGAGGGCGACGTCGGGGCGGGCCTCGACCTGACCGCCCATTTCCTTGAACAGTTCGTCTTCCACCCGCAGAACAGGCCGATCCCGCCGGCGCGGGTGTGGATGATCGACAGGCTGCGCGAGGCGGGTCGCCTTTGAGCCGGTCGCCATGCTAGCCATCCACCTGTGATCGGGGAGCCCACGCCATGAGAATGACCGTCGTCCGCGCCTTTGCGCTCAGTCTGGCCCTGCTGCAGGCGGCTCCCGTGGCGGCCCAGGTCGCGCCCGATCCCGGCGCCGAGCGGCGGATCGAGGCCGACGTCGTCTTCCTCGCCGACGACGCCCTCGAGGGACGCGGCACCGGTCAACGCGGCTATGATCTGGCGGCGCTCTATGTCCAGTCCCGGATGCAGTCCATCGGATTGCGCCCGGGTGGACCCGAGGGCCAATGGCTTCAGCCGTTCAAGGTGGCGCGGCTCGGCATCGCCGCGGAGGGCGCGACGCTCAGCTGGACTCCGGCGGGTGGCGAGCCCGTGATCTGGCGTAGCGGGCAGGAGGCCCTGTTCGGCATCGGCCGCGAGGCGGGCCGTTTCGTCCAGCCGGGCGAACTGGTGTTTGTCGGGTTCGGAATCGACGCGCCGGAATTGGGCATGTCCGACTATGCGGGTCTGGACGTGACCGGAAAGATCGTCGTCTTCCTGTCCGGCGCGCCGGTCGGGACGGATCCGGCGGTCGCCGAGCGTCTGGAAGCCGCCAAGGCGCGGACGGCCGAGGCGCAGGGCGCCATCGCCACGGTGACGGTGAACACCGCTGCCAGCGCGAGCCGATACACCGATGCGCTCCTGAGGCGGTTCGCGGGGCGCACGGAAACGGTCTGGATCAGTCCGGACGGCACGCCGCGGCGACAGGCCCCGGGCATCCGGGCGACCGCCTTCCTGGGCGACGCCGCCGCGGAAGCGCTCTTCGCCGGCGCCGCGCGCTCCTATGCGGACATCCGTCGGGAGGCCGCCGACGCCGGCGGACGGCCCGCGGGCTTCGCCCTGCCCGGACAGGCGATGTTCGAGGTTCACACCCGACGTGAGGATCTGCAGACAGCCAACGTCGTCGGCATGATCGAGGGCTCCGATCCCGAACTGAAGGCCGAATATGTGATCATGACCGCTCACCTGGACCATCTGGGCCTGAGCGGAACCGGACCGGACCGGATCAACAACGGCGCCCTCGACAATGCCGGCGGCGTCGCCTCGATGCTGGAGGCGGCCCGCATGCTGGCGCAGGCGCCGCCCCGGCGCTCGGTGCTCGTCGTGGCTCTGTCCGCGGAAGAGATGGGCCTGATCGGCTCGGACTATCTGGCGCGGTATCCGGTTGCCGAAGGCGTGGTCGCCAACGTCAATCTGGACATGCCCATCCTGACCTACGACTTCACCGATGTGGTCGCGTTCGGCGCGGAACACTCGACCATGGGGCCGCTGGTCGCCGCCGCGGCGCAGACGGAGGGGGTCCGTCTCTCACCCGATCCGATGCCGGAGCAGAACGTTTTCACCCGCTCCGACCACTATTCCTTCGTCCAGGCAGGGATCCCCTCGGTCATGCTCGCCACGGGCTATGCGAACGGCGGCGAGGCGGCCTGGGGGCAGTTCTTCGCCAACGGCTATCACAAGACGAACGACGACCTGTCGACGCCCTTGAACTGGAGCGCCGCGGCCCGGTTCGCTCGCGTCAACGCCGCGATCGCGCGGGCCATCGCCGACGCCGAGCGCGCGCCGCTCTGGTATGAGGGGAACGTCTACGGCGACCGGTTTGCGCCGGCAGCGGAACGGGCTCCGGCGCCCTGATGTCGGGCCCACGAAACCCCGGATCGACCCACAGGTCGCGCCAACACTTCGGCCGCGGTCCGGTCTAGACTCAGGCCTTCTCTTCGCCGATTCGCAGGCCCATGACCGTTCACACCCCGCCGCCGGAAGGCGGACGCATCGTCGACGAGCCGATGAGCGAGGCGCTCTCGCGCCGCTATCTCGCCTACGCCCTGTCGACCATCACCAACCGGGCGCTGCCGGATGTGCGCGACGGCTTCAAGCCGGTGCACCGGCGCATCATGTACACGATGCATCAAATGCGGCTGAACCCGCAGGCGGCGGCGCGCAAATGCGCCAAGGTCGTCGGCGACGTGATGGGCACCTATCACCCGCACGGCGATGCCTCGATCTATGACGCCCTGGTCCGTCTGGCGCAGGACTTCGCCCAGCGCTATCCGCTCGTCGATGGGCAGGGCAATTTCGGCAATATCGACGGCGATAACGCCGCGGCCATGCGCTACACCGAGTGCAAGCTGACTCCGGCGGCGGTCCTCCTGATGGAGGGCATTGATCAGGACTCGGTCGATTTCCGGCCCACTTACGACGATCAGGGCGAAGAACCGATCGTCCTGCCGGCCGGCTTCCCCAACCTTCTGGCCAACGGCTCGTCGGGCATCGCCGTCGGCATGGCCACCTCGATCCCGCCGCACAATGTCGGCGAGCTGATCGACGCCTGCCATCTGCTGCTGGACCGCCCGGACGCCACGACGGAGGAACTCGCCGGCATTGTGCCCGGCCCGGACTTCCCGACCGGGGGCGTCGCCGTCGAGGGCCATGCCTCCATCCTCGACGCCTATGAGACCGGTCGCGGCGGGGTGCGCCTGCGCGCCCGCTGGGAGACCGAGGACCTCGGCCGCGGCGTCTGGCGCATCATCGTCACCGAGATGCCGTACCAGGTGCAGAAGTCGAAACTGATCGCCGACCTCGCCGACCTGATCGAGCACAAGAAGGCGCCCCTGCTGGGCGACGTGCGCGACGAGTCGGCCGAGGACATCCGGCTGGTCATCGAGCCCAAGAGCCGCACGGTCGAGCCCGAGGTGCTGATGGAGAGCCTGTTCAAGCTCTCCGATCTCGAGATCCGCTTCCCGATCAATATGAACGTGCTGGACGCCACGGGGACGCCGCGCGTCATGGGGCTGAAGGCCTGTCTGCAGGCCTTCCTCGATCACCGCCGTGAGGTGCTGGTGCGCCGGGCCGGCTGGCGGATCGACCGGGTCGAGAAGCGGCTGCACCTGCTGGAAGGCCTGAGGATCGTCTTCCTCAACCTCGACGAGGTCATCCGCATCGTCCGGGAGGAGGAACAGCCCAAGGCCGTCCTGATCGCGCGGTTCGGCCTCAGCGAACTCCAAGCGGACTTCATCCTCGACACCCGACTGCGCCAGCTGGCGCGGATCGAGGAAATGACGATCGAGAATGAATACAAAGCGCTGGCCGACGAACTTGCCGCGCTGCAGTCGCTGTCGTCCTCGCCGGCCAAGCAGTGGAAGCAGGTCGGCAAGGATCTGGAGACCGTGCGCAAGGCGCTGGTCTCGCCGCGCCGGACCACCATCGCCGAGGCCGTGGACTCATCGGCCTTCGTCTCGGTCGAGGCCTTCATTCCGCGCGAGGCGATCACCGTGATCCTGTCCGAACGCGGCTGGATCCGCGCCGCCCGCGGCAAGGTCGAGGATCCGTCTGAACTGAAGTTCAAGGAGGGCGACAGCCTCGCCTTCCTCGTGCCCGGCTATACGACCGACAAGATCCTGGTCGCGGCGTCGGACGGCCGCATCTTCACGGTCGGGGCCGACAAGCTGGCATCGGGCCGCGGCCATGGCGAACCGCTGCGGCTGATGATCGATCTCGACGAGAAGGCCGACATCATCAACATTCTGGCGCACCAGCCGGGCGGCAAGCTGCTGGTCGCGTCGAAGGCCGGCTATGGCTTCATCGCGCCCGAGGACGAGTTGCTGGCCCAGAAGCGGGGCGGCAAACAGGTGCTGAACGGCGAGATGCTGGCGGCCATCCGCGTCCACGGCGACCAGGTCGCGGTCATCGGCGACAACATCAAGGCGCTGATCTTCCCGCTCGCCGAGCTGCCCGAGATGGGCCGCGGCAAGGGGGTGAAGCTGCAGAACTACAAACAGGGCGGCCTCGCCGATGTCGCCGTGTTCGACGGCGCCCATGGTCCGGAGTGGGTCGACGGCGGCGGCCGTCGCCGCAACTGGCCGGACTGGAAGGACTGGCTGGGCAAGCGCGCCGGGGCCGGCCGTCAGGGGCCGCGGGGGCTGAGGAAGTTCCGGTGACGCGCGTGGGCGCGCGGTTACGCCGATTTTAGTTTGGGGCGGCGTCGCCCGGCCCCATATTGACTGAACGGTCGATCATCGGCCGACGCTGGAGACCGCCATGCTGACCACCCTGATCGTCATCGCCGTCATCGTCGCCCTGGTGCTGTTCGTCGTCGTGGGCGCCTACAACAAGCTGGTCGCCCTGGACCAGCGCGCCGACCAGTCGTTCGCCGACATCGACGTGCAGCTGAAGCAGCGCCATGACCTGATCCCCAATCTGGTGGATACGGTGAAGGGCTACGCCAGCCACGAGAAGGGCACGCTGGAAGCTGTCATCGCCGCCCGTTCGGCCGCGACGACCGCCACCTCGGTCAACGACAAGGTCGAGGCCGAGAATATGCTTACGGGCGCCCTGGGCCGGCTGTTCGCCCTGACCGAGGCCTATCCGGACCTCAAGGCCAACACCAACTTCCTCGAGCTGCAGCGCGAGCTGTCGGACATCGAGAACAAGCTGGCCGCCGCCCGCCGCTTCTTCAACAACGCCGTCAGCGAGTTCAACGCCGTCCGCCGCCAGTTCCCGACCGTCCTGTTCGCCGGCATGGTCGGCTTCGGCTCGGACAAGCCCTTCTTCGACGTGGGCGAGGGCGAGCGCGCCACGATGAACGCCGCACCGCCCAAGGTCAGCTTCACGGCGTAAGGAACCGCATCGATGGCCGCCGTCGGGCTCCAGACCCACATCTGGGCGAACAACACCCGCTCGGTCCTGCTGTTGGCGGGTTTCCCCGTGCTGATGATCTTCATCATCTACGGGCTGCAGCTGGTGCTGATGGGGTTCGGCTTCCTGCCCGGGACCGGGCGCGGACTGGGCGACGACATGGCCTTGGCCGCTTCCTGGCTGGCCGGCACCATACCGCTGGCCTTCATCGTCGCCGGCATCTGGTTCGCCATCTCCTACTTCGGCAGCCAGGCCATGATCGACGTGATGACCGGGGCCCGGAAGGTTGAGAGGAAGTCTGAGCCGGACCTCTATAACCTGCTGGAAAACCTCGCGATCTCTCGCGGTCTACGGACGCCGACCCTGCGCGTGATCGACAGCGAGGGTTTGAACGCCTTCGCCACCGGCCTGCACGAGGGTCAGTACAGCATCACCGTCACCCGCGGCCTCGTGAACACCCTGACCCGCAATGAACTCGAGGCCGTGCTGGCTCACGAGCTCACCCACGTCATCAACAAGGACGTGCGCACCATGGTGATCGCCTCGATCTTCGCGGGGATCATCAGCGTCATCGCCGAACTGGTGTTCCGCGGTCTCGTCTATTCGCGCGGCGGCGGCCGGCGGGACAACAAGAACGCCATGCCGCTGATCCTGATCGGCCTGGCCTTCGCCGCGGTCGGCTTCGCCCTGGCGATCGTCATCCGCATGATGCTGTCGCGGACCCGGGAGTATGTCGCCGACGCCGGGGCGGTCGAGCTGACCAAGAACCCGGACGCCATGATCTCGGCCCTGCGCAAGGTCGAGGGCCGGTCGTCGCTGAAGGGCCCGGACGAGTTGCAGCAGCTGTTCCTCGACAACCAGCCGGACGGTGTCGGTCTCGAAGGCCTGTTCGCCAGCCATCCGCCGATCCAGAAACGGGTCGACGCCCTGGTCAGGTTCGGCGGCGGGGTGGATCCCGGTCCCTGGGGCGGCGAAACCCTGTCCGGGCCGCCGGCCGGCTATGCGACCTCGGCGCCCGCTGCGGGCTGATCGCCCAGACGTTCCCAGCCGAGCTTGGTCAGTTGTTCCATCGGCCGGAACCCGGCCTTGTAGTCCATCTTCCGTGATCCCCGGACCCAGTAGCCGAGATAGACGAAGGGCAGGCCGACGATGCGGGCCTGGCGGACATGGTCGAGGATGGCGAACCGGCCGAGACTGCGGGCCTCCAGCGTCGGGTCGAAGAAGCTGTAGACCATCGACAGCCCGTCCCCGAGCAGGTCGGTCAGGCAGACGCCGACCAGATCGCCGGGCCCGCCGTCGGGCGAGGGCAGGCGGTATTCGATCAGATGGGTGCGGACGGCCGTGTCCTCGACCATGGCGACATAGTCGAGCCAGGTCATGGCGCTCATGCCGCCTCCAGGATGGCGGCCGTTGAGGTAGCGCCTGAGCAGCTCGAACTGCTCGATCGTGGCCTCGGCCTCGACCAGGTCGCGCGACAGATCGGCGTTGCGTTTCAGCACCTTGCGCTGCGATCTTGAGAAGTCGAACTCGGGCACGGGCAGACGGACCGAGACACAGGCGTCGCAGGATTCACAGGCCGGGCGATAGGCGATGTTCTGACTGCGGCGGAAGCCGGCCTGGGTCAGTTCGTCATTGACGTGGGCGCCCTCGCTGAAGGGCAGGTTGGCGAACACCTTCCGCTCGGTCTGCCCCGGCAGATAGGGGCAGGGGGCCACGGTCGTCATGTAGAAGCGAAGCTGGCGCTGGGGAACAAAGGTCACGGCGCTACATCCGCATCCGATTTCGCCGACAGTGGGGCGGACGTCGATTCATGTCCTGATCTGCACCCGGCGCACGCCCGCGGGCAAGTCCGTTCACCCCACACGCATGTGCGGGGCGGGCAGTCACAGGCTGGTGTCCGTCGGCAGGACCGGCGCCTCGCGCAACAGGACGATGGCGATGCGACGATTGCCCGCAAGGGTCGGGTCATCCGGATACAGCGGATCAGAGCCCGCCTTGCCCGAGACCTGGTAGACGCGATCCGCATCGACGCCGGCGCTCTGCAGGATCAGGCGCGAGGCGTTGGCGCGCGACGACGACAGGGTCCAGTCATTGGGGCCGGTGGCCCGGTTCGCCCCGGGCGCGGCCGAGGTGTGGCCGGTGATCGAGATGCGGTTGGGTAGCTGGTTGATCACCCGCGAAATGGTCCGCAGCAGCAGTTGGGCACGGGCGTTCGGCCGGGCCGAGTTCTGTTCGAACATCGAACGGCCTTCCTGGTCGACCAGCTGGATGCGCAGGCCCTCGGGCGTCTGGTCGATGATCAGTTGTTTCGACAGCTCGGCCAGTTCGGGCATCGACTGCATGGCCTGGCGCAGCGATTCGGCGGCCGACGAGAATTCGGCGGCCTCGCGCCGGGCGATCTCATCGCGCAGGGCCTCTTCACTGGCCGCCGCCAGATTCTGGTTCTGGCCGACCTCCTGGGGTGCATCCTGCGGCGCCTCGGGCGCCAGTTCGCTGATGACGGACTGCGAACCCGACCCCTTGGCCCCGTCGTCGCCGAGCGAGGTGCCGCCGAGGATGCCGCCCGAGCCCGAGGTGGTCTGCGACACACTGGCCGGGGCGAAATACTCGGCGATGCCGCGCTTCTGTTCAGGATCCGTCGTGTTGATCAGCCACATCAGCAGGAAGAAGGCCATCATGGCCGTGACGAAGTCGGCGTAGGCGACCTTCCAGGCGCCGCCGTGGTGGCCGCCGCCGCTGACCTTCTTGACCTTCTTGATGAGGATCGGGCGATCGCTCAGGGACATGGGGACGCGGACCTTTGGCGGAGAACTGGGGGCAGGGTGGGGGGATCAAGGTTAAGGCGGCGTTTCCCATGTCGCGCCTTGCCCGGACGCGGGGGGTCGCATAGTCGTCAGACGTGAGCATCACCGATCCCGCCGCCTTTGACTCCGCCGCCTATCGCCGCGCCCTCGGCGGGTTCGCGACCGGCGTCTGCGTGGTCACGGCCCATACGCCGGACGGGCCTTACGGGATCACCGTCAACTCCTTCACCTCGGTGTCGCTGAACCCGCCGCTGGTGCTGTGGTGCCTCGACCGGTCCTCCGACCGCCACGACGCCTTCGCGGGCGCTGAACGGTTCGCGATCCACATGCTGCCGGTCGAGGACCGTGAAATGTCGGATCGATTCGCCTGGGGCGTCTGCCGGCTGTCGTCGGACGAGTTCGACAGCTCCAGCGCCGAGCCGCCGCGGCTGAAAAACGCCCTGACCCGGCTGGACTGCCTCGCCACGGAGCGGATCGTGATGGGCGACCATTCGACCATCGTCGGGGCCGTGACGGCCTTCGAGACCCGGGCGGGGGCGGGCCTGACCTATTTCCGTGGACGCTACGGCGTCGCCGAGGAGCCCGGGGCATGAAGATCGGTTTGGCCGGCCTGGGGGTCATGGGCGCGCCGATGGCGCGGCATCTCGTCGAGGCCGGGCACGCGGTGGCCGGCTTCAATCGCTCGCCGGACAAGGCGCGGGCCTGGGCCGGATCGACGGGCGGCCGCTTCGCCGCCACGGTGGCGGACGCCGCGGACGGGGCCGAACTGTTCATTCTCTGTGTCGGCAATGACGACGACGTCCGGCAGGTGGTCAGCGAGGCGCTGCCGCATCTGGCCGCCGACGCGGTGATCGTCGACCACACCACGACCTCGGCCCGTGTCGCGCGCGAGATGGCCGGGCTGGCGGCGGGGCAGGGGCGCGCCTTCATCGACGCGCCCGTCTCGGGTGGCCAGGCGGGGGCCGAGAAGGGCCAGCTCAGCGTCATGGCCGGGGGAGACGCGGCGGCGCTGGCGCGGGCCGAACCGGCGCTGATGGCCTATTCCAAGGCCGTGAAACACATGGGTCCGTCGGGATCCGGCCAGCTGACCAAGATGGTCAACCAGATCGCCATCGCCGGCGTCGTCCAGGGCCTGGCCGAGGCGGTGCATTTCGCCGAGGTCGCGGGCCTCGACACGGACGCGGCCTATGACGCCATTTCGAAGGGCGCGGCCCAGTCGTGGCAGATGGACAACCGCTGGAAGACCATGGCCGCGGGCGAGTTCGACTTCGGCTTCGCGGTTGACTGGATGCGCAAGGACCTGGGGCTGGTGCTCGATGAAGCCCGCGCCAATGGCGCGCATCTGGCGCTGACGGCGCTGGTCGATCAATTCTATTCCGAGGTGCAATCCATGGGGGGATCGCGATGGGACACATCGAGCCTGGCGGCGAGATTGCAGGACCGGAAGCCGAGGCGCTGACGCCACCGCGACGCCGCCGGGCCCGCCATTTCTGGCTGCCGCGCAATCCGCCGCATCCGGTCTGGGCGCTATGGTGGTCCTTGAAGAGTCTGTTCGCGATCTGGACGGCGCCGTCTGAGGCCGTGGGTTCACCGGGATCGTGGAGCTATTTCGGCAATGACTTCGTCACGGGCCTGCGGCGAAACGACTCCACCGACAAGGCCTTCGCCTTGCTCGACGCCGCGCCGGACCAGTTTGACGGCGTGGTCGCGCTGGCCCGGCTGAACCTGACGCGGCACGAGCAGATGTTCCATTTCGTCGCCCTGGTCTATTTCAGCATTCCGGTGACAGTCATTCTGGGCGCGGCCGAGCTGATGCCGGACAATCTGATCGCGGCGTTCAAGGCCAACCAGTTTGCGTTCTGGTACATGCTGTCGATCCTGACGGTCGTGGCCGTCGTCTATCTGGTTGGACTGTGGCGCGCGCGGCAACTGGTCTCTGTGCTGGAGCTGTGGCGGATCGCAAGGGGTCGCGAGCCCCGTTGAGTGGGCCGAAACCGCATATCTGATTTCGCATAATATCTCTTATGCGCATTAAAGGCCGGTGGAGCCCTGAGGCGGTTAAGGCCCCTGTTCCGTCACGTCCGTGGCGTCCAGCAAGGCGATGGCCTCGCGCACGAAGCTCGCATGGGCGACCAGACCGATGCCGAGCGGTTCATCAGACGGACGCACCTCGGAGGTCAGCACGCCGGCGATGAACGGATGGTCGGGCTGAACCGTGCCCGGCAGTTTGCGCGCCGCGGGCGTCCAGAACACCGGACCGCCCGAGTTTCCCGGAAAGACCGGAAAATCAAGCAGGAAGACAGGAAAGCTCTCGATCGGCGTCAGCGGCCAGGACGCGATCCGTCCCACCCTCAGGATGGGAAACCCCGCCGTGTTCGAGGAGTATCCTCGCGGAAAGCCGAGGGTCAGCAGTTCGTCACCCGGCCCGACCTGCCAGGCCGTCAGGTCGTCGCCGCTGGCCAGCCAGCCCAGCGGGATGGCGGCGCGGGCGAAGACCGGCGGGGCCGATATCTCCATCACGGCGATGTCACGCTCGGGATGTCTGGTCCAGACGGCCTCCCCCGCCTCGTCCCGAATCCGCAAGGGCTCCGGGGCGAACCGCCAGCCGCCGCCGGGCATTTCGACGCGCCAGCCGATGCGCGCCTCGGGCGCGGCCATGCCGGCCAGCACATGATGGGCGGTCACCAGAACGGTGCGCGGCGATCCATCCGGCCGCGGGGCCTCAATCAGGAACCCTGTGCCGACGCGCCGGGTCGCGTCGCCGTTGTTCTGGTCGAGCTGCACCGTGGCGCTGATCAGGCCGACCGTCAGGTCCCAGGCCGGCGCGGCAAGGCCCGCGATGGGCGGCTCCTGAACGGGCTCGGGCGGCGTCTGAAGGTCGAACATCGTTCCTATCCGGCCAGCGGCGTTTGTTCATTTGACGGCGGGCGGCCCGCGCGCACAAGGTCCGCCGGACAATCGGGGACCCTGTCATGAATCGCCGCGATCTTCTCGCCACCGCCTCCGCCGCGCTCGCCGCAACCGCCCTTCCCGTCCAAGCCCGCCCATCCGGAGCCCCGATGCCTCAAGGAACCCCCGTCCCGCCCGTCGCCAAGAAGATTCCGGTCCGCATCGAGCAGCTGGGGCGGGTCCGCGTCGACGACTATCAGTGGATGAAGGACGACAACTGGCAGGCGGTGCTGCGCGATCCGACCCTGATCAAGGCGGATGTGAAGGAACTTCTGGAGGCCGAGAACGCCTATCGCGAGGCCATGATGGCCTCGACCCTGCCGCTGCAGGCGGCGATGTTCGAGGAGATGAAAGGGCGGATCAAGGAGGCGGATTCGTCGGTCCCCTCGCCTGACGGCGCCTGGGAGTATTTCGTCGAGTACAAGACCGGCGACCAGCATCCCCGGTACATGCGCAAGCCGCGGGCGGGCGCGGGAGAGGCCCAACTGCTGCTCGACGCCAACGCTCTGGCGGAGGGCAAGGCCTATTCCGAGGTCTCCAGCGCCGACCACAGCCCCGACCATGCCCTGTTCGCCTATGCCGAGGACGCGCAAGGGTCCGAGGTGCACCGGATTTTCGTCAAGGATCTCGCGACCGGCGAGGTCCTGCCCGATCCGATCGGCTCGGCGACCGGCAATTTCACCTTCTCGCCGGACAGTCAGTGGATCTTCTGGACCAACCGCGACGACAACGGCCGTCCGGACAAGATCTTCCGGCGCCCGGCCCGCGGCGGCGAAGCCTCGCTGGTCTATGAGGAGACCGATGACGGCATGTTCATCAGCGTCAGCCGCACCGCCGACGACGCCTTTGTCATCATCTCTATCGCCAACCAGGAAACGTCCGAGGCCCGCGTCATTCCGGCCGCCACGCCCACGGCGACGCCTGCGGTGCTTGAGCCGCGGCACGTCGGGCGGCTGTACGACGCCGACCACTGGGGCGACCGCTGGGTGATCCGCACCAACGCCGACGACTCGATCGACTTCCGGATCGTCGAGGCCCCGACGGCGACGCCGGGCAAGGCGCACTGGACCGACCTCGTCCCGCACACGCCGGGCCGGTACATCGAGGGTATGGCGTTGGTGAAGACCCACCTCGCCCGCCAGGAACGGGCCGACGCCAATACGAAGATCGTCATCCGCGACCGCGCCGGCGCCGACCACGAGATCGCGGTGGACGAACCCGCCTACTCCCTGTCCCTCGCCGGGGCGTCGGAGTTCGACACGACGGTGATGCGCTACGGCTACAACTCTCCGTCCACGCCGACCTCGACCTATGACTACGACCTCGCCACGCGCGAGCGGACCCTGCGCAAGGTGCAGGAGGTGCCGTCGGGCCACGACGCGTCGGACTATGTGGTCGAGCGGTTGAACGCCCCTGCCCCCGACGGCGAACTCGTGCCGGTGACGGTGCTGCGCCGCAAGTCGACGCCGGTCGACGGCTCGGCGCCGCTGCTGCTGTACGGTTACGGCTCGTACGGCATCCCGATGGCCGCCAGCTTCTCGACCAACCGGCTGTCGCTGGTCGACCGTGGCTGGATCTACGCCATCGCCCATATCCGCGGCGGCTCGGACAAGGGCTGGGGCTGGTTCCTCGACGCCCGGCGCTTCACCAAGAAGAACACCTTCACCGACTTCATCGCCGCCGCCGAACACCTGATCTCGAGCGGCCACGGCAAGGCCGGGCATATCGTGGCCCAGGGCGGGTCGGCCGGCGGCCTGCTGATGGGGGCGGTCAACAACATGCGGCCGGATCTGTGGGCCGGGGTGATCGGCCAGGTGCCGTTCGTCGATGTGATCAACACCATGAGCGACACCAGCCTGCCGCTGACGCCGCCGGAATGGCCCGAATGGGGCAATCCGATCGAGGACCCGGAGGCCTACGACTATATGATGAGCTACAGCCCCTACGATCAGGTGGGCCCGATGGCCTATCCGGCGGTGCTGGCGACCGGAGGCCTTTCCGACCCCCGGGTCACCTATTGGGAACCGGAGAAATGGGTCGCGAAGCTGCGGCCGGCCACGACCTCGGGCAAGCCGGTCCTGCTGAAGATCAACATGGAGGCCGGCCACGCCGGCTCATCGGGCCGCTTCGACTATCTGAAGGAGGTCGCCCACGACTACGCCTTCGCGGTCTGGGCCATCGACAGGGGCTGGGAGGGGGCCTGAGGGCCCCTCCCCCTCCCGTCTAGGGCTCGAGCGTCCAGGTGAAGGGGCCCGTTTCCTCGGCGCGCATGGGAACGAAATTGCGGATCTCGTAGCCGGCCGGGCAGGTATCGCTGCCGTCCGACCAGAAGGTGTAGGGTCCGGGATACTGGACGCACAGGGCGTGATTGCCGGACCAGGTGCGACCCGAGCCGTCGAGGGTGTCGCCGTACATGTAGAAGTTCGAATTGTCGGTCGAGACCAGCTCGGTGCAGGCGCCGTCGTTGACGACATACCAGCCGCGATTGATGAACCGGCCGGTGCCGACCTCGACATAGGAGATCGCGACGGTCCCGTTGCGTCCGCTTTCGTTGCAGACCCGGACATCGACCGTGGCCGGCCGCACCGGCGCCGGCGGGGCCATGCCGGGCTTGCTCTGGGCGGCGGCCATGCCCGGCGTGCCGGCGACCAGCGAAACGGCTATCGCCGCGATGAAGAGATGTGTTCTCATGATCCCCTTCCCCTGAATACGCCCGCAAGATAACAGGGTTTTCCCGTGACGCTACTGACAGTTGCTGACGATCTCTCCAGCGCTCGGCTGGACAGATGAGGCCGTTTCTCCGCGATGCGACCCTCGAAGACCTGCCCGCGATCACGGCGCTTTACGCCCTTGAGGTCGAGGGCGGCACCGCGACCTTCGAGACCACCCCGCCCGGTCTCGAGGAGATGGCGCAGCGCTTTGCGGCGGTGAAGCGCCACGGCCTGCCGTGGCTGGTCGCCGAGATCGACGGCGGTTTCGCCGGCTATGCCTACGCCTCGCCGTTCCGTCCGCGGCCCGCCTACCGCTACGGAGTCGAGGTCTCGATCTATATCGAGGCGGGCGCCCGTCGCCGGGGTGTGGGGCGAGCCCTGCTGGAAGGCCTGATCGAACACGCCCGCGCCCGGGGCCTGCGGCACATGATCGGCGCCATCAGCGACAGCGACACCAGCGGCGCCTCGATCGCCCTGCACCGGTCGCTGGGGTTCCGCGACGCGGGGGTCTATCGCCAGGTGGGGTGGAAGTTCGAACGCTGGCTGGACGTCACCCTGATGCAGCTGGACCTGGCTCCCGAAGGCGCGCCTCCGACGGGGCCGGGCCTGGATCTGACCGGCGGCCTGACTTGAGTCGGGGGCGCATCGGCCCTAGATCAAGGCCGTGCGAAGCCTGAAGATCATCCTGATGCTGCTGGGCGCCCTCTCCGTGCTGATGCTGGGCGCTGTCCCGGCTTCGGCCATGACGGGCGACACAGCGCCGCCGTGTCACGAGGCGACGGCGGCCACCGGCACGCACCACCAGGCTCCCGCAGAGCGCCACAGGCCGATGGCCATGGCCTGCTGTGTCGCCTGCGTCGTCATGCCCGCGCCGCAGCCGCCGGCGCGCGAACTGACCGCCCATCCTGAAGCGCCCGCGGCGCCGGCCCCGGCCTGCCTTCCAGTCGGCCTGTCGCCCGCGCCGGAGCCCGGCCCGCCCAAGGCCTGATCGCGTCCCGTATTCACGGCGCCGCTCACGGCGGCGCGCGATCTCCATGCAATTCAGGAGGCCATGATGGCTGTCCATCCTCTCGCGTCGCTCGCCGGCGCGTCCCTGCTGGCGTCGGCGCCGCACGCCGCCGCCCAGGACCATTCCTCCCACCACGCCACGCCGCCGACCCAGATCCCGCCGCCCGTCCAGAGCGTCCCGGCCGATCCGCACGCCGGTCACGTCATGCCCCCGCCGACGGCGGCCGGGGACAATCCACATGCAGCGCACGACATGGCGACGATGGATCATCTGATGATCAGCGCGCTCGGCGCCTGGCCGATGACCCGCGACGCCTCGGGCACCAGCTGGCAGCCGGACCTGTCCGAACATGGCGGCGTCCATGACAGGCGCGGCGACTGGTCGTTGATGGGCCACGCCCGGCTGAACCTCGTCCATGACCGGCAGAACGGGCCGAGAGGCGACGAAAAGACCTTCGTCAGCGGCATGATTATGGGCGCGGCCCGGCGTGATTTCGACGACGGCTCGACCCTGAACCTGCGCGCAATGCTCAGCCCCGATCCCTTCATGGGCAAGGAAGGCTTCCCCCTGCTGCTGGCGGCCGGCGAGACCGCCGACGGAGTCAGCCCGCTGGTCGACCGCCAACACCCGCACGAACTGGTGATGGAGCTATCGGCCTCCTACGCCCGACGCCTGGGCGAGAACGACAGCGTCTTCGCCTATATCGGCCTGCCCGGAGAACCGGCGTTCGGCCCGCCCCCCTTCATGCATCGCATGAGCGCCATGGACAGCCCGGAAGCGCCGATCACCCACCACTGGCTGGATTCGACCCATATCGTCTTCGGGGTGGCGACGGTGGGGTGGGCGCACGACGCCTTCAAACTGGAGGCCTCGTCGTTCCGGGGCCGCGAGCCGGATGAGGATCGCTATGACATCGAGTCGCCGGAACTGGACAGCTGGGCGGTGCGCGCGTCGTGGAATCCCGGCCCGGAATGGTCGCTGCAGGCGTCATACGCCGACGTGACCGCGCCGGAGCAGCTGGAGCCTGGCGAAGACGAGACCAAGTTGTCGGCCAGCGTGCTCCACACCCGGCGCATCGGCGCCGACGGCTGGTGGTCCTCGACCCTGGCGTGGGGCCGCAAGACCAACGACCACGACGAATCGAAAGATGCTTGGCTGGCGGAGACGGCCTTCACCCCGGACGGGGTCTGGACGGTGTTCGCGCGCGCCGAGCGAATCGAGACCGACGAACTGGTCGCCGGCCCGGGCGGCGGGCACGGACCGCTCTATACCGTATCCAAGGCCTCGATCGGGGCGGTGCGGGACTGGCGGGTGGCGCGGAACATGCGCTTCGGCCTCGGCGCGCTCTACAGCGTCAACCGCGTGCCGGCCGGGCTGGAGCCGCTCTACGGCGGCGATCCTGACGGGGGCATGATCTTCGCGCGGGTCACGATCGACTGAGGACGACGCGCGCCGCGCCGGCCGGAGGGTCAGTGCGGCGCGATGTCGGCCGGCGGCGTGGTCAGCCAGGGCGCGAGGCGAAAGCGTCGCGGCGGATCGCCGAGGGTGCGGTGCTGGATGAATCGGCCGGCGAAGGCCACGACCGACCGGATGGTCTCCTCGTCGAACGGCTTGGACACGGCCCCCAGCGCGCCGGCGAATCCGTCGGGGATCTGTTCGGGGTTGGCGGTCAGGAAGATCACAGCGCAGCCGTACTCGCTGACCAAATGCTGGGCGATCCCGGGGCCGGTCATGCCGTCCAGCAGATTGATGTCGATCAGCGCCAGATCCGGCCGCTCGCGGTCGGCGATGAGGAGGGCGCCCGCCTTGTCCATGGCGCAGCCGACGACGTCCCAGCCGGATTCGGCCAGCACCAGTTCCAGCTCCATGGCGAGCAGGGCCTGGTCTTCGACAATCATGACCCGAAGGTCGGGCGCATCAGACACTGTATTCCCCCGGCGCTAACCTGACGCATTAACACTCTTTGTGTCCGTTAGCGGACACGGAACGCGCTGATGGCAATTCGGTTCAGGCTGGGCTAAGAATTTCTGGCTTTTTTGATGCCACGGGGGGACGATGGCGGCGGCGGAAGACCGGTTGGTCGAGGTTCAACGGCGGCTGGTCGGCGGATACCAGCTGTTGCAGACCCTCGTCGGAATCCGCCTGCGCGCGGTCACCGATCCGGAGAGCGTGCGCCATCTGACCTGGCTCAGTGACGTCACCGCCGCCATGGAGCTGATCAGCCGCCGGATGGCCGCGGACGGGCCGCTGGACTTCGCCGGCTATCTCGAAGACGTGGCCGATTTCTGGACCCGCGCCTGCGAGGGGCGGCCGGTGCGGGTGGACGTGCGGGGGCAGACGGCGCTGCTGCCGGACAGCCACCTGCTGCCGCTGGCGATCATCACCCACGAACTGATCTCCAACGCCTGCCGTCACGCCTTCCCCGACAACCGGCGCGGCTCCATCGCCGTGGCCTTCTCCCGCGCCGTGGGCGGCGTCAGCCTGGTGGTCCGCGACTCGGGCCTCGGCGCCACGACCCTGGTCCCGGGCGAAGGCCTGATGATGGTTCAGGGTCTGGTCGAGCATCTGGGTGGAGCGATGAGCATCGAGACGGCCCCGGAGGCCGGCGTCGGCGTGCGCATCCGTCTGCCGCTGGAGTCCGCCAGGACCCACTGAGCCGCCCGCGCCTGAACGGAAGCCCGCGGGATGACCCTGTCAGCGGAGGCGGATGGCTGGGGAACTAGGACTCGAACCTAGAATGACGGTACCAAAAACCGGAGTGTTACCATTACACCATTCCCCAGCAGGTCCGGCGTTTCCGGGGCCGAAGCGCCGGAAGGCGTGCGAGATACGACAAGGCCGCGGGGGATGCAAGAACCGCTTTCGAGACTATTTCGCGGCCGCGCGTTTCCCCGCTTGCGGGGGGCAAACCCCCTCGCTATAAGCCCCCTCCTCAAGTCGGAGTGTGGCTCAGCCTGGTAGAGCACTGCGTTCGGGACGCAGGGGTCGGAGGTTCGAATCCTCTCACTCCGACCATCTTTCCCCGGAAAGACGAGACCGCCCTTCGGGGCCCCGAGGTCCCCCGGCCTCAATCCCCCCTCTCAATCCCCCGCCTTATCCGCTACCGCCTTCAGATGCGCGCCCACGGTCTCGATCGTGCGCCCGGCCAGCGCCTTGCGGCGGGCCAGCAGATCGGGCGAGCCGGCGTCATAGTCGGCCATCAGACGTCTGACGAAGGACCCGTCGCGGACCTCGCCCAGCACCGTGTCCATGGCCGCCCGCGACGGCTCGCCGATGATCCGCGGGCCGGTCAGATAGGCCCCGTACTCCGCCGTGTTGGAGATGCGGGTGAAGGCGCCGGCGACGCCGCGCGCGAACATCAGGTCGGTGACCAGCTTGACCTCGTAGAAGCATTCGAACCAGGCCACCTCGGGCGGATAGCCGGCCTCGACCAGCTTCATGAAGGCGGCGTCGACCAGCTCGGCCACCCCGCCGCACAGCACGACCTGCTCGCCGAACAGGTCGCTCTCGCATTCGGCGGCGAAGGTCGTCTCGAGGATGCCCTTGCGGCCGCAGCCGAGCGCGGCGGCGTAGGACAGTCCGAGGGCGTGGGCGCCGCCGGTGGCGTCCTGATGCACGCCGAACAGGGCGAACACCCCCTCCCCCGCCTCGTACAGGTCGCGGATGCGCGGGCCGATGCCCTTGGGCGAGGCGAGGATGACGTCGAGGTCGGGGCGCGGCTCCACGAGGCCGAAGCGGACCGACAGGCCGTGGGCGAAGACCAGGGCGGCGCCGGGCTTCATCGCCGGGGCCAGTTCGTCGCGCCACAGGTCGCGGTGGGCCTCGTCCGAGACCATGACGGCGACGACATCGGCCGAGGCGGCGGCCTCGCCGGCGGTCAGGACCGGGAAGCCGTCGGCGGTCGCCTTCGCGCGGGTGGCCGACCCGGCCTTCAGGCCGACGACGATGTCGGCGACGCCGGAGTCGCGCAGGTTCAGCGCATGGGTGCGGCCCTGGCTGCCGTAGCCGATGACGGCGACCCGCTTGCCGCGGATGATGGAAAGATCGCAGTCGCGGTCATGGAAGACGGGGAGCGGGGCGCCTAGGTTATCGGTCATGCGCACAGACATAACGCCTTCCGCCGTCGTCGCCTTCTGGAAAGAGGCGGGGCCCTCGATGTGGTTCAAGAAGGACGACGCCTTTGACGCCCGGTTCCGGGAGCGGTTCGAGGCCGCCCATCTCGCCGCCGCGCGGCGCGAGCTGGATCCCTGGGCGGAGACGCCGGAGGGCTCGCTGGCCCTGCTGATCCTGCTGGACCAGTTTCCGCGCAATGTGTTCCGGGGCACCGGCCACGCCTTCGCCACCGATCCCCTGGCGCGGCATTTCGCCAGCCGCGCGCTGGCGGCCGGTCACGACCTGCAGATCGAGGGGGACATCCGCCGGTTCTTCTACCTGCCCTTCCAGCATTCGGAGGATCGGGCCGATCAGGACCGCCAGCGTGAACTGTTCCAGACCCGGATGGACCGCAAGCCGGACGACCGCTGGGCCGAGCACCACCACGACGTGATCGTCCGCTTTGGCCGCTTCCCGCACCGGAACCGGGCGCTGGGGCGGGAGACGACGCCGGAGGAGCAGGCGTTTCTGGATGAGGACGGGTTCAAGGGCTGAGGCCTCCGGTCTCCTCCCTGTCGCGAAGCGATGGGGCTGCGGCGGCTCGTATACGAGCCGTCCTCAGGCGCGGCGCATCTTGCGCCGTGACGGAGGGGTGGTGAGCAACGATCGCGGCGCGGCGCCCCTCCACCACGCTTCGCGTGGTCCCCCTCCCCATCGGAGATGGGGAGGAGACGGCAGCCGGGCCAAGTTTCTGTGAGCAACCGAATCAGCGGCCTGCCAACAGCGCCGAATCATCGGCACAGTCATCGCCATGAACGCCGTCGCCGCCCTGTCCGATCTCCACGCTCGCACCGGCGCGGTCGATGCCGACCATCCGGAGTGGCAGTACCTCAACCTGCTGCGCGACATCCTCGACAACGGCAGCCGGCGCGATGACCGGACCGGCACCGGGACGCTCGGCGTGTTCGGGCGGCAGATGCGGTTCGACCTGGCCAAGGGCTTTCCGGTCCTGACCACCAAGAAGCTGCACCTGCGCTCGATCATCGTCGAACTGCTGTGGTTCCTGCGCGGCGAGACCAATATCGGCTGGCTGAAGGACAACGGCGTTTCGATCTGGAACGAATGGGCCGACGCCGAGGGCGAGCTGGGGCCGGTCTATGGCAAACAGTGGCGGTCGTGGGCGGCGCCGGACGGCCGGATGATCGACCAGATCACCAAACTGGTCGAGGGGCTGAAGACCAATCCGAACAGCCGCCGGCACATCGTCTCGGCGTGGAACCCGGCCGACGTCGACGACATGGCCCTGCCGCCGTGCCACTGCCTGTTCCAGTTCTTCGTCGCGGACGGCAAGCTGAGCTGCCAGCTGTACCAGCGATCGGCCGACGTCTTCCTCGGCGTGCCGTTCAACATCGCATCCTATGCGCTGCTGACCATGATGGTGGCCCAGGTCTGCGGGCTGAAGCCGGGCGAGTTCGTCCACACCTTCGGCGACGCCCACCTGTATCTGAACCACATCGAACAGGCCGAGACCCAGCTGGCCCGCGCCCCCCTGCCCGCCCCGTCCATGACCATCACGCCGCGCGACGACCTGTTCGCCTATACGCTCGAGGACTTCGTGCTCGAGGGCTATGAGCCGTGGCCGCATATCAAGGCACCGGTCGCGGTCTGATGACCCTCGACCTCAAGGCGCTGCAGGCCGACGTCCTGCGCATCTCCGACCTCTACGCCGCAGAGCACGGCATCGAACGCTCCGGCGACTGGGCCCTGCTCAAGGTCCAGGAGGAGCTGGGGGAGCTGACGGCCGAGCACCTGCGCATGAGCGGGCGGGCGCGGGGCACGGCCGACGCCGGCAAGCTGGGCGACGAGGCGGCGGATGTGCTGGGGATGCTGCTGATCTATTGCGACCGGGCGGAGATCGATATCGAGGCGGCGATGCAGCGCAAATGGCTGCACTGGCTGGCTCCGAAAACCGACGTTCCGCCAGTCTAGCTTCACCATAAGACTCGCTCCACCCTCCCCTCGACCCCGCGCAAGGCGGGGCCGTCGCAACGGGGAGGTTGCCATGGTGAAGAAGTTTTCGGCCGAGTTCGTCGGCACGCTGGTGCTGGTTCTGTTCGGGTGCGGGGCGGCGGTGCTGGGCGGGTTCGACCACGTCGGCCAGCTGGGCATCGCCCTGGCGTTCGGTTTCGCCATCGTGGCCATGGCCTATGGCATCGGGCCGGTCTCGGGGTGCCACGTCAATCCGGCGGTCAGTCTGGCGGCCTTTGTCGCCGGACGGATGTCCCTGAAGGACATGGGTCTGTACTGGGTGGCGCAGATTCTCGGCGCCGTCGCGGGGGCGGCCATCCTCGGCCAGATCGCCCAGACCGGCTTCACGAACCTGGGAGCCAACGGCTTCGACGCCGGATCGCCGGGCGGATACGGCATGCACGCGGCCCTGATCTTCGAGGTCGTGGCCACGGCGATCTTCGTCGTCGTCATCCTCGGCGTGACCGGACCCAAGGGTCAGGGCGCGTTTGCGGGTCTGGCCATCGGCCTGACCCTGGCCGTGATCCATATCGTCGGCATCCAGGTGACCGGGGTGTCTGTCAATCCGGCCCGCAGCTTCGGCCCGGCCGTGTTGCAGGGCGGCGAGGCGCTGGGCCAGGTCTGGCTGTTCTTCGCGGCGCCCGCCGCGGGCGCCGTGCTGGGGGCGCTGTTGTTCCGGTTCAAGGTGCTGGAACCCGACGCCTGAGGCTGTAAGAACGGGCGGCGGCCGATCGGGCCGTCGCCTGTTTTTTCGAGGTCCGCTTGGCCCTGCCCCAACTCGTGCTCGTCGTCGCCCGCGCCCGCAATGGCGTGATCGGACGGGACGGCGACCTGCCGTGGCGGCTGCGCAGCGACCTGCAGCGGTTCAAGGCGATCACCGTCGGCAAACCCTGCATCATGGGCCGGCGGACGTGGGAAAGCCTGCCGCTCAAGCCCCTGCCGGGCCGGCTGAACCTGATCCTGTCGCGCGATGAATCGTTCGCGGCGCGCGGGGCCGTGGTCTGCACGACGCTGGACGAGGCGGTCGAGATCGCGCGCGAGACGGCCGAAGAGGACGGGGTCGGGGAGATCTGCGTCATCGGCGGCGTGGCCCTGTTCGAAAAGGCGCTGCCGCGGGCGAAGCGCCTCTATCTGACCGAGGTCGAGGCCGAGCCCGAGGGCGACGTGCTGTTCCCCGCGTTCGACGAAGCGGCCTGGACCGAGATATCCTCCGACGCGCATCCCGCCGGAGAGAAGGACGACCATCCCTTCGTCTTCCGCGTTCTCGAAAGGAAATGACCATGCTGATCGTGACCACCAATGACGCGCCCGGCTACCGGGTGGTGAAGACCCTGGGGCTGGTGCGGGGAATCACCGTCCGCTCGCGCAACGCCATCAGCGACATGGTCGGCGGGCTGCAGTCGATGCTGGGCGGCCGGGTCGGGACCTATGTCAAACTGGCCGAGACCTCGCGGGCCGAGGCCCTGCAGGAGATGGTCGACCATGCGCAGGCCATGGGCGCCAACGCCGTGATCGCCATGCGCTATGAGGCCAATGAAATCATGGAAGGCGTCACCGAGGTGCTGGCCTATGGGACGGCGGTGGTGGTGGAGGAAGCGTAGGGAGTAGGGCCGAGGGGCGAGGGGCGAAAACGCCTGTCCTCCCCTCGTCTCTCGACCCTCGACCCTCGACCCTCAGCTGAGCGTCATCATCGCCGACCGCTCGAAATCCTTCAGCTCGTCCAGCCGCCCGTCCCGGACCTTCTCGACCCAGTGCGGGTCGGCCAGAAGGGCGCGGCCGACGGCGACGAGGTCGAACTCGCCAGCCTCCAGCCGCTTGACCAGACCATCCAGCGAAGCCGGCTTCGAGCCCGCGCCGCCGAAGGCTGCGATGAACTCGCCGTCGAGGCCGACGGAGCCGACGGTGATGGTCGGCAGGCCGGTGAGCTTCTTCGTCCAGCCGGCGAAATTGAGGTCCGAGCCCTCGAACTCCGGCTCCCAGAAACGGCGTTGCGAGCAGTGGAAGACGTCTACGCCGGCCTCGGCCAGCGGGGCGAGCCATTCGCTGAGTTCGTCGGGCGTCAGGGCGTTCTTGACGGCGTAGTCCTGCAGCTTCCACTGCGACAGACGCAGGATCAGGGCCATGTCCGGGCCGACGCCCTCGCGCACGGCCTTGACCACCTCGGCCCCGAAGCGGGCGCGGTCGGCGATGGTCCCGCCGCCCCATTTGTCGGCGCGGTCGTTGAGGCCGGACCAGAAGAACTGGTCGATCAG
Source organism: Brevundimonas sp. UBA7664 (assembly GCF_002483305.1). Classification (GTDB taxonomy): domain Bacteria; phylum Pseudomonadota; class Alphaproteobacteria; order Caulobacterales; family Caulobacteraceae; genus Brevundimonas. Next base: position 113,883 of record NZ_DLHQ01000026.1, read on the forward strand.
ATAGCCGTGGGCGCCATGGATCTCGACGGCGTCGAAGCCGAGTTCACGCGTCGCGCGGGCCGAGCGGCCGAAGGCGGCGATGGTGTCGGCGATGTCCTCGTCGGTCATCGGCTCCAGGCCGCGCTTGCCGGGAGTGGTCATGCCCGAGGGGCTGTCGACCTTGCCGAGCGGGGACCAGTCCTCGCCGCGGCCGCGGGCCGAGCCGACGTGCCAGAGCTGGGGCGCGATCAGGCCGCCGGCGGCGTGGACTTCCTCGACCACCCTCTTCCATTCCGGCAGGGCCTCGCCGTGGAAGACAGGCACGGCGGCGTCATTGCGCGCAGCGGGGCGTTCGACGACCGTGCCCTCGGTGATGATCAGCCCCACCTGGCCCTCGGCCCGGCGGCGGTAGTAGCCGGCCACGTCGCTGGTCGGGATGCCGCCCGGCGAGAAGGACCGCGTCATCGGCGCCATGACGATGCGGTTGGGCATCTTCAGGGACTTGACCTGGAAGGGGCGGAACAGGGCGTCGACGGACATGGGCGGCTCTCAGGTGACTGGAACCGACAAGGTGGCGATTAGGGTTGCGATTGAAAACCCTACAGGCCCAGTTTTTTCGCCAGCGTTTCCGCAAAGCCTGCGAACCGGCCGGCGATGTCGCCCCCGGGAGCGCTGACCCCGACAGGGACGCCGGCGTCAGCGCCCCGGCGCAAGGCGGCGTCCAGCGGCAGGTCGCCGAGGTAGGGAATGGACAGGCGGCCGGCCTCGGCCTCACCGCCGCCATGGCCGAAGACCTCGCCGCTCATGTTCTCGATCAGGCCGAGGGTCGCGACGCCGACCTTTTCGAACAGTTTGTGGGCGCGGCGGGCGTCGGCCAGGGCCACTTCCTGCGGGGTCGTGACGATGACGGCGCCGTCCAGCGGCGTCTTCTGGATCAGGGTCAGCTGGACGTCGCCGGTGCCGGGCGGCAGGTCGACGACGAGGATGTCGAGCGGCGCCTCCGCCGTGCCCCAGCGGGTCTGGGTCAGCATCTGGGTCAGGGCCTGCGAGGCCATGGGGCCGCGCCAGATCATGGCGTCGTCGGCCTTGGTCAGCAGGCCGACCGACATGGCCTTGAGGCCGTGGGCGAGGTGCGGCTCGATCATGCCGTCGCGATAGTCCGGCTTGCCCGACAGGCCCAGCATGGTCGGCAGCGAGGGGCCGTAGACGTCGGCGTCGAGAATCCCGATCGAGAGGCCCCGCGCGGCCAGGGCGGCGGCGAGGTTGACGGCGACGGTGGACTTGCCGACCCCGCCCTTGCCGCTGGCAATGGCGAGGACGCGGCGGACATGGGCGGGGCGATCGGTCGGGACCGGGGCCTTCGGCCGGGTCTGGTCAACGGCCTGGGGCGAGAGCGAGGCGGTGCGGGCCGGCTTCTTCGCCGGCGCCGTCTCGGCGGTGAGGACGACCGAGACGCGGTCCATGCCGGGCATCGCCTTGAGGGCGGCCTCGGCGGCGTCGCGCACCGGGGCGTAGAGGGCGGTGTCGCCGGCGGCGACCTCCATGACGAAGCCGGCGCGGTCGTCCGTGACGGTCAGGCCCTGGACCAGGCCGGCGGCGGCCAGCCCCTGGCCGCTCTTCGGATCGCGGATGGCGTCGAGGACGGCGAGAACGGCGGCTCTGTCGGGCAAGGCGAAGGTCCTGCGGGTTGCGGCTGCGGGGTCTGCGTTCTATCGCCGAACACCCCTGCCCCGCGAGCGCCGAATTTGTCCCAGCCCCTGATCACCCTGCTGGCCGGCCCGACCGCCTCGGGCAAGTCACGGCTGGCGCTGGAGATGGCCGGGCGGACGGGGGCCGTGATCGTCAACGCCGACAGCCAGCAGCTGTATGCCGATCTGCGGGTGCTCAGCGCCCGGCCGTCGGCGGCGGACGAGGCGGCGGCGGAGCACCGGCTTTATGGCGTGGCCGACGCGGCGGAGGCGTGGTCGGTCGGACGCTGGAGCCGGACCGTGACGCCGATTCTGGCGGAGATGGGCGCCGCGGGTCGTCGGACCTTGCTGGTGGGCGGAACCGGTCTGTATTTCACGGCCCTGACCAAGGGGCTGGCGGATATTCCGGATGTGCCGGTCGAGGCTCGTGACGCGGCCGGCGCGGCCTTCGATGCCGAGGGCGAGGCCGTGTTCCGGCGTCGGCTGGCCGAGGTCGACCCGGCGGCCGCGACGCGGATCGAGGCGGGCGACCGACAGCGGCTGACCCGGGCCTGGGCGGTGGCGCGGCACACCGGCCGGGCGCTCAGCGACTGGACGGCGGACACCATGCCCCTCCTGTCGCCGGGATCGTGGACGGGGATGGTGATCGAGCCGGAGCGCGAGGCCCTTTACGGGAACTGCGACCTTCGGGTGGCGCAGATGGTCGAGGCCGGGGCGCTGGACGAGGTTCGGGCGCTGGCCGAACGCAGTCTGGACCCCGCCCTGCCCGCCATGAAGGCGGTCGGCGTTCGTGAGTTCGCCGCCCATCTTGCGGGCGAGACCACGCTGGCCGCCGCCGTCGAGGCGACGCGCCAGGCGACGCGGAACTATGCCAAGCGGCAACTGACCTGGTTCAGGAACCAGACCCCGGGCTGGGCGCGGGTCTGACCGCGCCAGCCGGAGTCAGGCGCCGGCGCAGCCAGTCAGGGTTTCGCCGGGGCGGATGACGGTCGCGTTCAGCGGATAGACCGTCTCGCTCATGCCGTCCGAACACGGGCCGGGCGTCAGGACCACGACGAGCGGATTGTTCAGGCTGGTCGTCACCGTATAGGTCGCCACCGCGGACGTGACCTGGGGACCGGGGTTGGCGGCGGTCTCCTGTGGCCGATCGACGCCGGAATAGTCGAGCGTGGCCGAGGTGACGGCGATGGCCCAGAAGGGCTCGTTGCCGCGCACGGTGAAGGGCTGGCTGAGGTCGAGACCGCCGAAGACCGTGCTTGTCGCGGTCGGCGGCGGCGCGGGATCTGGCGCGGGCGCCGGAGCCGGCGTGAGCTGGTCGCAGGCCGCGAGCAGCAGCAGCGGCGCGGCGGCCATGGCGGCGAAGGTCACAGGACGCATCGGAATTCTCCCCAACAGCCGATCACAGAACACCGTTCCCGGAGCCCGGGTCAAGGGCGCTGCCCCTGGCACGCGAGTGCGGGCCCGTTCGAGCCCTCCCGGCGAAGCCCTTGGAACGTCGGGGCAAAGCGCCTATATTGGTCCTGTCCGGGTTCGCCCGGACTATGGCGATAAACGCGCTTGTAATAAGCGGACCGGACCCGGGTGCGATTCCCGGCGGCTCCACCATTTCTTCCCCGCGTTATCGGCGGAGCGAGCATGGGGCCGACTAGCATCGACGGACGTGTAAAGAAGACTGCTTTCGCCCGTCCTGGCCCACCGTATCGGGCCATTTTCTAACTGCGAACGATAACTTCGCTGGAGAAGTCGCTCTCGCCGCATAAGCGGTTCGGGTGATTTCGAACACTTAAGTCCTCAGGGATCAGTTCCTGGGGCGGGGCCGCCAGGGGGCCTGCCAACAGAACCCCTGGCACTTTCACCATCTTCGCATCTTCCGCCCGCGCCCGCGCGCCGCTATCAGTCGCGCGAACAGCCGAGGCGACCCATGGCCGAAGAGACGCCCCCCGTCGACGAGATGCACTACGAGCAGCTGGCGCAGGACGCCCTGCGCGGCGTCATCCGTTCGGCGCTGGAACGGGCCGCCCTGCCCGAGGGCATTCCCGGGGCGCACCATTTCTATGTCACGTTCAAGACCCGGGCGCCCGGCGTCAGCGTGCCGCCCGACATCATGGCCAAATATCCGGACGAGATGACGGTCGTGCTCCAGCATCAGTACTGGGACCTGAAGGTCGAGCCGACGAAATTCTCGGTCATGCTGAAGTTCGGCGGCATGCCCAAGGTGCTGGCCATGCCCTATACGGCCGTGACCCGGTTCTACGATCCGTCGGTGCAGTTCCTGCTGCAGTTCGAGGCCCCCGCCACGGTCGAGGACATCGCCGCCGAGGTCGCCGCCGCCGAGCCGGCCCGCGGCCCGACGCCCGAGGACGGCGACGACGGCCCCAAGGTCGTGTCGCTGGACCAGTTCCGGAAGAAGTAGCCCCTTTCCCTCGGCGCGCCATTCGATAGTCTCGCCCCCGGCTGGACTTCCGGGGGCGTGAATGGGCCGAGGGCTGATCATTGTTCTGATGCTGCTGGGCCTTGCCGGCCCGGCCCGCGCCCAGACGGCCGCGCCGGCCAGCCGGTTCGCGAACTGGACCACGGCGATCGTGGCGGCGGACTGGCGCGACGGGGCCCAACGGCCGATCCAGGCCTTTGACAATGCGCGACGCGATCTGGTGACCGGCTTCCTCGCCGCGGGCTTTCCGCGCGAGACCATGGTCGACTTCAGTTTGAGGCCCGACGCGCCCCGGCCGACCACGGCCACCGAGGCCCTGGCGGAGCTGAACGCCGCGGCGACGCGCGGCACGGCCGGGTGCCTGCTGTATTTCACCTCGCACGGCGCGCCGACCGCCATGGTCTTCGGCCCGACGGCGCAGATGACGCCCGACATGATGGCCAATACCGTGCGGGCGGCGTGCGGCGCGCGGCCCACGGTGGTGATCGTCTCGGCCTGTTATTCGGGAATTTTCGTCAATGCGCTCACCGCGCCGAACCGGATGGTGCTGACCGCCGCGAGCCGCGAGCGCGTCTCGTTCGGCTGCAGCGCGGACGAGACCTATCCGTGGTTCGACGGCTGCGTCCTCGAGGCCCTGCCCGCCGCGACCGACTTCCTGGCCCTGGCGGCCGGGGCGCGGGCCTGTGTGGCGCGCAAGGAGGCGGAACACGGCGTGCCGCTGCCGTCGGAGCCGCAGCTGTTCGTCGGCGCGGATATGCAGCTGAGGCTGCCGACGCTGCGGTTCAGCCGACCGCCGACATGACCCTGACCGTGGACGACAACGGCTGGTCGCCGGCGGCCTGTCATTGCGGGGCCGTGCGCTTGCGGGTGCGGCTGAGCGACGGGCTCGCCAGCGCCCGGCGCTGTGATTGCTCCCTCTGTCGCATGCGCGGCGCGGTGGCCGTGACGGCGGGGCTGGCCGGGGTCGAGGTGCTGGAGGGCGCGCAGGCCCTGGCGGAGTACCGGTTCAACACCGGCGTGGCGCGGCATTTCTTCTGCTCGAACTGCGGCGTCTACACCCACCACCAGCGGCGCTCGAACCCGAACGAGTACGGGGTCAATGCGGCGTGTCTGGAAGGGGTCAGCCCGTTCGACTTCGCCGAGGTTCTGGTCAACGACGGCGTCAACCATCCGAGCGACGGGGGCGGCGGTGTGGTCGGCGTGTTGCGGTACGGGCGGCTGAGATAGTCAGGCGCGCGGGAACACCCGCAGGGTGATCCGTTCGCGCTCGCCGGCGCGCCGTTCGACCAGCAGCCGGGCGACCTGGGCGTCGTCGTGGAACAGATAGCCCTTGATGGCGTCGAGCAGGGCCTTAGCCAGGTTGTCGAGGTCCATCCACGGCGGATCGCCGACGTGCTCCATGAGGATCTCGACCGTGTAGTCGCCCCATGACGGGCGCGAGCTCCACTCCTTGCGCATGAACTCATAGACTAGCGGCTTGTAGTATTTGGCCTGGGTGGTCAGGCCGTCGATGGTGATCTCGACCGCGTCGCCGGTCTCGCGCGCCCGGACCTTGCCGGTTCCGATCCAGCCGGCCGTCAAGGGCGGCACGCGGGCGGGACCTCGCCGATCAGGCTCGCGGAACGGATGGCGACCGGCGGGGTCAGCTGCTCGCCGGCGTCGGCGGGCGACATCTGGATGCGGCGGGCGACGTCGAGCCCCTCGACCAGACGGCCGAAGGCCGCGAAGCCCTGGCCGTCGGGATTGCGGCCGCCGCCGAAGTCGAGGCTGGGCGTGTCCTGCGTGACGATGAAGAAGCTGGAGGTGGCGGTGTCGGGGCCGTCGCGGGCCATGGAGATGACGCCGGCCGTGTGGCTCAGGCCCGTGTCGCGGGTGCGCTCCAGCGAAATTGACGGGCGCGAGTCGTCGTCGGATCCGCGCGGCGTCGCCGCCTGGATGACGTCGATGGGATTGGGGTTGTCGTTGGTCGCGCTGACCACGGTGCGGAAGAAGGAGCCCCCCGCGTAGTCGCCGTCGGTGACATAGGCGAGGAAGTTGCAGACGCTGAGCGGCGCGCGCTCGAGCTCCAGTTCGACGACCATGCGGCCGCCGCCGGTTTCCAGCACCACGCGCGGCTTGTCGGCGCCGCTCGCCGTGGTCGCACAGGCCGGCAGCGCCAGAAGCGCGGCCGAGACCGCCGCCATCACCATCGTCCGCATCGCAGCCTCCTCCGCTTGTCCCCTCGCCTGCCCGTGCTACACCGCCGCGCATCCTCCCGCCACGCCTGAAGAGCCGCGCCCGCCATGACGAACCGCACCGAAACCGACACCTTCGGCCCCATCGAGGTCGCCTCGGACCGGTACTGGGGGGCGCAGGCGCAGCGGTCGTTGGGCAATTTCAGGATCGGCTGGGAGAAACAGCCCCTGCCGATCGTCCGGGCCCTGGGCATCGTCAAGCGCGCGGCGGCCGAGACGAACATGGCGCTGGGCAAGCTGGACCCGAAACTGGGCGAGACCATCGTCGCGGCGGCCAATGAGGTCATCGACGGCAAGCTCAACGACCATTTCCCGCTGGTGGTCTGGCAGACCGGCTCGGGCACCCAGTCGAACATGAACGCCAATGAGGTGATCTCGAACCGGGCGATCGAGATGCTGGGCGGCGAGATGGGCTCCAAGAAGCCGGTCCACCCCAACGACCACGTCAATATGAGCCAGTCGTCGAACGACACCTTCCCCACGGCCATGCACGTCGCCTGCGCCGAACAGGTGGTCAACGACCTGATCCCGGCGCTGAAGCATCTGCACGCGGCGCTGGCCGCCAAGGCGAAGGCCTGGGACCACATCATCAAGATCGGCAGGACCCATACGCAGGACGCCACGCCGCTGACGCTGGGCCAGGAGTTCGGCGGCTATGCGCAACAGGTCGCCAACGGCATCGAGCGGATCGAGCTGACCCTGCCGAAGCTGATGGAACTGGCCCAGGGCGGCACCGCCGTCGGCACCGGGCTGAACGCCCCGGTCGGGTTCGCCGAACAGGTGGCCGAGCGGATCGCGGCGATCACCGGCCTGCCCTTCACCACGGCGCCGAACAAGTTCGAGGCCCTGGCGGCGCATGACGCCATGGTCTTCAGCCACGGGGCCATCAACACCGTCGCCGCCAGCCTGTTCAAGATCGCCAACGACATTCGCTTCCTCGGTTCGGGCCCGCGCTCGGGTCTGGGCGAGCTGGCACTGCCGGAGAATGAGCCGGGCAGCTCGATCATGCCGGGCAAGGTCAATCCGACGCAGTCGGAGGCGCTGACGCAGGTGTGCGTGCAGGTGTTCGGCAACCACGCGGCAGTGACCTTCGCCGGCTCGCAGGGGCATTTCGAGCTGAACGTCTTCAACCCGGTGATGGCCTACAACTTCCTGCAGTCGGTGCGGCTGATGGCCGATGCGGCCGTGTCGTTCACCGACAACTGCGTGGTCGGGATCGAGCCGCGCGAGGACAACATCAAGCGCGGCCTCGACAACTCGCTGATGCTGGTGACGGCGCTGAACGGCAAGCTGGGCTATGACGCCTGCGCCAAGATCGCCAAGACCGCGCATAAAAACGGCACCACCCTGCGCGAGGAAGCCGTCGGCGGCGGCTATCTGACCGACGCCGAGTTCGACGAGGCGGTGCGACCCGAGAAGATGATCTCGCCGGGGTGATGGATCAGGCTGCCTTCGAGCGGGACGGGGCGCTGCGATTCAAGCGGCAGCTGAGCGTGGCAGACATCGAGGCGCTCCGGGCGCTGGCCGACGCCCGCATCGGGTCGCGTCCCGGCGTGCGACTGGCGGACGAGCCGCGATTGACCGTTCTGCTCGCTCCGGACGGGACTGTCGGCGCCATAGCGGCCAGCCTGACATCACCGGCGACCCGACCGGTGCGAGCTGTGATGTTCGACAAGACGCCGGAGGCCAACTGGGTCGTCGCCTGGCATCAGGACCGGACGATCGCGGTACGTGAGCGAGCCGAAGTCGACGGGTTCGGCCCTTGGTCGGATAAGGACGGCATCCTGCACGTCGCGCCGCCGTTCGACGTGCTGGCCCGAATGATCACCGTTCGCGTGCATCTGGATCGCGTTGACGAGCTGAACGCCCCTCTCAGGATCGCCCTCGGAACGCATGTGCGAGGCCGGGTGCCGGCGGCTGACGCGGAAGCGGTGGCTTCGGCCGCCTCTCAAACAGTCTGCCTCGCAGACGCAGGAGACATCTGGGCCTGCCGCACGCCGATCCTGCATGCGTCGGACCGCACGCGACGGGCCAGTCGCCGACGCGTCCTTCAGGTGGACTATGCCGACTTTGATCTTCCCGGCGGTCTGACCTGGAAGGGCCTGCTCGCCGACGACTGATCAGGGCTTGTCGCGGATCGTCCGGCCGATCGGCGCCAGCGCCAGTTTGGCCAGCTCCAGATCCTTCAGCGCGAACGGGATGCCGATGATGGAGATGAACTCCGCCACGGCGATCAGCAGATGCGACAGGGCGATGTACCAGCCGGCGAAGAGGAACCAGATGATGTTCAGCACCGCGCCCAGCGGCCCTGTGCCTATGTCGTGCGCGCCCAGTTCATCGCGCCAGACCACCTCGCGCCCGAACGGCCAGAAGGAGTAGCTGGCGATCCGCCAGGCGGCGAACGTCCACGGCAGGCCGACGATGGTCAGGGCGAGGACCGCGCCGCCGAACAGCCAGAGCAGGCCGGACAGCCAGCCTCCGAAGATGAACCACACGATGTTCAGGATCAGGCGGATCAAGGCGGTCGTCTCCACGCGTCCCAGGCGGACGACGCCCCTTAGATAGGCGAAGACCCCGCCGATATCAGCGGGGCCTTCGTGAATTCGCGGTAAGCCGGACCGGGCCTATTGCGGCTTTTCGGTCCAGCGCGCCCGGGCGTCGTCCTTCGTGACATTGAGGTGGACGTGCTCGTCGACGTGATCGACCCAGCTGATCGGGATCATATGGTGTTTGAAGCCGGCGGCGAGGTCGAGTTTGGCCAGTTCGATCTGGTCGCCGATCACATGGTCGACGCGGCCGACATGCTCGCCGTCCGAGCCGACGACTTCGAGGTGTTCGCGGATTTGACTCGGGTCTACCATGGGGGCTCCTGTCGGTGGGGGACGGACGGGGAAACCGCCTGGCGCTGCGTCAGGTTGCATACGGCGGAGGTCGGAATGGGCGAGATCGTCAACCTGAACCGGGTGCGCAAGGATCGGGCGAAGACCGAGGCCCGGGCGACGGCCTCGGCCAACCGGGCGGCGCACGGACGGTCAAAGGCCGAGCGCGACCGCGTCGAGGCGGAACGCGCGCGGGCCGCCCGGCTTCTGGATGGATCGAAGCTGGAGGACTGAGCCATGGCCGACCCCCGTCAGGACCCGCGGATCAGACACGGTCTCATCCCCGTGCTCGTCGCCATGCGGGTCACGGCCGAGCGCAAGCGCCGTGAGGAAGAGGCGGCGAAGAAGGCCGGGACCGAGCCCGCGAAGAAGCCGAAGAAGAAGCGGGGCTGGTTCGGCTAGGCCTTGGCGGCCTTCGGCGCCCGGATCAGCAGGGCCTGACCCGACAGGACCAGCACCAGGCCGGCCAGGGCGGTCCAGCCGAAGCGGGCGTCCTCGAAGAGCACCGAGACCAGCATGGCGATGGGAGGCGTCAGGGCCGAGATGTAGCTGGCCATGGCGTAGCCGATGGTGCGGGCGATGGTGAAATACAGCCCGAAGGCGATCACCGACCCGAACACCGAGAGATAGAGCAGCGAGCCCACATAGGTGAAGGTCGGATCGATGCGGAACTCCACGCCCGTCGCCAGGCCGTATAGGACGAGCAGGCCGGTGCCATAGGCCATGGCCCAGGCGGTCGACGGAATGGCCGCCGAGCCGTGGTTCTGGCCCTTCCAGGCGAAGAAATTGCCGAAGGCCGAGGCGGTGGTGGCGATCAGGGCGAGCCCGACGCCGAGGGCCGCGCGGCCGTCGAAGCCGGCCTTGAGCACCTCTCCGCCCGAGAGCACGGCCACGCCCACCAGGCCGAGAATGGCCCCGCCCCAGGAGGCGGCGGCCGCCTTCTGACCCACGATGACGCGGAACATCACCAGGTTGATGAAGGTCAGGGAGGCGAAGGTGACCGCGACGATGGCCGAGGCGACAAGGCCTTCCGAGGCGTAGGTGAAGCTGTAGCTGATCGAAAAGGCGAAGGCCCCCTGCCCCAGCGCCGCCAGATGCTGGGCGCGGGTCAGGCGCAGGTTCTGGCGGAAGATCAGGCAGCCGAGGAACAGGATCGCCGCCGCCAGGCCGAACCGCCAGACGATCGACGCGATCGTCGCCACGGTCCCGAGCTGCAGGGTGATGGCGTACCAGGTCGTGCCCCAGATCGTGGCGCAGATGATCACCCCGCCGATGCCCAGCAGGGTGGTCCGCGACAGGGGCGGACGGACGACGGGGAGGGTTTCATCGGGGGAGGTCACAGACGCCAAGTGGCGGATGCCGGCGACGGGGGCAAGGCGAGTTATGCGCCGGTTGTCACAAGGCGGACTTATGGCGTCCGGAAGCCGCGGTCAGCCGCGCAGTTTGAGCCCGGACCGGACCTCGAGGGGCACGGCCTGATAGACGGTCGCCGGGCGGATGTTGAGGCGCGCGCGGACCGTCTCCAGCGGCTGTTCGAACAGGGCCTCGTAGTCGAGACCGGGCAGCCAGCGGGCGGCCCGGCCGTTGCGGTACGCCTGCCAGACGGCGCGACGGGCGGGGATCGAGCGGACCTCGCGCTGGATCTCGCGGGCGGCGCCCCAGCCGATAAAGGCGAAGCCGAGATTGCGGGTCTGGCCGTAGGAGAAGGAGACGACGCAGGCCTCGCCCAGGGCATCAGTGCCGTAGCCGGTCAGGACGTGCCAGATGTCGTGGATGTCGCGCAGACGGCGCGAATACCAGACGACCGGGTGCGGCGCGTCGATGAAGGGCACGACCTCGCGCTCGACCTCGGCCAGTCCGTCGGCGGTGAAGCCCCGCGCCTCGCGGAAAGCCCGGTAGGTCGCGCCGACCGTTCCGGGCTGGAACCGGGCCAGCCAGACCGGGTCGTCCAGCTTGTGGGCGAGCTCCTCGCGCAGGAAGGCCTGGCGCCCGCCCTCCATGGTCGACAGCATCCGCTGATAGCCGCGCGAGACCGAGCGGCCGCTGAGCGCCTGCATGATGCGGAACACCTGGACGGTGTCCTCCTTGTCGTGGATCAGGCGACGGAAGGCCTTCAGCGCCGTCAGCGGGCGCAGGCGCTCGGAGCGGATCTTGCGGAAGTCATCGATGTCGGCGGAAATCAGGGTCATGGCGGCGTCCGGGAGGATGGCGCAGTGTAGCGAATGATCCGTCCGTCGGGAACGGCCGCGCCCAGCTTGGGTTAACAGCGATAATATTCCATTGAAAGCCGCGCCCTGATGCTCTCCGTAGTTTCCCCGGCGCCGGTCCCGCGGCTGCAGTCGCTCGCCCTGGCCTGGCCGTCGCATGTGTTGCGCCAGGAGGATGTCGCGGCCAATGGCGCGGAGATGTTCGCCACCACCCACGGCGGCTTTGAGCGGCTGGCGCCGATCTATCGCAACGCCCTGATCGAGACGCGGCATTCGTGCGTGCCGATCGAGTGGTACCTGAAGCCGCACAGCTTCTCCGAGCGTAACGACCTGTTCCTCGACAACGCCGTGCCCCTGCTGGCCGAGGCGGCCGGCAAGGCGCTGGATCAGGCCGGTCTGGCTGCGGAAGACATCGACGCCATCGTCGTGGTCTGCACGACCGGCATCGCCACCCCGGCGCTGGATGCGCGGCTGATGCAGGTCATGCCGTTCCGGCCGGATGTCCGACGGGCCCCGATCTTCGGCCTGGGCTGCGCCGGCGGGGTGGTGGGACTGGCGCGCGCCGCCGACATGGCGAGGGCCCATCCGGACGAGCGGGTGCTGTTGCTGGTCGTCGAGCTGTGCGCCCTCACCTTCCGGGCCCAGGACCGGTCCAAGAGCAATCTGGTCGCCACCGCCCTGTTCGGCGACGGCGCGGCGGCGGCGGTGATTTCGTGCCGCGACGATGCGACCGGTCCCGCGCTGGGGGCCAGCCGCGAGCACACCTGGCCCGACAGCCTCGACGTCATGGGCTGGGACGTGGCCGACGACGGGCTGAAGGTGGTGTTCAGCCGCGACATCCCGACTCTTGTCCGCGACGATTTCAAACCCGTGGCGACGCGGTTCCTCGCCGACAACGCCATAACGGCGGCGGGTGTGGGCGGCTTCGTCTGCCATCCCGGCGGGGCCAAGGTGATCGACGCGCTGGAGTCCTGTTTCGGACTGGATGACGGGGCCCTCACCCACACCCGCGCGGTGCTGCGCGACCACGGCAATATGAGCGCAGCGACGGTCCTGTTCGTGCTCAAGGCCGTGCTGGACGACGGAGGCAAGGGGCCGCTGTTGCTGACGACGCTCGGCCCCGGCTTCACGGCGGCGCTGATGCTGGTGCATGCGTGATGTGGCTGTGGGTCGTTCTGGTCGCCGTGGCGGCCCAGCGGCTGTGGGAACTATGGCTGGCCGACCGCAATACGAGGAGGTTGCTGGCCGAAGGCGGCGTCGAGGTCGGGGCGGCCCACTATCCGCTGTTCGTCCTGCTGCACGCCAGCTGGCTGGCGGCCATCGCCATCATCACGCCGTGGACCATGGCGCCCAACCTCTGGTGGCTGGCCCTGTACGGCCTGCTTCAGTTCGGGCGGCTGTGGGTCATCGCCACGCTCGGTCGGTTCTGGACCACGCGCATCATCACCCTGCCCGCCGCACCCCTGGTCCGGCGCGGCCCGTACCGGTTCGTGCGCCATCCGAACTATGTGGTGGCGTCGCTGGAGATCGCCGTCCTGCCGCTGGCCTTCGGACAGGTCTGGATCGCTCTGGTCTGGAGTCTGGCCAATGCGCTACTGGTCGGCTGGCGGATCCGGGTCGAGGATCGGGCGCTGGACGGACGGAGAGCATGCTGAAGAAGCGGTCGGTGTCCCTGTCCGGCCACGCCACCTCGGTGGCGCTGGAGGCCGAATTCTGGGCCGTGCTGGACGCCGTCGCGGCGGCCGGCGGCCTGTCGCAGGCCGGGCTGATGAAGCGGATCGACCAGCGTAGGGGGCGCACGCCGCTGGCTTCGGCCTGCCGGCTTCTGGCCCTGTCATGGGCGGGCGGCGACCGATCCTTCATCGAACAGGATTCGACTGATTGACACCCGCCAAGGTTGGCGCATGGTCGGCTCTCAAGAAGGAAAACCGCCGTGCTCGACAAGATCGACAAGACCCTGCTGCCCGCCGCCCTGTTCGGAGGGCTGATCGCCATCGGACTGATCGGCGCGGGGGCCTTCATCGGCTCCGGCGTGGTCAATGCCCAGGTCGGCAACCGACAGGTCACGGTGCGCGGTCTGGCCGAGCGCAATGTGGTCGCCGACCTGGCGGTCCTGAACCTCAGCTTCAAGGCGGCCAACGACGACCTGCCCACGGCCCAGGCCAAGATCGACAATGATCTGGCGCTGGTGCGGGCCTTCCTGACGCGGCAGGGCTATCCGGCCGAGGCGGTCACGATCGGCCGGCTGCAGGTCACCGACACCCGGGCGCGGGAGTACGGCTCGACCGACAATGTGGTGCGCTACATCCTGTCCCAGAGCGTCACCGTGCGGACCACGGACGTGCAGCGCGTGGCCCAGACGGAGCGGGCGCTGAACGACCTGGTGCGCGAAGGCGTCCAGCTGGACTTCGCGGCGCCGACCTATGTCTTCACCAAGCTGAACGAGGTGCGGCCGGCGATGATCGCCGAGGCCACCGCCTCGGCCCGGTCCGGCGCCGAGCAGTTCGCCAAGGACTCCGGCGCGCCGCTCGGGCCGATCCGCCAGGCGACCCAGGGGTCGTTCGAGATCTTGGCCCGCGAGGACATCGACAGCGAATCGACCTCGCTGGACAAGCGGGTGCGCGTCGTCGCGACGGTCAGCTACCAGCTGCGCTGAGCCGCCCCGCCCGCCTCAGTTCGTGGGCGCAGGACCGGACTGCGGCACGATAGGCGGTTCGACCGACGGCACGTCCGGCAGGTCCGGCACCTCCGGCACGCGCGGCGCGTCGGGCAGTTCGGGGCGCGGCAGATCGATATCGACCGACACATCCGTGCCGTCCGGCGCCTCGATGCCGCCGCCGTTCGAGAAGACGACCACGGCGATGATGATGACCACCACGACCAGCCCGCCCAGCAGCAGGGCGATCCAGCTGCCGCCGCCCTTGCTCGGGGGCGGATTGTTGATGGTGGTGTGATGGACCACTTCCGGCCGCTCGGGCGGGGGGAGGTTCGGATCGGTCATGGGTCAGTTGCCGCCGGGTACGGCCGGGGCCGAGACTTCCGGAACATTGATGTCGACGTCGATATCCTTGCTCTCAGGGGCCATGCCGCCGCGGGCGAAGACGAAATACGCCACGATGGCGAGGACGACGACGATGCCGCCGACGATGAAGGCCAGGCCGGCGTTGCCGCCGCCGTTGCCGGTGTTGTTCGTATTGTTGTCGGTCATGGAATAGTCCCTTCCCCAGGCTGTCGATGCTGCCGGAACGACGGCGACGCTTGCCGGTTCCGTAGGGTCGGACGCACGCGGCCGCTGACATCCGGGTCCGTGCCCCTTATGTTCCGCCGATGAGTCTGCCTGACGCCCCCGCCCCCCGCATCTCCGACCTGGCCCGTTCGCGAGGCCCCGGCGGCGTCGCCGCGCCCGCCGCCGACTATCTGGCCGGGTTGAACCCCGAACAGCGCGAGGCGGTCGAGACCGTCGACGGGCCGGTGCTGGTCCTGGCCGGGGCCGGCACGGGCAAGACGCGGGTGCTGACCACGCGACTGGCGCACATCCTGGCCACCGGCCGGGCGCGACCGTGGGAGCTGCTGGTCGTCACCTTCACCAACAAGGCCGCACGCGAGATGCGCGAGCGCATCACCCACCTGATCGGTCCGTCCGCCGAGGGGCTGCGCTGGCTGGGCACCTTCCACTCGGTGGCGGCGCAGATCCTGCGGCGGCACGCGGAGCTGGTCGGGCTGAAATCGAGCTTCACCATTCTCGACACGGACGATCAGGAGCGGGTCTGCAAACAGGTGCTGGAGGCCGCCAATCTCGACACCAAGCGTTGGACGCCCAAGTCGCTGAACGGCCTGATCGACCACTGGAAGAACCGCGGCTGGACGCCGGAGAAGCTGCCGCCGTCCGAGGATTTCGCCAACGGCAAGGGGCATGAGCTCTACGCCGCCTACCAGGCGCGGCTGGTCAGCCTGAACGCCTGCGATTTCGGCGATCTGTTGCTTCACAACCTGACCATCCTGTCGAAACATGCGGATATCGCAGAGGAATACCGACGGCGGTTCCGCTACATCCTGGTCGACGAGTATCAGGATACGAACGTCGCCCAGTACCTGTGGCTGCGGCTGCTGACGTCCTCGACCGGCAATGTCTGCTGCGTCGGCGACGACGACCAGTCGATCTATGGCTGGCGCGGCGCCGAGGTCGACAACATCCTGCGGTTCGAGCGCGACTTTCCCGGCGGCAAGGTCGTAAGACTGGAGCGCAACTATCGGTCAACGCAGCATATTCTGGGCGCTGCCTCCGGCCTGATCGCGGCCAACCGCGACCGGCTGGGCAAGACCCTGTGGACCGAGGATTCGAGCGGCGACAAGGTGCGGGTGCGCGGCGTCTGGGACGGCGAGGCCGAGGCGCGGCTGGTCGCCGACGAGATCGAGACGGCGCGGCGGGCGGGCACGCCCTACAAGGACATGGCGGTGCTGGTGCGCGCCTCGTTCCAGATGCGGGCCTTCGAGGAGCGGTTCGTCCTGCTGGCCGTGCCCTATGTGGTCATCGGCGGGCCGCGCTTCTTCGAACGCGCCGAGATCCGCGACGCCCACGCCTATCTGCGGCTGATCCTGTCGGAAGACGACGACCTGGCCTTCGAGCGGATCGTCAACGTCCCCAAGCGCGGCCTCGGCGACACCTCGGTGCAGAAGGTGCTGCAGATCGCGCGGCTTTCCGGCGTTTCGGCGATGAGCGCGGTGCGCGACCTGATCGTCTCGGAAGAACTGCAGGCGCGGACGCGGACGGCCCTGTCCAATTTCGTGCGCGACATCGATCGCTGGCGGACCTTTGCCCAGACGTCCACCCACTGGGAGCTGACCGAAACCGTACTCGAAGAAAGCGGCTACACCGACATGCAGAAGGCCGACCGGGCGACCGGTCAGACGCGGCTGGATAACCTCAAGGAGCTGACGCAATCCATGCAGCAGTTCGAGACCCTGCCCGCCTATCTGGAGCACGTCTCGCTGGTCATGGACCTGGACCGCGGCGGGTCGGACGACGCGGTGCAGATCATGACCCTGCACGGGGCCAAGGGTCTGGAGTTCCCGCTGGTCTTCCTGCCGGGCTGGGAGGAAGGCGTCTTCCCCAGCCAGCGCAGCATCGACGAGAAGGGCGAAAAGGGCCTCGAGGAGGAACGCCGCCTCGCCTATGTCGGCGTCACCCGGGCCAAGTCGGATGCGCGGATCAGCTTCGCCGCCAACCGGCTGGTGTACGGCCGCTGGACCTCGCAACTGCCCAGCCGGTTCGTCGACGAACTGCCGATCGACCACGTCGAGGCCGAGAGCGACACCGGCTACTACGGCGTCACCCCCGGTATGAAGGAGGCCAAGAGCCGCTGGGACGAGATGCCGACCTTCGGCGCCGGCTACGCCTCGCCGGGCTGGAAGCGGGCGCAGTCGTTCACGGCCGGACGGGCGCCGGCGGGGAAGCCGGCGCGGCATACGCTGATCGAGGGCGACGGCCGGCTGGTCGCGACGGCGGATCCGAAGGCGGGCGGCGACTGGTCGAAGGGCCAGCGGGTGTTCCACCAGAAGTTCGGCTACGGCGCGGTCAAGGCGATCGAGGGCAACAAACTGCTGATCGACTTCGAGAAGGCGGGCGAGAAGAAGGTGATCGATACGTTTGTGGAGAAGGCCTAACGCTTGGAGGTCGGGACGGCGCCCGGTTCGCAACCCACCCGGTCGCACAGACGTCGCTGCATGTCCGCCTCAAACGCAGGCTGGAAATAGTCCATCAGTTCGCCCGTTCTCCGAGTGAGAATGACCGACCTCGCCGTCAGTGAGCGCCCAATCGGACTTTCGTAGAACTCCACAACGCCAACGAGTTCTTCATGGGTGAATTCTTCCGCATATACGGCCACGACGCGATCCATGTAGCCCGGCATGACGGCGGCAAAAGATTCGAGCGCGACGTCCTCGATCACCTCGCGCTTTTCGGCTGGAATGCGGGGATCAGCGAGAATGTTCTGAAGCATGCTTTCGATCATGCCGTTCATCAGCTTGTCGAACTGGATGGCGGCAAAGTACCGCCGGACCAGCGCGGCCTTGGCATCGACCTCGGCTGACTGGGCGGTCGGCGCGTTGGTCTGCGCCACGGCCGGCAAGGCCTGGCCGAACGTCAACGCCAGAACCACGGCAAAGCCCGGCAGAAATTTCGACACCACTGTACCCCCCCTGTGCGGTCGCCACTGTGCCGCAACCAGAACGTTCACACCAGTATAGGGGTTGAAATCGGGTTCCGCGTCTCGCCACCGTTTCCTCACCGCCGCCCGAACAGCACCGCCGTCGCACACATCCGACTCCAACCCTTCGTTAAGCCCGTTCGCCGACCCTGCGACCGTGCGCGAATCCCGTCCAGACGACGTCCTGACCGAGCCGGCCCCCAGTCTGTGGGAGCAGGTGATCTGCGGCGTCATCATCGCCATGCTGACGGGCGCCCTGATCGGGCCGGTGTTCGCGCCCCTGCAGGAAGAGACGCCGGTGCTGCGGCTGGTCTGGCTGCCGGCCTATGCGGCCGTCGCGGCCCTGCTGCTGTTCCGGATCGACCGGCTGTGGCGGGCGTGGCCGGCGATGATCGCCATCGCCGCCCTCGTCGGCCTGGCCTTCGCCTCGCGCTACTGGTCGATCGACTTCGTCACCACCATGCGCCGGGTCATCGCCCTGGCCATCAGCTGCGGCTTCGCCCTCTATCTCGGCGCGGTGTTCCGGGGACCGCATCTGCCGCGGCTCCTGATGCACACATCGCTGGTGATGGCGGTCGGCAGTCTGGTGATGGTGTTCGCCTTCCCGGCCATCGGCGTGCATCAGTTCGAGAACGCCGGCCTGTGGCGCGGGCTCTGGTACGAGAAGAACCAGATGGGCGCGGTGATGGTCATCGGCGCCACGGCGGCCGCCGCCTGTCTGGCCTCGCCCGATCCGCGCCGGCTGCTGCCCGCGATCAGTCTGGCGCTGTCCAGCGGTCTGGTGCTCGCAACCCAGTCCAAGACCTCCCTCCTCTGTCTGCTGGTCGGCCTGGGTCTGATCGGCGGCTTCTGGGCCATGCGGCGCGGCGGACCCGTGGTCTCGGTCATCGCGATCTGGAGCGCCGTCGTCCTGGCGGGGGCCGGAATCTGGCTGTGGGACACCCATTCGGTCGAACTGCTCGAGGCGCTGGGCAAGGACCCGTCGCTGACCGGCCGCACCGACATCTGGGACGCCCTGATGCGCAAGGTCGCGGACCGGCCGTGGACCGGATACGGCTACGGCGCCTTCTGGGGCCGGATCGGCGAGTCCGTGCCGGCCGACTGGGTGCGCAAGGAGACCGGCTGGCTGGTGCCGTCGGCGCACAACGGCTGGATCGACCTGCTGGTCCAGCTGGGCTGGCCCGGGGCGATTCTGGTGGGCGGGCTGATGGCCGTGACGGCCCTGATCGCAATCCTGCGCGCGGCGGGCTCCGGCGCTCAGGAGGGCTGGTGGGCGCTGGGCTTCCTGGCCGCCTTCTTCGTGCTGAGCCTGTCCGAGAGCATACTGATGGCGCACCAGGGCCTGCCGTGGGTGCTGTTCCTCGCCGCCCTGACCCGGGCGGTCCTGCCGTCGCCCGCGCCCGCGCCGGCGCCGCTTGTGGAGAAGCGCCGCCGGGCCTACCAGACCGCTCCCCGAATCGTTTCACAGTATCCGCATGGGTCCCAACGCCGCGCCTTCCCTGTTCGATGACCTGCCCGAGCCGGAAGGCCCGGCGCCGACGCCTGCCGCGCCCACGCCGGATCCCGCGCTGACCCCGCAGGCCGCGGCGCCCAGGCCGGACCCTGAACCCGCGCGCCCTGCCCCCGTCCCGACCGCGCCGCCGGTCGCCGGCAACTATTCGGCCTCGTCGATCGAGGTGCTGGAGGGGCTGGAGCCCGTCCGCAAACGGCCGGGCATGTATATCGGCGGCACCGACGAACGAGCCCTGCACCACCTGTTCGCCGAGGTGTTGGACAACGCCATGGACGAGGCCGTGGCCCGCCATGCGAAGCTGATCACCGTCGACCTGGACGCCGAGGGCTGGCTGTCGGTCAAGGACGACGGCCGCGGCATTCCCGTCGACCCGCACCCGAAGCATCCGGGCAAGTCGGCGCTGGAGGTGGTCATGACCGTCCTCCACTCGGGCGGCAAGTTTTCCGGCAAAGCCTATGAAACTTCGGGCGGTTTGCACGGCGTTGGCGTCTCGGTCGTCAACGCCCTGAGCGAGCGGCTTGACGTCACCGTCTGGCGCGACGGCTTCGAGTGGAAACAGTCCTTCAGCCGCGGCCTGCCGCTGGGCCCGATCGCCCAGGTCCAGCCGTCGAAGAAGAAGGGCACCCTGATCCGGTTCAAGCCGGACGAGGAAATCTTCGGCGTCGGCGCGGCCTTCAAGCCCGCTCGCCTGTTCCGCATGGCCCGGTCCAAGGCCTATCTGTTCCGCGGCGTCGAAATCCGCTGGACCTGCGCCGCCGAGCGGATCACTGACCAGACTCCGACCGAAGCGGTGTTCCACTTCCCCAACGGCCTCGCCGACGCCCTGTCCGAGCGGATCGGCGAGCTCGAGACCGTGACGCCCGCCTTCGCCGGCCGGGTCGAACGCAAGGGCGAGGCCGGGGCCGTCGAATGGGCCGTGACCTGGAGCCCGATCGGCTTCGGCGAGGCGGACGGCTTCGTCAGCTCCTATTGCAACACCGTGTCCACCCCCGACGGCGGCACCCACGAGGCCGGCTTCCGCGCGGCCCTGGTCAAGGGCCTCAAGGCCTATGGCGAACTGACCAACGAGAAGCGCGCCGGCCTGATCACCGCCGAGGACGTGATCGCCAACGCCGGGGCCCTGATTTCCGTCTTCGTGCGCAATCCGGAGTTCCAGGGCCAGACCAAGGACCGTCTGTCCTCGCCCGACGCCCAGCGCCTGGTGGAACAGCTGATGCGTGATCCGCTGGATCACTGGCTGACGGAAAGCCCCAAGCAAGCCAATACGTTACTGGGCTTTGTTATCGAACGGGCCGAGGACCGGCTGAAGCGGCGCAAGGACAAGGAGGTCCAGCGGGCCCAGGCGACGCGCAAGCTGCGCCTGCCCGGCAAGCTGTCGGACTGTTCGCGCCAGTCGGCCAACGGCACCGAACTGTTCATCGTCGAGGGCGACTCGGCCGGCGGCTCGGCCAAACAAGCGCGTGACCGCACCACCCAGGCCATCCTGCCCCTGCGCGGCAAGATCCTGAACGTCGCCTCGGCCACGGCCGACAAGCTGCGCGCCAATATCGAACTGTCCGACCTGGCCCTGGCGCTCGGCGTCCAGCCGGGCAGCCGGTTCAACATCGACGACCTGCGGTATGAGCGGATCGTCATCATGACCGACGCCGACGTGGACGGGGCCCATATCGCGGCCCTGCTGATCACCTTCTTCTACCGGTCGATGCCCGAGACGATCCGTCAGGGCCGGCTGTTCATGGCCCTGCCCCCGCTCTACCGGATCAGCGCCGGCCCCCTGTCCGAATACGCCCGTGACGACGCCCACCGCGATGAACTTCTGGCCACGGTGTTCAAGGGCAAGAAGGTCGAGATCGGCCGGTTCAAGGGCCTGGGCGAGATGATGGCCTCCCAGCTGAAAGAGACCACCATGGACCCGAAGAAGCGCACCCTCGCGCGGGTCACGGTGCCCGCCTCGGAAGACGAGATCGAGGACCTGGTCGAGCGGCTGATGGGCAAGAAGGCCGAGGCCCGGTTCCAGTTCATCCAGGACAACGCCCAGTTCGCGGTGGCCGATCTGGACGTCTAGATCAGCAGGCCGACGGCGCTCCATAGCGCGCGATGATGGCCGGCGAATCGATGCTGTTCCGGACCGAGATCACGGTCATGCGGTCGTATTCGCAGTCCGCCATCGCCGCCGGGCCGATTTCACCGAGGGCGTCGGCGATCAGCGGGATGGTGTTGCTGTGCCCGACCACCAGCACGATGGCGTCGGTCGGGAGGGCGCGGATGCGTTGATCGATCCGGCGGACATGGGCGTCCGTCCCGCCGTCCAGCGAAACCACCTCAGGCGTGATCGCCTGCGCCCGGGCCGTCAGATCGGCCGTCATCCGGGTGCGCTGCAGCGGCGTCACGAAGATGTGGGTCAGGTCCGAGGCGCTCAGCGCGACGGCGAGGGCGTTGGCGCGGGCCTCGCCCCCGGCGGACAGCACCGGATCCTCGCTGTTGTCGACCTTTTCGGCGTGGCGGACCAGGATCACGGTCTGGGCCATCGCCGAGCCGGCGGTCAGGAGCGACACGGCGGCCGCAAGCAGAAGGCGTTTCATCATCTCGAAGTCCCCGTTTCGGCGTCAGACTGCCGAGCGGCGCGACGGCTGTCGAGCGCTCAGGTCGCGTCGGGCGCGCGCGGCCGGGCGAAGGCCGCCTCGCCGCTGACCTCGGCATAGACGGAACTCAGGTCCTCGAACACGCGGTCCCAGGCGAAGCGTTCGACGGTGCGGATGCGGGCGGCGGCCCCAAGCGCCTCGATGTCACGGGCGAACAGGGCCTCGATCGCGGCGGCGTAGTGGCGCGGATCGGCGCTCTTGGCCAGCTGGCCGACCGTGTCGTCGACCGTCTCCTTGACCCCCCCGGCGTTGACGCCGACGACAGGGCGGCCGCAGGCCATGGCCTCCAGCACGATCAGGCCGAACGGCTCCTTGTCATTGGCGTGCACGAAGGCGTCGCAGCTGGCGATGATCTTCGCCACCGCCTTGGGGTTGGCCTCGTACGGCAGGGAGATGACCCGCTCCTCGGCCGGCATGCCGGCGCCGGCGCCGACCAGGATCAGGTGGTACGGAGCGCCGAGGGCCTGGACGGCCTGGATCAGGACGTCGATGTTCTTTTCCCGCGCCGGACGCCCGGCGAAGCACAGCAGCCGCGCCGAGGCCGGCAGGTTCAGCTTCTTGAGCAGCCAGTCGCGGTCGCCGCGGTCGGGGCGGAAGGTGTCGATCTCGACGCCCAGCGGGCGGATGACGATGTTCCCGACCCCGGCCTCTTCCAGACGGCGGGCGATGTAGCGGCTGGGCGAGACGACGCGGTCGAACTGGCCGAACAGCCGGGCCCAGCGCTTCTCGACCGGCTTCTTGGCCCATTCGCCGAAATGCAGGGCGGCGAGGCCGGCGGGGTCGGAGTGGCAGAAGCCCACGACCGGGCAACCGGCGCGCTGGCCGGCCTCCAGGGCCCCCTGCCCCGGCGTATAGGGATCGCCGGCCTCGATGATCGCCGGATTGAGCGACGCGACCCAGGCCGCCCAACGGCTGACCGATGTGGGCCAGCGGTAACCGTCGCCGAACGGCAGCTTGGTCGCGTGAAGCTGGACGATGCCGTCGTCTCCGGCCTTGTGGTGGGCCCCCGGCACGACCAGCGAATGGGCGACCTCGGGACGCTCGGCCTCCAGCCAGGCCTTCTTGGACAGCAGGTAGCGCTTCACCCCGCCCGAGCGCGGCGCATACAGCATGGTGGTGTCGACCAGGCGCGGCCGGCCGTCCTCGCCGGCGGCCTTGGTCGCGGCCAGGGTCTCGGAGACTTCCTCGTCCCAGCCGGGGAAGAGCCGCAGCTCGCCTTCCTGGACCTCGAGTCCGGCGAGGGTCATCAGCTCGCGCTCGGCCGCGCTGATACGGGACGCGCCGCCGCGGCGGACCCGCCGCTGGATACGGCGGGCCTTGCGGACCTTGGACATGTGCGACTTCACCATGCGCGGCCCGTAACGCCGACGACGGCGAAGCTCAAGCGCTGTCCGTCGGCGGAACGTCTTCCGAGGGTGAAATCCCGCGGCGCGCGAGGGCTTCGCGCAGCAGACATTCGAGCTGGGCGTTGACCGAGCGCAGTTCGGCGGCGGCCAATCGCTCGACCGCCGCCATCACCCCCGAGGAGGCCCGCATCAGGAAGGGCTTTCGGGCTCGGGCCATATCAGCCGTACAGGGTGCCTGTATTGACCACGGGCTGGGCCTCGCGGTCGGCGCACAGCACCACCAGCAGGTTGGACACCATGGCCGCCTTGCGGTCCTCGTCCAGATCGACGACGCCGCGCTCGTTCAGGTCGGCCAGCGCGCTCTCGACCATGCCGACGGCGCCCTTGACGATCAGGCGGCGGGCCGAAAGCACGGCCTCGGCCTGTTGGCGCTTGAGCATGGCCCCGGCGATCTCCGGCGCATAGGCGAGGTGGGCCAGCCGGGCCTCGTCGACGGCCACGCCGGCCGCCGCGACCCGGCCGACCAGTTCGTCCCGCAGACGCCCTGCGACGTCCTCGGCGTCGGCGCGCAGGGTCATTTCGGGCACGTCGGTCTCGTCGCCATGGTCATAGGCGTAGTGCGAGGCGATATCCCGCAGGGCCGTGTCGACCTGGATGTTCACGAAAGCCTGATAGTCGTCGACGTCGAACAGGGCCTGGGCCGAATCCTGCACCCGCCAGACGACGTTGGCCGCGATCTCGATCGGGCTGCCCCGCCGATCGTTCACCTTCAGCTTGTCGCTGGTCAGGTTGCGGACCCGCAGCGAGATTTTCTTGCGGCTGTACCAGGGCAGGACCCAGCGCAGTCCGGTCTTGCGGTCAGTGCCACGGTAGGCGCCGAACAGCATGATCGCCATGCCCTCGTTCGGCTGGAGCGAATAGAGGCCGCAGATCAGCAACAGTCCGACAACGGCGGCGGCGATGCCGGCGATGACGCGGACGGTCGACTCGGGGTCCTGCACCACGAGGGCGGGCCCGGCGATGAGCAGCAGCAAACCGACCAGCAGCATCAGTATGCCATTGGCGGTGCTGGCGGGGCGTTCGGTGGATCTGGAGTGCTCGTTGGTCATCATTCCCTCCCAATGTCGATATGAAAGTGATATCACTTCGATTGCGCTTTTGGCAATAGCCGCGCTTGGGAACTGTCCCCCGCTCACGCGTTCGGCCTTGCATTCGCCTCAAATTCGAGAAACTTGAGGCAGGCTGGCACGGTCCCTGTTAGAGGATCGCCGGCGTCTCTGCGCGTACCGTCCACAGGGGTTTCCATCGAATGCGTATTCTACTCGCGACCGCGGTTGCGATTGCTCCCCTGATGGCAGCGTCCGGCGCGATGGCCGAGGTCGTGATCTCGACCGCGCGGACCACGCCGATCACCACGGCGAATGCGACCGGGTCGGGGCCGGACAACATCCGCCTTGCGTCCGCGGGCGCCATCAACCTCACCAGCGGCGTCGCCGTGACGGTGAACTCGAGCCACGACTTCGACATGGATTCGGGCAGTTCGATCGGGATGGTCAATGCCGCGAACGGGGCGACCGGCGTGCTGATCAACGGTGGCAATACCGCCGACATCACCATCGGCGGCGCCATCGGGATCACCGACGACATCACCTCGACCACCGACCGCGACACGGACAACGACGGTGACGACGACGGCGACTTCGCCAACGGCACCGATCGGTACGGGGTCCGCCTGACCGGCGCCGCGCCGCTGGTCGGCAACATCCTCGTCGAGTCCACCGGGAAAATCGGCGTCGACGGCAACAATTCCTACGGCATTTCGCTGGAGGCGCCCCTGACGGGCGATTTCCAGATGCTCGGCGCCGTCGAACTGACCGGGAATGACGGCTACGGCATTCGCGTCCAGGGCGACGTCAGCGGCGATGTCGTGCTGGCGGGCACGGTCGGCGTCCGGGGCGAGAACACGGTCGGCGTATCGCTCGAGGGCGACATCGCAGGAGCCCTCGTCCTGCACTCGAAGATTTCGTCGACCGGCTACCGGTACGGCGATCCCCCGGAGACCCGGCCCGAGGGCTACGTCGAACCGCCCGCGGACGACGAGAACATCCTGCTGCTCGACGAACTCGACGCGGACGACCTGTTGCAGGGCGGCGCGGCCCTGAGCATCCAGGGCAATGTCGCCGGCGGCGTCATCCTGGCCCTCGGCCCGACCTACAGCGGGGGCATCGACGGCGACGCCGACAATGACGGCATCAAGAACGGCGACGAGGACGACGACGGCGACGGCAAGAAAAACCGCGAGGATACCGACCGCGACGGCGACGGCATCCCCGACGCCAGCGAGGGCACCGCCGCGATCACCAGCTTCGGGTCGGCGCCGGCGCTCGAAATCGGATCGGCGACCCAGTCGATCACGCTCGGCGCGGTCGGCGTCGGCGACAACGCCTACGGCTTCATCAGCCGCGGAGCGATCACCGCCCAGGGCCTCTATGACGGCTTCGAGGCCCAGGGCCTGGTTCTGGGCGGCAGCGCCGGTCAGACGGTCGACATCGCGGGCGGGTTGCGGCTCGAAAGCAGTATTCTGGCCACCTCGCTCAACGCCAACGCCACCGCGCTTCATATCGGCGACGGCGTCACCGCGCCGACCTTGTTCAACTCCGGCCGGATCACGGCCGGCGCCAACAGCGATGACGCGAACACGGTCGTCACCGCCGTCCAGATCGACGCCGGGGCCACCGTCAACACCCTGATCAACAGCGGAACCATTCTCGCGTCGGCCGTCGGCGGCGTGGCCGACACCTTCGCCATTCGCGACCTGAGCGGCAGTCTGGTCTCGATCACCAACACCGGCGTGATCCAGGGCCCGATCAGTCCAAACGTCGACAATGATCCGGTCACGGGCACCGGCACGGCGATCGACGTCAGCGCCAACATGACCGGCGTCACCATCGTGCAGAACGGAACCGTCGGCGGCGTCTCGGCGACCAATCCGGACACCGACGGCGACGGCGTGCCGGACGCGTCGGAGCCGAACATGATCGGCGCCATCCTTCTGGGCGGCGGCGACGACGTCGTGGACATCCGCAACGGCGCGGTCGTCAGCAATATATCGTTCGGCGACGGCGCCGACACCTTGTCGATCACCGGGGGTGCCACCGTCCGCGGCGTCATTTCCGACTCGGACGGCGCGCTGGACATCGATGTGACCAACGGCACCCTGGAGGGACGTCAGGTCGGGCCGGCGGAGATCAGCAATCTCGACGTCGGCGCCAACGGCGATCTGATCATCACGGTCGATCCGACCAATGGCACCTCCGGTGGCTTCAATGTTTCCGGCACGGCGACGCTCGCCGACGGCGCCGGCCTCGGCGTCCGCTTCACCTCCCTGCTCGTGGCGCCGGACCGTTTCACCCTGATCGACGCCGGTACGCTGAACTACGGCGATATCGACACCGACTCGGTCCAGGAAAATTCGCCCTTCCTCTATGTCGCCGAAGTCGGCGCGGACATTCCGGCCGGAGAGGTCTTCATCGATGTGAGGCGCCGGACCGCCGACGAAGCCGGGCTGATCGCGTCCGAGGCCGCGATGTACGATTCCTTCTACGCGGCCCTGGGCGGGACCGACGCCGCCGACATCCGCAACGCCTTCCTGGCGCAGACCGGACGCGACGAGTTCATCAACCTGTACGAGCAGCTGCTTCCCGAGCACTCGGGCGGCCCCCTGCTTTCGCTGTCGGCCGGCGTTGACGCCGTCACGCGGGCGCTGACCGGCCGCAACGCCTCGGCCGCTCCGGGCGAAACCAGCGCCTGGGTGCAGGAGATCAATTTCTATTCCGACAAGGACAAGACCGACACCTACGGCTTCCGTTCGGAGGGCTTCGGCGTCGCCGGCGGCATCGAGCGGGGCACCGGCCTCGGCGCGGTCGGCCTGTCGGTGGCCTTCACCTCGTCCGATCTCGAAGACCCCGAATCAGAGGCCGAGGAAGTGCTGTCGGCCAGCCTGCTGGAAATGGGACTCTACTGGCGCGCCCAGGGTCAGTACTGGACGACCTGGGCGCGAGCCGCGGCGGGCTATGCGATGTTCGAGTCCCAGCGCAAATTCGTCGGCGCCGGGCTCAACCTCGCCAATGAATCGGACTGGAGCGGCTTCTCGCTGGCCGCGGCCGCCGGAGCCTCCTACGAGCGCGACTTCGGCCGCTTCAGCCTCCGCCCCGAGGTCTATGCGGAATATTTCTCGCTCAGTGAGGACGCCCACGTTGAAGACGGCGGCGGCGACGGCTTCGATCTGGAGATCGACGACCGCGAGGGCCATCTGTTCTCGGCCACGGCGGCGCTCAACATCGGCATGAAGATGGGCGAGAACAACTGGCTGCGCCCGGAACTGCGCGTCGGCTGGCGTCAGAACATCTCGGTCGATCCGGGCGAAACCATCGCCCGCTTCCGCTCGGGAGGGCCGGACTTCACCCTGGCCGGCGGCTCGATCGAAGGCGGCGGACCGATCGTCGGCCTGCGCATCAACATCGGCAACGAGCTGGGCATGCTGTCCATCAACGCCGACGCCGAGATGATCGAGGACTACGTCCGCTACATGCTGTTCCTGCGGGCCAGCTTCCGGTTCTAGGCCGGACGCGAAAGGATCGGGCGGCTAGCTCAGCTGGTCAGAGCACCTCGTTTACACCGAGGGGGTCGGGGGTTCGAACCCCTCGCCGCCCACCAGCGATCCGCAGCCCCGATCCGGCCTGAACCTCCGGTCAGAGTGCGTTCACCATTGCCGGTTAACCCTGCCGCAACGGGAGACGGCGACATGATCAGAACCATCCGAACCGGCGGCGCCCTGCTCGCTGTCGTGACCGCGAGCCTGCTGCTGCAGGGCTGCCTCGTGGGAGCCGCCGTCGGCACGGCCGGCGCGGTGGTGGGCGGCGCGGCCAAGGTGACGGGCTCCGTGGTCGGCGCCGGCGTCGATGCGGTCACCACCTCGGACGAGGAGACCCGGGCCCGGCGCGAGCGCGAGCAGCGCAACTACGAGCGCGAGCAGCGCCGTTGCGAACAGCGGCAGCGCCAGGGCCGGACCTGCTAGAGCAGTTTCTCGACCGCCCAATTGTGGATCGCCACCCCGGCGACCTCGAAGTCGCGGCGACCGACGACCGAATAGCCCAGTCGTTCAAACACCGGACGGGCCGTCTCGCTGGCTTCGGCGTACAGTCGGACCGCGCCCGACAGGCGCGCGAGCGCCTCGGCCGTCTCCAGCAGGGTTCGTGCAACGCCGGAACCGGCCGCCGCGGGCGCCACATAGAGCAGGTCAATGTGCCCATCCGGCTCCAGGTCCATGAAACCGGCGATGTCGTCCGCGACCGCGACAAGCCGGAGGCGCCCGTCGCTCATCCGGCCGTCAAGATCGTCCGGCGACGGGGCAAGCGACGTCCAGGCCTCGATCTGGGCCCCGGAATAGTCGCGCGCGCCGAGCTGGCGAACCGCGC
Organism: Brevundimonas sp. UBA7664; assembly: GCF_002483305.1. Lineage (GTDB taxonomy): Bacteria > Pseudomonadota > Alphaproteobacteria > Caulobacterales > Caulobacteraceae > Brevundimonas. The sequence goes on from NZ_DLHQ01000026.1 coordinate 142,485, forward strand.
TTTCGTAGAGCGCAGACAGGACCGCCGCATCCGGGCGCTGATACGGCCGGATCGACAGATCGCCCGTCACAGGGTCAGCACGCAACGTTCGTGGATGGTCGGGCGGGACACGGTGATGCGGCTGAGGCCGGGCCAATCCGGCTGGAGCCGGTTGGCGAACCACAGGCAGAGGTTCTCCAGCGATGGCAGTTCAAGACCCTCGTGTTCATTGAGCATGCCGTGGTCCAGCGCCTCGGCCGCCGCCTTGAGGGCCCGGTCGAGCGCGCCCAGATCGGCGACCCAGCCATGGGCGGCGTCCAAGGTCTCGCCGCGCACCGTGGCCTCGACCTGGAACGAATGCCCGTGGATGCGCCGGTAGGGGCTGCCCTCCGGCTCGCTGGGGAAATGGTGGGCCGCGTCGAAGGTGGCGGCCTTGGTGATCTCGAAAACGCTCATCTTACGCCGATGTATTTGTGGGTCTGGACGCTGAGCCGCCATTTCGGGTGGGTCAGGCAATAGTCGATGGCCGCCGCCGTATTGGCCTCGCGGTCGGGGCCGTCCATGGGCTGGAGCCAGAAACGCTCGAAGGCCAGATGCTCGAACCGGTCGGGCATGGCCGCGGCCTGGGGGAAGACCAGTTTGAGCTCCTGGCCGGAGGTCTGGACCACGGGCGCCCGCGCCTTGGGGCTGACGCAGACCCAGTCGATCCCGTCCGGCACCGCCAGGGTGCCATTGGATTCGACGGCGATTTCAAAGCCGCGCGCCTTCAGGGCCGCGATCAGCGTCGCGTCGAGCTGCAGCAGGGGCTCGCCGCCGGTGCAGACCACCAGCTTCGGGTCCCCTGCCCGGCCCCGCCACATCGCGGCGACATGGTCGGCGAGGGCGTCGGCGGTCGCGAACTTGCCGCCGCCGTCGCCGTCGGTGCCGACGAAGTCAGTGTCACAGAAATCGCAGACGGCGGTCGCGCGGTCGCGCTCCAGCCCGTTCCACAGATTGCAGCCGGCGAAGCGCAGGAAGACGGCCGGACGCCCCGCCTGCCCGCCCTCACCCTGGACCGTCAGGAATATCTCCTTGGCGGAATAGGTCACGGCCGCGCCACCCATTGGTCATAGCCGACGGCGCGCAGTTCGCAGGCCGGGCAGTCGCCGCAGCCATAGCCCCAGCCGAACCGGAGGGTCCGGTCGCCGCGATAGCAGGTGTGGCTGTCCTCGACGATCAGGTCGATCAGGGCCTGGCCGCCGAGGCGTTCGGCCAGGGCCCAGGTCTGCGCCTTGGTCAGGGCCATCAGCGGCGTTTCGATGACCACCGGCTTGTCCAGCCCGAGACTGAGCGCCGTGGCCATGGCGTCGATCGTGTCGCGGCGGCAGTCGGGATAGCCGGAATAGTCGGTCTCGCACATGCCGCCGACCAGGGTGTCTAGGCCTCGACGGTCGGCCAGGGCGGCGGCGACGGTCAGAAAGACCAGGTTGCGGCCGGGCACGAAGGTCGTGGGCAGGCCGCGCGCGTCCATCTCGATGGCCCGGTCGGCCGTCAGGGCGCTGTCGGCGATGGCGCCGTAGCCGGTCAGATCGACGATATGGTCAGGCCCCAGCCGGTCGGCCCACTGCGGCAGCACCGACGCCATGCCGGCGCGGACGGCGAGACGGGCCTGCATCTCGACGGCGTGGCGCTGGCCATAGTCGAAACCGACCGTCTCGACGCGCTCATACCGCTCCAGCGCCCAGGCCAGGCAGGTCGCGCTGTCCTGTCCGCCCGAGAACAGGACGAGAGCCGATTTCGGAGGCATTGGCGGGGAATCGCTCATGACAAACCTGCGGTCGGCCGGTCGGCCGCGCGCATGGACAAAGGGATGGGCCGCTCACGTGGCGGGCCGGCCTTCTACACCAGCCCCGCGGGCAGAGCAAAAGCGGCTCAAAAATGGCCGTTGTCACCTTAACCATTCCGCAAACGGTTCTGTCCCATTGTGGACCCGTCCCAGTGGAGTACCGGCCGAAATGCCGACCATCGAAGTACTGACCGAGCGCGCCGAGGCGGTGTCGCCAGACACGCCGGGAAGCGAGGTCTTCGCGCGTTTCGAACGGGAACCCGACACCCTGGTGATCGCCGTGGTCGAGGACGATCGTCCCGTCGGCCTGGTCGAACGCAATGTCTTCCTGCTGAAGATCGCCGGCGCCTTCGGACATGCCCTGTACGCCAACCGGCCCATCCTGCACCTCATGGATCCCGAGCCCGCGGTGGTCGAGGCCGGCGTCAGCATCGACGCCTTCTGCGACGTCCTGCTGAAAGGCGGTCCGGCGGCCCTGATGCGCGGCTTCATCGTCACCCGCGAGGGCCGCTATCACGGCGTGGGCACGGCGGTGTCGCTGCTGCAGGCGGTCAACGATCTCCAGCGCCAGCAGAACATCGAGCTGGCGGAACAGGCCCGCGTCCTGACCGACACCCGGACCCAGGCCCTCGCTTCGGCGCGCGACAAGAGCCGGTTCCTGACCATCATGAGCCACGAACTGCGGACGCCGATGAACGGGGTGCTGGCTGTGGCGGAGTTGCTGCGTCGCCAGCCGCTGAACGCCCAGGCGCACGCTCACATCACCACGATCGTGGAATCCTCCGAAACCCTGCTCCGCATCCTGCAGGACGCGCTGGACCTGTCGCGCGGCGAGGCCGGCGAACTCGAGCTTCATCCCGCCGCTACCCCCCTCCGCGCCCTGATGGACGATATCCAGGCCGCCTGGGCGCCGCGGGCCTCGCAGGACAATGTGACCCTGATGGTCAGCTATGAGGGCGACACCGAACTGGCCGCCGTCGTGGACGGCGCCCGGGTCGCCCAGCTGTTCAACAACCTGATCGGCAACGCCCTGAGTTTCGCGCGCAACGGCGTGGTCGAAGCCGGGCTGAAGGCGGTCGCCGCCGGCGATCGCATCCGGCTGGAAGCCCGCGTGCGGGACGACGGAACGGGCATAGACGCCGACCGGGTCGATGCGATCTTCGAACCCTTCGTGCATGGCTCCGGCCAGGACGGCGCAGGTCTGGGCCTGGCCATCTGCCGCCAGATCGTCGAGCGCATGGGCGGTCGTATCTGGGCCGAGAACAATCCGGGCCGCGGGGCGACCTTCGCCTTCGACCTCGACGTCGAGCGGACCCAGGTCGAGGCCGCGACGACCTCGAACATCGAGAGCCTCGGCGGCGACGGCGATGTGGACAGTCATCCGCACATCCTGATCGTCGACGACAATGCGACCAACCGCGTGGTGGCCCAGGCCCTGTGCGAGATGTTCGGCTGCACCTCCGAGACCGCCGCAGACGGCGTCGAGGCGCTGGAGGCGGTTCAGGAGCGCCGCTTCGACCTGATCCTGATGGACATCAAGATGCCGCGCATGGACGGGGTCCAGGCCACCGAGGCGATCCGGGCCCTGACCGGGCCGGCCCGCGACATCCCCATCGTCGCCCTGACCGCCAACGCCGATCCGGACGACGCGAAGAAATACGTCGCCATCGGCATGGCGGCGGTGGTCGAGAAGCCGATCAAGCCGGAACGTCTGCGCATGGCCATGAACCTCGCGCTCGAACAGGCGGCGGAGGCCGCTGAAGCGGCGGTCCCGGACCGCGCCCGGAAGACCCGCTCGGCGGCCTGAGCCGTTCAGCCGCAACGCGCCGGTCCACGCGCCCCTTGCGCTCATTTCCCGACCGACCGAGAAGCGGGGGATGAGTTCTCCGATCCTCGACATCCTGCCCCAGCTGGCCGCCGGCGCCGCCCATACCCATGCGCTGGGCTTCGTCTACGACAGCCTCGACGGCGACCGGGTCCGCATCCGTGCGCCATGGCGTGAGGATCTGGTCGGCGATCCGGACACCGGCGTCCTGTCCGGGGGGCTGGTCACCACCCTGCTGGACCATGTCGGCGGGCTGGCGGTGTGGATCGCCCTGGGCCGGTTCGAATCGATCGCGACCCTGGATCTGCGCGTCGATTACATGCGGGCCGCCGAATCGCGGCGCGATCTGATCGCGGAGGCGCGCTGCTATCACCTCACCCGTTCGGTCGCCTTCGTTCGCGCCTGGGCGTTCGAGGACAGCCCGGATGATCCGGTCGCCGCGGCCCAGAGCGCCTATATGCTCAGTTCCAGCGGCGACAGGGGGCTCGGCGCCAACCTGAAATCCGGCCCGGCGGTCGCGCGATGAGCGACCTGCTGGACCGCCTGCCCTACGCCCGGTTTCTGGGCCTGACGACGGCGAGCGAGGGACAGACGCTGACGGTCACCATGCCATTCGCGCAGAAGCTGATCGGCAATCCGGTCCTGCCGGCCCTGCACGGCGGTTCGACCGCCGCCCTGCTGGAGCTGACCGCCGTCGCGCAGGTCGCGGCGCTTTACCCGCGGCTGCGCCTGCCCCGGCCGATCAATGTCACCGTGGCCTATCTGCGCTCGGGCCGTCCGGTCGACGTCCACGCCCGCGCCCGGATCAGCAAGGCCGGACGGCGCGTGGCCCATGTCCTGGCCGAGGCCTGGCAGGAGGACGAAAGCCAGCCCATCGCCGCCCTGACGGCCCATTTCCTGATGGCGGAAGACGACCTTTAGTTGCAATTAATTACAACTCTGGATAACGTCCTGTCGTGACGCTTGGTCACGGGGAGGATCCATCATGTCCAGACTGTCAGTCGGCGAAGCCCTCGCCACCCGCCTGTTCGCCGCGGAATCGTCCATCGATCGGGCCCTGATCGAAACCGCGACGCTCGCGGCGGCCCTGCCCGCGGCGCGCACCGACGCCTGGCTGTCCGCCGTGACCGGCCAGCGCGCTTTCGACGGGACCGCCGCCGCCATCACCGCCCTGGCCCAGGCCCGGGCGCATATCGTCCAGACCCACAACACCCTGGGCGCGGTGGCCCGCAGGCTGGGACTGGAAACCCTGGCCGGGGGCCCGCTGGACAAGCCCGGAGACGACAGGCCGATCGGCGGCGGCGGTGGCGACGGCCCCGGGATCACGCCGGATATGGTCAACAAAACCCTACCGGGAACTCCGAACCCGTGTTAACGAATGGTTCACCAGTTCCAGTGGGAGGTCTGTAATGAACAAGGTTGAAATCATCGCCAGCGTCGCTGACGAGTTGTACGCGTCCGAGCAAGCGCTCGACGCCGCCATCGCACATGCCACCACCCTGGTGCAGTCGATGATCAGCTCGCGCGCCGCCCTGAACATCTCGGCATGCGCCGGCGCTGATGCGCAGACCAAGGCTCTCGAGGCCATCGCCAGCCTCGGCGTCGCCCGTCAGGCCATGGTCGCCTGCCACGAGCATCTGGCCAAGGATCACCGCCGTCTGGGCTTCGGCGCCTTCGCCGGACCGTTCCAGGACAAGTACCCGGAAAAGACCACGGGCGAGCATCGCCTCCGCGCTGTTTAATTCGAGGTAATGTCGGCGACCGGTCATTTCCCCGGCAGCTGACTTCAGGCAATGTCGCCCCCACGCTGTCTGGCGTGGGGGCGATTCTGTGCTTGACACCATCTACTCTCAAATCGGCGCAGGGATCGCGATCCTCGTCGTGCTCTTCGGCTTCCTGAAAGGCGATGAGCCGGAACGCATCGCCAGCGCGGCCTTCGCCCTCGTCATTCTGGTCGGATTGGCAGCGCCGATCAGCAGTGGCGGCGACGGCATTCGCTGGGGCTTGATGAGCCTCGACATCGTCATGCTGGCTGTTCTTTGCGGCCTCGCCTGGCACAGCCGGCGCGCCTGGCTGATCTGGGCCTCCGCCTTCCAGAGCCTGATCGTCACCAGCCACATCCTTATCCTCGCCGACATCCGGCCGCCCGGGAACGCCTTCGCCGCCGTCAACAACCTGTCCAACTACGGCCTGTTGATCGCACTCGCCGTCGGCACCTTCTGGGCGTGGCAGGAACGCAGGGCCGCCGGACTGAAGTAGATCGTCCCGCCTGATCGGAAGCCTTCAGGAGACGCAAGGCGCTTGTTCGACACCCCGCAGGCCCAGATCGGCGCCGCCCTCTCCGTCGCCGTCATCGCCTTCGCCCTGCTGAAGGGCGATGAGCCGGAGCGCACCGGCAGCGTCGCCTATGGGCTGGCCTGGTTCGCCAGCCTGCTGATCCAGGGGGACGGCGTCGGAGGCGGCGTATCCTGGGGTTTGGCGGCCGTTGATCTCATCCTGCTCGGCGTCTTCTCGGGCCTCGCGTGGAAGTCGCGGCGGGCCTGGCCGGCCTGGGCGTCAGGTCTGCAGTCGCTGGTCGTCATGAGTCACCTCCTGACCTTCATCGACGCCCGCCCGCCCCTCATGGCCTTCTATGTCGTGGTCAACCTGGCCAGCTACGGCATCCTTGTGACCCTCGCCCTCGGCGCCTGGCTGGCCTGGCGCGACCGCCGCGCCGCCGGGGTCGAATAGCGCGGCGCGCGACTAGGTTTTTATTCCTGCCCTGATCCCCTAATCTGTCGCCGAATCGGCCGATCGGGCCGCGACGGACGCCCATGCCCCTGTCCCACGCCCAGCTCTGGAAGGCGATCGACGGCCTGGCCCGGCGCGAGGGCATCAGCGTCTCGGCCCTGGCGAAGCGGTCCGGGCTGGATGCGACCGCCTTCAATCCATCGAAACGGTTCGGACCGGGCGAGCCGCCACGGCCGCGCTGGCCGTCGACGGAAAGCCTGACACGGATCCTGACCGCGACCGGCCTGTCGCTGGGCGAGTTCGCGGCCCTGGCCCGGGACGGGACCGAACGGCCCTCGACGGTGCCCATGCTGGGCATGGCGCAGGCTGGACAGGACGGCTTTTTCGACGACGCGGGCCTGCCCGTCGGCGAAGGCTGGGAGCAGACCGAGCTGCCGCGGGCGCGCGACAGCCTGCTGAGCCTGCGCATCGCCGGCGATTCCATGGCCCCCCTGTACCGCGAGGGCGACCGCGTCATCGTCGACCGGGAGGCCGCGGACGTGCGCAAGGGCGACCGGGTGGTGGTGCGGACCACGGGCGGCGAGACCCTGGCCAAGGAGGCGGCGGCGCTGACCGCGCGGGCCGTGACCCTCGCCTCGGTCAATCCGGCCTATCCGCCGCGCATCGTGGCCCGCCGCGACATCGTCTGGATGGGGCGGATCCTCTGGGTCAGCCAATGATGTGGGCGCGCCCAAGCAACGCGCGACCGCGTCGCGAGCGTCAGCACTCAAGGAAAAGGCCGCCCCCTTTCAGGAGCGGCCTCTTCGTCAGTCGGCGTCGGGCCGGTTCTAGTTGCTGGTCACATAGCGGGCGTTGACCCAGCCGCCGCCGGCGATCTGGACCCATTCGCCCTGCGAGCCGATGGCGCTGAACGACTGTCCGGCGCGCAGGCTGCCGGCCTGACGGTAGTTGGTGCCGGGACCCGAACGGATGCGCAGGTTGGAGGTGGCGCGATAGGCGCCGCCCTGGGCCTGCTCATTGGCCTGGCGGGCGCGCTGCTGGTTGCAGCCGATGTAGGAGCCGGCGGCGGCGCCGGCGCCCGCGCCGACGACAGCGCCGAGGGTGCGTTCATTGTCCGACACCTGGCTGCCGGCGAGGGCGCCGAGCACGCCGCCGATCACGGCGCCGGTGCGCTGGCGGCCGCCGGGGGCGTCGCAGTTGGTGATGCCGTTGGCCTGCTGGGCCATCGAGGCGGTCGGGACCGCCATGGCAAGCGCGGCCAGGGCGGCGGCGGTGGCCAGGGTGGTGTTCATGATCTTCGACATGGCTCTCTCCAATTCATCGAGGTTGGTCGATGACGTGAAGAATGCGCGACGCCGGATGAAGGCTCCCGGAGTCGCGCCGTTATGTTCGGTTCATCTACGTTAGCGCGCATGGCTGCGCGCTAATGCTCCCCGCGCGGCGGCTCGCTGCTTGAGCGCGGAACCCGCGCGAAGCGCCAGGCCGCGTCGGGTCGAGAAGGCGAAACCTTCTGACCGCGGCCCACTAGGCTGCGAGCTTGCCGTTCGCCCCCGCCTCGATCAGGGCGACCGTCTGCGGCAGGCCGTAGATCGCGGCGAACGAGCCGAAGCGCGGGCCCTGGGAAGCGCCCAGCAGCACCTCATACAGCGCGCCGAACCACGCGCGGAGCGGCTCGAAGGCGTGCGCCTTGCCGACCGCATAGACCTCGGTCTGGATCGCCTCGCCGTCGGCGTCCGCCGGCAGGGCCGTCAGCCGGGCCGCGAGGTCCAGCAGCGCCGCCTTCTCCTTGTCGTCGGGCGCGCGATAGGCCTTCGCGGGCTTCACGAAGTCCTCGTAGTAGTTCAGCGCATGGCCCATCAGCCGGTCCAGCAGGGGCTCGCTGTCCGGCGTCGCCTCCGGCAGGTATTTGGCCATATAGGCCCACAGCTGAGCCTTGTCGGAGGCGTTGGCCACGCTGACCAGATTGAGCAGCAGGGCGAACGACACCGGCGAGGTATGCGCCGGCGGCGATCCGGCGTGGATCGACCAGACGGCGTTGTCGATCTGCTTGGCCGGCTCCTGGGCCTTGTAGGCCTCGATGAAGGCCAGATAGTCGTCGATCGCGCGCGGAATGACGTTGAAATGCAGGCTCTTGGCCGATTTCGGCGACTGGAACATATACCAGCTCAGGCTCTCCGGCGTGCCGTAGCGCAGCCATTCGTCCATGGTCAGGCCGTTGCCCTTGGACTTGGAGATCTTCTTGCCCTCGACGTCGAGGAAGAGCTCGTAGTTGAACCCCTCGGGCGGCGTGCCCCCCAAGGCGCGGCAGACCTTGGAGCTCTCGCGCACGCTCTCGATCAGGTCCTTGCCCGACATCTCATAGTCCACGTCCAGCGCGGTCCAGCGCATGGCCCAGTCGGGCTTCCACTGCAGTTTCACATGGCCGCCGGTGACGGGGACTTCGGTGCGGCCGCCGGCGGGGTCGTCGAACACGATGGTCCCCTTGGCGACGTTCCGCTCCAGCGTCGGCACCTGCAGCACATGGCCGCTCACCGGGCTGACCGGCAGGAAGGGCGAATAGGTCGCGCGCCGTTCCTCGCCGAGCGTCGGCAGCATGATCGCCTGCACGGCGTCGAACCGCTCCAGCAGGGTCAGCAGGGTCTGATCGAACCGGCCGGACCGGTACTGCTCGGTCGAGGACAGGAATTCGTAGTCGAAGCCGAAGCCGTCGAGGAAGGCGCGCAGGCGGGCGTTGTTGTGGGCGCCGAAGCTGTCGTGCGTCCCGAATGGGTCGCGCACCACGGTCAGGGGCTTGTGCAGGTCTTCGGTCAGCATCTCCGGATGGGGCACGCCCTCCGGGACCTTGCGCAGGCCGTCCATGTCGTCGCTGAAGGCGATCAGCCGCGTCGGCCAGTGGTCGCCGGTCAGGGCGCGGAAGGCGTTGCGCACCATGGTCGTGCGCGCCACCTCGCCGAAAGTGCCCATGTGCGGCAGGCCGGACGGGCCATAGCCGGTCTCGAAGATCACCGGCTTCCGCAGGGCCTCGAACGTCGCCAGCGCCTCGTCCGCCTTGCCGGCGTCGATCAGCAGTTTCGCCGCATTGCGCTCGCTGTCGCTGAGCCGCTTCTTCAGCACATGGGCGAGAAGATTGCGGGCCTGTTCGAACGGCCAGGATCGGGCGTCGCGCGCGAGGGTTTCGAGGTTCTGCAGCATGGCGGCGGTTTGGAGCGTCCGCCCTCGACCGTCAACCGCCGGCGTGGGACCGGTCCGCGTCCGACAACCCGCCGGACGCCGCTTCACGCCAGCCGCAGCCGCCCCAATAGGCGACCTTGCCCAGCAGTTCCGCCATGTTCACCGGCTTGGCGACGAGATCGTCCATGCCGGCCTCGAGATAGGATTGGACCTGATCGGCCAGGGTGTTGGCGGTCACGGCGATGATCGGCACGGCTCCGACCTCGCCGCCCAGGGCGCGGATGCCACGGGCCGACTCCACCCCGTCCATCACCGGCATCTGGATGTCCATCAGCACGACGTCCCAGTCGCCGGCCGCCGCCGCCGCCAGTCCAAGGGCGCCATCGTCCGCCGTCTCGCAAACCACGCCCTGCGCGGCCAGCATGGCGGTCATCAACATCCGGTTGGTCTGATTGTCATCGACGCAAAGCACCCGCAGCGGTCCCCGGCCCCCTGCCTCATCAGCGGGGTCAGGCGTCGGGATCGCCGCCACGCCGGCCTCGGGCGAGGCCGTCGGCGCGGCTGCCGGACCGTCGCCCTGTTCCGAAAGATCGATCATCTGGTTGACGACCGTCAGCAGTCTCTGACCGGCCTCATGGATCGTCTGCACCTGCTCGCCCTGCGCCGGGGGCAGGCCCGCGCCGGCCAGCAGCCCGGAGAAGCCGATCACCGCGTTCAGCGGCGTCCGCAGTTCGTGCGACATGTCGGTCAGGAATTTCTGCCGCGCCTCGGCCATTGCCGCCTTCTGTTCGGCGGTGGCCTGCGCGACCTCGGCCTCGACCCGCGCCGTGACATCCTGTTCGTTGAGCAGGGTGCCCGAGGCGCCCGTGACCGGATCGGTGACCGGCCGCGCATCGATATCGTGCCACCGACGCCCCGCCGCGGTCTCGACCTCGCAGAGCCGGCTGACGGCCTGCCCGCCCCGGACCTGCGCCAGAAACCAGGCTCCGCGGTCGCGATCGACGAAGCGCGCGCCGAGCGTGGCCTCGCCGGGCCCATAGGCGGCATAGGCCGCCGGATTGGAGAACAGGATCGCGCCCGCCTCGTCCAGCAGAGTGATCAGCGTCGAGGTGTGGCGCAGCGCCTCGACGGCCCGGCGTTCCTCGGCTCCGACGTCCAGCGGCGCGGCCTCGAACAGCAGGACCCCGTGTCCGTCGTCCATGCGGAACGTCGAGATCGTCGCCTGAACGGTGACTGGCCGACCGTTGGGATAGAAGGTCCAGCGCTCCTGGACCTCCTCACCGCCCGCGGTGGCGTCCCGGAGGCGATTGGTGCGGGCCTTGACCGCCGGCGACAGGTTGGAGAAGTCCCGCGCCAGCAGTTCGTCGAGGGTTTCCGCGCCCCAGAGGGTCAAGGCCGCGGCATTGGCGTAGACGCCGCGCGAACTGGCCGGATCAAACATCCAGACGGGCCGGCGGAGCCGATCCCAGCCCCGCACCACAGATGACATGTCGGGACGGACGTCAGCGCTCATCCTTCAATGGTAGCCGGCGCTGCTGAAGCAACATTTAACCGCCTTGACCGCGCCACGCCCCCATGGCCTTTGCGCCGCCTGATGAAGACCGCCGATTTCGACTTCGACCTGCCGGACGACCGGATCGCGCTCCGCCCCGCCGAGCCGCGTGATGCCGCCCGCCTGCTGGTGGTGCGCGGCGGCGATCTCGAAGACCGGATCATCCGCGACCTGCCGGACTTCCTGAGGCCCGGCGACGCCCTGGTGTTCAACGACACGCGGGTGATCCCGGCCCGGCTGTCCGGCGTCCGCGAGCGGGTCGGCCCCGAGGGCGAGACCCTGACCGTCGCCGTCGAGGCCACCCTGCATCACCGCGACGCGCCTGACGTCTGGTCCGCCTTCATGAAGCCCGGCAAGCGGATCAAGGCGGGGGATCGCATCCGCTTCGGCGCCGGGGCGGACGGCGCCTGTTTGCTCGGCCGCCTCGACGCCACCGTCGTCGACAAGGGCGAGGACGGGCTCGTCACCCTGCGTTTCGACCTCGCCGGCCCCGCGCTGGACGAGGCCATCCGCGACGTGGGGGTCATGCCCCTGCCCCCCTATATCGCCGCCAAACGGGCCGAGGACGACCGCGACCGCTCGGACTACCAGACCCTGTTCGCCAGATGGGACGGCTCGGTCGCCGCGCCGACGGCCGGCCTGCATTTCACCCCGGACCTGATGGCCGCGATCGAGGCCCGGGGCGTCTCGACCCACGCGGTGACCCTGCACGTCGGGGCCGGCACCTTCCTGCCGGTCAAGGCCGACGACACGGCCGACCACAGGATGCACAGCGAATGGGGCGAGGTGTCCACGGAAACCGCCGCCGCCCTTAACGCCGTACGGGCCGCCGGGGGCCGCATCGTCTGCGTCGGCACCACCAGCCTGCGCCTGCTGGAGAGCGCCACGACGCCCGAGGGCGAGGTCCGGGCCTTTCACGGCGACACGGCCATCTTCATCACGCCCGGCTACGCTTTTCGCGCCGCCGACGTACTGATCACCAATTTCCACTTGCCGAAATCGACCCTGTTCATGCTCGTCTCGGCCTTCGCCGGGCTAGAGACGATGCAGTCGGCCTATGCCCATGCGGTGAAGGACGGCTATCGCTTCTATTCCTACGGCGACGGCAGCCTGCTGTTCAGGCGCGAAGCATGACCGGCGCCCTGACCGACGACCTGATCGCGACTCTCGATATCCTCGCCTCGGCTGCGACCGGCCTGCGGGACCCGTGGTGGATCTTCGGCGGCGCGGCGATGGCGCTGGCGGGGCTGGATGAGTCGCACGTGCCCGACGTCGACATCATGGCCAGTCCACGTGACGCCCGCGCCCTGATCGACGTCCTGCACGGCCGGGTCGTGCAGGACCCTGGCGAGGGCCTGTTCCGGTCCGAGGTGTTCGGCCAGATCCTGACCACGCCTGTGCCTCTGGACGTGATGGCCAAGATGGATGTGCGCGCCGGCGGCGACTGGACGCCGGTCGCCTTCCACAGCCGGATGCCGATTGATATCGGCGGAGCCGTCGTCTTTGTCCCCACCGTGGCGGAACAGATCGCCATCTGCCGCCTGTTCGGCCGCCCCAAGGACCTGGAGCGGGCCATGCGCCTTGAGGCCCTGATCCGCTGATGCCCTTCCCGTTCGACATCACCGCCACCGAAGGCCGCGCCCGCACCGGGGTGCTGAAGACCCCGCGCGGCGATATCCGCACGCCCGCCTTCATGCCCGTCGGCACCGCCGCCACGGTCAAGGCCATGACGGTCGATCAGGTCGCCCAGACCGGCGCGGACATCCTGCTGGGCAACACCTATCACCTGATGCTGCGCCCCGGCCCTGAGCGGATGGAGCGGCTGGGCGGGCTGCACAAATTCATGGGCTGGACCAAACCCATCCTGACCGACAGCGGCGGCTTCCAGGTCATGTCCCTCGCCGGCATCTCGAAGGTGAAGGAGGAGGCCGTGACCTTCTCCAGCCATATCGACGGCTCGAAACACGTCCTGACGCCCGAACGCTCGATCGACATCCAGGCCGACCGCATCGGCGCCGACATCTCCATGCAACTGGACCAGTGCGTCTCCTGGCCCGCCGAGGAGCCCGCCGCCCGCGCCGCCATGGAGCTCTCGGCCCGCTGGGGCGCACGGTCGAAGGCCGCTTTCGGGACGCGAGAGACCCAAGCCCTGTTCGGCATCCAGCAGGGCTCGACCTTCGAGAACCTGCGCCGCGAGTCCTCCGACCGGCTGATCGAGACCGGCTTCGACGGCTATGCCATCGGCGGCCTGGCTGTCGGCGAGGGGCATCAGGCCATGTGCGAGGTGCTGGACTACGCCCCCGACATGCTGCCGGCCGACCGCCCGCGCTATCTGATGGGGGTCGGCAAGCCGGTCGATCTGGTCGAGGCGGTGTGGCGCGGCGTCGACATGTTCGACTGCGTCCTGCCCACCCGCGCCGGCCGTCACGGCCAGGCCTGGACCTGGGCGGGGCCGATCAATCTGAAGAACGCCCGTTTCGCCGAGGATCAGGACCCGCTGGAGCCCTCGGTCCCCTGCCCGGCCTCGCAGGACTATTCAAAGGCCTATCTGCACCACCTCGTGCGGGCCGACGAAATCCTCGGCAAGGTGCTGCTCAGCTGGCACAACATCGCCTTCTTCCAGGCCCTGACGGCGGCGATGCGCGAAGCCATCGCCCACGGCCGGTTCGAGGCCTTCCGGCGCGATTTTCACGCCCGGCACACCTCCAACAACCAGACCTAGCGCTGGCTGCGGCCGCGCGGCCGGAACCAGCCGGGCGCGGCGGGCGGGGCGCAATTGCGCTGCATCCCCACGCCCTTCAGGAAGGCCCGGCGCATCCGGCCGGCCTGGATGGCGGACTGGACATGGCGGCTGTGCTGCTCGGCGCCCGACAGCTGACGGATCCAGCTGCGGCCGGGGATGAAGTCGGTAGCAGCGTCGCGAATCGCGGCCAGCGCCGCCGCCGAGGCCGCATCGGCCGCCTGCTCGCCGAGCGTCGAGCCGTCCTGGGCGGGGGGTTCGTCCGTGTCGGGACCCAGGGCCTCGTTCAGCCGCGCGATCTCGGCCCCGATGGTGGCGCACTGGTTCAGATTGCGCAGGTCATAGGGATTGGCCTCGGCCTGCAGCAGCACGGTTGGAATGTGCTCACGACGCAGGTTGAGATCGTCCAGCGGGGCCGTCGCCGCCGCGCCAACCCCGCCCCCGAACTGTCGCACGCCGTCCACGGCCGAACACGCCGGTAGCAGCAGGGCGAAGGCCGCCAGAGCGGAGAGGACGATCGGGCGCATCCGCCCTTCAACCACGCCCGGCGCTTCCCTGAAAGCGCCCACGCGGTCGGCGGAGCAAGCTTCACCATATTTCAGTTGGCGCATACGCAAATGTGAGTAGGGTCCATAGCCATGATTCAGCTGGTCAGGACTTTTATCGCGCAACTGCGATGCAGCCACCACTACCGCTACAGCCGCAGCAAGCCGGGGACGCTGGTGTGCAAGCACTGTCGCAAGCGGAAACCGAAGCCGAAATGAGGCTCGCCGGGCGAAGCGCCCGTTCCAACTTGGGTGCGGGAAGGGTTGGTACGCCCTCTCGGGCTCGAACCGAGGACCCTCTGATTAAAAGTCAGATGCTCTAACCAACTGAGCTAAGGGCGCATACCACGCCGGTCGCGTTCGCGAACCAGCGACGCGCCTTCTGTTGCAAACCGTCGTCGGGGTCAAGGGCTGGCTCGACGCGCGAGGGAGCGGAGGCTAGGCAGTGACCATGAAACCGCTGTCCGGCCTGCGCATCCTCGAGTTCGACGGTCTGGGGCCGGTGACGTTCGCGGGCATGATGCTGGCCGACCTCGGGGCCGATGTCCTGCGCCTGAGCCGCAGCGCCGCGGCCGGCGCGGCGGCGTTCAGCGAGGTCGGCGGCGCGGTGCTGCACCGCGGTCGCGCCGCGGTCGGCGTTAATCTGAAAGACGTCGGCGACCTCGGGGCCGTCCTGAACCTCGTCGAATCAGCCGACGCCCTGATCGAGGGCTTCCGACCGGATGTGATGGAGCGGCTGGGGCTGGGCCCCGACGTCTGCGCGGCGCGAAATCCACGGCTGGTCTATGGCCGGATCACCGGCTGGGGCCAGACCGGCCCGATGGCGCGGCAGGTCGGCCACGACATCAACTACATCGCCCTCAGCGGCGCGCTCCACGCCATGGGCGAGCCCGACCGCCCGCCGCGGCCGCCCCTGAACCTGATCGGCGACTACGCCGGCGGGGCGATGATGCTGGTGACCGGCGTGCTCGCCGCCCTGCTCGAGGCGAAGACCACGGGCAAGGGCCGGGTGGTGGACGCCGCCATGACCGATGGTTCGGCCCTGCTGATGAGCCTGTTCCAGGCCCTGGGCGCGCGCGGTCTGTGGAGTGAGGCGCGCGGGGCCAATCTGCTGGACGGCGGCGCGCCCTTCTATCGCTGCTACGCCTGCAAGGACGGGCGGTTCGTCGCCGTGGGCGCGCTGGAGCCGCAGTTCTACGCCGCCCTGATCGCCGGACTGGGGATTGAGCCGGAGACGGCGCCGCAGTTCGATCTGGCCGGCTGGCCTATGCTGCACGCGCGTCTCGAGGCGGTCTTCGAGACTCGCGAACGCGACGACTGGGCGGCCCATTTCGAGGGCACGGACGCCTGCGTCACCCCGGTGCTGACCACGGCCGAGGCGGCGCGGCATCCCCACAACCTCGCGCGCGGAACCTTTGTCGATTCGGGCGTCGTCCAGGCCGCCCCCGCGCCCCGGTTCGACGGACTGCCCGCCGAACCCGTGGCCGAGCCGCCGGCGATGTCGCTGAACGAGGCCGCGGCCCGCTGGCGCTGACCGTCAGGCGGCCGCGACCTCAGCCGGTGTCCGTTCGCCGGCGCAGGCCTGGGCCAGGGTCGAAGCCAGCAGGACGGGGTCGATCGGCTTGGTCAGGAAGGCGTGGACCCCCGCCGCGTCCCAGGCGGCGCGGTGCACGTCCAGGGCATTGGCGGTCAGGGCGACGACCGGCGTGGCCCCGTTCATGGCGCCGGCGCGAATCCGGCGCGTAGCCTCGAGCCCGTCCATCACCGGCATCTGCATGTCCATCAGGATGGCGTCAAACCTCTGTCCGGACGCCGCCTCCAGCGCCTCCGCCCCGTTCTCGACCAGCGTCAGGCGGCAGCCGTGCGGCTCCAGCAACAGCTGCAGAATGCGGCGGTTCACCTCGTGATCATCGGCGGCGAGAATCGAGCGCCCCATGAGCGATCCGGTCGTCTCCAGCGGGCGCACCGGTTGGGCGGCCTCGCCCTCGACCGCCTGCATCGGCAGGCTGAGGGTGAAGGTCGAGCCCTGGCCGTCCACGCTCTCGGCGGCCAACGATCCGCCCATCAGCTCCGCGAGCTTGCGGCTGATCGACAGGCCCAACCCCGTGCCGCCATAGCGGCGCGTGGTGCCCACGTCCGCCTGTTCGAAACTGTTGAAGATCTGGCCCAGTCGATCCGCCGGGATGCCGCACCCGGTGTCTGTCACGGCCACGTTCAGCCGCTCGCCGTCCCAGCCGACCGCGATGACGATCTCGCCGTCGTGGGTGAATTTCACCGCATTGGACAACAGGTTGAAGAGGATTTGCTGGACCCGCAGGGGATCGGTCCGCACGGCGGCGGGCACATCAGAGGCGACGCGCACCTTCAGCCGGACGCCGTTGGCCAGGGCGCGCGGCTCCCACAGGCGAACGAGGGTCGACAGCCGGTCGCGCACGCTCATGTCGGCGCTGTCCAGCTCCATCTTGCCCGCCTCGATCTTGGAGAAGTCGAGCACGTCGTTGAGCAGGCCCATCAGAACGTCGCCCGCGTCGATCAGCATCGACACATGCTCCCGCTGCTGCCCGTCCAGACGGGTGCGGCGCAACAGGTTGGCGGCCGAGATCACGGCATTCATCGGCGTGCGGATCTCGTGGCTGACCACGGCGAGGAAGTCCGACTTGGCGGCGCTGGCCACCTCGGCCTTGCGGCGCGCGGCCAGGAGCGCGCTGGTGGTCGAACTGCTCTGCCGGACCGCCACCACGAGGTGGCTCATATACAGGACGCAGCCGATGGCGATCAGCAGCTCGTGCCAGTTCTGGCTGGAGAGGGCGCTGTAGACCGGCAGGCCGAAGAAATAGAGTGCGTGGGGGATGACCGCCGAGATCAGGATCGGCCGGGCATGATGCATGTGCAGGCTGACGTGCAGCAGGCCGCCGGCGCACTGGACCATGGCGAACACCTGGCCCACGTCGCCGCCCCGGAACCACATATAGGCGCTCATAGCGGCATAGACCGCCACGCTGAGCACCGTGGTGGCGCAGCTCAGCCCGAGCCAGACGCGGTCCGGCCGCCATTCCGGGCGCCGCCGGAAGCGGCTGAAGACGGCCCAGTCCAGGGCCTGGGTGACCAGCACCGCCGCGAACCAGACGGGCGGCCAGATCGAGGGCGCCACGAACCAGGCCGTGCAGCCGATGAAGGCCGCCAGCGCGATCCGCGTCTTGAGCTCCCGGTATCGCACTTGCGACACCATGGCATAGGCCGTGGTCGTCATTCTCGCCCCTCCAGAGTCTGGACTACGCCGAATTCTGAAAGGATTGGTTGCCGTGCGTGGTGACCAGACGCGCGTTCGCCGCTATGGAACAGGCGAACCGGCCGCGCGTTGCAAGGCCGATCCCGGGGGAGATGATGCCGATGAAGCGCCTGATTGCCTTTTTGACCCTGACCACCGCCCTCGGCCTGGCCGCGTGCGAAGATCCTGCGTCCAACGAGCCCGAGTACGGCGAAGCGCCGATGGAGGTCCCGATGGCCCCCGCCGCAGAGGACGTCGGCGCGCCGGCCGCAGCGCCCAGCGCCGTCGATACGCCGCCGCTCGACTCGACCACCCTGCCGTCCGAGAAGCGCTCGTCCGAGGAATCCGTGAAACCGGAAAGCGAAACCCTCTTCTATTGATCCCGGCCGCCGCCCCATC
Source organism: Brevundimonas sp. UBA7664 (assembly GCF_002483305.1). Classification (GTDB taxonomy): domain Bacteria; phylum Pseudomonadota; class Alphaproteobacteria; order Caulobacterales; family Caulobacteraceae; genus Brevundimonas. The sequence goes on from NZ_DLHQ01000026.1 coordinate 160,519, forward strand.
GGCGCCACAGACGGATGCGACGGCGTCGACCTCCGCGCCCTGACGAAGGTTCCAGCTTGACGCCAAGGCCCGCCCTGTTTTTCGTCGGCACGGCGGGCTTCCTGCTTCTGGCCTCCGCCGCAGCCGCCGACCCGCGCGCCCAGATTCGGGGCGAAATGGACGACGAACTGCGCGCCCAGCTGGTTCGCGCCGTCGGCGAGGTCGATGACCCCCCTTCCAATCGCTTCGAAGCCCGACGCCGCGCACGCGGCGCCCTTGAGGCGGCCGAGGCCTTGCTGCGCTCCGAGGGCTACTACCAGCCGGTGCTTGAGGACGTCGTCGAGGGCGAGGAGACGCCGGTCGCGATCGTCAATGTCACCCCGGGACGCCGTTTCGAACTGGCCGAGGTCCAGGTGCTCTGGGCCGCCCCCGCGCCCGATGCCGAGACCGAGACTGCTGTTCGCGGCGAGATCGGGCTTGTTCCCGGTCAACCCGGCCGCGCGGCTGATGTCATTTCCGGCGAGGGACGGATTGTCGCCGGCCTGACCCGACGCGGCTATGCCGACGCGGAGGCGCGACCGCGCCGCGTCGTGGTCGATCACGCGGCGTTCACGGTCCAGCCCAACTACAGCATCGCCTCGGGGCCGCTCGTGCGGCTCGACGGGGTGCGGCTGGAGACGCGGGGCCCGACCAATCCCGACTGGGTCGCGGGTCTGGCCCCATGGCGCGAGGGCGAGGTCTATGATCCCGAGGATGTCGCCGAACTGGAACGGCGGCTTCTGGAAACCGGCGTCTATGACGGCGTCGGCGTGGCCCTGGCGCCGACCGACCAGACCAATGCCGATGGCCACCGGCCGATCATCGTCACCCTGACCGACCGTCCGCGCCGCATCCTCGAGGCCGGAGCGACCTTCTCGACCGCCGAGGGGTCGGGCGTGGACCTGATCTGGACCTGGCACAACCGGTTCGGGCGGGCCGACACCCTGGTCTGGCAGGCCCGCGCCGCCGATGTGGACAGCCGGCTGGGCGTGTCCCTCAGCCTGCCGCACTGGCGCCGCCCCGGAGAGACGCTCAGGCTGTCGACCGCCCTGCTGAACGAGGACACCGAGGCCTACCGCCGCACCGCCATCGCCCTCGCCGCCGACCTGCAACAGCGGATCGGCAAGACGTCTTATCTCAGCTACGGCGTCGGCCTGGATGCCGGCCAGTATCACGAGAGCCGTTTCGATCCCTTCACCCAGTTGCCGGTCGCGTTCGACCGCGACCTGGTGATCCTGACCGGCCGGGCGAGCGCCTATCTGGACCGGTCGAACGATCCGCTCGATCCGACCACCGGCTGGCGTCTGACCCTCTCGGCCCAGCCCACCGCCGTGGCCGGCGAGGACACGGTGCTGTTCCTGCGCACCGAGGGCCAGGCCACCGCCTATCTGCCGCTTCAGGCCGGAGCGAAGACCGTGCTGGCCGGGCGGGTCAGGATCGGGTCGATCATCGGCGGCGCGGAACTGACCGTGCCCGCGGACCGTCTGTTCTATTCGGGCGGCGGCGGCTCGGTGCGCGGCTTCGAATACCAGGGGGTGGGCCCTCGCCTGCCCGACAACACGCCACGCGGCGGGCTGAGCCTGTTCGAGACCTCGATCGAGATCCGCCGCGACGTCTGGCGCAATTTCCAGGCCGTGGCCTTCGTCGACGCGGGCGCCATCGGCTTCCAGGAGACGCCGAACTTCAACAATCTGCGCTACGGCGCCGGGGTCGGCGTGCGCTACAAACTCCCGTTCGGCCCGATCCGCGCCGACATCGCCGTCCCGCTGGACCGCCGCGACGGCGACGCTGACTTCCAAATCTACGTCAGTATCGGACAGGCGTTTTGACCGAGGTCCCGCCCACCGACGACGCGCCCGACACGCCCGCAGAGACGGCGAAGAAGAAGCGCACGCGGCTCCAGGCCCTCGCCTTCTTCGGCGGCATGGCCGCTGCCGTTCTCGCGGCGCTGCTGATCGTCAGCGCGGTCGGCGGACGGATGTATCTGCTGTCCGACTCGGGCCGGGGGCTGGTGACCAGTTTCGTCGCCGGCAAGAAGATCGGCCGCTATGGCCGGATCAATGTCGAGGGCGTGCGCGGCGACCTGTTCGACGATTTCACCATCGACCGCGTCACCGTCACCGACGCCAGCGGCGTTTGGCTGGAGGCGCGCAAGGTCCGCGTCGACTGGGACTGGTGGCAACTGGTCGCGCGCCGCTTCCACGCCACCGATGTCGAGGCCGAGGTCATCCGCCTGATCCGTCGTCCCGAGGTCGAGCCGACGACGGAGCCCCCCGGGCCGCAACCACTGTCGATCGACATCGACCGGTTCGCCGCCGATGTGGAGCTTCTGGAAGGCTTCAGCCAGGAGTACGGCCGCTGGAGGCTGTCGGGCGAGGCCGACGTCCCGCGCAAGGGGCCCAAGAAGGCCATCCTCAACGCCGCCAGCAACAGCCGGCCGGGCGACTATCTGCGCATCAATGCGACCGTCGGGGACAGCATCGGCGATCTGCGGCTGAACCTGAGAGCCAACGAGGCCCGTGGCGGGCCGCTGGCCGGGGCCCTGGGCTATTCCCCGGACCGACCCTTCTTCGCCACGGCGATCGTCAATGGCGAAGTCATCGACGCGGTCGTGCGCACCGGGGACTTCGTGCCCCTGGTGATCAAGGGCCGCTACGGCGAGACCCGGACGCGGATTTCCGGCTTCGCGGACTTTTCCGGATCGGACCTGCTGGCGCCGTTCGCCGAGCGGATCGGACGCACCGCCCGGTTCGGCTTCGCGACCTCGACCGACAGCGATGACGACGGCCACATCGGCGTCGGCTGGCGGCTCATGGCCGAGAACCTGGACTCCAGCGCCAGCGGCGAGATCCGGCTCTCGGACCGGAGCAGTCCGGAGGGGATCAAACTCGACGTCTCGACCCGGTCGCTGACGCGGCTGGTCGGCCAGAGCGCGGCGGGGCCGGCGGCCTACAAGGGGGTGTTCCGCGGCGATGCGGCGGCCTGGCGGCTGGACGGCTCGGTCGACCTGATCGGCGCGGACGTGTCGAGCTACCGGGCGCAGCGCATCCGCGGGCCGCTGAACATCCAGGTCCGGCTGGGCCGGATGGACATCGACGGGGACATCCGCGCCGCGGGCGGGTCCAGCGCCGGCATTGTCGGCGGCCTGCTGGGCGGCGCCCCGCGCGTGTCCTTCGAGGCGGCGCGCCAGGCGGACGGCGCCCTTCTGCTGGAGCGCATCGACCTGACCGGCGAGGCCCTGACCGTGACCGGTTCGGGCGGACGCAACCTGCTCGGCGCCCTCGGCTTCCGGGGCCGGGCCGAGATCACCGACGTCTCCCGCCTGCGCAAGGGCGCGAAGGGGGCGTTCGGCGGTCCGATCACGGCCTCGATGGCCCGGACCGGCGCCCCGTGGCGGCTGACCTTCGACGGGCGTGGCCGCGGGCTGGCGGTCGGCATGGAGGAACTGGACCGGCTGCTCGGCGCGACGCCCCGGCTACAGCTCACCGGGGCGCTCGACGGCGGCCGTATCGCCGTCGAGCGGGCGCAACTGACGGGCGCCCACGGCTCCGCCGCCGCGCGCGGGCTGATCGAGGGCGACGGGCGGCTGCGTCTGGCCCTGAATTGGGACGCGCGCGGGCCCTTCGGCGTCGGCCCCGTGGCGATCGACGGGGCCATGACCGGCGAGGGCGCCCTGACCGGCACCCTGGCCCAGCCGCGCGCCGATCTGACCGCTGCCTTCGGCCAGGTCAGCGCCGGCGCCCTGACCCTGACCGACGCCGAGATGGTGCTGAGCTTCCGCCGCGGCGCCGACGCCTCGGACGGTCGGATCGCGGTGACGGCGGGATCGAACTACGGCCCGGCCCGGGCCAGCGGAAACTTCTTCCTCGGCGGCGACCGCATCCGGCTGACCGACGTGGACCTGAACGCCGGCGGGGTGACGGCCCAGGGGGCGATCGCCCTGTCGAACAATGTCCCGTCCAGCGCCGACCTGACCTTCACCGCCCGGCCGGGCGCCTTCCTGGCCTCGGGAACCGCCGACGGCCGGATCCGCCTGACCGAGGGCGCGGGGGCCGAGACGGCGATCCTCGACGTCACCGGCCGCAATGTGCGGCTGGCGGGATCGACCTGGATCATCCGCACCCTGAACCTGAACGGCCGCGGCACGCTGGAGCGCCTGCCGTTCACCCTGAACGCCGACGTCGGCGGGGCCACGCCGGTGTCGTTCGACGGAACCGGCGTCTATTCCCGCGACGGCCCCGCCCAGTCGATCGTGCTGGAGGGCGCCGGCCGGGTGCGCGAGATCGCCTTCGCCACCCGCAATCCGGCGGTGATTGCCCTGTCCGGCGACGGCCGGGTGGCGCGCGTCGATCTGGGCATCGGCGGCGGGGTGCTGCTGGGGGAACTGCGCCAGGATTCGCGCGCGGCCATCATCGAGGCCAATCTGACCAGCGTCGACCTGGGCTCGCTGATCCAGGACATGCGCGGGCGGCTGACGGGCCGGCTGTCGCTGCGCGGCGCCGGCGACGACCTGTCCGGCTCGGCCAACATCACCCTGGACGACATCCGCAGCATCGACGCGCCGCGCGGCATCGCGGTCGACGGCACGCTGAACGCCCTGCTGCTCAACAACACCCTGCGCATCCAGGCCAATGCCGCCGATGGCGACGCAGTCCGCGCCGTCGCCGATATCACCCTGCCGGTCGAGGCCTCCGCCGCGCCCCTGCGCCTGGCCATCGTCCGGACCCGCGACTTGTCCGGCGAAATCTCGATCCAGGGCCAGATCCAGCCGATCTGGGACCTGCTGGCCGGCGGCGAGCGCTCGCTGGCGGGCCAGATCGACGCCACCGCCACCCTGGCGGGGTCCCTCGCCGACCCGCGCATCAACGGACGCCTGAATCTGCGGGAGGGCACATTCCGCGACAGCGCCACCGGCGTCCGCCTCGAGAACGTCACCCTCGCCAGCCGCTTCGACGACACGACCGGTCTGGTGGAGACCTTCAGCGCCAACGACGGCGCGGGCGGCTCGGTCAGCGGCAACGGGCGGATCGGCCTGAAACAGGGCTCCGGCTCCAGCTTCCAGCTGCTGTTTAACCGCTTCCGCATCATCGACAACGACATCGCCGAGGCCAAGGCCTCCGGGCCCCTGACCGTGACCCGCGGCGTGGACGGCAACATCACGCTGAACGGCGAAATGGATATCGACGAGGCGCGCATCGAGGCCAATCCGCCCGGCTCGACCGGAATCGTCCGGATGGACGTCATCGAGATCAACAAACCCGGCGGCGACATTCCCGAAGAAGAGCAGAACCGCCAGCGCGGCCTGCAGTTCGGCCTCAACATCGCCCTGCGTTCCCCCGGCGGCGACGTGCGGGTGATCGGGCGGGGGCTGAATGTCGAGATGAACGTCGATGCCCGGGTCACCGGCACCATCGCCCGCCCGGTGCTGGGCGGAACGGCGCGGGTGGTGCGGGGCGACTATGATTTCGCCGGCAAGCGGTTCGTGTTTGACGAGCGGGGCACGGTCAGCCTGTCGACCAATCCCGAGCAGATCCGGCTCAACCTCACCGCCACGCGCGAGGACCCGGCCCTGACGGCCACCATCCGCGTCACCGGCACGGCGGCGCGGCCCGAGATCGTGCTGAGCTCGACCCCGGACCTGCCACAGGACGAAATCCTGTCCCAGGTGCTGTTCGGGCGGTCGGCGTCGCAGCTGTCCGCCTTCGAGGCGGCCCAGCTGGCCGCCGGCGTGGCGGCGCTGGCCGGCGGCGGCGGCTTCGACGTGATCGGAAATTTGAGAGAACTGGCGGGCCTCGACCGGTTGTCGTTCGGCGGCGAGGCCTCGAGCCTGACGGTAGCGGGCGGGCGCTACATCACCGATGACGTCTATCTCGAGGTCATCGGCGGCGGCGAGAACGGCGCGGCGGTCAATGTCGAATGGCAGGTGCGCCGCAATCTGACGGTCAGTTCGAAATTCGGCGGCCAGGGCGAGGCCAGCCTGTCGATCCGCTGGCGCCGTCAGTCCCGGGAGCCGGGCGCCGGTCGCGAGGACCGACGCCCGAACCGCTGATCTCTACTGGGCGGCGGCCATCCGGATCCGGTTGAGCGCACCGTTGCCCCGGATCGAGGCGATGTGGGTGATTGCGGCGACCACCATCAGGACGATCGTCATTACCGTCAGCCACATCGGCTGGGCCGAGGCTATCGCCGGCATGAAGAAGGCCAGGCAGGCGGTTCCAAAGCCCCAGATCACCAGAATCAGGAAGATGATCGGCAAGACCCCGTTCGGCTTGCGCCACTGGACCGCCGCCAGTCCCAGCTGGAGGACAACGAGAACGCCAGTCACGACCATGCCCGTCTGGGCCTGGCTCGCCATCTGTTCCGCCGAAGGCGCCTGGCCCAGCATCTGTTCCACCATGCCGCTGGCCGCAGCGATCCCCTCCTCGGTAGACGCATACCAGCCGGCGACGACCTGATTGATCGCGCCGATCACCATGCCGACGGCGCTGACGCGTGCCGCATCGAGCGCTGCCTGCTCGGTTGCAAGGTTGGCCGTCGGATTCGACGCCTTGATCCAGTCAGTCATTGAGTAGTCCCTCCCTGAAGATGGCCGAGCCTAGACCGCTCGCGCCCGGGGCGGAAGCTACCTGGCTTCACCTTTGCGGCCCGGGCCGCTAGGGTCCGCCCGCATGCGGATTCTGCCCCCCGACCAGTTCGTGCTCGACCATGTCGCGGCGCGCGAGACCGCCATCGTGGGGCGGGCGATCACATGGGCGAACGTCAATTCGGGCAGCCGCAACGGCGAGGGGCTGGCGCAGGTTCTCGCCCTGCTTGAGGCTGAGGCCCGGCGCCTGCCGGCCGAGGTGGTTCGCATCCCGACGCAAGGCTCGACCACGGTGGGCGACGACGGCGCCGTCCGGACCGAGGCCCACGCCGACGCCCTGAAGATCACCGCCCGCCCCGACGCCCCGGTCCAGGTCGTGCTGACCGGCCACTACGACACCGTCTTTCCCACGGAGAGCGGGTTCCAGACCGTGACGACCCGCCCCGACGGCGCCCTGAACGGCCCCGGCATCGCCGACATGAAGGGCGGCATCTCCGTCCTGCTCGCGGCGCTCGAGGCGTTCGAAACCCATCCCGACCGCGAGCGCGTCGGCTGGACCGTCCTGTTGTCGCCCGACGAGGAGATCGGCTCGCCCGCCTCGGCGCCCCTGCTGGCCGAGCTCGGCGCCCGCGGCCACATCGGCCTGACCTATGAGCCGGCCCTGGCCGACGGGACCCTGGCCGGGGCGCGCAAGGGCAGCGGCAACTACCATCTGATCATCACCGGCAAGGCCGCCCACGCCGGTCGCGCCTTCCACGAAGGCGCCAACGCCGTCGCCGGCGCCGCCATCATCGCCGCCCGCCTGCACGCCCTGAACGGCCAGCGCGAGGGCGTGACGGTCAATGTGGCGAAGATCTCGGGCGGCGGGGCGCTGAACGTCGTCGCCGACAACGCCGTGGTCCGCTTCAACGTCCGCGTCCCCGACGCCCAGGCCTCCGCCTGGATCGCCGAGACGGTGCGCGGCATCGCCGCCGAGCCCCCCTTCCCCGGCCTGACGCTGGACCTGCACGGCGGCATGACCCGCGCGCCCAAGCCGATGGACGCCAGCCAGACCGCCCTGTTCGAGGCCGTGCGCCAGACCGGCGCCCTGCTGGGCCAGACCCTCGCCTGGAAGCCGTCGGGCGGGGTCTGCGAGGGCAACAATCTGCACGCCGCCGGCCTGCCCAATATCGACACGCTCGGGGTGCTGGGCGGCGACATCCATTCGGACCAGGAGTTCGCCTGGCCCGCCAGCTTCGTCGAACGCGCCCAGCTCAGCGCCCTGATCCTGTGCAAGATCGCCTCGGGCGAGATCGATGCGCTGAAACTCAAAGCCCTGCGTCTGGAGACGATCTAACCCCATGCTCGTCGTCCGACCCGCCGGCCCCGCCGATCTCGACTTCCTGCTGGAGCTGGCCATCCTGTCCGGCCCCGGCTTCACCAGCCTGCCCGAGGACCCGGACCAGCTGGCCGAGCGTCTCGACCTCAGCCGCGACAGCTTCGCCGGCAAGCTGGAGCCGCAGCAGCGCTGGTACACCTTGATGCTGGAAGAGACCGAGACCGGCGATGTCGACGGCATCGGCTCGGTCAAGGCCGCGGTCGGCCTGAACCGGCCCTTCTTCTCGTTCCGGGTCGTGACCAACACCCAGTCGTCGCCCTCGCTGGGCATCAAGCTGGAACAGAAGACCCTGGTGCTGGTCAATGAATGCACCGGCTGGACCGAGGTCGGCTCGCTGTTCCTCAAGGCCGACCGGCGCAAGGGCGGCGCCGGACGCCTGCTCAGCCAGTCGCGCTACATGCTGATCGGGGCCGAGCCGGACCTGTTCGCCGACACCGTCCTGGCCGAGTTGCGCGGGGTCTTCACCCCCGACGGCGGCTGCCCCTTCTGGGACCATGTGGCGCACAAATTCTTCCCCATGGACTTCGACGAGGCCGACCGGATGACCGGGTCGACCGACAAGCAGTTCATCCTCGACCTGGCCCCCCGGCATCCGATCTACATCGACCTGCTGCCCGAGCCGGCGCGGGCGGTGATCGGCAAGGTGCATCCCCAGGGCGTGCCGGCCATGGCCCTGCTGGAGAGCGAGGGCTTCCGCCCCAACGGCCTGGTCGACATCTTCGACGCCGGACCGACCGTCACCTGCGACCGCGACAACATCCGCACGGTGCGCGACGCACGGCGGTTGACCGTGGCCGTGGCCGCGGAGGTCGAGGCCGAATTGCCTGCCCTGATCTCGACCGACAGCGCCGCCGGTTTCCGCTCGGTGCGACAACGCGCGGCGGTCGACGGCGATGTCGTCACCCTCACCGCCGAGACGGCCGATACGCTGCGGGTGCGGGCCGGTGACACCGTGCGTGTAAAGACGTGAGCGACAGCATGACCCAGTTCAAATCCATCGACCCCGCCACCGGCGAAACCGTCTGGGAAGGCGCCGCCGCCTCACCCGCCGAGGTCCAGGCCGCCGCCGACCGCGCCCGCGCCGCCTTCCCCGACTGGGCCGACCGGTCGCGTCAGGAGCGGATCGACGCGGTCAAACGCTATCAGGCCGTGCTCAAGGCCCGCGCCCCGGCGATGGCCGAGGCGATCAGCCGCGAGACCGGCAAGGCCCTGTGGGAAACCACCGCCGAACTCGGCGCCATGGCCGGCAAGGTCGACATCTCGATCCGCGCCTATGACGAGCGCACCGGCGAGCGGACGGCCGAGACCGGCTTCGGCCACGCGACCCTGCGCCACCGCCCGCATGGCGTCGCAGCGGTGCTCGGGCCGTTCAACTTCCCCGGCCACCTGCCCAACGGCCATATCGTCCCCGCCCTGCTGGCCGGCGACACGGTGGTGTTCAAACCCTCGGAAGAGACGCCCCTGATCGGCCAGCTGATGGCCGAGGCCTTCGCCGAGGCCGATCTGCCCGACGGCGTGGTCAATGTCGTCCAGGGCGGGCGCGACACCGGCGCGGCCCTGCTGGACAGCGGCATCGACGCCCTGATGTTCACCGGCTCGGGCGCGGCGGGCGCCCATTTCCGGCGCAAATTCGCCGACGATCCGCATGTGATCCTGGCGCTGGAGCTGGGCGGCAACAATCCGCTGGTCGTCTGGGACGCCGCCGACGCCGAAGCCGTGGCCGGGATCGTGGTCCAGTCGGCCTTCGTCACCACCGGCCAGCGCTGCTCCTGCGCCCGGCGGCTGATCGTGCCCGAAGGCCCGCAGGGCGACGCCATCGTCGCGGCCGTCGACGCCATGGTCGACCGGCTGATCCTCGCGCCGTGGAACTCGACGCCCGAGCCCTACGCCGGGCCGCTGATCTCGCAAAAGGCCGCCGAAGCCGCGCTGCAGGCGCTGCAGGACCGGATCGCCATGGGCGCCAAGGTGATCCGCGCCTCCGGCCCGGTCGGCAACCTGCCCGCCGCCTTCGTCAAACCCGCCATCATCGACGTCACCGGCGTCGACGTCCCCGACGAGGAGATGTTCGCCCCCTTCCTGTCGGTGACCCGCGTGGCCAGCTTCGACGCCGCCATCGCCGAGGCCAACGCCACCCGCTACGGCCTGTCCGCCGGCCTCGTCAGCGACGACCCGAAGACCTGGGACCGCTTCATCCGTCGTATCCGCGCCGGCGTGGTCAACTTCAACCGCCCGACCACCGGCGCCGCCGGCGACATGCCCTTCGGCGGTCTGGGGGCCAGCGGAAACCATCGCCCCAGCGCCTACTACGCCGCCGACTACTGCGCCTATCCGGTGGCGAGTTTCGAAGCCGGGGCGGTGAAGAACATCGAGAGTGAGATCAAGGGGTTGAGGTCGTGAGCTCGCTCGCTGTCGAAGCCAACGCCGACGGCCTGATCGGCCCGACCCACTCCTATGCGGGCCTGTCGCCGGGCAACCTCGCCTCCAGCCTCAACAAGGGCGAGGCGTCCAACCCCCGCGCCGCGGTCCTCCAGGGTCTCGACAAGATGAAGACCCTGGCCGACCTCGGCCTGCCCCAATACGTCCTGCCGCCGCACGAGCGGCCGAACATCCCCTTCCTGCGCAGCCTCGGCTTCACCGGGACCGACGCGCGCGTGCTGGAACAGGCCTGGAAGGCGGCGCCGTCCTTCGCCGCCGCCGCCTGTTCGGCCTCGCCGATGTGGGCCGCCAACGCCGCGACCGTGACGCCCAGCGCCGACGCCGCCGACGGCCGGGTGCATTTCACCCCCGCCAATCTGGTCACCAACCTCCACCGCTCGCTCGAGCATCAGCAGACGAAGCGGGCGCTGGACGCCCTCTTCCCCGACCCCGACCGGTTCGCTGTCCACGACGCCCTGCCCTCCGTCGCCCACCTCGCCGACGAGGGCGCGGCCAACCACGTCCGCCTGTGCGCCGACCACGGCGCGCCCGGCGTCAATCTGCTGGTCTGGGGCCGCGAGGCCTTCGAGCCCTGGGCCGACGCCTTCCCCGCCCGCCAGACGCGCGAGGCCTCCGACGCCGTCGCCCGCCGCCACGCCGCCTCGGGCGTCGTGCTGGCGCGCCAGTCGCGGGCGGCCATCGCCGGCGGCACCTTCCACAACGATGTCGTCTGTGTCGGGGCGCTGGAGACCCTGTTCTTCCACGACCTGGCTTTCGAAGACACGGCAGGGACCAAGGCCGCCATCCGCGCCGCCGCCGGCGACCGGTTCGAACCGGTCTTCGTCGAAGTTTCCTCCGCCGACCTGCCCCTGGCCGACGCTATCTCCTCCTATCTGTTCAACTCCATGCTGGTGCAGATCCCCGGCGAGGACCGCCTGACCCTGATCTGCCCGACCGAGACCCGGGACAACGCCCGCAGCCACGCCGTCGCCGAGCGGCTGGCCGGCTCCAACGGCCCGATCGGCCGGGTCGAATACGTCGATGTGCGCCAGTCGATGCGCAACGGCGGCGGCCCCGCCTGCCTGCGCCTGCGCGTGGTGCTGACCGAGGCCGAACAGGCGGCGACCAACCCGGCCATGCGATTGACCGACGATCTGCACGCCCGGCTCTCAGCCTGGGGGGCCGCCCACTACCGCGACCGCCTGACCCCCGCCGACCTCGCCGATCCGGCCCTGCTGGACGAGAGCCGCGTCGCGCTGGACGAACTGACCGGCCTGCTCGGCCTCGGCGGCGGCTTCTATCCCTTCCAGCGAGCCTGAGCATGCCCGCCAACGCCTGGCTCATGGCGGGCGGCGTCCTCAGCGGGGCGGCGTCCATCGCCCATCTGGCGGTGATCGTCGGCGGCCCACGCTGGTACGACGCCTTCGGCGCCGGCCGTCGGATGGTTCGGCTGGCCGAGCAGGGTTCTCCGGTCGCGACCGCCATCACCCTCGGCATCGCCGCCGTGCTCGCCATCTGGGCGGCCTACGCCTTTTCCGGCGCCGGGCTGATCCCGCGCCTGCCTCTGCTCAGACTGGCTCTGACCGCCATCACGGCCGTCTATGTCCTGCGAGCCTTCGGCTACATCCCGGCCCTGATGGCCGCCGGAGCGCCGGTCGGGACCTTCGCCTGGGTCAGTTCGGCGATCGTCCTTCTCTTCGCCATCGTCCATGTCATGGGGACCCTGCCGCTATGGCGCAGCTGACCCACCGCATCGCGACCGAGGCCGACATCCCGGCCCTGGTCGCCCTGATGGATCGCTCGATCGCCGGCCCCCTCGCCGCCTTCCTGACGCCCGACCAGATCGCCGCCAGCCGCAAACTGATGGGCATCGACAGCCAGATCATCGCCGACCGCACCTATGTCATCGTCGAGGCGGACGGCGTCCTTGCCGGCTGCGGCGGCTGGAGCGGGCGGATCACCGAATACGGCGGCGACCACACCCCCGGCCGCGAGCCCGCGCCCCTGACGCCCGGCGTCGACGCCGCCCGCATCCGCGCCATGTACACGGCGCCCGAGTTCGTGCGCCGGGGCGTCGGCCGGTTGATCCTCGGCCTGTGCGAAGCCGCCGCCCGCGCCGCCGGCTACGACCGCGCCGAGCTGGTCGCCACCATGGGCGGCGAGCCGCTGTACCGGGCCGCCGGCTATGCCGAGATCGAGCGGTTCGAGGACGACCGCGGCGGCGCGCCCGTCCCGCTGGTCCGGATGGGCAAGCGGCTGACGACTGGCCCTTCCCGCTAGCCCGACCAGGTCCCCGGGCCGGCCGTCGGGAAAGCCGATCCCGTCCGGTTCGCTCGCCGGCGCCCGGTCAGGCCTTGCGCGGCCGTAGAAGGAACGCGATCCCGATCAGGAAGAGGACGCTGCAGATCCAACTGCCCTCAGGCCCCACATCGCCGCCCGTCAGCCGGTCCGGGCCCTGCGGAATCAACCGGACAATCAGGGCAGGTAGATCAATCACAAAACCGGTGACCGGCAGTTCGAACCCGATGGACAGCAGCCAGTTCCAGCCGATGTGCCAGCCCATCACCCCCCAGATGTTTCCCGCCCGGATCGCCCATAGGCAGGCGAAAACCGAGAACAGGACCGAGCTCAACATGTCCGGCCAGGCCTGTCCCGGGGACCAATGCAGGAAGGTGAAGACCAGGGTCGTGACTACCACGGCTGCCAGCTGGCCCCATTTTCGGGTCACAACCGACAACAGCCAACCGCGGAATATGAATTCCTCGACTCCGGCCTGGATCGCAAAGCAGACCAGCAGAAGGGCCATGCTGCCGAGCGCTGTGGGCGAGGATAAAGCCGGCCCGAATTCGCCCACCTGATAACCGCCGGCGAACCCGATGGAGGCGACGACCGCAGAGATGGTCACGCATCCGATCAACAGACCCCGAAACAGGGTCGTCAGGGGCGCCGGACCGGTCAGGCCGACGGTCGACAGCGGACGCCGCTCGACCAGCCAGATCCAGGCGAGAACCATCAGGCCATTGAGGCCGAACGCGACAACGAGGAAGGCGTACATGCCGTTGAGGCCGATCGGACCGCCCTCGGCATCTTCCAGCCCGAGGCTTCTCAGCCCGGGCGAGGGTATCAGAACGGAGGCGATGACAAAGGCGATGAACAGAAGGGGTGCGAGAATTCCCCAGGGAAGCCAGCCTTTGTGGGGTTCGGTTGAGAAGATCGTTCTTGAGGTCATGAGCCTGAGTAGGCCGACCGCGTCAGACGCGAATAGAACGATCGTGCGCGGGCGTGATGGCGTTCAACCAGGCCATCGGCGCAAGGCCGTAGGTCTTCCGGAACTGACGGCCGAAATGGCTCTGGTCGGCGAATCCGCAGGCCGCGGCGACCTCCGCGCCGGCCAGACCTTCGGCCAGCAAGGCCCTGGCTCTCTCCAGCCGGCGCAGGATCAGGTAGCGGTAGGGACTGGAGCCGAACAACGCCCGGAAATCTCTCGAAAGCTGCCAGCGATCGTGACCAGTGACCTGCTCCAGTTCGGTCAACGAGAAGGTCGTGTCGAGGCAGTCGTCAATATAGTCACGAGCCATCCGCGCCGCTTCCCAGCTCGCGCGGCGGATCACCCGAACACCGCCTGACGCAGCTTCAAGCGCACCCGCGACCCCTACCAGCGCGTCCTGAGACTCCAGCAGGGACAGAGGCCGATCCAGATCGGACAGGAGCGCGTCGATTGCCGCTGCGAGCCTTGGATCACCGGAAACACCCCCGTCGATGAACGGTAGGGTCCGCCCACCCAGGACGTCCTGCAGGTCAGTCGGCCGGATATAGGCGGCGCGATACCGGAAGGCCTCTCCGTCGCCTGACCTGCCGTCGTGGAGTTCATCGGGGTGCATCACGACGATCTGCCCCGGCAGTGAATGACGCGCTGCGCCACGATAGTCGAAGGTCTGAATTCCCCCGAGGGTCACCCCGACGGCATAGGTGTCGTGGCGATGCGGCCCGTAGGCCACGCCAGTGAAACAGGCTTCGATCCGGTCGATATCACCGGGCGCCTTGAACAGCCAGTTTTTTGAAGTGTGGATCAGGGTCGATTTCCCTTCAGACCTTATGGCGGCCGATAAAATCACAATCGGCGGGAAAGGCAGCATGAACACGCCGTCACCTTTCGCCCGCGCAGAAGGACGCGTATTTGCGTTCCATGACCTCGACCGCCATGACCCCCGCCCGCCGACTGCGCAACATCATCGGCGGCTCGGCCGGCAATCTGGTCGAATGGTTCGACTGGTTCGCCTATGCCGCCTTCACCGTCTATTTCGCGCCGATCTTCTTCCCCGAGGGCGACAGCACCGCCCAGTTGCTGAGCGCGGCGGCCGTCTTCGCCGTCGGCTTCCTGATGCGGCCGGTCGGGGCCTGGGTCATGGGGGTCTATTCGGACCGCAAAGGCCGCAAGGCTGGCCTGACCCTGTCCGTGACCCTGATGTGCACCGGCAGCCTGATCATCGCCTGCACGCCCGGCCATGCGAGCATCGGCCTGGCCGCCCCGGCCCTGCTGCTGTTCGCCCGCATGTTGCAGGGGCTCAGCGTCGGCGGCGAATACGGCTCATCCGCCACCTATCTGTCGGAGATGGCCACGGCGAAACACCGCGGCTTCTGGTCCAGCTTCCAGTACGTCACCCTGATCTCGGGCCAGTTGCTGGCCCTGCTGCTGCTGATCGTGCTGCAGAGGACCATGGCCGAGGCCGATCTGGCGGCCTGGGGCTGGCGCATCCCCTTCTTCGTCGGGGCGGCCCTGGCGGTGGTGGTGTTCTGGTTGCGCCGCCGGCTGGACGAGACCGCGGCCTTCATCGCCAGCGATGCGAGCGAAGCGCCGAAATCCAGCGCCCTGCTGCTGATCCTCAAACATCCCAAGGAGGCGCTGATGGTCCTCGGCCTGACCGCCGGCGGGACCGTCGCCTTCTATACTTACACGACCTATCTGCAGAAATTCCTCGTCAACACGACCGGCTTCTCCAAGACAACCGCGACCGAGGTCAGCGCCGCGGCCCTGTTCGTCTTCATGCTGCTGCAGCCCGCCGTGGGGGCGCTGTCGGATCGGGTCGGACGACGGCCGGTGATGATCGCCTTCGGGGTGGCGGGCGTGCTGTTCACCGTGCCCATCATGACGGCGCTGTCCGGCGTCGAGAGCCCGTTCACGGCTTTCCTGCTGGCCATGACGGCCCTGATCATCGTCAGCGGCTACACCGCGATCAACGCCGTGGTGAAGGCCGAACTGTTCCCGGCCCATATCCGGGCCCTGGGCGTCGCCCTGCCCTACGCCATCGCCAACGCCCTGTTCGGCGGCACGGCGGAGTATGTCGCCCTGTGGTTCAAGGCCGAAGGCATGGAGAGCGCCTTCTTCTGGTACGTCACCGCCCTGATCGGCGTGTCGCTACTGACCTACATCCGCATGCGCGATACGGGCCGCAACAGCCTGATCACGCACGACTAGGCCGCAAACCGCCCCCCCCGCGACGCATAGGCCTGGGTGCCGCGCGTGAAGACCTGATCGGTCGGCAGGATGGCGTCGATGGCGATATCCGACGCGCCCTTCAGGCGTCCATAGATCGGTCCGAAGTCCTGCAGCGTCTCGCGCTTCAGCTGTTCGATGGAATCGATGACGAAATAGACCTGCTGGAAGTCGTCGATCCGGTAGAGGGTCCGCATCACCCGCTCGAGGTCGAAGCCGAGCCGGTTGGGCGAGGCATCCTCCACCGAAAACACGCTCTCGGTCGCCGACGAGACGATGCCGGCGCCGTAGATGCGCAGGCCGCCCGCATCCTGCATCAGCCCGAACTCGACCGTGTACCAGTACAGCCGGGCCAGGTTCTGCAACACGCCCAGCGAGGCGGCGCGCTGCCCGCCCTTGCCATAGGCCTCCATATAGGCGGCGAAGTCCGGGTCGCTGAGCATCGGCACATGGCCGAAGACGTCGTGGAAGATGTCCGGCTCCTGCAGATAGTCCAGCTGGTCCGGCTTGCGGATGAACTGGCCCGACGGGAAGCGGCGGTTGGCCAGATGGTCGAAGAACACCTCATCAGGCACCAGGCCGGGCACGCAGACGACCGTCCAGCCGGTCAGGGCCTGGAGCTTGGGGTTCATCACCGCGAAATCCGGGATGCCGCCCGTGTTCAGGTCCAGCGCCGTCAGCCCCTTGAGGAAGACGTCGGCGGCCCGGCCCGGCAGGATCTTCATCTGCCGCGCGTACAGCGTGTCCCAGGTCCGGTGCTCGACCTCGGTATAGGCGGCCCAGTCCTGCGGGATGGTCCAGTCGGCGGCGGCGCCTTCCGGCGGCGCATCGAACACGTGTTCGAAGTCGGACATGGACCTGCTCCTGCAACCTGCGGGCTCTGAAGGACCCTTGGCGACAATCTAGGCCCGTCGCGCCGCACACGCCAGCGCCCGCCTAGTGAATGGCGTGGGCCCGGGGCGCATGACGGCCATGGGAATCGACCGTGAACCAGCGGCTTTCCGCCTCGCGCGTCAGGGCCGACAGCTCCGGATCTTGCTCCAGCGCGGTCTCGGCGGCATAGGCGATGAAGCCGCCGTCCGGGCCGATGGCCAGCACCTGATAGAAGGGCTGGTCCGGCCGGACCTCGCCCGTCTCGCCGGGCAGGCCGGCATAGGCCGGGTCGATGTCGATCACCACGCCGCGAAAGGCGGCGTCGCGGTGACGGACGATCTGTCCGAGGCCGAATTTTGCGACAGTTGACTGGGTCATGATCACAGACTGCCTGACCCGACCTGAGCCTTATCCGCGTCACGCCGTTCATTTTCGCGACAGACACGCTTGGCGCGGAGCTTTGCACCGCTCTAGAGTGTCCGGGACGGGCGCCGTTTCGGACCGCCCACCTTGAAAGTTCGGCCCATGCCGGAGACCGACGACGCGCCCCCGCGCGGCGACCGGTCCCAGCCCCCGGGCTCCAACGGAACGCGCGCCCGCGACGGCGCCGCCGGCGGACCAGGGGCGTCAGGTCGCGAGGCGACGCTCTATGGCGCGCTCGACCTGGGGACCAACAATTGCCGGCTGCTGATCGCCCGGCCGGCGCGCGACGGCTTTCGGGTCGTTGACTCCTTCAGCCGCATCGTGCGCCTGGGCGAGGGCCTGTCCCGCACGGGCCGGCTCGATGACGCCGCCATGGACCGGGCCTATGACGCCCTGGCGCTGTGTAGCGAGCGGGTGGCGCGGAAGGGCGTCGATTCCTCGCGCCTGATGGCTGTGGCCACCCAGGCCTGCCGCCAGGCCGACAACGGGGCGGATTTCATCGATCGGGTCCGCCGGGGCACCGGGCTGAAGCTGCGCATCATCGACCCGATCGAAGAGGCCCGACTGGCGGTCCGCGGCTGCCTGAACCTGTTCGATCCGTCGGTCGAGGCGGTGCTGGTGGTCGACGTCGGCGGCGGGTCGACGGAGCTGAGCTGGCTGTCGAAACGCGGCGACGCCTTCGTTCTGGAGGGCTGGATGTCGGCCCCCGTCGGGGTCGTCACCCTCGCCGAACGGCATCCCGAACCCACCGCGGGTCTGGACGGCTGGTACGAGGCCATGGTGGCCGACATGGGCGCCGCCATCGCCGAGGCGCCGGTCGATCCCTCGTTGCGTGAGCTGTTCGTCAGCGGCCGGGCCCATATGGTCGGCACCTCCGGCGCGATCACCAGTCTGGCCGGCATCCATCTCGGTCTGCGGCGCTATCAGCGCAATCTGGTCGACGGGCTGTGGATGACCCGGGGCGATTGCGAAGCCGCCGCCATGACGTTGAGACGCCTGGGCGCGGAGGGACGCGCCGCCGAGCCCTGTATCGGCCCCGACCGCGCCGACCTGGTGCTGGCCGGCGCCGCCATCATGGAGGCGGTGCAGCGCGCCTGGCCCTCGGAGCGGGTAAGGGTCGCCGACCGCGGTCTGCGCGAGGGCCTTCTGCTGCAGCAGATGCGCGAGGACCGCAAACCCGCCCGCCGCCGCCGCGGCCGGTCCTAGACCAATCGTCGCCTGGGCTGACGCGACTTCCGTTCCCCTGCGCCTGCGGTCGCTGGTTCATCGCAAAGGGCACGAAGGAAATCACGAAGGACACAACGGGTTCTGAGCGGATGACAGAGCCGAATCCGCCATCAAAGCTTCGGGAAAGCCCTTGGACCGTCGCCGGCATTACCCGGATGAAGGCGGCGAAGCCGCGATACGGGTCAGTGAGGCAAGGCGCCTGACCGGGACGCATCCCCGGTCCCGTCGTGTCCCATGTGATTCCCTTTGTGTCCCTTGTGATGAACCTCCCGATCGCCGCACCCCGCCCGGACGGGATACCGCAAGCCAGATTCAACTCGGCGGACAGAGGTCCTAGTTGACGACCTGAACCGGCAGGGTCACGTCGCAGACCGAGAAATCGGCCCCGCGCGCCGCGCGCGTCTCGTCCACCAGCGTTCGGAATCGCGGCGAATCGGTCGCCAGAACCTGCACGCCCGGCCGCTCGACCTCGGGGATGTCGGCGGCGACGCGGACGCGGGTCATCCGGTCGGGATCGGCCGTGACCATGCCGTTGTCGCCGTCGCCGACCCTCAGCGTGCGCACGACGTCCAGCCCTGACACCGTCATGCCCCAGACCGTGTAGCGCTTGTCGAGGGCCGGATAGGCCTGGCGCATCAGGAAGAACTGGCTGTTGGCGGTGTCATTGCCCTCGTCGCGGGCCATGCCGGCCACGCCCGGGCAGTACAGGCCCCAGCCGTGCACCTTGCCGTCTCCGGTCAGGGCGAAGGCCGAATCGGGCTGGGTCTGGACCGGCAGGGAATGGAAGAAGCCGACCCGGGCGCCGGTCGGCTCCGCGGCCGACGCGAAGGGCATGGTCGGGTCGCGGCGGAAGGTGAATTCGGCCTTCAGGTCCGGATACGGGCTCTGGCCCTCGCCATTGCCCAGCGGGTCGCCGGTCTGGGCCATGAACCAGTCGATCACCCGGTGCCACGGCGTGTTGTCGTAGAAGCCCCGCCGCGCCAGCAGCTTGATCCGCTCGACGTGCAACGGCGCCACCTCCGGCGTCAGTTCCACCAGGATGCGGCCGCGCGTGGTGTCGATGACCAGCAGATTCTCGGCCGGGACCGCGCGCCACTCCGATGCCGCCATCGCCGCGGCGGCGGGGGCGGCGGCGGGGGCGGGCGGCGGCGGGGGTCCGCCGACGTCCTGGGCCAGGGCCGACGCCGGGATCAAGGCAAGCAGGGCCGCAAGGCCGGTGATGGTCTTCATCATATCCTCCCCAGGGTGGATCATCCCCCCGTCACCTGGACGGGCGGCTGGACGTCACAGATGGTGAAAGCCGTGCCCCGCTCGGCCCGGACCTGCTCGACCAGGGCGGCGAAGGCGGGGCTGGCGGGCGTCATCACCCGGACCACGGGCCGCTCGGCTTCCGGCATGGCGGCGGCGGTGCGGGCGCGGGTCATCAGGTCCGGATCATCGACCCTGCCGTCCGCCCCCCGCGACCCTGTCTTCAGCGCCACGACCGCTTCCATGCCGTCCACGACCCGGCCGAACGGCGTGTAGAGGCTGTTCAGACCGGCGTTGGCGCCGGTCATCAGGAAGAACTGGCTGTTGGCGGTGTCCGGACCCGAACTGCGCGCCATGCCCGCAACGCCGGGACAGAACAGGGCCTGGCCCGCCGCCTTGAAGTCCGCCGTGACCATCATCTGGGCGTCAGGCTGGGTCAGAATCGGCATGGACCCGGCGATCCCGAGCTGGCCGGTCGCATCCGTCATCAGATTGACGAACCCGAAGTCGCGCCCTCTCCGGAACATGAACTCGCCCGGCACGTCGGGCAGGTCGCTGCCGCCCATGCCGGTGCCGAGCGGATCGCCGGTCTGGGCCATGAAGCCTTCAATCACGCGGTGGAATTTCAGCCCGTCGTAGAATCCGCCGTCGGCCAGGGTCCGCACGCGTTCCACCGACTGGGGGGCGATGCGCGGATCCATCTCGACCAGGACCCGGCCCTTGGCGGTGTCGATGACCAGCAGGTTCTCGGGCGCAACGGTGCGCCAGTCGGACGCCGGCGCGGCCGTCTGGGCCGCGGCCGGGACGGACGCCGCGAGAAGCGCGATCGAAAACGCGCCGGCGGTGGTGATCTTGAAGCTCATTCTATCCCTTGACCTTGGCCCGCACCATTTCGGCGACGGCGGGGCTGACGAAACTGTCGATCGCGCCGTCCAGTCGGGCGATCTCCTTGACCAGGCGTGAGGCGATGGCCTGGTGCCGCGGATCGGCCATCAGGAAGACGGTCTCGATGTCGGCATTGAGGCGCTGGTTCATCGCCGTCATCTGGAACTCGTATTCGAAGTCGGCCACGGCGCGCAGGCCGCGCACGATGATTCCGGCCTCCAGTTCCTCGGCGAAATGCATCAGCAGGCTGGAGAACGACCGGACCTCGACCCGGTCGCCCAGATGGGCCACCTCGGCGCGCACCATCTCGACGCGCTGGTCGGTGGTGAACAGCGGCCCCTTGTCGTCATTGCGCGCCACGCCGATGACCAGCCGGTCGACCAGCTTCACGGCGCGCCCGATGATGTCCATATGCCCGTTGGTGACGGGGTCGAATGTGCCCGGATACAGGCCGATGCGCATCACGATCCTCCCCGCCTTTCCAGCGGTTTAGCAGGTGAGGTCCGACCGGCCTAGATCGGTTGGACCGGATTGGACGCCCACGCGGCGCGGAGGCGGTCGATCAGGACCGGCGACGTGGCGAAGGCGCGCTCGCCGATGGCCGCCACGGCGCAGGCGGGCGTGGCGCTGTTGCACAGGAACGCCCCGTCGAATTTCGCCAGATCGCTGACGTGGACGGGCTCGTCCCTTTGGCTCAGCCCGACACCCTCCATACCCCGCTGAAGAAGCGCCTGCGCCACGCCGGCCAGCATGGGAGCCAGGGGCCAGACCACCTCGTCGCCGACCGTGAATCCGATATTCCACAGACTGCCTTCCGACACCCGGCCCTGCTCATCCGCGAACAGGGCGTCGTCGAAGCCGGCTTCGCGCGCACTCCGTCGGGCCCGCATCAGGCCGAAGGTGGCCGCGTGTTTCAGATGCGCCACCTCCCGCGCATAGGTCTGGAGCTGGAGGCGGGCGCCGTCGGCCAGCGGCAGGGGCGGATCAAACGCGCCGATCATCACCTTCGGACGCCCGCGCCAGCCCGGCTCGCGCATCGAGAGCTCGGGTGCGAACAGGCTGACCCTCAGCCAGCACTGTTGCCGCGCGCTGATGGCGTCACGCATCAGGGCCCGCATTCGCGCCTCGCCCACCGGCTCGCCGAACAGGTCCACGGCGGACGCGTCGAGCCGGGCCAGATGCAAGTCAAGCCCCCGGACCCCGCCCGCCTCCACTCGAAACGAGGTGTAGGCCCCGTAGTTGAACAGGGCCTGATGGGTCAGGTCAGCGAATCTCGCCGGTTCGCCGTCGACGCGAAGGTCGTGGGCGACGGCCATGGATCAGGCTTCGCCGTCGCCGTCCGCCGCCTCGCCCTCGACCGCGTCAGCCTCGCCGCCGCCGCTGTCCGGCAGACGTTCGACCGAGACGACCTTCTCGCCCTCCGCGGTCCGGAAGATGGTCACGCCCTGGCTCGACCGGCCGACGATGCGGACCTGATCGACCGGCGTGCGGATCATCTGCCCGCCCGACGTGACCAGCAACAGTTCGTCGCCGTCCTCGACCGGGAAGGAGGCTGCCAGGCGCGTGCCCGCGCGACCGCCCAGCCCATGGGCCGTCAGCCCCTGCCCACCCCGGCCCGTCCGCCGGTATTCATAGGCCGAGGAGCGCTTGCCGAAGCCGGTCTCGGTGACCGTCAGAATATACTGCTCGGCCGCGCCCAGCTCGGCGATACGCTCGACGCTGAGCACAGCGTCGCCGGTCGCCTCGTCATCGGCCTCGACCACGGTGGTCTCCTCGTCCGCCTCACCGGTCGCCCGGCGCATGGCGGTGGCGTGTTTGACATAGGCGGAGCGCTCGTCCGGCGTCGCATCGACCCGGCCCAGCACGGCCATGGAGATGACGGCGTCGTCCTTCTGCAGCCGCACGCCACGCACACCGGTCGAATCGCGGCCCTTGAAGACGCGTACATCATCGGCCTTGAAGCGGATGGCGCGGCCCAGGGCGGTCGTCAGCATGACGTCGTCCTCGGCGGTGCACAGGGCGACGCCGACCATGTGGTCGCCGTCCTCCAGCTTCATGGCGATCTTGCCGGCGCGGTTGACGGTGGCGAAGTCGCTCAGCTTGTTGCGGCGCACGTCGCCCGACCGGGTCGCGAACATGATGTCCAGGTTGCCCCACTCCGCCTCGTCCTCGGGCAGGGGCAGGACGTTCATGATCGAATCGCCCGGCTCGATCGGCAGCAGGTTGACGAACGCCTTGCCGCGCGACTGCGGATTGCCCAGCGGCAGACGCCAGGTCTTCAGCTTGTAGGCCTTGCCGTTGGTGGCGAAGAACAGCACCGGCGTGTGGGTCGAGGCCGAGAACACGCCGACGACGGCGTCATCCTCCTTCATCGCCACGCCGCTGCGGCCCTTGCCGCCGCGATGCTGGGTCCGATAGGCGTTCAGCGCCACGCGCTTCACGTAGCCGCCGTGGGTGACGGTGACGACCATGTCCTCGCGCGGGATCAGGTCCTCGTCTTCCAGCTCATAGTCGCCTTCGCCGATGATCGTCCGGCGCGGCACCGCGAACTCCTCGCGCACTTCCAGCAGGTCCGCGCGGATCACGCCCAGGATATTGGCGCGGTCGCTCAACAGGGTCAGGTGGCCCTGGATGGTGTCGGCCAGACCGCGCGCCTCGCCGAAGATGTCGTCCCGGCCGAGGCCGGTCAGGCGGCTGAGCGTCAGGCCCAGGATGGCGCGCGCCTGTTCGTCGGTCAGGTTCAGCTTGTCGCCCTCGACCAGCATGGAGCGCGGGTCGGCGATCAGCTCGATCAGGGCGATCATGTCGCCGACCGGCCAGCTCTTGGCCTGCAGCCGCTCGCGCGCCTCGGCCGGATCGGCCGAGCTGCGGATGATGTGGATGACCTCGTCGATATTGGCCACGGCCACGGCCAGACCGACCAGCACGTGTCCGCGGTCGCGGGCCTTGGCCAGTTCGAACTTGATGCGACGGACGACCACTTCCTCGCGGAACTCGAGGAAGGCCTCCAGCAGCTGGCGCAGGCCCATCTGGATCGGGCGGCCGTGGTTCAGCGCCAGCATGTTGACGCCGAACGAGCTCTGCATCGCCGTGAAGCGCCACAGCTGGTTCAGCACCACGTCGCCGGACGCGTCGCGCTTCAGCTCGATCACCATCCGCATGCCGTCGCGGTCGGATTCGTCGCGGACGTCGGAGATGCCCTCGATCCGCTTCTCGCGGACCATTTCGACGATGCGCTCGATCAGGGTCTGTTTGTTGACCTGGAACGGCAGCTGGGTGACCACGATGGCCTCGCGGTCCTTGCGGATCGTCTCGATCGTGGCGACGCCGCGCACGATGACCGAGCCCCGCCCGTCGCGCAGGGCGTTGCGCGGCGCCGTGCGGCCGAGGATCTCGCCGCCGGTCGGGAAGTCGGGGCCGGGCACGATATCCAGCAGGGCGTCGTCGGTGATCTCCGGATCGTCCAGCAGCGCCACACAGGCGTCGACGATCTCGCCGAGGTTATGCGGCGGGATGTTGGTCGCCATGCCGACGGCGATGCCGCCCGCGCCATTGACCAGCAGGTTCGGAATCCGCGCCGGCAGGACGACGGGCTCCATCTCCTTCTCGTCGTAGTTCGGCTGAAAATCGACCGTGTCCTTGTCGATGTCGGTCAGCAAGGCCGCCGCCGCCGGGGCCATGCGGCACTCGGTGTAACGCATCGAGGCCGGGGTATCGCCGTCGACCGAGCCGAAATTGCCCTGGCCGTCGACCAGCATCAGCCCCATCGAGAACGGCTGCGCCATCCGCACCAGCGCGTGATAGACGGACAAGTCCCCGTGCGGGTGGAACCGGCCCAGCACGTCGCCGACCACCCGCGCGCATTTCGAATAGCTGCGGTCCGGCGTCATCTTGGCTTCGTACATCGAGTACAGGATGCGGCGGTGCACGGGCTTCAGCCCGTCGCGCGCGTCCGGCAGGGCGCGGGACACGATCACGCTCATGGCGTAGTCGAGATACGAGCGCCTCAGCTCGTCCTCGATCGTGATGGTGGAAATGTCGCCGCCGCCGGCCCCCGACGTCGGAGGAAGGGCGTTATCGTAGCTGTCGTCAGTCAAGGAAATCAGGCTTTAAATGGCCGGAATCGGAACGTGATCCGCGAACAGGTTTTCTAGCATTCAGGCCTCGCCGAGGCAAAGAATCACGGTCGAAAAGCCGATCCTCGAAAGGACACACGCCATGCGCCTTCCTCTCATCGCCGCCGGACTGCTGACCCTGCCGCTGATGGCCTGCAATCCTGCCCCCGCGCCGGAGACCGCGACGCCGGACACGGCCGCCGAGGCCCCGGCCCCGCACGCGCCCGCCGGACGAGCTCCGGTCGGAGCCACGGCCCGCGCCAGCCTGGTCAACGGGACCGGCGAGAGCGCCGGCCGGGTCACCTTCCGCCAGGGCCCGACGGGCGTTCTGATCCGGGTCGAAGCCACCGGCCTGACCCCCGGCTGGCACGGCCTGCACCTGCACGGCGTCGGCCAGTGCGAGGGGCCGAAATTCACCAGCGCCGGCTCGCATGTGAAGCATGGCGATTCGACCGCCATGCATGGCCTGCTGAACGCCGACGGCCCCGAATCGGGCGACCTGCCGAACCTGTACGCCGGCGCCGACGGCCGCGGGTTCGCCGAGGTGTTCACCGCCGACGCCGCCCTGGTCGAGGGCGCGGGCGGTCCGAACCTGCTGGACGCCGACGGCGCCGCCATCCTGATCCACGCCGGGCCCGACGACCACACCGCCCAGCCGATCGGCGGTTCGGGCGACCGTGTGGCCTGCGGGATCATCACCTCGGGCTGAGGTCTTCCGGCGTCGGGCGCACCGGCCTAGTCTGGGCCCATGCCCGACGTCATGACGCTGCGCCTCATCATCGACGACCCGGTACCCGGCGTGCGCTACAGCCTGCAGAAGGACGACCTGCCGTTCGAGCCGCGCACGGCCGGCGAGGGCCCGCTCGCGTTCGAGCTTCCGGTCACCGTGCACCCGGACGGCCGCCTGACCGGCCCCTTCGTGCGCCGGGAAGGAGCGGAGCGCCGTTTCGTCTACATCCGCATCGGTACCTCGGCCGGCGATCACGCCGCCGCCTGGAGCCGACGGGCCAAGATCGACATCCACGACATCCCGCACGCCCTGCGCCTCCCCGGCGCGCGGCTGGAGGTGCATCTGCCGGGCCGCGGCAAGGACGGTTCCCCGGCCTGCGCCACCGTGCGACCCGTCACCGCGTGGCGGCCTGTCTGAGCGGCGTTGACTTTGGAGCGCGCCTGAGTATGTTCCGCGCCTCTCATTTCAGCGGCTTTCGCCGTCGCAAAGGTAATTCCGATGGCCAAGCCGGCTTCAATCAAGATCCGCCTGAACTCGTCCGCCGACACCGGCTTCTTCTACGTGACCAAGAAGAACGCCCGCACCATGACCGAGAAGATGGTCGTGAAGAAATACGACCCCGTCGTGCGCAAGCACGTCGAGTTCAAGGAAGGCAAGATCAAGTAAGGCTCGCGCCCTGCTGGATTTTCGAACGCCCGGTCCGTGATGGCCGGGCGTTTTTCTTTGTCCGCGTGCTAGACTGCCGGGATGACCGACCCCGACGAAGACCAGCCGGAAACGCCTCCGGAGACCTCCATCCAACGCGCCCTCCGCCTCAAGCAGGCGATCATCGACGCGCGGCCCAAACCGCCCCGCGGCGGCCGCTTCCAGCGCGAACAGGCGGCCAGCATAGCGACCGGCAAGTCCAAGCCGTGGATGAGCCGGTAGCGGCCGCTACGCCGCCCTTGCGATCACCTGGTTGCGACCGCGCGACTTGGCCTCATAGACCCCTTCGTCAGCCCGCTTGAGCAGGGCCTCCGGCGTATCGTCGAGCCCGGTGCTGGCCGCGACTCCGACCGAGACGGTGATGGTCAGCCCCTCGGCCCCGCCCATGATTGGGAATGGCTGGCCGCCGACGTCGCGGCGAATGCGGTCGGCGACATGGGTCGCGTCCTCCAGGCTGGCGCCCGGCATGACCACCACGAACTCCTCGCCGCCCAGACGACACGGCAGGTCGATGGCGCGGACATTGGTGGCCAGCCGCACCGCGAACTCGCGCAGCACCTCGTCGCCGGCGTCGTGGCCGAAGCCGTCATTGACCAGTTTGAAATGGTCGATGTCCATGACCAGCACGGCCACGCCATCGCCCCCCTGCCCCGCCCGGCTCATCAGCGCCTGCAGCTGTCCGGCCATGTAGCGGCGGTTGTGCAGCCCGGTCAGGGCGTCGGTGACCGCCATCTCGAGGCTGTAGTCCAGCTTCTGCTTGAGGAAGTCGGCATAGCGTTTGCGCTTGATCTGGGTGCGGGCCCGCGCCTCCAGCTCCTCCGGATCGACCGGGCGCGGCAGGATGTCATTGACCCCCAGCTCCAGCGCCTTCAGCAGGCGCGGCCGGTCGGCCGGATCAACCACCGCCAGGATCGGCATGCGCCGCGACGCCTCGGTCGACCGCACCTGGGCGACGAAGCGCAGGCCATCGAACTCGGCGCTGGAGACATTGACGATCATCAGGTCGACCGGACCGCGCGCCGCGATCAGGGCCGCGGCCGGGTCGCTCTCGACCGTCGGGCGGTGTTCGCCGGCCAGATGCTCGACCATCTTCTGGGCCTGACGCGCATTGTCGTCGACGATCAGCACCCGCCCGCCCGAGCCGCGCAGCCGTCCGGCGCCGTCGGTGTCGACCCCCAGCCGGCGGCCGCTCTCCTCGCGCTCGCGCAGTTCGTCCATCACGGACTTGAGCCGCAGCAGGGAGCGAACGCGGGCGAACAGGATGACGTCGTCGATCGGCTTGGTGACGAAGTCGTCGGCCCCGGCGTCCAGCCCCTTGAGCTTGTCCTCGCGCCCGTCCAGCGCGGTCACCAGCACCACGGGGATGTGTCGCGTCACCGGATCGGCCTTCAGCCGCCGGCAGGTCTCGAACCCGTCCATGCCGGGCATCATCACGTCCAGCAGGATGATGTCGGGCCGCTCATCGGAGGCGATCTGCAACGCCGTCAGGCCGTCGCCCGCGGTCAGCACCTCATAATATTCGAGCGTCAGCTTGGCCTCGAGCAGGCGAACATTCGGCTCGACGTCGTCAACGACAAGAATACGCGCCGTCATCGCTCGCTACCCCAGATGTTTCCGAACCACGTCGAGGAAATGCATCACCGAGATGGGCTTGGAGATATAGGCCTCGCATCCTCCGTTGCGGATGCGCTCCTCGTCGCCCTTCATGGCGAAGGCGGTGACGGCGACGACGGGGATGTGGCTGAGTTCCTCGTCGTCCTTCAGCCATTTGGTCACTTCCAGTCCGCTGATTTCCGGCAGCTGGATGTCCATCAGGATCAGGTCGGGCTTGTGCAGCCGCGCCAGCGCCAGCGCCTGCAGGCCCTCGCGGGTTTGCAGGGTCTCGTAGCCCTGGGAATCGAGCAGATCATGAAACAGCTTCATGTTCAGCTCGTTATCCTCGACGATGAGGACTTTCTTGGACATCATCACCTGGCCTGTCGCCTCATGGAGTGCGGCTGCACGGAGGCTTTTCGCCTTCTTCGTGGACTGTGACCCGAGGGGTCTTAAGTTGGCGTGAAGCGCCCGCGCGGGCGCCGGATCCGGTTTGGACGGAACGGCTGGTTCGTCACGAAGGACACGAAGAACCCACAAAGAACACGAAGAGATCGAGCTTGAGGCGCCGCAGGCATTCCAACTTTCGCGGGGCCAAGGCGCTGCGCGCGGCCATGAAACGCCGGTCCCTTCGTGACCTTCGTGGCTTCTTCCTTCGTGTCCTTTGTGATGAACCTCGGGTCTCACCCATCGCGCCCAGGGATGGCGATGGCGGGCCGCGATCGCCTCGGGCACAATCTCCTCCGCATGAAATCCATCTGCCGCGACTGCCTCCACACCGGCGACCACAAGGTCGACCGCTGCCCGGCCTGCGATTCGCGCCGGATGGTCGGCCACGACGAGCTCGACCGCCTGACCATCGCCCACCTCGACTGCGACGCCTTCTACGCCTCGGTGGAGAAGCGCGACCGCCCCGAACTGCGCGACCGGCCCGTCATCGTCGGCGGCGGCAAGCGCGGCGTGGTCTCCACCTGTTGCTACGTCGCCCGCCAGTACGGCGTTCACTCGGCCATGCCGATGTTCAAGGCGTTGAAGGCCTGTCCCGAGGCCGTGGTCATCAAGCCCGACTTCCGCAAATACGTCGCCGCCAGCGAGGCCATCTTCGGCGCCGTCGGCAAGCTGACGCCCCTGGTCCAGACCCTGTCGCTGGACGAGGCCTGGATCGACCTCGCCGGCACCGAGCGGCTGAACGGCGGCCCGCCGGCCTTTCAGCTGATCCGCCTGCAGCAACAGATCGAGACCGACACCGGCCTGACCGTCTCCATCGGCCTCGCGACCAACCGCTTCCTCGCCAAGGTGGCGTCCGAACTGGACAAGCCGCGCGGCTTCTCCGTCCTCGGGTCTGAGGCCTCCGCCGTGCTCGCGCCCCGCCCGGTCGGCATCCTGCCCGGCGTCGGTCCGGTTTTCCGCAAGACGCTGCAGAGCGACGGCTACGCCACGGTCGGCGATCTCGCCGCCGCCGATGTCCGCGATCTGGTCAAACGCTATGGCGAGACCGGCCTGCGCCTGCACGATCTCGCCCACGGCCGCGACGCCCGACGGGTCAATCCCGAGCACGACCGCAAGGGGATGAGCGCCGAGACCACCTTCAACGCGGACCTGACCTCGGTCGAAGACCTCGAGGCCGAGCTCTGGCCCCTGTGCGAAAAACTGGCCTCAAAAGCGCGGCGCGACGGCGTCGCCAGCCGGGTGCTGGTACTCAAGCTGCGGCGCACCGACTTCAAGATCGTCACCCGGCGGGTCAGCCTGCCCGAACCGGTCCAGACCGCCCGCGCCCTGTTCGCCGCCGGACGCGAGCTCATGGCCCCCGAACTCGGCCGCCCCTACCGCCTGATCGGCATCGGCATGGCCGAGGTCGTCGACGCCGTGGACGCCCCGGCCCTGTTCGAGACCACCGAGGCGCGGACGCTCAGGACCGAGACCGCCATCGACCGGCTGCGAGCGAAATTCGGGGCGAAGGCGGTGGTCGCCGGGCGCGCGTTGAAGGATTGAGACGCCCCTCTCCCATTGGGAGAGGGCTTGAGCGCACGGCGGCGGAGCCGTCGTTCTTGCGCGAAAGGGTGTGGGTCGCCCGCCGGGGGGCGGCTTCGCCGCCTCAACCAGCCGACCCACATCCGAGCGGCTTCGCCGCCCACCTTCTCCCAATGGGAGAAGGAAACTAAGCGCTGCCAATCCGCCGATTGCCAGCATATCCCGCGCCGCGAACCCCCTGACTCCGCACGTCTTCCCAAATATGCAGCGACCGACCGTGCACGCGGACGGCGCGGACTCACGCCTGTCACGGAACCATGATGACCCGATCGCCCGCCGCCGTCATAAGCAGGGCAGCCCCGTCCGGAGTCCCCATGCGCCCCCATCGTCGTGACCTCATCGCCGGCTCGGCCGCCGCCTTCGCCTTCGCCGGCCTCGCCCGCAGCGTGGCGGCCCAGACCGCGGCGACCGAAGAGACCTACGTCAATCAGGTCCACGGCTATGGTCCGCTGGTGAGCGATCCCAACCGCCTGCTCGACCTGCCCGAGGGCTTTTCCTACCAGGTCATCTCCCAGAGCGGCGACACCATGGATGACGGCCTGTTCGTCCCGGGCCAGCCCGACGGCATGGGCTGTTTCGCCCTCGACGGCCCGCGCGTCGCCCTGGTGCGCAACCACGAACTGAAGGGCTCCAGCGCCCTGCACCGGAACCTCGGCCCAGGCGGCTTCCATCAGGAGCGGATCGGCCTTCTGGATCCGGCCCGCGCCTATGACACCTACAAGGACGGGCGGGTGCTGCCGGGCGGCACGACGACGCTGATCTACGATCTCGAGACCCGCCGCACCGTGCGCCAGTTCCTCTCGCTGGCCGGCACCAGCACCAACTGCGCCGGCGGCCACACCCCCTGGGGCAGCTGGCTGACCTGCGAGGAAACCGAGCAGACGCCCGCCGCTGCGGACGTGACCAAAGACCACGGCTATGTCTTCGAGGTGCCCGCCGACGCCACCGGCCTGGTCGTCCCCGTCCCGTTGAAGGCCATGGGGCGGTTCGAGCATGAGGCGGTCTGCGTCGATCCGCGTACCGGCATCGTCTACCTCACCGAGGACAAGACCGACGGCCTGTTCTACCGCTTCATCCCGACCACGCCCGGCAAGCTGGCCGAGGGCGGCCGGCTCCAGGCCATGGCGTTCAAGGGCAAGCCCGGCGCGAACACGACCAACCATGACGCCCGCGAATGGGCCGTCAACGACTGGCGCGAGGTCGTCTGGATCGACATGGACGACGTCGAGTCGCCCAACGGCGACCTGCGCCAGCGCGGTCACGCCGCCGGCGCCGCCCTGGTGGCGCGCGGCGAGGGCGTTTTCTGGGGCGACGGCGAGCTCTACATGACCGCCACCTCCGGCGGCCCGCTGAAGCGCGGTCAGATCCTGCGCTATGTCCCCTCGCGGATCGAAGGCCGGCGTGGCGAGAGCCTCATGCCGGGCCGGATGCAGCTGTTCCTCGAGAGCGCCGACATCCGGGTCGCCAACATGGCCGACAACCTCATCGTCGCGCCCTGGGGTCACCTGATCCTGTGCGAGGACAACTACTCCAGCGACCTGCGCAACCACCTCAAGGGCGTCACCCCCGACGGCAAGGTCTATACGATCGGCCGCAACGTCTTCACCGGCAACGCCGAGTTCGCGGGGGCCTGTTTCTCGCCCGACGGATCGGTGATGTTCGTCAACATCATGTACCCGGGGATCACCTTCGCGATCAGAGGCCCCTGGACCTCGGTCCGGACGTAAACAGCCGCGCCTGCGAGCGCCGCACCAGCCACAGGTTGACGGTCGCCGCCGCCAGCACCAGCGCCGCGCCGGCCTGGTGCAGGGCGCCGAGCCAGAGCGGCGTGGCGTTCATCAGGGTGGCGATGCCCAGCAGGGCCTGCAGCCACAGCGCCGCCGCGACCGCGAACGCCGCCGCGCCCAGCCCCTCGGCCAGCCGCCACCGCCACGCCTGCACCGCATAGACCGTCCCGCCGATCAGCAGCCCATAGGCCCAGATCCGGTGATTGAACTGCACCAGCGCCTGGTCATGCAGGAAGGCCAGCGCTCCATTGCCCCACGCCACTGGCGCGAGGAACGCCCCGTTCATCAGCGGCCAGTCGGTATAGACGAAGCCCGCCTTGGCCCCCGCCACCAGCCCGCCCAGCAGGCACTGGACGAAGACCGCGCCGAGCAGGATGGCCGCGCCCCGGCTCCAGACCACCGGCGGGCGACTGTGCGGCTCGCCGTTCCAGGCCTCCAGCCCGGTCCAGACCAGCCCCATGAAGATCAGCAGCGCCAGGCCCAGGTGCACCGTCAGCCGCTCGGGCGCGACATCGACCCGCTCCGACAGACCGCTCGACACCATCCACCAGCCGATCAGCCCCTGTAGTCCGCCGAGGACGAGCAGAACCGCGCAGCGCACGATCAGCCGCCGCGGCATCTGGCGCAGGATCAGGAAGACCGCGAACGGCAGGGCGAAGGCCGCGCCGATCAGCCGCCCCAGCAGCCGATGCGCCCACTCCCACCAGAAGATGCCCTGGAACTCGGCCATGCTCATGCCGGCGTTGACCTGCTGGTATTGCGGAATGGCGCGGTATTTTTCGAACGCCTCGTTCCAGTCGGCCGCGTTCATCGGCGGCAGGGCGCCCATGATCGGCTTCCATTCCGTGATCGACAGGCCCGATCCGGTCAGGCGGGTGACTCCCCCGACCACGACCATGGCGAACACCAGGGCGGCGCAGGCGAACAGCCAGATGGCGACCGCGCGGTTCTGATCGCCACCGATGAAACGCTTCATTCGACGCCTGCCGTCCCGACCGTTACAGTGCCCGCGCGTCCTTGGATCGCGCCGGCCCCAGCGGTATGCCCCCGCTGTGCGGCGAGATCGAGTCGCTTTTCGGCGTCGCATCGCCGCAAGTCTGGAGAGGCCGGTTGCAATACCTCGACATCGCCATCGCCGTCCTCGGCGCCTTCGCCCTCGCCTGGCTGGCCGATCTGGTCACCGGCCGCCGCGGCCTGTTCGCCACCTCGCTGGTTTCGGCCGTCGCCGCCGTCTGCGGCTGGTTCCTGGCCGTCCGCGTCTTCGCCGTCGGGACCATGGACGGCTGGACCTGGGTGCTCTGGTCGCTGGCCGCCTCGGCCCTCGCCCTGGGCGGCTTCTTCCTGTTCCGGAGCAAGCGCTGACATGGGCCCGAGGACCCGTCGCTTCGTCGCCATGATCGCCGTGCTGGTCTTCGTCGCGGCATGGATCTGGGGCGCGATCGCACTCCGCGGCCTGCTGCCGCCGGGCCAGTTGATCGACCTGCTGGTCTACGCCGTCGCCGGCGTCGGCTGGGGCGTGCCCCTCTATCCGCTGTTCAAATGGGCCGAAGGCGGCAAGTCCTGACCGCAATTGGAAAGGGGCCGCCCGAAAGCGACCCCTTCAACCAACCGTCTTCATTGCGGAAGATGGTCGGAGCGACAGGATTCGAACCTGCGACCCCTTGACCCCCAGTCAAGTGCGCTACCAGGCTGCGCCACGCTCCGAGAGGCGCTCCCTATAGACGGGGTTCGCGGCGGCGCAAACCGAAAAAGCCGCCGTCAGGCGCTTCTGGTCAGCACCACTTCCAGTCGGGCCCGCGCGCCCTCCAGTTCGGCCAGCACCTGACGCAGCCGGATCGACGACGGACCGCCGCCCCCGGCCGCCGGGACCGTCGCCGGCGCGGCCCCGTCGGGCTCGAACGTCACCGCCCCCTCGGGGTCGCCATAGTGGGCCAGACGCTTCAGCCCCTGTTCCTTGTGCAGCCGCTGGACGCCCTTGATGGTCAGGCCTTCCTCATGCAGCAGGCGCTTGACCGACTTCAGCAGGACCACATCCTGCGGCCGGTAGAAGCGCCGGCCACCGGCCCGTTTGAGCGGGGTCAGAAACGCAAACTTCGTCTCCCAGAAGCGAAGCACATGCTGGGGGGCGCCGACCTCGGCCGCCGCTTCGGAGATGGTTCTGAAGGCGTTCGGGCTCTTGGCCACGGGCGTCAGGCGCTCACGACGGCGTCGTGAACCCGGCCCTTCATGATCTGCGAGGCGCGGAAGCTGATGACCCGGCGCGGGTGGATCGCCGCCGGTTGGCCGGTCTTGGGATTGCGGCCCATCCGGGCGCGCTTCTCGCGGACCTGGAAGACGCCGAAGCCGGACAGTTTCACGGTCTCGCCGCGTTCCAGCGATTCGATGATCAGCTCGAGCGTGCGCTCGACCAGGGCCGAGCACTCCTGTCGCGACAGCCCCACTTCTTCGTGCACCGCCTCGCACAGGTCCGCACGCGTCAGGGTCTGATGTTCAGCCAAAGGTCCGCTCCCCTCCAAAGGTCGGTCGGCGGACATAAAAGGCCAAGCGTCGTCAAATGGAAAGCTGGAAATCGCCCTACAGACGAAACGCGCAAGCGCCCCAGGTCAGACCGCCGCCCATGGCTTCCAGCAGAACCAGATCGCCGCGCTTGATGCGGCCGTCCTGAATCGCGGCGTCCAGCGCCAGGGGGATGGAGGCCGCCGAGGTGTTGGCGTGGATGGCCACCGTCGAGATCACCTTGTTCTCATCCAGCCCCAGCCGGTCGCCGACGCCCTTGATGATGCGCTGGTTGGCCTGGTGGGGCACGAACCAGTCGACGTCGGCCACCTCGATCCCGGAGGCGGCGCAGGCGGCGGTGATGGCCTCGGCGATATTGACCACGGCGTGGCGGAAGACCTGGTTCCCGGCCATGCGCAGATGGCCGACCGTGCCCGTGGTCGCGGGTCCTCCGTCGACATACAGCAGGTCGGTCTTGGTCCCGTCGCAGCGCAGGGCGAATCCCAGCAGCCCTTGATCTTCCTTGGTCCCCTGCCCCTCGCGCGGCTCGACCACGACGCAGCCGGCCCCGTCGCCGAACAGCACGCAGGTCGACCGGTCGGTCCAGTCCATCAGCCGGGTCATTTCCTCGGCGCCGATGATCAGGGCGCATTTCGCCATGCCGCGGGCGACAAAGCCATCCGCGATGCTGAGCGCATAGACGAAGCCCGAACAAACGGCCTGGACGTCAAAGGCGATGCAGGTCGGGGCGCCGATCTTGCGCTGGACGATCGAGGCGACGGACGGGAAGGTCATGTCGGGCGTGGTCGTGGCGACGATGATCAGATCGACCTCGGCGGCGGTCCGGCCGGCGTCGGCCAGGGCCCGTTTCGCGGCTTCCACGGCCAGATCGCTGGTCGGCTGGTCATCGCGGGCGCGGTGGCGCTGTTTGATGCCCGTGCGCTCCTGGATCCACTCGTCCGAGGTGTCGACGATCTTCGCCAGGTCGGCGTTGGTGACGA
Organism: Brevundimonas sp. UBA7664; assembly: GCF_002483305.1. Lineage (GTDB taxonomy): Bacteria > Pseudomonadota > Alphaproteobacteria > Caulobacterales > Caulobacteraceae > Brevundimonas. The sequence goes on from NZ_DLHQ01000026.1 coordinate 195,521, forward strand.
CCTGTTCCGGCAGGAAGGAGCCGACGCCGGTCACGGCGCTGCGGATAACGCTCACTGGGGAGTCTCCATGGCCGGTTCCACCGTGACGGCGGCCGGCTGTTCGAGCACGGCGGTCAGGCGGCTGAAACTCTCGCTGACCTTGATCAGATAGTCGCTGCGGCCCAGCTCGACCGCGACGCGGATGGCGTTGCCGAATCCCTTGGCGTCGGCGCCGCCGTGACTCTTCACCACAATCCCGTTCAGACCCAGCAGGGGTCCGCCGTTGATCGCGCTGGGGTCGATCTTCTGGCGCATCCGCTTCAGGGCCGGCAAGGCCAGCAGGGCCCCGGCCTTGGCCATCGGGCTCGACGTCAGCGCCGCCTTCATCAGTTCCGAAATGTAGCGCGCCACGCCTTCGGCGGTCTTCAGCGCGATATTGCCGGTGAAGCCGTCGGTGACCACGACATCGACCGTGCCCTTGGCGATGTCGGTGCCCTCGACGAAGCCCCGGTAGTCGAGGTTCAGCCCGGCGCCGCCTTCGCGCAGGATACGGTTCGCCTCGCGGACCTCCTCATGGCCCTTCATCTCCTCGGAGCCGACGTTGAGGATGCCGATGGTCGGCTTGACGCCGCCGTGCACCGCCGCGTGGAAGGCCTCGCCCATGATGGCGAATTCGATCAGCTGTTCCGCGTCGCTCTCGATATTGGCGCCGACGTCGAGGACGGCGGTGATGCCGCGGTGGGTCGGCCAGCTGGCGACGATCGCCGGCCGCTCCAGCCCGTGCGCCGACATCCGCAGCAGCAGTTTGGAGATCGCCATCAGGGCGCCGGTGTTGCCGGCGGAGACGACGGCGCCGGCCTCACCGGACTTCACCGCCTCGATCGCATTCCACAGGCTGGAGCCCTTGCCGCGGCGCATGGCCTGGGCGGGCTTCTCGTCCATGGCCACGACCTTGTCGGTATGGCGCACGACGCAGAGATCGTCGCTCAGACTGTGCCGGGTCATCTCGGCCCGGATCGCGGTCTCGTCGCCATGCAGCATGAAGCGCACGCCCTCGCCGCCATGGCGTTTGCGGTAGTCGCTCACGCCGGCCACCACGACGGGCGGACCGTGGTCTCCGCCCATGGCGTCGAGCGAAATCAGGATCGGGGATGACAAGCCGTTTCGACTCCGTCGCGCCGGCAGTCCGGCGCTTGTCAGTTTGACGACGATAGCGCCGCACCGGGGGGATGCAACCACGCCGCCCCTGCGTCAACTGTCGTCGGACGGCCGAAGCTGCTTCAGCACGGCGAAGGGCGAGATTTCCTCGGGTTCCGGCGGCTGGACGAATTCGGCGCCGGGCTTGCGCGGGAACGGATCCAGCCGCAGGGCCAGTTGTTCGACGGCATACTGACCGAGGTCGATCTGGCCGTTCTCGATCAGGTCGGGCGATTCGTCGTCCATGGTGATGACGATCTCGTCGGACTCCTCGTCCACAGCCTCGGCGAGGTTGAGAACGAAGGGTGCGTCGATCTCGAGCGGCAGCGGCTCAAGGGTGATGCCGCAGGTCTGGGCCAGACTGGCCCGAACCCGGCCCGACAGCCGCCAGCCGGCGTCCGTCGGCTTCAGATCCATCTCGGCGGTGAACGCGTCCAGCGACGCGAGGTCCAGCGCCTTGACGATCCGGGCCCGGGCCGCCGCGTCGGGTTCGAGCGTCCGCTTTGCGCCCCCGGCCACCTGATGCAGCCGAACCGGCTCGCTGTAAGGAAGGTCAGGAAGGGTCATTCGCTCACCTCGGCCCAGGCCGGGGCGTCGGCCACGGCGTCGAACGACTGCGCGGCCAGCCGGGCGCGGCTGGCGAGGGCATAGGCCGCGAGGGCCTCGCCCGCCCCGGCGTCTTCGCTCTCGTACACATTGCGGGCCAGTCCGGCCGCCAGTCCGCTGGCGTCGCCGTCCCGCAGGCGCGGCTCATAGGCGGTCATCCGGCCGTAGAGGGCCTCGCCCAGCTTGCGCATCTTCTTGCCGACCGAAACGTCGCCCACGCCCAGTTCGCGCAGGGCATGGTCCAGGGCCGAGACATAGATGTTGAACAGATCCTGCCCGGCCTCGGCGCCGCGCTCGCCCTCGTCGCGCAGCCGCATGACCAGAAGCAGGACATGCAGGGTATAGATCTCGAACCGCGCGTCGATACGGTCGGCCACGCCCAGCCGGGTATAGAAGGCCGGCTCGCGCGCCTGACGCACGGCAGCCTCATACAGCGTCTGGCCCAGACGCTCGCGGGGACGGGTTCGAAACAGGTTCTGAAGCATGATCATACGGCCCCTTTTCCGCCGCGCCGTTGAACTAAGGCTCGGGTCCGGTTAGGTCAAAGACCTTGTTGAAGTCGCAGGCGCCGCAAATGCTTCGTACGAACCTCCTGATCGCCGCTCTTTCGGCCGCGGCCCTGACCTCGGCCTGCGCCCCCACCGTGGGTCAGAACGGCTTTCAGGCCATCGACGCCCGGCCGGCCGACATCGTCGCCGGCACGGACACCAAACAGACCGTGCTGGCCCGTCTGGGCTCGCCGTCGACGACCTCGACCTTCGAGCGCGACAATGTCTGGTACTACATCAGCCAGGTGACCGAGAAATACACCTACAACCGGCCCCAGGTGACCCAGCGGACCGTGACCGAGATCACCTTCGATGACGCCGGCCAGGTCGCCGAGGTCCGCACCCTCGGGCTCGACGACGGCGAACGTGTGGCCATGAACGACCGCGAAACCCCGACCCGCGGGCGTCAGTTGACCATCCTCGAGCAGTTGCTCGGCAACATCGGGCGCGGCCAGCTGCCCCGCACCGACGAGGACGAGCCGGGCCAGCAGCGCCGGGAATAGTCTACCGCTTCACCGCCATCACGAAGAAGGCCCCGGAGATCGCTCTCCGGGGCCTCTTTGATGGGCGACCGCCGCGCCCCCGAGGGGGACGCGGCGGCTAGTGTTGGCGGATCAGAACACCTTGCCGCTGGCCAGAACCGCCAGCAGCAGCAGGGCCACGATGTTGGTGATCTTGATCATCGGGTTCACCGCCGGACCGGAGGTGTCCTTGTAGGGATCGCCGACCGTGTCGCCGGTGACGGCGGCCTTGTGAGCCTCCGACCCCTTGCCGTGGACGACGCCGTTCTTGTCGGTGAAGCCCTCTTCGATCACCTTCTTGGCGTTGTCCCACGCGCCGCCGCCCGAGGTCATCGAGATGGCGACGAACAGACCGGTGACGATGACGCCCATCAGCATGGCGCCCAGGGCGGCGAAGGCCGTGGCCTTGTCCGAGATCGACAGCACGGCGACGAACAGGACGATCGGCGACAGCACCGGCAGCAGCGACGGCACGATCATCTCCTTGATCGCCGCCTTGGTCAGGATGTCGACGGCCCGGCCGTACTCGGGCTTGACCTCATAGGTCATGATGCCCGGGTTCTCGCGGAACTGGCGACGCACCTCGGCCACGACCGACTCGGCCGCGCGACCGACCGCCATCATCGACATGCCGCCGAACAGGAAGGGCAGCAGCCCCCCGAACAGCAGGCCGACGACGACATAGGGGTTGGTCAGGCCGAAATCGATCTCGGCCATGCCGGCGAAGAAGGGATAGAGCTCCGGATTGGCGGCGAAATAGTCCAGGTCGGACGTATAGGCCGCGAACAGCACCAGGGCGCCGAGACCGGCCGAACCGATGGCGTAGCCCTTGGTGACGGCCTTGGTGGTGTTGCCGACCGCGTCGAGGGCGTCGGTCGAGTGACGGACTTCCGAGGGAAGACCCGCCATTTCGGCGATGCCGCCGGCGTTGTCGGTGACCGGACCGAAGGCGTCGAGCGCGACGATCATGCCCGCCACGCCCAGCATGGTCGTGGTGGCGATGGCGATGCCGAACAGGCCGGCCAGCTGATACGAGGCGACGATGCCGACGATGATGGTCAGCGCCGGCAGGGCGGTCGACTCGAGCGAGACGGCCAGCCCCTGGATCACGTTGGTGCCGTGGCCCGAAACCGAGGCGTTGGCGACCGAGCGCACCGGGCGGAAGTTCGAGCCCGTGTAGTATTCCGTGATGACCACGATGGCCGCGGTGACCAGAAGGCCGACCATGCCGGACCAGAACAGGCTCATCGGTTCGATGGTCAGACCGGTGTTGGTGACGATCGGGCCGGCGACCAGGCCGTCGATGACGAAATAGACGGCGATGGCCGACAGCACGCCGGTGACGATCAGGCCCTGATACAGGGCGCCCATAATGTTCTGGCTCTTGCCCAGACGCACGAAGAACGAGCCGATGATCGAGGTGACGACGCAGATGCCGCAGATGGCCAGCGGCAGCAGCATCATGGTGTCGACGTAGGGCTGGTCGCGGAAGAAGATCGCCGCCAGCACCATGGTGGCGACCGTGGTCACCGCATAGGTCTCGAACAGGTCGGCGGCC